>JBNGDF010000026.1:0-34452 GCA_049975265.1 Fidelibacterota bacterium
CACTTTCAACGATCGGAATATACGACAATAAAACCAATTATGCAACTCCCTTAGCAATTAATCCTTTAGAACCTCGATTTTGGCGTTTAGAATCTCATATTCCGTTTTTTCATCATATCCCAATTGATCCGTTGGGATCTGCGCCAGCGCCGATTCTGCCTGCCGATAATCGCCGACTTCAATATAGGCGCGGGCAGCGTTTAAGAAGCATTGGATCTGCAAAAAGTGGAACGGGCTTGTTTCACCGCCCATTTGAAAATATTCCGCAGCCTGGCGAAAATCATCCTTCTGTTCAAAGCAGACCCCCAGACCGTTATACGCCGCCGCAACCAACAGATCCTCATGGGCATAATCCTCAATGTAATTCCGGTAATAATCTTCGGCATTCTCATAATCATCTTTGCTGATGTATGCACTGGCGAGAAGCAGCGTCGCCATGCCGGCATTTTTCGTACCGGGATAGGTATTGATCAGGGCTTCAAACTGAACAATAGCATTATCAACATCACCCACCGCCAGCGCCATCTCAGCCAGTCCCAAATCGCCGGCTGCCTCCCGATTGGCTTTCTGTTTCGACTGGATCATCAAAACCGCCAAAACCACAACTGCCACAACGGCAATTAAAATGTAGCTTAACGTTTTCCCCTTTTCACGGACATAGCGCTCCGCATGGGATATTTTTTCCAGTACAGGGTCCTTTTTAATCTCTTTGCGCAAGATTTTCTTTTTCGGTTTCAGCATAAACGAATCTCCTTTTTCAATCATCCTGTACCCTCGCCGGGACTCGAACCCAGATCAGAGGATTAGGAATCCCCCGTTCTATCCCCTTGAACTACGAGGGCTGTAAATAGCCTCTAAGTTTATCTCTTTTAGACGTTAAAATGCAAGCGGAATATTTCGCCCGCCCGGTAAAGGTATCAAACCGAATCCAGCCTTGCCAGCCGGCGATTCAATTGATCTGTCAGCCGCTCACTGATGGAGGTGTCGCGATACAATTCAGCCACCAATTCGCCAGACTGTCGTAATTTATGATAATCAGAGCGGCGGCAACATATCAAATTGCCCAGCGACTCCTTAATCGCCATACCGACGATAATCTGCTCACTTCCATGCTTAAAATAGACCGCCGGACGATTACTGACCTTGGGAAAAACCGCCAGCAGATATTCACCCGAAGGCGGATCGTATTTCAGCATCAGATTCATGCGCGGTTCGCTCTCATGCATGCCCATTACCTCAATGTAGGAGCCGAAATCGGGGACATTGGGAATCTTGAAAATCTCCGCATCCACCTCCAAAAGATTATCATAAAAAATCAGGAACAGTCGCTCCAGTTCGGTGGTCTCCTTCGAGCGAATCAGGTAGGTAGCCCGTAAAAAGTCCTGAACGCCGTATACTGCGCCGACCGGACTGTTGTATAGTTCGACCAGATGGGCTTGCCCTACCGGGAATCCGTCTAACAGCTTCTGAATTTGCTCTTCGGCGGGAAGGGTATCTTTTTGCCCCGCCTGAAAGTGAAAGTGCGGAATCGAGGCGCCCGCCATGGCACCGTTGTAGAAAATGGAATAATCGGAAAGAGACTGTGACAAAGCGATCATATCGCCGAAAAATCCGGTAATCAACTGGGGACGGTGATACACCGACGCAATGGTTAAATCACCCGGCATTGTGACACCGGGATTGATCAGCAGGAGATATTGCCCGTCCAGCGCTAGAACCGCCTTTTGTCGCGGCTCCAATTCGCACAGATGACAGGGTTGTGAAGCGGGTGGTGCTGCCTTCCGCTCAAAAGTCTGAGCCGTCAGGCTCGGAGCCCGGGTCTCGTTCAGCATCAGACCGATGGGGATGGATCGGACGTCCAGTGTACAGCGACGAATCCGGGAGTATTTTTGCATATTCCCGATTAAACGCGGCCAGCCGCTTTGCGAATCCAGTTGCTGACGGTAAAGTGCCGCAACACGCGCATTGTCGTCACTCTGTGCCGCGTTCAAGCCGTATGACGCTAGTTCGGAATCGCTGATCAGGTGGTTTATAAGACTCATCACTTGTCTGACCGGAGAATCAGAATCCGACCCGGTTGTTGAATTTATGAAAATCGGGATTACTTAGCACCAAATGTTTCAACTCTTCCAGGATGGATAATTTGAAGGAATACTTAGCGAAATTTTTTCGCACCAGCAGATCGGAACCCAGCTCCTCAGTGTCGGTGTTGGCGCTGTGCCGGACCGCAATATAGTTGGCTTCATCGAGATTGCGTTCAATGATATATCGTTGAATCAACAGCTGATCCGACAGAGCGGCATCCTCGCCATACAGCAGATCGGGGTAGCCTCCCGCGGCAATGATCGCCTCTTTTCGGTAGTAGCGCGGCGCTCCCGGACCCGGTATACAGACCTGGAGCAGCGGATTGTTCTGATTGCACAGATACTCGTCGTGCAGGATGATCCGGTTATCAAGGGTCAGTTCGCCGGTCTCCGAATTGCGCACTGCGGTCTGGTAAATGCCGATGATAGCCGCCGCCCCGCTCTTCCTGAACTGTTCTAATATCTTCGTTACCGGGTCACCGATTAGTACGTCGTCCGAATCCAGCTGCCCGATAATTCTGTTGCGGGATTGATAAACGCCGAAATTCCGGGTACCGCCCAGGGTCATACCCGACACCTTAAAATATTTGATCATTTCGGAATGTTCGGGCAAATAGGATTTTACCACTTCGCCGGTATGATCGTGACCGTTGTCTACGATAATCAGCTCGATGGGAATTTTGTGATTCACCCGCTTGCGTACTGCAAGGACTGATTCGATGGCATAGTGAATCAGGTGAGCCCGGTTATAAGTAGGCATTACAAACGAAATGCCGTCACCCAGAGATTCGTCGGATTCCACTTTCCGATTGAAAAAAGAATCGGGTAAAAATGCACCAATATCCTTCAAATATTTCTGAAAACTGATCGGACCCCATTCAAAGCGGGCGGGGTCCTTCGTGTAGGAAAAGTGACGATCAACGTCTTCGCTCTCGCTCTTCTCAAATTTCGCCTGCAATCCGCGACCGGGATAATAGGGTTTGCCCCGTTGAAACCGGTACATCGGTTTGGAAATGGTGTAGATAGTCCCCCCCTGAGCCAGAACACCCATGCGAATGGCATAGTCAAAACCGTAATCCACTTCGGGATCAAATACTCTGGCGTTGATATACTCCGAACCGACACCAATAAGCGCGCCGTGGCAAAAAAGCGCCGGGTGATTCGAGCGACCGGGGATAATAATATTCGACGGATCATGACCCGGTTTTAATCTCTGTAATACCAGCCGTTGATCCGGTGTACCTTCGTCAATAACCTCATAATGATCACTGATGATAAATCCGGCATCCGCCAGCGAATGAACCGCACAAAATGCATCAACGGTTTTCTGGCTCAGATCAATAATATCACCGGGCGTGGTCAGCAGCAGTAAATCACAGTTTAATAGCCCCGCCTCCCTGGCGGAGAGAATCGCTGTATTAACATTTTTAAATTCACCGCAATGTTTCCGCAGCCGCTCTGAAAAAGCCGCCGGCAGATTCTCCACCAGATGATGGTTTCCCTCTGAAATAATCAGCACCTTACAGGTTTCATCGGTCTTTTCCAGAATATTCTGAATCACCTCTCTCATCTGGCTCAATCCGTTCGGGTCGGCTTCGCTTGCAAAGAAAAGCAATACAGTGTTCATAAATTGGTTCCTCGACGATCTATTTTATCAATTTCAAATTTCGAAATGGGTCTGGCAAGAGGTATTTTGTGATTGGGTGTAATTAACATTCTCATAAAACCATTTCAGGGGTAAACTTCGGTTAGTAAGTTAACCATTCTAATTTCAAAAGTACAGTAAAATATGACGGAAAATGATTTTTCCTCACTACATTACCTCACTGGTCTTTGTATATCTGGAAATGGATTTGCCGTCGGAAAAATGGCAGTCCCCGACCGCACAAACGGGCTCACTCAGATCAGCCGTCCCTTATATCTTGTGCAGATACTTATTCGAAAAGAAAATGTCTCGCTCATCCTGGGTGATCTGAAAAACAAATTTAAGCAATTCAACATCCCGCGCCTCCTGCCGGTGATTGCGCCGCAGGAACATCCGCTGCTGTGTCTCAATCGCCTTTTCAACATTAAACGTAAAGCTGCCACAGCAGAGATATTTCATGAAGCTGACGAAAGAGGGCACATCCTCATCGATAAACCCGTATAAATAACTACTTACACCAATCGTCTTACCGGTAAATATACTGGTGTTTATCGCCGATTTTGAATAATCACCGATAACGCATCCCAGGAACTGCTCTCCGGTATTGATTTTGCCGTTACCCTTCTTGACACTGATCTTACCATAGGTGTTTTTCAGATCGGAATTACAGGTCCCGGCACCCATATTCACCCAAGTCCCCACAAAGGCGTTCCCCAGAAACCCGTAATGCTGTTTATTGGAATAATCCATTAAAACGGATTCGGTCACTTCGCCCCGGATTTTGCATACGTTACCGACAACTACCCGATCCCGGATAAGGGTATGTTCGAGAATTTTACACCCTTTGCCGATTTTTACCGGTCCCTCAATCACCGTATAGGGAAAAATTTCGGATTCATCATCAATGATTATTACACCGGTGTCAGCATGGAAAATGACGTGCTCATTGATTTTGACATTTTCACCGACATACACATCGGGTTGGATTTCCCTCCATTTTTTCAACCCCAGAAGTCTTTGGAGATTGGCGTCACATACGCGTTTGTGCCAGACAATCGCCTCATGCTGGTAACCGATCAGATCAAGCTCCGTATTTCCGGCGCTAATTTTTTCCATATTGTCTGCACTGGGAACCGCCCGGGCGTTGATCCATAGTTCGTCCGGTTTTGGCGTCGCATTATTTCGGGCAGGGAAATCAAAAAACGGTGTCAACTCGGTGCGGATTCGATATTCAATCTCTGCCTCCGGAAAACTGACGGTTAGCAACTCCTGCAGTGTCCAGGCGCCAATGGGAATCTGAAACGCCGGGCGGGTCAGCGTCAGCGGATACAAATCTGTCACATTTTCATCTTCGTACACGATCATTTTCATACATCACTCCACGGTTACGGATTTTGCTAAATTACGCGGTTTGTCAATATCACAACCTCTTTTGTCGGCGATATAGTAAGCCAGCATCTGCAATGGAACAACTGTTAGAAACGGACTTAGCTCGACGATGGTCTCGGGAATATAAATCACATGGTCCGCCGTCACGGTGATCCGTTTGTCATTGTCATTCGCTACTGCTATGACGATTCCGTTACGGGCTTTGACCTCCTGAATATTGGACAGTACTTTTTCATACGACTGATCCCGGATACAGATCACAACCGTTGGCATATTGCGGTCGATCAGTGCAATGGGACCGTGTTTCATCTCGGCAGCGGGATAACCTTCCGCATGAATGTAGCTGATCTCTTTTAATTTCAATGCACCTTCCAGAGCAATTGGGTAATTGACACCCCGCCCCAGAAACAGTGCATTGGAAACGGTGTAATGGGTTTCCATAATCCGGATAATCTGCTCGGTTTTCGCAAGGACGCTTTCCATTTTTTCCGGAATTTCGGCTAAATTTTTCAGGTAATTAATGACATCCTTGTGACTGATTTTTTGCCGGCATTGCGCCAGATAAAGGGTCAACAAAAACAGCACCTCCAGCTGCGTCGTAAATGCCTTGGTGGAGGCAACTCCGATTTCCGGACCTGCCTGGGTAAAAACCGTGGCATCGCTAACCCGGGCAATCGTACTGCCCGGAACATTACAGATGGAGAGCACTGTAGCACCGAGCTTTTTTGCCTCTCTGATGCCCGCAATCGTATCCGCCGTTTCGCCACTCTGGCTGATGGCGATCACCAGTGTATCCGCCGACAGAACGGGATTCCGGTAACGAAACTCCGACGCATATTCAACCTCCACCGGCATTCTCGCCAGTGATTCAAGCCAGTATTCCGCTACCAGTCCGGCATGCCAGGAGGTTCCACAGGCAATGATCACAATTCTGTTGCTGTGCTCGAAAATGCCCGCGTCAACCGGCTGGGCAAATCGGATGTCAAAATCCGTGACATTCACCTCAAAGGTCTGCCGGAGTCGCACCGGCTGCTCAAAGATTTCCTTGAGCATAAAATGCTTAAACTGTCCGCGCTGGCAATCACCGGGTGGCACAGCATACACTTCCTGATGTTTTGGAACCTCTTTCCCTTCAAGAAAATTAAAAAATTCGACCTTGCCGTCATCCAGGTTGTAGATGACCATTTCACCATCATTCATTAAAAACGCCTTGTCCGTATAGGGAACCAGCGATTGCAAATCAGAAGAGATATAGAATTTATTTTCGTTCAGAGCCGCCACAATGGGGCTGCCGTTGCGGGCGGCAACCAGATAATTGCTGTCCCGGTCAATCGCCACAAAGGCAAAGTTGCCCTGAAGCTTACCCGCAACCTCCTTGACCGCTGCCGGGAAGGTACGTTTGTTCAGAGACCGGGCAATTAATTTTGGGATAATTTCTGTATCGGTTTTCGAGTAAAACCGGTCGCCACGGACATATTTGCGCAGATCTTCAACATTTTCGATAATGCCGTTATGAACCACATAGATTCGCTTTTCCGAATCCGTGTGCGGGTGCGAATTCTCAATGGAAACATTGCCGTGCGTTGCCCAGCGGGTATGACCGATACCTGCAAGAGCACTGACCGATTCCAATTCTGCGGCTTCCGATACCTTTCCCACACTCTTTTTCAATTCGATTTTCCGGCGGGTTTTTAACGCAATTCCCCAAGAGTCATATCCGCGATATTCCAAAGATTTCAAACCGTTGACGATTATCTCGGCACAGTTCCCCGGACCGGCATAGGCAAATATTCCGCACATCCAAATTTTCCCCAAAACATTATTATTTCAATATATGTAAGTTCTATTAATTTACTATCACTGGGACCCGAACCGCAGAAAAATACAAAGCCTCTGCGATTATTGCTCAAATCCCGCATAAAGTTAAAATAACTGTTTCTCAGTCTAAAGGCAATAACTATTCGACAAGATGATAATTTTTCTTCATCCCTTGCCGAATTAAAAAATACGGCCGATAATCTTCAGTAGATTCTTCAGCCCGCCACCTCTTTGCCGGAATCCCGCTCCGTACAGTCCGTGGATCAGACCGCTTAAGCCGTCATACAGTTTACGTGAATAGGGGAGCCACCAGAGATTCTTCCGGGTAAATGCCAGCCGGTCGTCCACCACCACCTGCAGTTGGGTCATCTCGTCAAACCCCGGTTTGCCATGTGTCCGACTGATCCCGCTCTGTTTGAAACCACCCCAGGGGGTCTCCGCCAAACCGTGACTCATGAGATGATCATTTATGGTGATCACACCGGCTTCAATGCGTCGTCCGATTGCCACAGCTTTCCGACGGTTCGTCGACCATACCGAGCCGGTCAGTCCCAGATCGGAATCGTTTGCCAGCCGAATCGCCTCCTCAATCGTCTTAAACGGCATGACGGTGACAACCGGACCAAAGGTCTCTTCCCGCATGACCGTCATATCATGGGTAACATTCACCAGCACTGTAGCCGGAAAGTAATGCCGCTTACCATCATTCGGTATTTCCGACTGAGCCGCAATCACCGCTCCCTTTTCCAGCGCTTCATTGACATGCTTTTTGATATTCCGGTACTGTTTTTCCGTCGTGATGGCACCGAGTTCCCGTTCATAGGGATCGCCGTTAATGTGCATCTTTGCGATCCGTTGCTTCAGTTTTTCAATAAATATATCATGGATTTCCTCTTCGACATAGATTCGCTCGATGCCGCCACAGGATTGCCCGGCACTGGAAAACCCAGCCCACAAAACTCCTTCGATCGCCCGCTCAAGTCGGGCGTCTGCGCATACGATCATTGCATCATTGCCGCCCAGCTCGAGTACCACCGGTGTCAAACTCTCCGCAGCCTTTTTCATCAAATATTTTCCGGTCGCCACGGAGCCGGTGAAAAACAGTTTGTCAATGCCACCGTCCAGCAGTGCATCGCCCGCCAGTCGACCGGGCAAAGCAATGTCTTTGAACAATCCGTCCGGCAAATCCGCCGACCCGATGCACTCCATGAGTTTTCGTGTGACCGCCGGCATATTGCCGGCGGTTTTCAGAAGAACAGCATTGCCTGCCAACAACGCCATGATAATCTCCGAAAAGGGAATCGCAAACGGATAATTCCAGGGTGAGATGATCCCAATGACGCCAAAGGGCTGCCGATACAATCTGCTCCGTTTGTAAGACAGAGCCAGGGTACCGCTCCGGAGCTTTTCCGGGCTCAGAAATCGCTCGGCATTTTTACAATAGTAGGAAACCGCCAGCGCTGCCGGAAGCACTTCCGCCGCCAGCGCGTCAGTCAATACCTTGCCAGTTTCCTCACCGATGGTTTCCGCAATTTCGTGCATCTGCTCCACCAGGAAATCGCGAATCTTTCGGATTCTCCGAATCCGCACTTTAACAGGCAGTGCCGCCCATATCTGCTGAGCATCCCGAGCCTTGATTACGGCTTTAGATAGATCGGGAATTGAATCTTCAGCATTACGCAATCGTTCGGTCTTATTCATAGAACTTATTCCTGCTTTCGCTTCATATCCGGGTTTTGGAATATACGAGAAGAATCGGATTTTGCAAAAATTTTTATCTCCGGCACGAAGATTTTAGATTTTCTGAATCGGGTTGCGTATATTTCTTAAGAACGATCATGACAACAATCCTTTACATAGCACATTTTTGTAACCCTTATCACGGGTATCAATCTAACAAGAAAAAAATCAGGAGGACAAAATGATTGCGAAAAAACAGGTATACAAATGTGAGATCTGTGGAAATGTTGTCGAAGTATTACATGCCGGCGGCGGAGAACTGGTTTGCTGTGGTCAGCCGATGACGCTGCTGAATGAGCAGACCGCCGATTCCACCACCGAAAAGCATGTACCCGTCATCGAACGGACGGACACCGGCTACAAGGTAACCGTTGGCAGCACGCTGCATCCCATGGTCGATGCCCATTACATTGAGTGGATTGAGTTGATCGCCGATGGTAAATCCTACCGCCAATTTCTGAAACCGGGTGACGAACCGGTCGCGCACTTCAACGTTGACGCTAAAACCGTCAGCGCCCGGGAATACTGCAACGTTCACGGTTTATGGAAAGGATAAAAATGAGACTCAATGAGAAACTCTACAAACAGCTTAATGAGCAGGTTAAACACGAGCTTGAATCGGCTTACATATATTACGCCATGGTATCCTATTTCGCCGCCGAAGGTCTGGACGGTATGGCGCAGTGGATGACCGCCCAGGCACAGGAAGAAATCGTGCATGCTCATAAATTCTTCAATTTCATCCACGAACGTGGCGGCAAGGTCGAACTACAGGATTTAAAAATTCTGAAGACCAGCTGGGAATCCCCTCATGCAGCATTTAAGGATGCTTTGGAGCACGAACAGTTTATCACCGGTAAGATCAACGATCTGATGACACTTGCAATTGAGGTCAACGACTATGCGGCAAAAGTGCTGCTGGATTGGTTTGTCGCCGAACAGGTCGAAGAGGAGGACAGCGTCGGTAAAGTTGAGCAGATGCTGCGCCGGGTTGGCGACTCCGGCAACGGTTTGATGATGATTGACCGCGAGCTGGGAACACGGGTGTTCACCCCGCCCCCTTCGGAAGGAGAATAGCCCATGCCCTTGCAGTTCAGTATCGAAGAGGTGTTTGAAATCGCCGAACAGATCGAACGCAACGGCGCCAGGTATTACCAGAAAGCCGCCAACCAGGTAGACGATCAAAACTACAAACGGCTGTTTCTGGACCTGGTGGACATGGAAAAAAAACATGAACGTGTTTTCGCCTATTTGAAGGAGAAGATCGCCGAGCGCAAACTGGCGCCGGACTATCTCGACCCGGATGCCAGCGCGGTCCGCTATTTGCGCACCTTTGCAGATGGGGCGGTCTTTGACCTGAACGCCGATCCCAGCGAGTACCTCTCCACAAACCGAAGCCTGGAGGATATTCTGAACTATGCCATCGGACTGGAGAAGGATTCAATCGTTTTCTACTACGGTATCCAGGAGCTGATTCCCGAAGATTTGGGGAAAGACCGAATTCATACCATCATCAAAGAAGAAATGAAGCATATTATTTTCCTGAATGACAAAATCAAAGCTCTCCGGGATTTATAATCAATCATCTCAGAAGAAAGAGCCCGGTTTTCCAGTCGGGCTCTTTTCTTTTACCCTAAATTAATCTTGACATAGGTTCAATTCCATCGTATTTTCGACCAGAATCGATATTTGGTCGAATTATATGAACAGAAGAGAACAAAAACGAGAATTAATCATACTAACAGCCCGGAACATCTTTTCGCTTTTTGGTTTGAATAAAACCACGATGGAGCAGATCGCCAGAACCACACGCATGGGCAAAGCGACTCTCTACCACTATTTTCGTGATAAAGAACATTTACTGTATGAAGTGTTCCGGCGAGAAACAAGAATGCTGATGGATGCGATAAATGATTCGGTTAAGGACATTACCAATCCCAAAGATAAATTACGGAAGTATATTCATGTACGGATGAATTACCTGAACAAACTGGTAATCGCCAACTCAGCTCTGCGGGATGATTATCTGAATCATCTGTCAAGCGTCCAAAAAATCCGGTCCAAATTCAATAATTACGAGATACAGATGCTTTCATCAATTATCCAGAACGGCATTGACAACCGGGTCTTTACGGTGCCGGATGTCAGCGAAATCATAAAAGTTTTTGCCATCGCTCTGCGTGGAATGGAGATTTCTCTTATGACCGATTCATTTAGAAAAAATGATCCGGCTCAGATAAATTTATTAACGGACACACTGCTGTATGGAATCTGTAAATAATTTTCCCCGGGAATTCCGGAGAATTAACGAGACAGCTTGCTGTATCAATCATCATTCTTTACAAAGTTTTTCTACTGAATTAATCAAGGAGGTGTTAGAATGGTTGATCTGTTGAAAAAAGTGATGCTCGCAGGGCTGGGAGCTTTTGCCATTACCAAGGAAAAAGCCGAAGAGATCGTTGATGAACTGATTAAAAAAGGTGAATTGACAGAGGACAAGCGGTTGAAAACCGTCCAGGACTTGCTGGACAAAGCCCGGGAACAGGAAGACGCTCTCAATGCAAAAGTCGCTGCCACAGTCAAAAACGTGCTTGAAAAACTCGATCTTCCGACCCGTAAGGACATCGCCCGATTGGAAAAAAAGATCGATCAGCTGATCAGGTAATAAACAGGTCCGGACAGGCAATCACTTTATGTCGGTTATTCGCTTTTCCCGTAATTATCGCAATATCAAACGCTACCGTCAGATTCTTGGGGTTCTGGTCCGCTACGGTTTTGGCGACATTATCAGCCGACTCAATCTCGATTTTTTCATTAAGTCACTCAAGTTCAAAAGTCTGAAAAAGGACCAATTCGAGAGAGTGTCAACCGCCAGTCGTCTGCGGATGGTCTTTGAAGAGCTGGGACCGACTTTTGTGAAACTCGGACAAATTCTGAGTGTGCGTCCCGATATCCTTCCGGAAAATTACATCACCGAGCTGCAGAAACTGCAGGACAGCGTTCCGACGTTCCCCGGTACTCAGGCACAACAAGCGATCGAACGCCAATTTGGAAAAGATATCGACCAGCTGTTCACTTTTTTTGATATCACTCCCATCGCATCCGCCTCCATCGTCCAGGTGCACCGCGCCACTACCAAACAGCAAACCGAGGTGATTGTCAAAATCCGGCGTCCGAATATTCAGCAGATTATTGATACCGATTTGCAAATCCTGTTCGACCTGGCGCGTCTGATTGAGCGCAACGTGCCGGAAAGTCACCTCTTCTCGCCCACCCGAATCGTCACCGAATTTTCCCAAACCATCCGACGTGAGCTGGACCTGTACCGGGAAGCCCAGAATATCGAACGGTTCCGAAAAAATTTCGCGGACGAAGATACCGTTTACATACCGGACGTATGTTGGGAACTGACCTCTGAACAGATTTTAACAATGGACTATATTCAGGGCATTAAAATCTCCGATACTGCCGCTCTGGATGCCGCCGGGCTGGACCGCAAAACCATCGCCGTCAACGGTGCGCAGCTGATTTTAAAGCAGATTTTCGAGCACGGCTTTTTTCATGCCGATCCTCATCCGGGCAATATTTTTGTATTACCGGGGAATGTGATCGCCCCCTTGGATTTTGGCATGGTCGGTAATCTCGATGAAGAAGAGATGGAAACCGTCAGTGCCCTGCTGACGGCTTTTGTGAAAAAGGATATCAAACGAATCATCGATGCACTGATCAATCTCGACGTACTTGACCAAACCACCGATACCCGCGAGCTGAAGCTGGATTTAGCCGACTTTATCGATCGCTACTATCAGGTTCCATTACAGCAACTGAATATTGGGAATATCGTCACCGAAGTGATTGCCATTATGCGACGATATCAAATTCCCCTGCCTGCCGAACTGACCCTCATGGGCAAGGCGCTGATTACCGAAGAGGCTATTGGTCGAACCCTGGACCCGGAATTTGATATGGTCACCCTCGCCAGACCGTACGTCGAAAGGCTGCTGCTGCGCAGACTGGACCCGCGCCGGCAACTAAAAGAATTCGCCGGCAGTATCGACGATTTTATTCGTCTTTTGAAAACATTTCCATCCGAGCTAAAAATCATCATTGCAAAAATCAAACAGGGTAAAATCAAAATACAGTTTGAGCATCACGGGTTGGAGCAGCATATAGCCAGACTCAATCAGATGGGCAACCGGCTGGCGTTCAGCCTCATCGTCGCCGGTTTCGTCATCGGATCGTCCCTAATCATTCATAGTGGCAAAGGACATCAGATCTTTAATCTGTCTATTTTTGGAATTACCGGCTATCTGATTGCCGCCTTTTTTGGTCTATGGCTCGCCATCAATATTTTTCGGAATCGTTAAGTTTATGTTTAAAATGAAATTCTAGAACAATATGTATCACCTCTGCCTACAGGGATTTGCAAAAATACCATGATTCGCAGATTTACGAAATTTACTGTCCGGGGAATTGTGGGCGGGATCGTTGATTCATTGGTGCTGCTACTTTTATCGGAATTCGTTTTTAACACCTATGTTCTGGAATATATCATCGCACCGGCGATCTCCTTTGAAGTCTCGCTGAGCGTTACCTATACCATGTGCTATTTATGGATCTGGAATCATCGCGTTCAGAATACGCTAGGGGATTTTGTGCGCCGCTTTCCCGTATACAATCTCAGCGCGGTGGTGGCATTCGGCGTCAAATTAATCCTCCTGATCCTGTTCGAAAGACTGTGGCACTTTCGCCCGGTCATCTGCAATATCCTGGCGCTCTCGGTTTCGGGTTTCTTCAGTTTTTTTCTCGGTGATAAAGTCGTCTTCAGACTAACACGGGGAAAGGCAGATGATAAAACCGTATACAAAGTTGGATAAATCTGTTGCCTGTCGGAACACAACCGGCGGAACCGGTTTCCATATACAGAAAGGGGTAATGAATCTGAAATGAGTAATCATGCAAAAAAATTCAGGTCACACATTCGGATCAACGAAAGTATCCTTGGAGCATTGGAACGCAAGGTATTGTTGCGGCTTGCGAAAAAGATGCCGGACTGGGTCACACCCGATCTGATGACCTTCAGCGGATTCCTCGCCACCCTGATTATCTTTCTGAGCTATTGGCTGAGCAATTTTCATCCCGGCTATCTCTGGCTGGCAAATTTGGGATTTATTTTAAACTGGGTTGGTGACAGTCTGGACGGAACACTGGCGCGCTACCGCCATATCGAACGACCGCAATACGGCTTTTATGTGGATCATACAACCGATGCACTTGGTCAAATTATCATTATCACCGGTCTGGGAATCTCACCCTACATCAGTTTTACTGTAGCACTGTTAGCTGTCATCGCCTATTTGCTGTTATCAATTCATGTCTACATCCGCACCTATGTCGTCGGCGTTTTCCGGATTTCATATTTGAGAATTGGACCCACAGAGGTTCGCATGATCCTGATTCTGTTCAATACCGCGATGTTTTTCTTTGGTATTCCCAGGATCGAGATATTGTCACATACCGTGATCCTCTACGACGTTCTGGCCCTCGTCGTCACCGGTATCATGTTTCTGCTGTTTCTGGTTCATTCCGTCAAGGGAGCCATTCAGCTCCAAAACGCAGATCGCAACAACCCTGCCGATTCAACCTAAGACGGTATAAGTTTACAATAAATGAGGCTGGACAGTGTTAGATAAAAAATTATCTATCCGAAAGCCGGAGTTGGAATAATATTTATTGGATTTCACACTTAATAATTGCCATGCTGCTCAATCCGCCGCGGACGGTAACTGAAGTAAAGATCGTCATCCTTGAAACATAAACCGACCACCGTGCTATCGGCGATATCTTCAACTGCCACGACCTGAAAATCATCATCTGTGATAATCAGTTTGTCCTCATAGAGCGTATCCAGCCCCAGCATGTAAAACCGGGCATCCTTTTGGGCAATTGCCCAGATACCGTGATACGTCGTATCAATTAAGTCAAGTGAAAAGAGGTGGTCAGAGCCGGCTATATGAGGTCGTGTTTTGCTAACGGTACGCGCCCGGTACACATTTCTCCGGTCGAGATTCCGGTACAGCAGTAACAGTGAATCTTTCTGCGGCAGATAGCAGATTCCGCTGGACATCCAGTGGCTCGCATCGAGGCTGTCCCAGCGCATATAGGCACGTTCACCAATAAGTGAACTTTTTATGATTCCACCGTTGTTTCGGGACTGCAGGTAGATATCAATCCCATCAGTCGTCATTGCCAGAAAGCCCTGACCGTTCAGCGACAGGTCAAAGGCATCATCCACATGTGTTCCTGTTGCATCGAACCGGATCAGATCAATCTGATCGCCCGCATGTCCCGACAGATCGTAGTTGGTGGTAAAGAAGTGATCGTTCACGTAGCATATATCGGCGATGTCATCATAAAAAGTATCTTTTTGCGTGTTCACCGCAGAATCATCGGCGCACCGCACAAGTACGAGGCTCAGGATAAGAGCAAAATAGGATAAAAATTTCATATTTCCTCCTTCATTTATTTCGCCTTTTAAGCATAATTACTTACGCCCGATTTCGCCCGAAAGTTCCATTCCCAATTTTCAATTATATCAAAAGCCGTACTGCAGACCGCCGGCGATCCAGAGATTGAATTTGCGCGACGGATTTGATGTATCGCTGACCGGCAGAATACCGGCACAACCACGCAGCTGCGCATAAAAATGCTCGCTGACCTGAAGCTGTCCGCCGACGATGAATCCCAGATCGTATTTACGCACACTATTTACCTCATCCTCAATTTTTGAATTACCAAATTTATTGGCAGCCGTAGCGGCGATATTCCAGGAGATATAGGACCCGAAAAAAAGGTCTGTGAAAAGCTCCTTATCAATGGGAATAGACGACTGAAACAGCAGCGGCAGATCAAGATAAGTCAGTTCCAGCAATGCTTCGCTCTTGTCATCCTGCAGATCCGCAGGATTCTCATACAGCAGGCGATACCCCCGCATACAGATGGTTATTTCCGGTCGGAAATTCAGGTTTTCCGCCATCGGAATCAGGGAAAAAACCCCCAGCCAACTGCCCAGACGCCAGGACTCTTTCGTCACATGCGCGCCCCAAAGCCGGGCGACCGTCATACCACCGATCAATCCTTTTTGAACCATACGCAGCTGACCCGTTGCAGTCGGACCGGACAGCATGCAAAAGAGGATAATTTTAATGGTAATCTGGCACGTTTTTCGGTGATTATTGATCATTTCACCAATATCTGAAAAACCTGCTGTGGTTCGATCCGGTAACGGCTGCCCACGCCCTGGAAAAAATGGTGTTTTTCGATCAGATGAATACCCAATTTTGTAATGATCAGAGAATTACCGCTGTATTCATCGGTAATTACCGCTTCACCCTTTTCAAAGACGCCATCGCCCCGAAAAGGCGAAGGAATGCGCCCCATGGATTCATAAAACCGACCGGTCACTCCGGGCAACAGTGTCACATCTTTCCCCAATCCTTCCCGGCTACGTTCATAAGCATCATTCAACAGCTGCACCGCCTCGTCCAGCGTCCGACCGATTTCTTCCAATTGGCGTAAATCATCGGCAATAATCTCATCAACAGGGCGCTGGTCACTCCCCAGAAATCCATCGGCTGAAAACTTGGACGCCTGTAGATTTGACGACAGCGATTTATCCCGCGGAGATTCCTTCATTACTCACTCCCCTACGCAAATTTGTCATAAAAGATTTTATTTTCAGGCATCCCTGCTTTCGTCAGGACTGCCACACAGGCGTCGATCATCACGGGTGAACCGCACAGATAGGCTTCGTACCGGCTGCAATCGGGAAAGTGGCGGGCGACAACGTCCGTGATCATACCCCGCTCTCCCTCCCACTCCGAATCCTCCGGTTCGGCGGAAAGCGCTGGCACAAATGTAAACCATGGCAGCTCCCGCTCCAACCGGCGCAATTCTTCCAGGTAAAACAGGTCCGCCTGGGTGCGGGCACCGAAAAAATAGGTCGTTTCCCGCGTTATGTTTCTGTCCTTCATATCCCGGATAATGCTCCAAATCGGCGCCATTCCGCTGCCACCGGCAATACAGATAATCGGTGCACCGGTATCACTCAAATGAAACTCCCCATACGGACCGGAGAAGGTTACCTCCTGTCCCTCTTTTAAATGTTCGAAAATCCATGTCGTGCAGATTCCGTCGGGAACCAGACGAATGTTCAGCCCGACAGCCCGGTTATCTGATGGTACCGATGCGATTGAATAGGCGCGCATGACCGATTCCCGCCCTTTGTACTCCGCTGATTCCAGTTGAATATACTGACCTGCGACAAAATCAATGAGTTCCGGCTCTTTCAGACGAATCCGCAACTCAAGGATATCGTAAGTCAGCGGCTTTTTTTGTTCAAGAATCCCAACAAACCGCCGCACCGAAAACAGCTCTTTTGGAATTTCAATCTGCAGGTCACCACGCACTTTCACCTGACATGACAGGCGCACATGATTCTCCCGCTCATCATCAGACAGATAGGGTGCCTCCACCGGTCCGATCTCGCCACCACCACGCAATACACGCACTTTGCAATATGCGCAACTGCCCCGACCACCACAAGCCGACGGAATGAAAATATTATTTTCGGCTAACAGGGCAAGCAGCGACGAACCGCCCTGAACAGTCAGCTCTTTTTCACCATTATTGATCGTGATGTGACATTCACCATAATTGAGAATACGCCGCTCAGCCAGCACCAGCAGAATTGCCAGAATCAATCCTGTACCCGTGATAAAACCTGTGGCAATGATAATTGACTGAATCAATCTGCACACCCAATCGCAATCAAATCTTAATCATCCCGGAAAACCCGATAAACGACAGCGAGATAATGCCGATGATAATCAGTGTAATACCAGGCCCAGCCAGACCACGCGGCAGCGCTTCTTCCCGGATTTTCTCCCGAATGCCGCCGATCAGGGTAATCGCAAGGAACCAACCAAATCCACCTCCCAACCCGAACGCAAAGGTCTGCCAGAAACCGTACGGTTTATTTAACATAAAAAGCGAAATTCCCAAAATGGCACAGTTTACGGTAATCAGCGGCAGAAATATACCCAGCGCATTGTATAACGCCGGCGAAAAACGCTCTACGATCATTTCAATCAGCTGTACAAATGCCGCGATGACGACAATGAAGGTTATCAGTCGTAAAAATTCCAACCCCAGGGGCACCAAAAGGTAGTAATACACGAGATAGTTCAACGCCGCCGTCGAGGCAGTCACAAAAATCACCGCCGCTCCGAGACCGATGCTGGTATCCACCTTTTTGGAGACACCCAGGCAGGAACACATTCCCAGAAAACGTGCCAGCAAGATATTATCGGTAAAAGCCGCGGACATAAAAATCAGTACCATTGAGGAAAAGAGACTTAAGTCTTGCAGCGTACTCATATCAGACTTTCCTTTCCGGCTTTACCGGCGACAGGCTGCGAGCGATCCAGGTAGCCAGCGCCAGCATGAAAAAGGCACCCGGCGGCATAACCATAATGGTCCACTGATGCCACCAGACATCCCGCGCCGGCAATGCATAACCGAGCAGGGTACCGAATCCCAGTGGCTCCCGGATCAGAGCGATGGCAATCAGAATCAGTGAATAACCCAACCCCATGGCGATACCATCCAGAAAGGATGCCCAGGGACGATTCTGACTGGCAAAGGCTTCAGCCCGCCCCATGATGATGCAATTGGTAATGATCAGACCGACATAGGGTCCGATGAACCGGTGAATATCGGGATTCAGAGCTTTGATAATAATGTCCACCATCATCACATAACTGGCAATAATCAGCACCTGCACAATCATTCGGATTCGACGGGGGATCAGATTCCGCAGCGCCGAAATAGTCAAATTGGACAGTGCTGTTACAAAAATGACACCGAAGCACATAAAGAATGTGTTCGCCAGCAGATTCGTCACCGCCAGCGTCGAGCAGACCCCCAGCACCTGGCGGAAAATGGGATTCTCCTCCCACAGACCTTTGATAAATATTTTCTTTGACGTATCAGCCATCGACATCATCCTTATCAGATTGGTACACGCGATATACTTTATGAAAACGGTTTAACTCGTCATTCAGCAATTTCTCCAGCGCAAGAGAAGTTTGCGAGGCACCTGTTATGGCATCCACCCGGTTTCCGGCAGAGGGATCTGAGGATGTACCTATGATCAGACGCCGGGCTTCATCATCAGTCCAATCAATTTCCAAACCTTTAAACTGGTCGGTAAACCACGGTTCTTCGATGCGGGCTCCCAGCCCCGGTGTCTCTTTCTGATCGAGGAACTGAATATTGACCACTCTGCTCAAATCCGCACTCAGCACAATGATACCTTCAATTTTATCCCAGAAACCCATTCCGGAAAACACAAATCCCACGTCCGGATTAGCGCTGTTTTTCCGAAGTAAAGTGGTATAACTCATTCCCTTAGCCATCAGCGTTTTTGTCTCAATATGAGTATCAATCGCCTTTTGAAATGCCTCGGGCATATCACTCTCGACCGGCAACAAGAACGCGTTGCAAACCACGCGGTTGCGGTTCAGGGCTTCATTTTTCGCCAGCGTATCCAGCGTTGCGTAATGCACTATTGACACGCCCGCGCCGAATACGATGCTGATCACCAAAATGAAAATAAATGTATATGCGGCAGAATTACGATTCATTTCTGCTCCGCCTTTTTAGCCGTTCGAAGCCGCTTGATCCAGAGGTCCAGCGACGGTGCCACAGTATTGCCCAGCAAAATTGAAAACGCAACCCCGCCGGCGAAAATCGCCTTATATCGAAAGAAAATCATCAGCATACCGATGATTATTCCATATATCCATTGGGACAGCGGCAATTTTGGAGCACTGACCGGATCCGTCACCATGAATACCGTTGCATACAGCAGAGCCCCTGAAAAGAGTGTAAACGGCAGCGGCGGCACCGCTTCAATGCCCAGCCCGGAGCGTAAAAAAACATTCAGAACGATAGCCCCAAGCAGGGTTGCTGCCATCAGACGCCACTGGGCGGTTTTGGTGAAAATCAGATAAAGCGCCGCCAGAACTATAACCAGCGCACAGACTTCACCCGCAGAACCGGCTGCCAGTATCTGCGGATTTCCTTCCACACTAAACACCTCACCAATATTTCCGAGAAAGAGATTCCGGATGCTCGTTACAAATCCAAAATCACGGCGCGACCACATCGGCGTTGCGGCGGTAATCGCATCGGCAACCGTCAGATTCGTTTTGGATAACAGGGGTGGCAATTTTTCTAACGAGGCATAACTCCAGCGGCTGAATCCGCCCGGAAATCCGCTGAATACGGGCGCAAAACGGGAAGTGGATTCGATGGGGAAGCAAACATAGACAAAGGCGCGGGCTACGATCGCAGGATTGAAAATATTCTTCCCGAAACCGCCAAACGCCTCTTTGGCGAACAGGATGCCCACTACCGCTCCCACCGCTGTCATCCAGAATGGCATCGTGGAGGGAAGCGACAATCCATATAGCACCGCGGTTACAAACACGGCGGTGCTGATCTTGCTATTCCGGTTCGAGGTCATCACCCATTCCGTCAAAAAACAGAAAAGCGCCGCAACCATGACATTCGCCAGAACGCGCCAGCCGAAATAATAAATTCCCACCAAACCGACCGGTATCAGCGCATAAAGAACCTTCAGCATCACCTTCTGCTTCAAGAAAACCGGTTTATGCATATCCTATCGAGCTGTCTTTTTCTTGATTATTTTACCATTCATACCTGGCTGACAATATAACGAGAATCCCCTTTGCATGCAATATGCAACTGTCCGGCTCAGCGCCCCAGTTGCGCATCAATATCGGCAATCCGCTTTTCAAGCCGTTCATTCTCCGCATGTTCATATTCCCACTGCCGCATTTCCGTGTCAAGATCATTTTTCAGATTCTGGTATTTCTGATATATATGCTGAAATTCCGTCTGCCTTTCAGCAGCATAAATATCGGATTCAGCGAAGAGTTCCTCAATCTCATGAATACGATTCTCAATCCCCGCGATGCGCTCCTCGGATTGAATAATCCTTTGACCCACCCGGGATAACGCTTTGGAAAGTGTTCTGCGCTCCCGAATCAGCTGTTTTGACCAGTCCGATTCACTTTTCAGCCTAATTTTATCGGTTTTTTGCTTAATCCGGCTTTTGATGTCCCTCTCAAGATAATCCTGCTGCTCCCGCGCCAGAAAGTCGTCATAATTTCCCGGATAGTACGAATAGCCGTCGAAACGCAGTTCCAAAATCCCGGTTGCCAGACGATTCAGAAAACAGCGATTATGGCTGACAAAAATCAAGGTCCCCTGAAAACGAAGCAGGGCTTTTTCCAGCGCTGCGATGGCTTCCAGGTCCAAATGATTCGTCGGTTCGTCCAATACCAGGACATTATGCTGATTTATCAGCAGCTTCGCAAAAATCAGGCGGGCGGCTTCTCCGCCACTCAGGATGTCTCCGGATTTATAAATATCATCGGTGCTGAACAAAACCTGCCCCAGCACCGCACGCAAAGTCGGTACCTTTTCCACAGGCGTGCAGGCGTAAAGCCAGTCGTAAACCGTTGTATCCGACCCAATCACTTCCCGGTGATTCTGAGGTAAATAGCCAATATCGCATTCGTGTCCCCATTTAAGACTGCCCGCATCTGCCTTAAGCACACCGACCAGGATTTTAATCAGCGTTGATTTACCGACACCATTCGGTCCGATAACCGCAACCCGGTCACCCCTGTTCACCGTAAAACCAAGACCAGCAAGTACCCGTAAATCCCTGTAGGATTTTCGCAGTTCGGCAACTTCCAAAACCTGCTGACCGGAAGGTCGCTTAATCGTAAACGAAAAGTGGGGCGGCTGCCGGGAGCTGCGTTTAATGACAACATCCTCCATCCGGTCCAGCTGCTTCTTCCGGCTGACCGCCTGACGGGCTTTAGTCGCCTTGGCACGGAACCGTTCATAAAATGCCTGCAGTTCCTGACGCTTTTTTTCAAGACGTTCGATTTCGAGTCGTTTCTGCTCCTCGTTGCGCTGCCTATCTTTTAAAAATGTGTTATAATTTCCCGGATAGATTTTAATGGTTTCGTAGTCAATGTCAATGATATGCGTCGAAATCCGTTCGAGAAAATACTGGTCATGGGAAACAACCAGGACGATTCCCTTAAACTCCTTCAGATATTCACCCAGCCAGGCAATGGAATAGATATCCAGATGATTATTCGGTTCATCGAGTAGTAAAATATCAGGATCGCTGAACAGACACTGGGCGATTAGAACCCGCAGCTTGTATCCACCCGACAGAGTGGACATGGGTTGAGTCAGTTGCTGCTGCTGCAAGCCCAATCCTTTCAATAAAATTGCCGCTTGTCCTTCGGCATTGTAGGCGTTTTGGGCGGACAATCTATGTTCCAGCTCCCCCAGGCGACTCCCCTCCTGCTGGGTTAAATGATCACAGGCTTCCAGATCCCGCTTCTCTTTCAGCAATTTCCAGAAGGATTTATTACCCATCAAAACGACATCCATTAGAGGATCATTTTCATATTTAAACTGATCCTGCTTCAACAAACCGATGCGGAGATTTGCGGAAACCCGGATTTCGCCTTCCGATGGCTCCAGCTCACCGCTGATCAACTTTAAAAGGGTGGTTTTCCCGGAACCATTGGCGCCAACGATCCCAAAGCGATGTCCAAGCGTCAGATTCAACGAGACACCTCGGAAAAGAACCTTCCCACCAAACTGAATACCGAGATTATTTAACTGAATCATAAATTTCAACTTTAAAAAGAGAACGCCCCGATTGTAAGAACTTTCACTCAGATAATCAAGACTGAAGCAAACATATGTATTGCCACGGAAAATTGTAACCTTTTAAAAGTACAACCCCTCTAAATTATGTTAATCTAAGGAATTAAAAATGCCGCCCAAAGTCGTTGACAATCGGAGAAAATAATTGTATATTAGGCGGCTTTAATTTAACCGATTTGCTGAAATGGAGGCACATGTCGGCGAAATCATCAAAATCATCTTCCGATAGCAATCGTGCATTAAGCAAATACCTCGAAGAGATCGGCAACTTTGAGCCACTCACCCCGGAACAGGAAATCGAACTGGCTCAACGTCTGAAAAAAGGCGATCGGGAGGCACTGAAAAAACTGACCGAAGCCAATCTGCGCTTCGTCGTCAGCGTCGCAAAGGATTACCAGGGACAGGGCCTGCCCCTTACCGATCTGATCAACGAAGGCAATCTGGGTTTGATCAAAGCTGCTGAACGTTTTGATGAGACCCGCGGATTTAAATTTATTTCCTACGCTGTCTGGTGGATTCGTCAGTCCATCCTCCAGGCACTGGCGGAGCACTCCCGGATCGTCCGCTTGCCCCTAAATCGGGTCGGCACGATTACGAAAATCACCCGGGAAGCCGAAAGTCTGGAACAGCAGTACGAACGCGCCCCCAGCCAGGACGAAATCGCCCAGGGACTGGACCTGAAATCCGATGAGGTTTCCGACGCGATCCGAATCTCCCGCAAACACCAGTCGCTGAATGCACCTTTTCGTGACGGTGAAAAAAATTCCCTTATCGACGTCATTGAAGACGACGCCCAGCCCACTCCGGACACCGATTTAATGCATGAATCCCTGCGACAGGAGATCCGTGACGCCCTGAACACACTCAAAGAGCGGGAGCGCGATGTCATCAAGATGTACTTTGGAATCGACCGCGAATATGCTCTGACACTGAACGAAATCGGCGAGGAATTCAATCTGACCCGCGAACGCATCCGACAAATCAAAGAAAACGCCATCCGGCGTCTGAGTCATAAATCACGCAGTAAAAAATTACGATCCTATTTGGGTTAAAACGAAAGGAGGTGAATTCAATTAATGGTACAAGTAACCGTACACGACGGCGAGAATCTGGAAAAAGCCATTCGACGTTTCAAGAAGAAGTTTGAAAAAGCCGGAATTCTCAAAGATGTTAAAAAAAACGCCTACTTCGTCAAACCCAGTGCGGAGAAGCGTATGCGTCGGGCCAAAGCTGCCAAACGCGCTCACCGGATGAATGTTTCCTAGGATGTTTCATCTTTTACGATATAAAAGCCCCCGAAAAATCGGGGGCTTTTTTATACAGAGGATGATTGGAATCTGTTACATAAATCGCTCGATCTTGGCAACGACGGCTTCCGCCGTAAAACCAAACTTCTCTTTCAGAACTTTTGCCGGCGCCGACCTGCCAAATTGCTCAACGCCGATTTTCAGCAACGGTCCGCGGATAATATCACCCCAACCCATCAGGTTGGCGGCTTCCATCACCACTACCGGTACACCGTCGGGAAACAGTTGCTGCCGATATTCTTCAGGCTGTTGTAACAGCAGCTCGATTGACGGCACAGAGATCACACGGGTAGATGTTCCTTTCTCTCCTATGAGTTTTTCCACTTCCAAAGCCAGCCCTACCTCCGACCCGCTGGCACAGAGAATCAATTCCGGATGTGCCGATGATTCTTCAACGACATAGGCGCCTTTCGCCACTGTCCCGATCTGAAAGCCGCCGGGTTCGTGAATTACAGGAACACCCTGACGGGTCAAAATCAATGCCGTCGGTCCCGCTGTATTCTTAAGAGCTGTAATCCAGGCGCCGGCGACTTCGGCTCCATCCGCCGGTCGAATAACCGTCAGATTGGGGATCGCCCGCAGCGCAGCCAGATGCTCCACCGGTTGATGGGTCGGTCCATCTTCACCTAAAAAAATGCTGTCATGAGTAAAAACATAGATTACCCGAATGCCCATCATTGCCGCCAGACGGATCGCCGGTCGCATATAATCGGCAAACTGTAAAAATGTCGCTCCAAACGGGATGATTCCGCCGTAAAGTGCCATACCGTTCAGTATAGCACCCATGGCATGTTCACGAATCCCAAAATGGAGATTGCGTCCGGGATACTGCCCCTTTTGAATCGATGGATACGCCTTAAGATAAGTATTTGTCGAAGGGGCTAAATCCGCCGAGCCGCCGATGAACTGTGGCACATACTCGGCAATTTTTTGCATGACGGCGCCCGAAAGTTTGCGGGTAGCCGCAGACTCGTCCGGAAATGAACGATTCAGGTCAGCACTGAGCTTCTGAATTTGTGCCGCAAGCCAATCAGAATCCAGCAGCTGAAACAGTTCAGGGGATTTCTGCCGCGCCGCTGCAAACCGCCGCATCCAATTATCATAATCAACCTTTAACTCGCTTACTCTTTGGTACAAAAATTCCGTCACTTCGCCGGGGATGTAAAACGCCGGCTCTGTAGGCCAACCTAAATTTTCTTTAGCCACTTTCAGCTCTTCGGCGCCAAGCGGTGCACCATGCACACCCGCGGTATCGGCTTTGTTCGGTGCACCATATCCGATATGGGTACGGGCTTTAATCAGAGTCGGTTTTTCCTCTTCAGCAATACCTTTTTCAAGAGCATCGGCAATTTCTGCATGATTATGACCGTCAATTTCCAGCACCTGCCAGCCATATGCCTCAAAGCGCATGGTAACCGACTCGGAAAAGGCTAATTCGGTAGACCCTTCGATGGAGATATGATTGTCATCGTAGAAATAGACGATATTCCCCAATCCCAGATGACCTGCAAGTGAAGCAGCCTCGGAAGAGACCCCTTCCATCAAATCACCATCGCTGACAATGCCGTAAATTCGCTGTGAGCCAAAGAGCTCATCGCCATATTTCGCCGCTGCGATTTTCGACGCCAGCGCCATGCCGACTCCCGTGGCAAATCCCTGACCGAGCGGCCCGGTGGTGGTCTCCACTCCCGGTGTCTCGCCATACTCCGGATGACCGGCAGTTTTGGAACCCCACTGCCGGAAATTCTTTAATTCTTCCAGCGACAACTCGTAACCATACAGATGCAGCAGAGAATACAGAAGCATGGAGCCGTGTCCGGCGGAGAGCACAAAGCGATCCCGTCCGATCCAGTTCGGGTCGGCGGGATTGAACCGGAGATAATTATGCCACAAAACATAGGCACAATCAGCCATTCCCATGGGCATCCCGGGATGTCCGGAATTCGCTCTCTCCACACCATCCGCCGCTAAAAAACGGATGGTATTGGCAACCAGATTTCCAATCGTACTTTTCGGTTGTTTTGTCATATTATTCCTTTCTAATGAATTAATTCTTCCGAATCTTTTTCAAGCTTTAATCCATATCTGCCGCCGATCTCATTAAGTGTAGTAAATACTTTATCCTGCAGGGTCACCGTCGTGCGATTGTGTTCCATCGCCTCAAATTCTTTCTCTCCGGCAATATAGACACGGTTCTGACCATCGGCGGTGGGAGCGGCTCTCAGCATACGGATATAATCATCCATTCCGGTTTGAAAGTCATCCAGATCCACAAAGGCTTCCGCATTGATCGCACCGAGAAAATGACACACCTCTGACGGGGCTCCCTTCTTACCATAGACATTCAGACCGACCGCACCCGACGACAATATCCCGGACAGAATATCCACCACCACACTAAGCCCGTAACCTTTATGACCACCAGTCAATTCCGAGCTGCCACCCAGCGGCAACAGCCCGCCACCTTTGCGACTGTTTAAATTGTCCAGAACCAGAGTGGCGTTATCCGTCTTATTCCCCTCGGAATCACAAGCCCAGACATCGGGAATAGCCACTCCTGCCCTCGCATAAACCTCCAGTTTTCCCCGCGGCACTGTGGAGGTCGCCATATCCAGTAAAAAGGGGCGTTCCTTTCCGGAAGGAAAACCGATGGAGATCGGATTGGTACCGATGACAGCATCTTTGCCAAAGGTCGGGACGACCAGGGTAGCTGAATTCGTCATTGACACACCAATCAGATTTTCCTGCAGCGCCATCAGTGTATAGTAACCGGCAATACCGTAATGATTGGAATTGCGAATCGAAGCAAAGCAAATGAAATTCTCCTTTGCTTTATCAATACACATCCGCATGGAGTTATAGGCGACCGGCTGCCCCATCCCGCCGTTCCCTTCAATCAGCAGCGAGACCGGCGTTTCCCGGAGAACATCAAGCCGGCATTCCGGTTTGATGATTCCGCTTTGGATACCGTCCACATACCGCTTTAAGCGGGCAACGCCGTGGGATTCGATATTACGGCGATCGGCGGAAATCAGAACGTCTGCCGTAATCGCCGCATTCCCCGGCGAGAGACCATTATGCTTCAATACAGCGATGACGAACTCTTTCAGAGCGTCAATTTTAACCGTAATTCGTTTTTCCATCCATTTTCCTGTTGTTAATCCGGCGTTAACAGGAAATTAAAGATACAATATACGCCGCAAAGGTTCAAGCCTCAACACTCAAATCCGTGGTCGAAAACCTTCGCCCAAAACCTCATGTACATTGGCAATAATCACAAAGGAACTCGGGTCGATCTGACGCACAATCTGTCTCAGCGTCGCTACCTCTTTGCGGGTTACCACTGTAAACAGAATATTGCGCTCTTGCCGGGTATAAAACCCATTTCCCAAAATTTCTGTTCCCCCGCGCCCCATCTCCTTCGTAATCGCCTCGATTATTTCCGCCTGTTTGTCACTGATAATGTAAAACGACCGGGCATAATCAAAACCGTCGAGCAATACATCCAGCACCTTACTGGAGAAATAAAGACTGATAAAACCGTAAAGCGCCAGATTGACATCGCGGAAGGCAAAACCGGCAAAACTGATGATGAAAAAATCCACAATCAGAATCGCGGTACCCACCGTCAGGTTTGAGTACTTATGAATAATCTGTCCGACAATGTCCGAGCCGCCGGTAGTACCCTTGAAGCGAAACACAATACCTAAACCGATTCCCAGTAAAATACCCCCGAAAATTGAGGTCAACAAAAGGTTGTCCGTGGCAGAGCCGAGATGGAGAATTTTATCAAATAAATCCGTGCTAATCGAGACCGCTACAAAGGAGAAAAAGGTGCGCGGACCGAACTGCCTTCCCAGAATTTTCAGTCCTAAAACAAAGAGCGGTATATTGAACACCAACATAGTCAAACCCACCGGCAGATTAAACAGATGATGCAGCACAATCCCGATCCCGCTGACACCGCCGGGCGCAATTTTTCCGGGAATCAGAAAAAGAACCAGCCCCAGTGACATGATGATCGAACCGACCGTCAGTCCAAAATATTCGAACACAATTGACTTTATTTTCTGTTTCACATCTTACCTTTAAAACAATTTTAAAACGGCTAAATTTAACAAATTTAACCCTTATTAATTAGCAAAAGTTTGAGTATAATATCAGCATGAAATACAGGATCATAAATAGAATTCTTCCGTTTTGAAAAAATGAATAATCAGCGTTCGGTGGAAATAAAAAAAACCGTCAAAACTTTTGCTCTGGCTTCATTTCTGAATGATCTGGGGTCTGATATTATCTATCCGGTCTGGCCAATGTTCGTGACCTCAATTCTGGGCGCCAATATGGCTGTTCTGGGATTTATTGACGGGCTCGGCGACGCAATTGTCTCAATCTCCAAAGCCCTCTCCGGTTATCTCTCCGACAGGACCAAAAAGCGCAAAATCTTCATCTGGACGGGCTATCTGTTCGGTGCCGCCTCGCGAGTCGGCTATGCCCTCTCCACTGCCTGGCCGCAGTTGATTCCATTTCGGGTTTTAGACCGCGCCGGAAAAATCCGCAGTGCCCCGCGGGATGCCATATTAGCCGACGTTTCCACACTGAAAACCCGCGGTAAAATCTTCGGAATACTGCGCTCCGCCGACCATCTGGGCGCGGTTTTCGGGATTCTGATCTGTATCTTCTTTTTCAAAATTCTAGGCTACCGGCGGCTGTTTGCTCTGGCAGCAATCCCGTCATTGGTCAGCGTCGTGCTGATCCTTCGAAACATCCACGAAATCAAGCCTCCGGCGCGCACCAAAGCCGAACTCCGGCTGGCAGTCAGACTGAAACGGAATTTTATTCTGTTCCTAATTCTCAGTGCCATTTTCGCCGTCGGCTCTTTCAGCTATTCATTCCTGTTGATCTACGCCAATGAGTTCGGCTTTCAGACAGCCTTCGTGCCGATCCTCTACCTGGTTTATACCGGAACGGCATCGCTATCGGCATTTCCCTTTGGTAAACTGGCAGACATCATCGGTCACAAAACGGTCATGGCGCTCTCTTTTTGCCTTTGGATCTTCATCGGAATCACCGTTTTAATAACCCATCATATTCTGGCGGTAATCTCAATTTTTGTTCTGTTTGGCATGCACAAAGGCGCCATCGAGCCGGTCCAGAAAGCCATCGTCACGGAGCTGGCGCCGGCTGAATTGCGCGCCAGCTATCTCGGAATTTATCAAATGGTCACCGGGCTCTGCGCCTTGCCGGCGTCGCTGATCGCCGGACTGCTCTGGGATCAAGCGGGCATGAATATGCCGTTTATCCTGTCTATCGCCTTGACAGCTACCGCATTGCTATTATTGCCTTTCGTCCGCACTGAAAATTGAACCAAAAGGACATAACCGATTTCAAAACCGAATATTTTTAAATAAATTAGCCTAACTGAATATGAAACCAGCATTAAAAATAGAAACCGAATTACGTTCAACTGTTTCCGCCCGGACGATTATGATTCTCGGAATCGTTCTCCTCGTACTTTACAGTAGTTTCGCCGGTTTCGAATATTACCAATCGAAAAAAGACCTGCTGGAGATGATGAAAGAGGGTGGTTTTCTCCTGCTGGATGCGCTGATGGTCAGCAGTGAGCGTGCAATTATTGAGTATGAAAAAAAGGCATTTTCCAGGGAAAACGCGAATGGACCCGGTCAATTAATCAAGACCATTATGCAGCAGAACGATATCGTCTATATCGCACTGCAGGATGATTACGGCACCTTGATGGGCAGCGAGAATTTACCGGACATCGACCCCGTCTTAATGGACCCGTTTCTCCTGGAAATTTCCATTGCCAAAAAAAAAGACGCCCGCATTTATGAGATCGGCGCAATGCCTGTTTTCGAAATCGCCGGCTCCTTCTTTTTCCGCGGACAGTATATCGGGGTTTACCGGATCGGCTTGCCAATGGATGAATACCGACGAATTTTAACGAACATACGCCTGCGGTTCATTATCACAGCGTTGATCTTTTTATTTATTGGTCTGATCGGTTTCAGCGTCATGGTAGCCAATCAGAACACCAGGATTCTGGCGGAATCCTATCAACGGGTCAAAACTTACACCGGTAAAATTCTGGAAAATCTGAAAGACGCCGTAGTTGCCGCTGACCAGAACGGCACGGTGACAGTTTTTAATGCCGCTGCCGCAGAGCTGTTTGAAATCCCGCCCGAAAAGGTCATTGGCAAGTCCCTGGCAGAAATCCGCCTGCCATGTCTGGCACCCATTCTTGATACACTGGAGACCGGAAAGACCAGACGTGTGCATCATTTTTTACTCAACTTGAGGGGCAGACGTAAAATCCTGAATTTAGCCACGTCCATGGTTCGGAATCAGCCGGGTGATATTGAAACAGTCATCATGATCGCCACGGATATGACAGCCCGGAGACAACTCGAAGAGCAGCTGCAACGTCAGGAAAAGCTGACCGCAATGGGTGAATTAGCCTCCGGCGTTGCCCACGAGATTCGCAATCCCATCAACGCCATCGGCATTATCGCCCAACGACTGCAGAAAGAGTTCCGACCCTGTGATAATGAGGAAGAACAGAAGGAATTTGATGAACTTACCGTCTCAATCATCACCGAAACCAAACGAATCAATCAGACGATTCAGCAGTTTTTACACTTTGCCAAACCGGCTGCTCTGCAAAGACAACCCACCGATATTCGTGATTTTTTGCATGAAATCGGGCGGCTGTTTAAAAGCAGCAGTACCGTACAGAATATCGCCTTTTCGATCCAGGTCAAAAACAACGCCAGGCTTCTGATTGATCCCCAGCAAATGAAGCAGGCGCTCCTGAATCTGCTCCGGAACGCGCTGGATGCCACCCCGTCCAACGGTCAAATCCGGCTATCTGCCCATAAGACCGACAATCATTACGAAATCACTGTCTCCGATACCGGAAGCGGAATTCCCGACGAGATCCTGAAGAAAATCTTCAATATCTACTTTACCACAAAACGAAATGGCACCGGCATGGGCTTACCGATCGTAAGTCAGATTGTTCAGCAGCACGATGGCAAAATCATTGTCGAATCAAACCCGGCAAAGGGGACAACTTTCCGGATATTATTACCCTTTGAGGAACGTTCATGAACGACTACTCTCTTTTGATTGTTGATGACGAAATCACTCAATTGAACATGCTGGCTAATTACCTAAAGAAACAGGGATTTCAGGTTTTTAAAGCCGATAACGGTAACGATGGTCTGGCGATTCTCAGGCAACACATGATTGATATTGTCCTGACAGACTACCGTATGCCGGAGATGAACGGCTTGGAATTCATCAGGAAAATCAAACACCTCAACCCGGAGGTAGATGTCATCCTGATAACGGCATTTGGGAATATTGAGGATGCGGTGGAAGTCATGAAAGCCGGTGCCACCGATTACCTGCAGAAGCCTATAGATCTGGACTATCTGGATATAATTATCAAAAAGGTGCTGGACCGTAAACAGATTCTGAGTGAAAACCGCATTTTAAAGGAATCGCTTCAGACGAAATATAACTTCCACCAGCTGCTCAGCGGAAGTGCCGCAATGGAATCGGTACTGAGTATGGCTGCCAGAGCCGCGCAAAGCCGGGCAACAATCTTGCTGCGTGGAGAAAGCGGAACCGGTAAAGAGGTCTTAGCCAGGGCGATTCACCATGCCAGTCTCCGAAAAGACAAACCCTTTGTCGCCGTCAATGTGGCGGCGGTTCCCGAAAATTTAGTCGAAAGCGAATTTTTCGGGCATGAGAAAGGTGCCTTTACCGGCGCAGACCGCCAGCGCAAGGGACGCTTCGAAATGGCTGAGTCCGGCACCCTTTTTATTGATGAGATTGGCGACATCCCGCTGTCTACGCAGGTCAAACTTTTACGCGTATTGCAGGAACGCCGTTTTGAGCGGGTTGGGGGCGCAGAGGAGCTCACCGTGGACGTCCGGGTCATTGCCGCCACCAATCAAAACCTCGAGCAGCTGATCCGGCAGGGCAAATTCCGGGAAGACCTTTTTTATCGCCTGAATGTCATTTCCATTGTCATCCCACCTTTGCGTGAACGCCGCGAGGAAATACCCCTTTTCATTGATCATTTCACCCGGAAATTTTGTGACCAGGAGAACAGACCTTCCCTTACCTATTCAAAAGAAGCTCTGGACCTTTTACTGAAATATCACTACCCGGGCAATGTCCGTGAGCTGGAAAACATCATTCAAAGGGCTGTTGTCCTCGCCAGAAATGATTTGATAACTACCTCCGATCTGGCGATTCAGCTGCAGGAACTCCCTGACGAAGCCAGCGCCGATACTACCACTTCCCTGCCTCGTCAGGTTGAGACATTGGAAAAACAACTAATCACCAATGCCCTTAGGCAATCCGAAGGCAACCAGAGCCAGGCGGCGCGCCTGCTGGGCATTACAGAACGAAATCTGCGCTATAAAATGAAAAAATACAATCTGAAGTAAAGACAATCTCCTCCAGCTTGAATTTAACCAGCTATGTTTAATTCTTTTTCCCGTCGAAATCGTCGAACAACATCGACGTTATCGTCGAATCTTCAAACGTGTTTATTATAGATTCTCTGATTTTTGTTGTTCTATCCTTTTTATTTATAAGATTTTAAATACTTTGGCATACTCATTGTAATATCAGCGCTCAGTTGACATTGAGAACGATGAAAAGTAAAAGAAATGAAAACATCACATCATATAAAAAACAAACAAAAAAAGGAGAAGAAAAATGAGTAAGAAGAAAACCTTGACAGTCACGCTGTTGATTCTCGCCGCCAGTTTAATATTCGTCGGACTGAGTACCGATGCACTGGCTCAGAATGCACAACCCTTTTTCATTGATGAAAACGGTGATGGTTTTAATGACAATGCGCCGGATCACGATGGCGACGGCATTCCAAATCGCATCGATCCTGATTTTCAGCGGATGTTTCAAATGAAGAACTCCCCAATCTGGAATCAGCTTACAGAAGAGCAGCAACAAAACCTTCAGGCAGTGATAGAATCCATGCAGAACGACAATGCTAGCCGGGAAGATATTCATAATGCTGTTATTGCCACTCTTGGTGAATGGGGCATCGAAGCGCCGGAAGGCATGAGACCGGGTTCCGGACTAAATAATGAACAACGGGTCCAAATCCGTGAAATGGTCCAAACAATGAGAAATCAAGGCGCCTCCCGCGAAGATATTCGGTCAGCGATTTCCGATCAGCTTGGCGAATGGGGCATCCAGGCACCGGTTGGCGGTCCGATGGCGGGTCCAAGACCCGGTGAACGCGGACGCCGAAGACCATAGTTTCGCTTTGAAGCAGTGGGGTGCTAAACCCCACTGCTTTCAATTTTTAAAATTATATTATATTTAATATTTCCAGGGTAAAAATCAATGAAAACACTAAAATATCTGTTAATCACATTCGTTCTTAGTACTGAATTTCTGATACAAATCGCTTTTTCCCAAACCTTTATAAATTTCCAGCTACATGGCAGCTATACAGATAATATCTTTCAGAATTATGCACCGGCAGAAGATTATATCTCTTCTTGGAATTTAACTGTTTACCATCAGACAAAGTTAAAAACAATCCTGTATTATAACAGTAATCTGAACCTTTTTTCACAATATTCGGACCTTCAAAATCATAACCATTATTTTGGTATTAGTAAAAAACAATCAATTGGTAATGGGAATAATGAAATATATCTCGGTGGATATGCCCGGATTCGTATCGACAGACCGGTTTATGAGATTTATGACAACAACAACATTTACGGCTTTGCATCGATCAAATATTACCTGTTCCCAACGATTATGTTCAGAGCAAAAAATACTCTTGGAGTCAGAGCCTATGTTAATTATACCGATTATAGCTATTGGGAAAATATTATGTCGCTGAATATTAGCAAATTTCTTCAAACAAGGACAACATTACAGGCTGGAATTGATTATTTTTACAAAGATTATACTGAAAACCAAACCTATTCGGTGACGGGGCCATATGGACTCATCTCACGAACATATGTTATCGAATCTCCAAAAGTATCTCAACTGACCGCCTCTTTGAAAATTGCTCAGAGTATCAGCAATTTGACGGCTATTCAAATGCAGGTTCTTTATCGAACTACTCTGACTGGTAAAAACCGATTTGCCGAATTGGATGAATTTTATACCGATGAAGTTCTGTTTGATGACCATTACAGCTATTCCGGTCCGGAATATTTTCTCTCCTTGAAACAGTTACTGCCGTATCAGTTTATCATCTCAATATCCGGTTATTACCTAGAAAAATCTTACACCAATCGCTCAGTATATGACCTTGAAGGAATTGAACTGCCTGAAAAAGGGAATCGCCGGGATTACCAAAACAGTTTCTCCGGTCAACTTGAGAAGAAGTTTTCGGGAAATAACATTCCGGTCTTAAAGTCTCTGGACCTGTTTATCAATTATTCATTTCGTGTCAATTACTCAAACGATCGATACTATGATACCTCATCCAGTTTTTTATCGGCAGGAATTGACGTAAACTTTTAACAATCCTACATTAGGGTTTCCTGAAAAAGTCACGATTTTATTGGGACAGGTATAATTTTCGAAT
>JBNGDF010000027.1:0-34252 GCA_049975265.1 Fidelibacterota bacterium
TCCAAATTCTCTTGAAAAATTTGTTTTAAATTCAAATTATCCAAATCCATTTAATTCAAATACCAAAATAGAATATTCTCTTCAAAATTCAGATAAAGTTAAATTGCGAATTTATGATATTACAGGAAAACTAGTAAAAACTCTTGTGAACGAAAACCAAAATTCTGGAAAATATTCTGTGAATTTTGACGGCTCAAATTTGCCGTCTGGAATTTATTTATATCGATTAAATGCAGAAAATTCAAAGGTGAGCAAAACAGGAAAAATGACTCTTTTGAAATAAGTCTATTATAATATCAATTAATCTATATCTGCCGGTTACAGATTCTCATTCTGTGACCGGTACTTGTTTCTTTTCGTGACGTCATTCCCGTCTACTCGCTCCTGCTGCGTCACGTAGGTCAGGTTACACCGTTCTACTTACCGGATTTTTTATTGTTGAAATCGGGATCCCACTTTTCCATACAGTCGGGACACATTCCGTGACTGAATTTGATCTTGGGCAGCCGCTTTGAAATATATTCCGCCGGTGAAACCCAGGGCTTGCCGGGCAGTTCATCGTCCCGGATTTTATTGCAGCCGGCGCAGATTGGAATAAACCCTTTCAGTCCCTTTGCCTGCTCCGTGGAATTCTCCAGAGCCTGCAAAATCTCCTTCTGGCGGGTGATATCACGAATAATGGCAAAAACGGCTTTCTGACCCTGATAATCAAGAACCGATACATTGGCTTCTGCGTAGAGACCGGTTCCGTTCTTTCTTCGAAATTCCATCTCAAAACGACCGGGAACCGACTCGCCGTCATGCCATTTCTGATAAATCTCATCCAGTTCCCGGGATGAGTCCGGCGTAAAGAGTTCGCTTGCTCTGGTCGCGGAGATTTCGGATTCGGTGTAACCGAGCATGGCTGCGAAAGCATGATTGAAATAGACCAGTTTTTCATGTTGGTAAATGACTACCGCATCCCGGGAGCCCTCAACCATCATTCGGTATTTCGCCTCGCTCTCCCGGAGTTTTTTCTCCACGGCTTTTCTTTCGATAATTTCGTGAGTCAGATCTTCAATCAACTTTTCCTTCTCACTGTTTATCTGCATTATATCGGTGTTCTGCTTTCGGAGCAGGACAATCATCTTCTTGAAAGATGTTCGGCTGTAATATATCAGACCCAGGATAATCAGAATGAAGGCACCACCGATGACGAGAGCATTCCGGACCTGCCTCTGCTGCTTGATTTTTAACCGGTAGATTTCATTGTTTTTGCGGAGAAGGGCATTCTCACGACTCTGCTGTTCGTCATGATACCTGATTTGCAATTCGGTAAACTTGCTGATTTTCTCCTTGTTAAAAATGCTGTCTTTGACCGCGGAGGCGGTTTTGAAATAGTCCAGCGCCTGGAGAATATTTCCCTCTTTTTCGGCAATTTCCGCCAGCATAAAGTGGGTATCGCGAATCAGGTCGTTGTATCCGTTCTGTTCTGCCTTGGCGAGACTCCTCAGGACGTACTGCCTCGCGCTGTCTATCTTTCCTGTTTCCAGATAGGTTTCTCCCAATTTGAATTCCGCAATGGCGCTGCGAAAACGGTTATCTTTCTGAGCAGCCAATTGTAATGACTGCCGGTAGTGCCGTAGGGCTGCCGGAAATTGCTCCATTCTGAAGTAGAGGTCGCCCATCTCTTTGGTCACCAGAGACAACGCCCCAATCTGATCACTGACCTGATACCGGTCGTATGACAGTTGATAGTACTTCGATGCGCTTTCAAAATCCCCTGCGGCTTCGTAACAGGCACCGAGGTTGATATAGGAGTAGGCTTGTTCAAAATCACTCTGGCTTTGAATGGCATACTCAAGCGCCTGCCGATGGTATTCAAGTGCTTTATCATAGAGTCCCCATTCCTGATAAATCAATCCGATATTATTGATGGTTAAGGATATTCCTCTGATATTATCATCATTTTTCCGAAGGTTGAATGCTCTCTGATACATATCCAGCGCTTCGTTGTAATTGCTTATTCCCCAATAGACCGCACCGATATTGTTGCAGACTCTGGCAATTCTACGATCATCCTTCAAATCTTCGAAAATAACAAGCGCCTTTTTATAATAGTCGACAGCCTCATAAAATTTCCCTAGGCGCCAGAAATTATACCCGATATCATTGAGCAGAATACCCCGCTGCAACGTTACGGCTGTGGCTGGCATCAGTTCAAGCGCCTGAAGCGAATAATCAATGGCTTTATCCAAATCATAATCATCCACATTTGTTCCCAATTTGATCAGGATGGCGACTCTGGCTGAATCGGTTTCTGCGCTGGCGAGTGCGTGCCGGAGGCTGTCAATGTCGGCGTTCTGAGCCATTGCTCTATGATATGAGCCCGACAATAGTAATAAAACCGCGAAGAGGAATACTTTCCGATATGCGTTCAGATGTATTTTATATCCTTTTTGGCTTAATTTATATTTTCTCCCTGTAACCGAGAGGATTCCCTATTATTTCTTTGTCAAAGGCGATAAGTCCAATTGAAAAATATCTATAAATCGCTGATAATGTCGAGTCCCTGAGGTTGCGGCATCACCCAGCGTACCGGCTGAATCGTTCCGTCCTTTTTCAGTGTACGCTCAATCTTTTTGCATTTAATAATGGAGTGCTCAATAAACAGGTCATCTTCGATTATTGAACCAAAGATATAGGTTGTACCTTTGATAGTGACATTGTTCCCGATGGAGGTCGGATATTCATCGCTGCCGGTCATGTTGACCCCTGATTCGATGCGGCTGTTATCACCGATCCGTAAATTGCCCTTAATGATATCGCCGCGCATGATGATACAGTTGCTACCGATAGACAATTTCTGATGGGGATAGGTTTTAATCGAAACATTATCCTGAATAATGGTATTTTCCCCGATTTCCACATTCCCGCGGATATTGGTATTCGTCCAGATACTGACCCCGCGGTTGAGAAGGACCCCTTTCGACAAATGCACGCCTTTCTGGAGGTAGATATCCAGCGACGGATACTGTTTATCCAGCGCCAGAATCCGCTCCACCACTTCATCGGCGATAAAAAAATCGTCTTCGTCTTCGATAACAATAATATCGCGCAGCTGTTCATAGACCTTTTTGCGGTATATCGCATCCATCTCCTTGAGGACGCTTTTGACATTGAATCCAATTACGGCGCTGTCGTCATCGACAGGATCCGCCCCGACACTGATGCCCTTTTTATTAAAAATGGAGATGATATCCGTTAAATACAACTCCCCCTGGACGTTATCGGCGCTGATATCGTTAATATGCCTTTTCAGATACATGTACTTGACAGCGTAGATACCGGTATTGTATTCGTCAATTTTCAGCAGCTGCTCTTTGGAAAATGCATAATCTCTGCCGTTATAGTTCACGATGTAACTATAGCCATCGGGAATCGCAAGGATGTCCTTATGTTCCTTGATTTCAATGACTTTTCCCACGTCTTCGCCGGCACTGTGACCGTCTTTATCCCTGGCGGGCACCCGGATAATACGACCATAGGTATTGGCGCTGGGAGCGCCGTGATACCGACCGGTGAGAATTTTCATACCGCAGTTGGATACCTCAAAAGCCTTTTTAAAAGTTTCCAGAACTTCGGCAGTGATCAGTCCCATATCACCGGGTAAAATATACAGATGTTCAATGTGTTGAAATCCGGCGAGAGCATTCAGTGCCTCTCTGGCGGCATCACCGGTTCCTTTCTGTTCCCTTTGTAATACGAACATCCGGTGCGGTGCCTGTCCGGCGGTTTCAGCCACCTCTTCAGCCTTGATGCCGACGATAATGACCTGGTTTTCCGATCCCAGCCCTCTGCGGGCGGATTCGGCAACCCGGACTACTGTGGGCACACCCCATATTTCATGCAGCATCTTGGAGCGCTCGGATTTAATCCGTTTTCCATGACCCGCTGCGAGAATAATGGCAACCGGCGTCCCGGTGTCCTCGATCGGATCGCTGAGTTCATCCAATTTTTCAAGAATATCACCATTGATATTGTTGGACATCACAGACCTCATTCCATTGTTACACACAAAATAAAATATAAAGATATACGAAAGCGGGCGCAATCAGAAAAGAGTCAAAGCGATCCAGCACACCGCCATGCCCCATCAGCAGCGAGCCGGAATCTTTTACACCGACATCCCGTTTAATGACCGATTCAATAAAATCACCGGACTGTCCGAATATTCCGGCGATACCGGCAATCGCCAACAGATCGGGCAACTGCAGATAAGCCGGTTTCCAATCCAGATAGTATATCATTATGACGGTCAAAACAGCCCCGATTATACCGGCGCTACATCCCGCCCAGGTTTTACCGGGGCTGATATTCGGCGCAATTTTGCGTTTACCCAGCCACTTGCCGAAAACATAGGCAAGAGAATCGCAAATCCAGATGGTGGCAAAAACGATCATGACCAACTGACTACCCTCCCGGTATTCGCCGCCGAACCGATGCGGGCTCTCCCGCAGAATGATCAGAATCGATAACATCAGCGGAATGTAGAAAAAACCGAACATCGTGACGGCGCCGTTTGCGGTGGCATTATCGATGGTCTTGAACAGCATAATGCCCAGAAACATCAGGATAATGAGCATGATCAAGGGAAACAGCAAACCGGGTGACAGATAAGAAACCACAATCCAGGTCAGACCCGCCGCCAGACCGCCCGGCAACCAGGGCTGGTATCCCTTTTGTTTCATCAGATCATAAAACTCAATCAGCGCCAGCAGAGCCACCAGACCGATAAACGTCACAAAGGGAATGCCGCCGTTCCGAATTAACAGAAGGATTGCCGGAATACCTAAAATATTCACCAGCATCCGGGAAGCAAAATTATTCAGTCCCTTTTTCTCACTCATGGTGCCTGGTTTCTCCATTTCCCCATTTAATGACGGTTACTCTGACCTGTCCGACGCCGTGTTGCACCAGACCAATCTTTTTCGCAGCACCATAACTTAGATCAATGTCGCGACCGGAAACGTATGGACCACGATCATTGATCCGGACGTTGACCGACCTGCCCGTTTTCGGATAGGTGACTTTCAAAACGGTTCCGAAAGGCAGACTTTTATGGGCGGCAGTGTAGGCATTTTTATCAAAAATCTCGCCGTTCGCCGCCTTTTTTCCGTCAAAACCATCGTTATGACCATAAAAAGAAGCCGTCATCACCGCGGTATGCTGAACGCCCTGAATCAGCATTGCCGGCGGTTTCTGCGCCGATGCTTTATTGCTAGTCCGCTGCTTCGCCGGTGGTGGCGGCGTGCCATAATGATAGCGGGGTGCCGACGTACATGCCATTAATCCAATGCCCAGCAGCCCGATAATAAATCCCTTCATTTTTCGAGACACCCTATGATTTCACGTACCGAATGCAAACGATTTTTTTCCATATATCCATTTATAAAATCGATGATTTCGTATACAGCGCAGGGATTCATGAAATTAACAGTGCCGAGTTGCACGGCTGTTGCGCCGGCAAGCAGAAATTCGACTACATCTGCACCGTTACAAATCCCACCGATGCCGATGATGGGGATTTTCGCCACCTCATAGACTTTGATAACATTGGCAATGGCAATGGGTTTAATGGCGGGACCCGAAAGACCGCCGATGATGGTATTGATCTTCGGTTTACGGGTTTGAATATCAATTGCCGCCCCGTAGACGGTGTTGATCAGGGAAACGGCATCGGCACCGCTGTCCTCCGCGATCTGCGCCATCTTCGCAATATCCGTTACATTGGGGGATAATTTGATAATCAGGAATCGATTGGTCGCCCGGCGCAATGCTTCACAGAGCTGTTTCAAGACCGCCGGATCGGTACCGAAAGCAATGCCACCCTGCTTGACATTGGGACAGGAGACATTGATCTCGTAGCCGGCTATCCAATCCTCTTCATCCAGTCTCTGAATTATGGTGATAAATTCTGTTTCGGTGCGGGCGGCGATATTGACAATGACTTTTGGATTTAGTGCCGATAAAAAGGGCGTTTTCTCCGCTAAAAATGCCGGTAATCCGATATTTGCCAGACCGATGGAGTTGAGCATCCCGGAAACCGTCTCGGCGATGCGTGGCTCAGGATTTCCCGGACGCGGTTCGAGGCTGAGCGACTTGGTCACTATCGCCCCGAATTGATTGATATCCACCAGATCGCTGACCTCATCGCCGTACCCGAAGGTTCCCGAAGCCGTCATTATCGGATTGGTTAGAGTCAGTTTGCCACCAAGTTTAACCGTCAGATCAGCCATCGAAATCAATATCCTTCAGGTTAAACACCGGACCGTCCTGACAAACCAATGAATAGCCGCCATGATGACCACTGCCTTTATATTTTACAATACAACCCTGGCACAGTCCCAGTCCGCAAGCCATGGTTTTTTCCAGCGAAACATACATCGTAAGTTCCGGAGGATATGCTGTTTTTTTAAGCGCTTTCATCATCGCATCGGGGCCACAGACACAGGCGGTCAGTGGTTGCTCTGTAGCTGTCACATATTCTTTGAATACGTCGGTAATCAAGGCTTTTTGACCAGTGGAGCCGTCATCGGTGGCAAGGATCAGTTCTGCCCTGTCATCACTCCGTAGCGGCAATTGCGCTTTTGTACGGGCGCCGATAAAAAATTTCGGTTTGATTCCGCGTTCAAACAGCCGATCCCGTAAAAACAGCAGTGGTGCTGCACCGACCCCGCCGGCAAGCAGGAGGATTTCATGTCCGGGATCGGGAATCTCAAAAAAATTTCCCAGCGGTCCCAACATACGCACACGATCCCCCCTTTTCCAGTGCCGCATCATTTCCGTCTGCGTACCGATAATTTTGTAAAGTATCTGAATATTAGCGCCATCCACACCGGCAACACTGAACGGGCGGGGAAAGATTTTTACAGAATTGGGAAAATAGAGATTAACAAATTGTCCGGGTTGCGCAGAACCGGCGATGGCGGCTAATTCGATTGTTGTCAGCCAGATATCTTCGGCAATCCGCCGGTTGGCGAGTACCCGCCCCTCCGTCTGGCATCTCATTTGGAATCTCCGCTGACCGGTTGGTGACCAGCCGCTCCGTTTCCATCGGATGGTACCGGCTTGGTATCCTCAGCTTGGGTCGTATCACCGGAGGCCGCATTCATCCATTCGACAATTTGGTTAAGTTTGGTGAGTTCATCGCCGGCGTATTTGCTGTATTCACTCTCAGGATATTCGGTATTGAATTTCTGATACCACTCGATCGTCCGGTCCAGATCGTATAGACGATGATGATAGAGCCAGGCGATCGCCAGCATGCTTTTCTCAGCATAAACACTCTGCGGATACTGCTCAATCACCTTCCGATATTTGTCAATTGCCACCACCGGTCTGAAGTCAAAATCCTTCTCAGCGTCGAGAAACAACCGGCGTGCCTGGAGATTATCATCCTCCAACTGAACCTCTTTCCCTTCGATATGCTGAACATAGGGCGATTCCGGAAATTCGGATTTCAGAGTGTCCAGATACGCCGCCGCAGCTTTGTCCCCGTTGTCATTCAGGATGAAATAGATCGCATAGAGAGCTTTATCACGAATGGGATTATAATAGTCCCGGGTATAAATCCGCTTGAAATATGCCAGCGCACTGTCAACATTATTAAACTCGAAATAATTCAACTCCGCCATCTCATACATAACCTGATAATAATTTTCAAAGACACTGGCGGTGTCGGCGATTTTCATTTTTTCTTCTTCCAGGAGTTCCATGGCTTTTTTCAGCTTCTCCGGCATCTCTTCACCACTAATATCGACCGCGCTGGTATCGATCCTGCCTTCAATTTTATCGATGAACGGCTTAACATTTTTAAGGGATTCTGAATATTTCGTCTGCAATGTAAAATAGCGTTTGATATCGGCGACCTTACTTTGGGCATCGAGAGCAAATCTGGAGTTGCGGTCGGCTTTTATCACATTTTCAAAATTTCTCTGAGCCTTTTCGTAATCCCTGATCTGGTCGAGATAGAGTTGCCCCAGCAGATAACAGGCTTCTGCAGCGACCGGCGTATTGGGATACTTTTCCGCCACCTGGCTGAAGCGCGATTCGGCGGATTTATAATCCTTTTCCGCCAGATACAGCAGCCCCAGCTGCAGTTCCAGTTCGCCCCAGATGTTTTCATTGGCGATGTCATTCAATTTGGCGTTGATCAGTTCCCGCGCCTCCTCAAAGCGTCCCGATTCACGATAAATCCGAGCCAGCAGTACCTGCATCTTATCCCGCAATTCGTCGCTGGGTGAATAGTCGCTGATCCGCTTCAAATTTTCGATCGCCTCATCGATTTTATTAAGTCCCAGATTAATTTCCGCAATATGGTATTGGGCTTCCGCCGCCAGCGGATTATCCCGATCGACATCGGTAGTATTCCGGTAATAATACAGGGCAGAGTCCGGTTCCCCGGAAGCCTTGTAGAGGTCCGCCATAGCGTAGTAAATTTCAGATTTCAGCAGTGGTTTCTTCTCCTTTTCGCTGGATTTGCGCAGCTGATAGAGGGCATTCTCCTTCTCCCCCATTTTCCAGAGACAGCGACCGTACCAGATTTCGGCGCGTGACCGCAGTTCACTGGCAGGATAGGTGGCGAAGAAATATTCGAAACTCTTTTTGGCGGCAATATAGTCCGTTTTATGATATTGCGACATAGCAATCAGATAGGCTGCATCATCATTCCAGCGACTGTCCGGATAATTCAGTAAGACTTTATTGGATTTCTCGATGGCAGTATCAAAATACTTGCGGATATTGGCGGTGATGGCGCCCTCGGTAGTCTTCTGTAACTCCGTGAGCCCCTGTTGATAGTATTGCTGGGCATTATAAAATGTATTGTAATAGGCGCAATCGCCCAACCAGGCAATCCCTATGATCAGGATAAGTGTTTTATGGTTTTTCAGCATTGACACGATGCTTTCGAATCGGCTATGCTCCACTTTTGAATTGCTTGTAATCATCAATAAACAGGGGCAACAGCTTCCCGGACGGTCCTTCCAGACGGAGGTCAACCATATTACTGATTGCCGTCTGGTTTGTATTGACTTCGATAATATAGGCACCATGTTGTTTGGCTATCCGGGGCAGGTTGGACGCCGGCGCCACCTGTGCACTCGTACCGATACTGAGAAAAACATCCGCCTCTTCAGAGGCGATATATGCTCTTTCAATACTATCTTCCGGCAGCGCTTCGCCGAACCAGACCACATTCGGTCGGATGAGTCCACCGCAGTAACAATGCGGTACATGGTTGGGATTATGACGATATAGCTCGTCAAATTCCTCCTGGGAATAACGCTGATTGCAGTTAATGCAGTAATTTTCCATAATATTGCCGTGCAATTCAACCACTTCGGTACTGCCGGCACGTTGATGCAGACCATCTACATTTTGAGTGATCAATACGAACTGTGGTGCGATTTTTTGCAGCTCTGCTAAGGCGAAATGACCGGGATTCGGTTGGGTATTATGAATGATTTCCCGGCGGTGCTGGTACCATTCCGACACCATTGCGGTATTGTTGATAAACGCTTCAAAACTGGCTAGTTCTTCGGGTGACAATCTTTTCCACAAGCCTTCCTCGCCCCGGAAAGTGGGGATACCGCTTTCCGCTGAAACTCCAGCGCCGGTGAGCGCGACAATTTTGGTAGCGTTGCGGAGTCTCCCGGCGGCTGTCTCATCCTTGATAATCTGCATGCGGTTTCGGTCTTTCTATCTAATTACAAACTCTGGTAATTTAATTCTTTTATCCTGTAAACCAATGAATTAACCCGTCTTCAAAGGGGCTGCCCAGATCGGGATGTTTCGGGATGACCCGAATGGTAAAGCCGTTCAATCCGCAAACCCAGTTGTCGATCTGCCCCTTATAGCGATACTTGTTGAGTCCCGTTTCATGATCCAGCACCATGGATTGAAACATACCATCTTCGATCTCGCCCTTTTCGTCGACTTTTCCGTAATATATTTGAATGTCAATATCATTGGGGTGAATTCCATCGAGAAAAATTTCTGTTTCTACTTCTAAGCTGTTTTTCACGGAAAGTTCCGTTATGGGACTGGTCTCAACATTCAGGAAACGGATGGATTCCCATTTTTGACGCATGTTCTTCTTCCAGGCAGCCAGCTCTTTGCTAATCTGGAAGGCGTTACTACGCATCTTTTCCGCCCGTTCTGCCGCCGGAAAATACATGATTTCGGTATAATCCTTGAGCATCCGGTTGGTATTGAAGAGATGACAGATGGTAGCGATGGAATCTTTCATATGGTGAATCCAGTCACGGGGCAGACCGTCTTTGTCGCGATAGTAAAAGGTGGGAATGATCTCTTTTTCCAAAATATTGAGCAGCTTATTGGATTCCTGTTCATCCCAGTTTTTTTCATCCTCATAAATATCCCGGGTACCGATCGCCCAGCCGATCCCGGGATGATAAATTTCATCCCACCAGCCGTCCAGGGTACTGAAATTCAAGCCGCCGTTGACCGCCGATTTCATGCCGCTTGTACCGCACGCCTCCATTCCCCGGCGGGGATTGTTCAGCCAGATATCACAGCCCTGCACCAGATAGCGCGAAACATTCATGTCATAATTCTCAATAAAAACGATAGACTGATAAAAGCGTTCCTCATGGGAGAGTTTTAATATTTTCTGAATCAACCGCTTGCCTTCGGTATCCTGGGGATGCGCCTTGCCGGCGATAATAATCTGGACGGGCTGCTTGGGATTGTTAAGCAGGGTTTCCAGACGGTCAGGATCGGAGAAAAGCAGGGCGGCGCGTTTATACGTGGCAAAGCGTCGGGCAAATCCGATGGTCAGGGCATCGGAATTCAGGACATTTTCCACCCGCGTTAATTCGTATTGCGGTTTACCGAGCTGACGATACTGTTTGACCAGACTGCGGCGGACAAACTCAATCAGTCGCTGCCGGCGACGCACGTGGGTTCGCCAGAGTTCGGCGTCGGGAATCTCATATACCTTTTTCCACAGATCCTCACTACACGGTTTCTGCGCCCAGTCAATGCCAAGATAGCGATCGTACAAGTCGGTCATTTCCCGGGATATCCAGGAAGCCTGATGGATGCCGTTGGTAATACTGATAATCGGGATTTCCTCCTCCAGCAGTCCTGACCAGAGTGAGCGCCACATCCGCCGCGAAACCACGCCGTGGAGTTTACTGACGGCATTGGCTTTATAAGAGAGATTCAGAGCCAGCACCGCCATGGAAAAATCCTCCCTGGGATTCTCTGCTTTGGATTGTCCCAGCGCCAGCAGCTCAGGAATGGTTATGCCCACCTCTTTGCTAAAATTCCTGAAATATTTTTCCATCAGCTCAACAGAAAACAGGTCGATTCCGGCTTTCACCGGCGTATGGGTCGTAAAAAGGGAGCTGGCTTTCACCACCTCCAGAGCTTCCAGAAAAGTCAGTTTGTGACGCTGAACCAAATTGCGGATTCGCTCCAGCCCGGAAAACGCCGAATGTCCCTCATTGAGGTGAAATACACAATTCTCCATTCCAATCGCCTGCAGCAACCGCACGCCGCCCATACCAAGAACAATCTCCTGCTGAATACGCGTCTCTGTATTACCGCCGTAGAGTTCTGCAGTGATCCTGCGGTCTTCCTCACTGTTTTCATCGACATTCGTGTCCAGCAGATAGAGATGAATCCGTCCCACTTCGGCTTTCCAGACCTGCGCATAGACTGTTCTGTCCACCATGGGAACTTCGATCGACATTCTCTGATCGTCATTGGTCTTCACTAAACTCAGCGGCATGTTGTAAAAATCATTGGCGGCAACCTTCTCTTCCTGCCAGTCATCCACGCCGATGCTCTGCTGGAAATAACCATTCTGATACGAAAGCCCCACCGCGCAGAGCGGAATCCCCAAATCAGAGGAAGATTTTAAGTGATCGCCGGAGAGCACACCCAATCCGCCGGAATATACCGCCAGGCTCTCTGTAATTCCGTATTCCATCGAAAAATAGGCAACCTGCAAATCAACATTCTCTTTCGGCTGAAACCAGGTTTTCCTGGAAAGCATATAGTCAAATCGCTCAGCAACCCGGTCCAACTGAAACAGGTAGCTGTCATCTTTTGCCCGCTCTTCCAGCACCGTCTGACCGACGCGGGATAACATCAGGACCGGATTGTGACGAACATCCTCCCATAAATCCTGATCGAGACGCCGAAACAGTTCCCGGGCTTCAAAATCCCAACTCCACCACAGGTTGTTGGCAATATCGCGGAGACGTTTTATGCGGTCCGGCAAGACGGGGGATACGGTAAACTTCTTTATTGGTTTCATCGATTATGTTTCTCCTTAATTTCACTAAGACGGTGATAAACTTAACCATTCAGTCAAAGTGAAGCAAGTAGAGTTCATTTGTGAATCGTAATTCCGAAATTTTTAATTTGTGAGATGCAATAACTAACATTTGTTTATTGGCTTGATTTACATAAATTTGAATTATGGTTATTTTTAACATTTCCCTGTTAACCACCGCTAATAATACGGGAGAAACCATGAAAACAAACACACGTGAACTGCTTTTCTATCTGTTGGGCGCAGTTGGAATGCTGATACTGATTTTCATCTTAATTACACTGCTTCAGCCCCTCTCGGAAATTGTCGAAATCACGCCGTCACCCACCCCACCGGCACGGGAACTGCGGGGCGTCTGGATGAGCCGTTTTAATTACACACAGAACCTGGAAACAACCGAAAAAGAGACAATTCAGGAATACATTCGCAACTCCTTCCGAACGCTGAAAAATGCCAACTGCAACACAGTTTTTTTTCAGGTCCGCGGCAACGGTGATGTCTTCTACCCCTCCAGATATGAACCCTGGAGTCACATGCTGACTGGTACATTGGGGCAGGACCCCGGTTGGGACCCCCTGCAGTTTGCCGTCCAGACTGCGCATGAATACAATCTGCAACTGCATGCCTGGATAAATACTTTTCCCTGCTGGCGCGGCACCGCTGATCCAATCCCCACAAATCCGCCTCACCCCTTCGCTGCTCAACCCGACTGGGTCGTCTGCGACAGCAACGGTGTCCCGATGCCGAAATCCAATCACTATGTCTTCTTCTCGCCCGGAAATCCCGAAGTCCATCGCCACATTCGGAACATCGTCCTGGAAATCATCTCAACTTACGATGTTGACGGAATCCACTTCGATTATATCCGTTATCCCGAAGGCACGCTGGATAACGGCTTTTCCCATGATGCCGTCAGCGTAGCCCGGTTCAACTCCCGTAAGAGCAATCCCCTGAAACTGGACTGGGAAAACTGGCAGCGGGAACAGATCACCGAATTTCTGGCAAGTGTCTATGACACCGTCATGGTCACAAAACCCTCCGTGAACATATCGGCAGCGGTGCTTGGCAATTACAATGCCCCCGGCTGGAACGGTTACCATCAGGTCTTTCAGGATGCTGCCCGCTGGGCGGCGATCGGTAAGATCGATCTGATCGTTCCAATGACCTACGCAGCCCGGGCAAACGGTCGCTTTCAGTCCCTGATTGATCGCTGGGTAACTCTTCCAAATATCAGACAGCCGATTACACCCGGGCTGGGAGCCTGGACCCTGCCATTTACGGAAATTCTGCAGGAGATTGAGGATGTCCGGGCAGCCGGATTGGACGGAATGACACTCTTTGCCGTGAGTTCGCTCAACGATGCCCAGTGGGATTCATTGCGGGAAATGAAATTTCCTCATCCTGCTCTCCCCCCGGCGATGCCCTGGAAATTTAATCAACCGGTTCCGGCGCCGGATAACTGCATTATGCAAATAATAGATGGCGCTCTGGTTATGAACTGGCAGAATATGCCACCGGCGGAAAAAGGCAATTTTATCCGAAATTTCATCATTTATACCAGCGCCGAAGATTCGGTGGACATCACCGACGGTTCAGCCATTATGGCTATTCTTCCGGGTTCTGTAGACCAGTACACCTGTAAACCCGATGATACTCACCAGAAACTACAGTACTTTATCGCAGCACTGGACGCCGCCAATAATGCAAGCGAGATTCGCCGGTTTATACTCTATCCGGTTCAAGGAGATTCGCTGCAATGAAAACGGCTCGCCCACTATTGTTGATCCTGCTTTTCTGGATTTTCAACTGTTCGCAACAAGCCGTCATCGAGCGGGACGAGACGGGTAGTTCGGACTGGATTGAAAAGACCCTTGCCTCCATGACGCTGGACCAGAAAATCGGACAGATGATCCTGATGACGTTCAACCCCTCCTATATGGCTGACTCCAGCGATGCCTGGCTGACAATCCGCGATGATATTATTCACAGGCATGTTTTCGGGTATCACATCTGGCGGGGCGACATCTATGCCGCCCGGCACTACATTCGCAAAATGCAGGCTCTGGCGGCGATCCCGCTGGTATTCTCTGCCGATTTCGAGCGGGGTGTCGGTTTGAAATTTGACGGTGCGGTGGAATTTCCGCCCAATATGGCTTTCGGTGCCAGCGGTGATCCAAATTACGCCTATCAATTAGGCGCAATCACCGCCCGGGAAGCACGCTCCCTGGGTTTCGCAACGGTTTTTGCACCGGTTGTCGATATCCAGAACAATCCCGACAATCCGATTGTCAATACCCGCTCTTTCGGCGAAAGTCCCGAGCTGGTGTCGCGCATGCTGACCGCTTTTATCCAGGGAGCACACGATCAGCAATTCGGGACGGTGGCTAAACATTTTCCGGGACACGGCAATACGAACTTCGACTCACATATCGATCTCGCCACTATTTACTCTTCAAAAGAGGCTATCGAATCCACCGCGTTGGTGCCCTTCAGAGCCGCCATCGCAGCCGATGTTGATATGATCATGACCGCCCACATCTGTGTCCCCGCCCTGGAAAAGACCCCCGGTTTACCGGCGACACTCAGCAAATTAATTCTAACCGACCTGCTGCGTCACGAATTGGGTTACGACGGTGTCATCATCAGCGATGCGATGAGCATGGGCGGTATTCGTAATAATTTTACCGAAGAATTTGCTGCTGTTTCGGCAATTCATGCCGGCTGCGATCTGCTGATCAATAACGGCAGCAGTGCAACGTTCACCTTCGAGGCGATCAAAGCGGCGGTAAACCGGGGACGACTGACAGAAGCCCGCATCGACAGTTCAGTTCGCAGACTGCTCAGACTGAAAGCCGATCTGGGGCTGTTCCGCAATTCCCTGTTGGATCTGGACAACGGCGACCGCGTCATTGGTCATGCAAAATCCCATGCGCTGGCTCAGGAGATTGCCGAACGCGCCATTACTCTCGTGAAAGACGAACAGAGCCTGCTGCCTCTCAATACCAAGCCGGTCCGGGCAATTGTTAATCTGTACGACGTGAACACCCGGCATGAAATCAATCTATTCCAGTCCGAAATGCAGCAGCTCCATCCGGAAGCATCCCTGTTTAATCTCGACCTCTCCGACAACACCGCCGATTATGCTGCAGTTCTGGATTCAATTCCATCGGAGTCGGTTGTAATCATCGGTGGTTTTATCCGCTATGGCGCCTATAAAGGTCATATTGATTTATCACCCGACCAGATCAACTTCATTCGTATGCTGCAGCAAAAAACGCCGAACGTCGTTTTATACTCCTTTGGTAATCCCTATATTCTGCGCCATTTTCCCGACCTGAGTACCGCTCTCTGCGGTTTCGGCTGGCAACCGGTCTGCCAAATGGCGGCGGCAAAAGCCCTGACCGGTCAGATCGACATTACCGGGAAAATGCCGGTCACGGTTCCTGGTATCATCGATTTCAATTGCGGCATTGATTTGGCTAAATCCACAGAGCCGGTTTTACCCCGGAAAACCGGAATCACTGAATTGCCCATAAGGCGGGGTTTTCCGGAAGAGGTCCATATTGATCCTGCCAGACTCCGGGAAATTGAGAAACTTCTGCTCCTGGGTGTGCAGGACTCTGCCTATCCGGGCGGCGTCTTTCTGGCGCTCAGGGATGGTGTGATTTTCGAAGAATTCTGCTTTGGAAAACTGGATTATAATGAAAATTCGGCTTCCGTCAACAACCGTACAATCTACGACCTGGCATCGCTGACAAAACCCTGCGCTACCACTATGGCGGCAATGCTGCTGTTTGACAAGGGACTGTTAGACCTGGATGAAAAAGTCAGTGCTACGCTTCCGGTATTCGCCGGCAAGGGTAAAGAATACATCACCATCCGTCATTTACTGACTCACTCTTCCGGTCTTCCGCCGTTTATCCGGCTTTGGAAAATTGCGGATACTCCCCGGGCAATGCTCGACAGTCTGCTTGCCTGCGATCTTGTCTATACCCCGGGAACCGAGACCCGGTACAGCTGCATGGGCATGATTCTGTTGCAAAAAGTTATCGAGGCTAAAACGGGTCAGTCACTGGATCTTTTTCTCCAAAAGAATCTCTACCAGCCGCTGGGTCTGAGAAATACATTTTTCAATCCGCCACCGGAAGTTTGGGGAAATCTCGCTCCCACGGAGTACGATCCTGAGCGCGGCGGTATCGTGCATGGCAGGGTCCACGATGAAAACGCCTTTTATCTGGGCGGCGTCTCCGGCAACGCCGGGCTTTTTTCCACCGCCAGGGATTTGGCGATTCTGTCCCAGCTATTGATCAATAAAGGGAATTACAAGGGACGGCAATATATTAATCCGGAGACTGTCGCTCTGTTTACGAAGCCGCAGAATATGGTTGCCGGCAGTTTCCGGACGCTGGGTTGGGGTATCCCTTCCGGCAACTCCTCGGCAGGTCAGTACTTTTCGGTGAATTCCATCGGTCATACCGGATTCACCGGTACCAGTATCTGGATCGATCCCGAAAAGAAACTGGCGGGAATATTGCTAACCAATCGCGTACATCCGACCCGTGACAATCACAAACTCTACGATTTTCGCTACAAAATCTATGATCTGCTGCAGGAATCTGTGACGGATTATCCACTGGTAAAGAATCCGAACGTGGATTATTAGGGATTTGCCGTAGAGACACAGAGAACACCGAGTTAGTTTTTTTTAGTATGCAAAATATTTTTAAACGTAAAGTATTTTGCAACCCTGTGCTGGTCATCACGAGCACTCCCGATAAATCTGGATAAGAAGATGATCCGTGAAGTCCTATCTCCAAAGACTGCCGCGCTCTCTGTGTTCGCTCGTAGTGACGGGTTGGAAAACGACATAACCAGCGGACAAACCAAACCGCCATTCTGAAGAAGTCCAGCTCCTGACGGACGACTGAAGAATCTGTTGCCTTATGAGGTTTAGGTTACTCCGTGACGTCGTTCCTACGGCGTCACGCAGATTATGTTACATCGCAGGAACGGCGTAACCAGTAAAAAAAGGTTTTTCACATTGTCCCTGCCCGAAAAATTCGGTTGAGGCAGGTTCTCACTCCACCACCGGTCAGATATCCCTGCAGGTATGACATTCTCAGAATTTTATTTGGTTTTATTCTGGCAATTTCCATATTTTAGTTCCGTATTTGGAGCCGGTTCATGGAATTAAAAAAAGACCTGAAAGTGATTGAGGTGTTCAGTATTGCCACCGGTGCGATGATCAGCTCCGGGATTTTTATTTTGCCGGGAATCGCCTTCGCCAAAACCGGTCCTTCCCTCTTTCTATCTTACCTGTTTGCCGGAATACTGGCGCTCACCGGTGCCTTCAGCATCGCAGAACTCTCCTCGGCTATGCCCAAAGCGGGCGGGGATTACTTTTTCATCACCCGCAGTCTGGGGCCGGTATTCGGCACAGTTTCCGGACTTTTAAGTTGGTTTGCGCTTTCGCTGAAGACGGTGTTCGCCATTATCGGTATTTCAGAAATTCTGCATATTTTCTGGGGCTGGAATCTGCTGCTCTCGGCATTTTTATTAACCACCGGTTTTCTGATCATTAATATTCTTGGAGTCAAGGAATCCGGCAAATTTAAGGTGGCGATAGTCGTGTTGCTGCTGGGGATCGTGCTGTTTTATCTTTTCCGGGGCTTGCCAGAGGTGGAGATCATAAAATTTCAGGACTTCGCCCCCGAGGGCGTTAACTCGATTTTTATGACCGCCGGATTTATATTTGTAGCATACGGTGGTCTCTTAAAAATCGCCAGTATCGCCGAAGAGGTCGATTCCCCTAAAAAGACAATCCCCCTTGGTATGTTCTCATCGCTGTTTGTGGTTACGATTTTGTATACCCTCATCACAATCATCGTCGTGGGAACAGTTGTCCCCGAAACACTGCGCAATTCCATGACACCGATTGCCGATTCAGCCGGTGTCTTTCTCGGAAAACCGGGAATTATTCTGCTGACCATAGCGGCACTGCTGGCCTTTATCAGTACTGGCAATGCCGGCATTCTTGCCGCCTCACGCTAGCCTTTTGCCCTGAGTCGCGATAAACTACTGCCCGATTTCATCAGCCGGGTCAACAAACGCTCCGGAACACCGATTATCTCGATTATTATCACCGGTCTGTTAATCAGTCTCTCCTTCTTTCTGCAACTTGACATTCTGGTGAAAACCGCCTCGACGGTCGTGATTTTAACCTATATCCTGTCTCAGGCATCGATCATTATTTTGCATGAAAGCAAACTGAGTAACTATAGACCCTCCTATCGCGCCCCTCTCTATCCCTGGCTGCCGATTATCAGCATTGTGCTCTTTCTATTCCTGATTTTCGATATGGGGCTGTCGGTAATTCTGATCAGCTGCGGTCTGGTGCTGTTCGGCGTCATCTTCCACCTTCTCTACGGACGGAAAAAATACAGTCAGGAATATGCGTTGCTTGATTTCATCGGTCGGATTCTGAATCGCAAATTTGTCTCCGATAATCTGAACAGCGAGCTGAAGCAGATATTATCCGAGCGGGACGATATTGAATTCGACCGATTTGATCATCTGGTCAACGACGCTGTTTATCAGGACCTGGACGGCTGCCTGAACCGGACAGAGCTGTTTCAAAAGATTGCCGATTCCCTGTCGAAAAAAATGAATATACCGGCGGATAAGCTGTTGCAACTGCTGGAAAACCGGGAAGCCGAATCCAGTACCGCGATTACGGATTTTATCGCCGTGCCGCATATCATTGTGGAAGGGAAAAACCTGTTTGAAATGGCAATCATCCGCTGTAAAAAGGGTGTCCGTTTTTCAGATGAACATCCCGCCGTCAAGGCAATTTTCGTGCTTGCCGGCTCAGCCGATGAACGCAATTTTCATCTGAAAGCCCTGTCCTCAATCGCTCAGATCAGCATGCGCTCCGATTTTCAAAAATCATGGATGATGGCAGGCAACACCAACGAGCTGCGGGACCTTATCCACCTCGCCGAGCGGCATCGGCACTAATAATACTCGTCACATCGCTTGACGGCGTGACGCCTGGAAGCGGCAGAACCTCAGCCCTCCCGCCTACCGCATAATTATCAGAGAAGATTATCCTGCCTGAAATTTTATCTGCGAGTCCTCTTACCGTCCCATGCTCTTGCCGGCGGACTTCAGGTCGTTGCACGCCTGCACCACCCGGTCCGCCATACCCTGGCGCCCGGCTCGCAACCAGGCACGCGGGTCGTAGAGCTTCTTGACACCCACTTCCCCTTCGACCTTCAGGACTTTATCATAATTGGTAAACATGTGATGCACCACCGGTCGGGTGAAAGCATATTGGGTATCGGTATCGATATTCATCTTGACGACCCCATATTTCAACGTCTCGTGAATTTCCTCCAGGGTCGAACCCGAACCGCCGTGAAATACTAGGAAAAAGCGGGCAGCTTTGCCGTATTTTTTCATCACCGCATCCTGACCGTCACGCAAAATAGTCGGTTTGAGAACCACATTACCCGGTTTATAGACACCATGGACATTACCGAAAGTCGCCGCAAACATATATTTTGCGCCTTTGATCTGATGCAGGGCTTCGTACACCTCCAGCATATCCTCCGGTGTGGTATAGAGTTTTTCCTTCCCGACTCCTTCGGCATTGACACCATCCTCTTCGCCACCGACGACCCCGGCTTCCACCTCCAGAATGATCTCATTCTCGGCACAGAGTTTCAGCAACCCCACCGCATGTTTCATATTCTCTTTCAGCGGAACGGCGCTGCCGTCATACATGTGGCTGTTGTACAGATTCGGCAGTCCGGCTTTGCGGCGACGGGCAGTTTCGGCAATCAGCGGCTTTAAGAAGGAATCGATTTTATCGGTCTGGCAGTGATCGGTATGCAAAGCGATATTTATATCGTATTTTTCTGCGATATAGTGGGCTTGTTCCGCCAGTATGATCGCACCGAGAACAGAATCTTTTACATTCCCCGTGGCGTGCGCGCCTCCGCCGGTGGAGACCTGAACAATTCCATCACTGTTGGCGGCGGCAAACCCTTCGATGGCTGCGTTCAACGTATCGGTTGTGGTAATATTAATTGCGGGATACGCAAATTCCTCCTTGTGGGCTTTTTCCAGCATTGCCACATATTTTGCATGATTAACTACCGGCATATTCAACTCCTTTCTGTGAATTTTATCAAATCAAAACTGAGCTTAATATAAATTTCTTTGCAAAACAATGAAAGAAATTATCCACCGCCAATTGGATAAATTTGCGGTTTATTTATCCAGACTTTATATTGATTATCAAAAGATAAAGGGAGGTTAATATGCCGCAACAGAAACGTATCCTGTCATATTTGAAGGAAAACGGTGTGCCGTTTACTCTGTCACATCATCCGAAAGCCTATACCGCCCAGCGAATCGCCGCCACAGCCCATATTCCGGGACAAATCCTCGCCAAGACGGTGGTCGTGAAAATTGATGGAAAACTGGCACTGGCAGTGCTGCCCGCCAATGACCGGATTGCTTTCGAGGAATTTGCCCGTCAACTCCACGTCGGCAAGGTCGAACTTGCCAGTGAAGCGGAATTCCGCCAGGCTTTCCCCGATTGTGAAACCGGCGCCATGCCCCCTTTCGGGAATTTATACGATATGGATACCTATCTGGCTTCCGATCTGGCTGCCAACCAGGAAATCGCCTTCAATGCCTGTAACCATGTGGATATTATTACTATGAAATTTGAGGATTACAACCGTCTGGTCAATCCGGTGATAGTCCACTTTGAAATGAAGTGAGCTCTTGTTTTACAGCCACTTTTTCCGTTTGAAATAGAGCCCCATTCCCAGACCGACAAGCAGCATTACCAACAACGCCACCGGGTAACCGGCTTTCCAATCCAGCTCCGGCATATATTGAAAATTCATCCCGTAGACCCCGGCGATAAAGGTCAGCGGTATGAAGATCGTCGCAATGATGGTCAAGACCTTCATCACTTCATTCATACGGTTGCTTACCGTAGAGAGATAGATATCCAGCATGCCGGTGACGATATCCCGCAAATTTTCAACGGTATCCATGATCTGAATCGTGTGATCATAGACATCCCGGAAGAAAAGCCTGGTTTCGTCCCTGACCAAATCCGATTCCAGACGATCAATCTGACCCAAAACCTCCCGCAACGGCCAGACCGTTTTGCGCATGAAAATCAACTGCCGCTTCAGGTTATGAATGCGCTGCAGCACCGAGGAATCGGCGTCTTTGAGCAGATTATCTTCCAACTGTTCTGTTGTCTCGGCGATATATTCCAGAACATTAAAGTAATTGTCCACGATCGCATCCAGCAGAGCATAAAAGAGATAATCGGAATGTTCACGCCGGATACGCCCCCTGTTTTTCCTCAGGCGCTCCCGGATCGTATCAAAGACATCGCCCTCCTTCTCCTGAAACGTGAGCAGATAATTCTTACCAATAACAAAAGAGATTTGCTCACTATTCAGCTCCTCCTGACTCGGTTCATATGTCAGTATTTTGGCAATGGAGTAACAGGACTGTCCGTACTCTTCAAATTTGGGACGGTTTTCGGTGTTGACAATATCCTCCAGAACCAGCGGGTGAATGTCAAAAATCTTCCCGATTTTCCGGATGATTTCCATGTTGTTCAAGCCGTTGATATTGATCCAGCTGACCGTATCATCAGCCAGACAGGTCTCTAATTCAGCGGGATTTTGAATCACTTTTTCCGTCACTGATTCGGCATTGTAATCAAACAGCGTCAGGGTGGTTGGAACATCCTGATTATCGCCGATATAGACCAGGGTACCCGGTGGCAGTCCCGGCTTTTTGTTGCGCCTGCGTATAATTTTCATAATACATTACCCTTTCTGCTCTTGAAAAATATCCCTGAATCGTTTAAAAAGCGACGCTTCGTGGGTCTCTTTCGAAACTTCAGCAGTACTGTCATCCGGTTTGCCCGATTCCTTTATCACCTTATGAGTATACTTTTCCATCTCCTCTTTAGTGACCAGCAGACAGACACAATTTGAAATCTCATTTTTGTAATTCACAATCGGATAGATGACGAGGTTGACCGGAATCGGCTCCTCAAAGGAGTCCAGTGAAAGCGGGCTCTGCAGCGCCACATACTTGGATTTTCGCAGCTCCTGCAAAACCGGGGTGAAGGAAAATTCATCGAACACATTTTCCGCATACTGATTGAGCAGCTCCTTCTCGCTGACATCCATCTGCTCCACCAGATGCTGACTGACTTTAGTGATCATCCCCTGGGCATCGAGAACAAAAACAGGCAGGTCAATTTTATCAAGTAATAAATTAAGCATATTCGATAAACTACTGATTTTCAGCGTCTTCATCTCGTTTAGTTCATTCAGTTTTCGATGAATCTCGATAATTTTTTCGCCCAGTTTCCCCAGCTTTTTCAGCTGCAGTCCGCTGGAGTATTTCCCCTGGCGGGAGAGCTCGATGATCTTATTCAGTTCGCGGTACACATTCCGGCTTTTCAGCAGCGCAGCGATAAAAATTGCCGACAGAACAATCAGCAGAACGGCAACCAGGTAGAGGAAATTTTCCGCAAAATACTTCAGCGTCAGTGAACCATCGGTGTTGAATTTTATAAATAATAGATAGCCGTACACACCGATAAAAGCAATCGCCAGAAACGCAAAAAGGTAGAGCAGAAAAATGCGCAGTTTTGTAATCAGAAACATCAGATTTCCTTCAGTTTATCAATATCTTTCTCCCGTCCCACCACCACCAGAATATCATCCTTTTGGATGACGGTTGACGGTGCCGGGAAATCGATGATATCTTCGACGACGGGATTACCCATATCATCAATCTTGGTGCTGTGATGTTTAATGGAAATGATGTTGATATTCAGCTTTTTTCGCAAATCCAGCTGCACTATGGATTTACCAACCATACTCTTTGAAGCCATCACTTCCGCCAGCATCTGATTTTGACCGATGTAGACTTTATCAATGATGTCCGGTGAAATCAGTTTGCCGGCAACCCGTTTCCCCTCTTCGATTTCGATATTAATCACCTCGGTTGCACCCACCTGTTTCAACACCTGGGCATGAATATCCGAAACCGCCCGTGAAATAATATAGGGAACACCCAGATTTTTCAAAACGGCGGTTGTCAGGATACTGGATTCTATATTTTCGCCGATCCCTACCACCGCCACATCAATATCCTCAATCGGAGCATTTTTCAGGGACTCCTCATCGGTGCTGTCGATCAGGACGGCTTGGGTGACCGAATTTTTAACCTTTTCAATCAGCTCCGTCTGATAGTCCACGGCGATGACTTTGCCCCCCTTTTCGGAAATGACGCGGCACACCTCGAGACCAAAGGTTCCCAGCCCAAATATTCCAAATACTTTCTCTTTGGTCATCTATTCCTCCTATCTTCCCTGTTACCCGATTAATATATTTCCAGCCGGATATTTTATCCGGATCTGATCCGGCTTCTGCGACATGGCAATGATCAGTGTCATCGGTCCCAGGCGACCGATAAACATCAGCACAATAATCGTTATTTTACTGAAACCACACAGGCTGCCGGTTATTCCCGTCGACAAGCCCACCGTTCCAAAGGCGGATACCGTCTCGAACAGAATCTGCTCAAGCGGAAATTGCTCGAGCAGACTGAGAATAAGAGTTCCGCTGAAAACGGCACAACCGGCGAGCAGAATAATCAGAAACGACTCATTGATGATCCGCTTTGATAAAAAGTTGTTCAATAGTGTCGTCTCTTTTCGGTTGTAAAAAACTGATTTCAAATAAGCAAAGATCACTCCCACGGTATTCACTTTGACGCCACCTGCCGTCGAACCCGATGCACCACCGATGAACATAAACAGGCACATCAGCAGCAGAGTCGGAATCCGCAAGGCAGCCATATTGATCGTATTAAAACCCGCGGTACGGAGGGTCACCGACTGGAAAAAGGCTGCCATATATTGAGTCTTCAGATCGTGATGGACGAGATTCCCGCGATGCTCCAGACCGTAAACCAGCAACATGCCGCTGAAAATCAGGATCACCGTCATTATCAGGACCACCTTTGTGTTGAGTGTCAATTGCGACTTGCGAATCCGGCGACTCAAAATACTCGTCTCCAGATTGGTTTTGAATTTTTCAACCAGATTGAATATTACTGAAAAACTGATGCCTCCGATAATAATCAAGCCGGCAATGGTGAAATTCATTCCGGGATCACTTTTGAAATGCTCCAAACTGTCGGTAAACAGAGCAAAACCGGCGTTACAGAACGCCGAAACGGCGTGAAACAGTGCATAAAATGCCGCCTTGAGCGAATCGCCGTACAGATTGTTGAAATTTCCATACAGAATCAATGCACCGGTCAATTCAATTCCAAAGGTGATGAAGATGATTTTCATGATGGACGTGGAAATCTTCTCCATATCCTGCTCATTCAGCAGATAGGACAGCGCCAATTTCTCCTCGATGGATATGCGTTTCCCGATGACAAAGGCGCCGAAATAGGACAGGATCATGATTCCCAGTCCGCCGATCTGGATGAGGATCATGATCACAATTTTTCCGAACAGCGAAAATTTGGTCGCCGTATCCACCACAATCAGACCGGTCACACAGACCGCCGATGTCGCCGTAAAGAGAGAGTTGATAAAACCAAGGCGTGTATTGTCAGCGGTGGAAACGGACAGCATCAGAAAGATCGTGCCGACTAAAATGATAATAATAAAACTGAATGCAATCGTCTGCGCCGGGTGGCTCGAAATGGATTTGATATAGGCATTCAAACGTTTTACCCGCCCGAGTATTTTCAAAATATTGAAAGCGTTCCGCACCAAAATAATGTTGGTGGACAATCGGCTGACGCCCCCTGCCCCCAGTATGTAACGCATATAACGCGTATAGATAAACAGCGCAACAATTACCATCAGCAGTAAAAGATCGAAGAGATTACCGCGGACATAGGCGAGTTTATTTTGCACCCGGTAAAGCCGTATCACCGTCTCACTGACGAACAGAATGATGATTATATAATCGAGAACATTAGTGATCCAGAAAACCGTGCGGGTCTGGTGGATTCCGTATTCCAGAAACAGCGAAAGGATACTCAGAAACAGTACCAGAACGACAATCTGGTCAATTAATTGGTGTTTATGATTTGCAGATGTTGTCGTCATAAAAACAGAAAAGTGCCCAACCGGTACTGTATTCTTCCGCTATAGTAGGAACGGATAGTACAGCATCCGACCGGACTATTCCAATTTGTAGTTCTTCAAACCCCAGATGACCTCCGTCAGGGTTACCTTGATAATACCGGTCACCGGTACGGCAAACAGCATTCCTACGGCGCCTGCCAGATTCCCACCGATGATCACAACAATGACCACGGTCAGGGGATGCATATCGACACTCTTGGAGACCACCATCGGCGATACAAACGAGTTATCGATTACCTGTACCAGGACAAAAGTAATAATGATCCAGAGCAGTACCACCCCCAGATTCGCCGGATTGCTGAGGATCGCCACCAGCAGCGCCGGTACCGCACCAACAATCGGACCCAGATAGGGAATCAGATTGGCGACTCCGGCGATCATCCCGATAAACACAAACTGGGGAACGGGATTATCAAAAACCTGGTTGATGATAAACAGCCCCAGGACCGATAAACATCCGACGATAAAGGCATCTGTCGCCTGCCCCTGAATGTATTTGCTGACCTGATGCCCCACTTTCTGCAACACGTTCAGAGACATCTCGAAATATTTATTCGGAATTTTCGCAATCAGGGCACGTTTGAACTGCCGAATATCTTTAATCAGAAAAAAGGTGATAAACGGTACAATTGCGATAGACGCCATAAAACTACCGACACTCTTGAAAAATTCCGCCATTTTGCTCAGCAATTTCAGACCGATTTCGTTGAATTTGGAGGTTACATTGCGGGCTAATTCGGCATTATTAAAATTGACCGCAAAGAAGGTTTCGATCCGACGGTTTATATCGTTGATCACATTGGATTGCAGCTTCGACGAAAGTGACTCTACAGCGCGGATAATGCCGGGAATGATTAAACTCACCGTGAAAGCGATAATCCCGACAATCAGCAACATGGTTATCAATATCGACACGCCCCGATGAACGCCGTGGCTTTCCAGAAAATCAACCACGGGATTCAATAACACCGCCAGCAGTAACGCAAAAACAAACATTACCAGCACCGATTTGACATAGGGAAAGACGACGATCACCACCGCAATGCCGAGAAGAATGGCAAATACCCGCCAGAACATCTTTACGATATGGCTGTAGAGCTGAAAAGCGTAATCATCCATTGGTATATCCCTCGTTTGCTTTCAGTGCCGACAGCTGCTCATTGGTCCGCCGCAGGCGCTCACCGATGACTTTCGACAAGGAAAACAGAATCTTGATCCCCAGCCGCGGCTTCCGGTAAAGCAGGTCCAGAAAATCGGGACGAAAAAAGCCCAGAATTTCACATTTTTCGTTGGCAATCGCCGATGCGGAACGGGGTGATTCATCCAGCAGCGCCAGGTCTCCAAAAAAGGCACCATCCTTCAACTCCGCCAGAGTGGTGGCGCTTTCGCCCTCTTTTTCCTCCACAATGTTCACAGAACCGGTGACAATGATATACATCCCCAGCCCCGGGTCTCCCATCCGGAAAATCGGCTCACCCTTTTTATATTCCCGACGGTGAATGATCTTCTCCACTTCGTTCAGCTCTTTCGGATTCAGATCGGAAAAAATCGGCACGTTCTTCAAAATATTGAAAATATCCTCGTCACTACGCTGTTTGCGAAACCGAACAACCTCCCATATTGGACTATCCATCGCTGATTTCATCCTTCTTTTTATACTTTACAAAATGCCATGAATAAATTTACGATTGTTTTTAAACAAGTAAATAAAATTATTGAAGTCCACCTTTATAATCTTGAAATTAGCGGGGACAATTGCTATTTTGCAGACAAGCAGGAACATGATCATAAATATACGCACCATATTCATTTTTTTCATCATGGCAGTCTTTACCGCCGCTGCAGCCCAGGAGGATATCGATAAAAAAATCGATTACACGTCGGAAGAGCTCCAGAAAATCCGTCAGGAAATTGAGAACCACCGTGCCCGGCTGGAACGCACCAAATCCAAAGAGAAAACACTCCTGTCACAACTCCAGGAAACCGAAAAAGAGATCAGTCTCACCTCCAAACTCGTCCGCCAACTCAGCCGCGAACAGCGCTTGAAGGAGCAGCAGATCGAACAAACCCGCGCCTCCATCGAGCGCCTCACCGGCAATCTCGAAACCCTGAAACGAAATTTTGCCCGGCGGCTCGTGCATGTCTATAAACAGGGCGATTTCAATGATTGGGAGCTGCTACTGACGTCGCAATCGCTCAATCAGGCTATCTATCGCATCAAATATCTCCGTATCATCGCCGATATCGACAAAAAAACCGTCGCCAATATCCGCCTGAATATCCGGGCGATCGACCAGAAAAAAGCCCAACTGACCGCCGAACTGGCTGATCTCCAGAAAATCACCAACGAGAAAATCCGCCACCGGGAATCCCTGACCCGGCAAAAAAAACAGCGCGATCAGCAGCTGAAAGCCGCTCAAAAAGACCGCAATAACCTGATTGCCCAGATCAAAGCCAAGGAGAAAGCCGCCGAAGAGCTCTCCAACCTGATCGCCAGTCTGGAAAAAGAACGCGCCACAATTCAGCGTGAATTGGAGCGCCAGCGCCAGCTGGCGGGAATGGCAACCGCCAATCCGTTTCTCAAGAGCCGCGGCAAACTCATCTGGCCGGTGAACGGACAGGTGGTGTCCAAATTCGGCATCCAGAAGCACCCCACACTCAAAACAATCACCGAAAACTCAGGCATTGATATCAAAGTCAGCAAAGGCACACCGGTACGCGCTGTCCTGGATGGTGTCGTTACCACGATCACCTATATCCGCGGTTTCGGTAATCTGGTGATCATTGACCACGGCTCCGGATTCTACACCGTCTATTCCCACATTGACAACGTAACCGTCTTTGAGAAAGAATATGTCAAACGAAACAGCATCATCGCCGAAGTCAGCGATTCCGGCACTCTGAGCGGCGCTATGTTGCACTTTGAAATCTGGAGCAATCGCACAAAATTAAACCCCGAAGAATGGCTGGCAAAACGCTGATGACCCTTTTTCCTCTGATCAACCAACAGACCAACCTCGACTTTCTGACCAATGCAATTAAGCACGACCGGGTCAGCAACGCCTACATTTTTTACGGACCGGAAGGGAGCGGCTCCGAAGGCTTTGCCCTGGAATTTGCCGCCATGTTAAATTGCCAGTCCGGAACACCGACGCCCTGTGGAACCTGCAGCGCCTGTAAAAAAATCCGCCGCCTCGAGCACAGCAACCTTGAACTGGTTTTCCCGATTCCAAGATACAAGGACAGCACCGCAGACGATGAACCTTTCAAAAAATTTACGCAGGCACAAATCGATGAGATTCAGGAGCTGATCCGCAATAAAGCACAAAATCCCTACTTCAAAATCAAAGTCCCGAAAGCTCTCCACATTCCCATCAATTTCATCCGCGAAATCAAGCGCCGCACCTATCTCCGGTCGCAGGAATCCGGTTGGAAAGTAGTAGTCATTTTCGACGCCCATCTGATGACCGAACCCGCCGCCAATGCTTTCCTGAAAATTCTCGAAGAACCGCCGGAAAAATCCACCTTCATTCTGTCCACTTCCAACCTCAGCGTAATGCTGCCTACCGTCGTCTCCCGCTGTCAGACCCGTTACTTCCCCGCCCTGTCTTTTGACCAATTGCGGGACTATCTGATTCAGCAAAAGGCTACCGAAAACCATATCAATCTGATCACTCGCCTGAGTGCCGGAGACGTCCAACAGGCACTCTGTCTCATCAATACGGAAATTGACATGTTCATCAACCTGATCCTCGATATTATGCGATCCGTCGCCGGCTGGAACATTAAAAACATCTATAACCTCGTTGAATCGCTGGCAGCCATTCAGCGGGAAGATGAGATTCGTTTCAAACAGATTCTCATGGCGATCGCTTTCTGGTTCCGGGACGCTATTGTCCTGAAAACCGAGTCAGACCCACAGCAAATGATCTATACCGATTTGCAAACCGAAATCGGTAATTTCGTCAGGGCTTACCCCGATTTTGACCCCTTTTTCGCCCTGACTTCCGTCGAGAATTGTATTGATTTCATACATCGCAATGTCTATATTAATCTTGCTTTGTTACATCTATTTTTCAATCTAAATAAATCACTCAAACCAGGAAAGCAGCTATAATGTCCTCAAAGGAACCCTTGGTTAAAATAAAGTTTCAAAACTCCCGGCGTGAAATATTCCGCAACCCTAAAGAATTCCCCATCAAAGATAACGACACTGTTGTAGTGGAAGCCGAACGAGGCGAAGACCTGGGTGTGGCGATTACGTATCCGAATCCGAAAAATGCCGGCGACGCCGATCGGGATAAATTGACCGTGCTGCGCAAAGCCAACTCCCAGGACATCTCGAAAAACAGTGAAAACCTAATTCGCCAGAAAACCGCCTTTACCTTCTGCCGGCAGTGCATTCAGGACCTGCGGCTGCCGATGAAACTGGTGGATGTCGAATATCGCCTGGATCGCAAAAAGATCATTTTCTATTTTACCGCCGACGACCGGATCGATTTTCGCGAACTCGTTAAGATGCTGGCATCCGAATTCAAAACCCGCATCGAAATGCGACAGATCAGCACCCGCGAAGAAATTCGCCGGGTTGGTGGAATCGGTCCCTGCGGCAAACCGGTCTGCTGTTATCGCTATATCGATGATTTCGATCCGATCAGTACCCAGCTGGTCAAAGAACAGAACCTGCCGATGAATCCCACGAAAATATCGGGGCTCTGCGGAAAACTGAAATGCTGCTACCGCTACGAACACGATTTTTATAAAGAATGTCTGGGAAAATACCCATCCTATGGCACCAGAGTAACCTTCCGCAAACAGACGGTTGTGATTGAAAAAATTGATATTTTCCAGCAAACCGTTGCCCTTAAATACGAAAACGAAGAGATCGAAGAAATCCCGCTGAAGGATTTCGATAACCAATATAAAATACTGACCTAATTTCAACGGTTGAAAAGCGCTATGAACTCCGGCAAAACCTTCTATGTCACTACCCCGATTTATTATGTAAATGATATGCCCCACATCGGACATGCCTACACGACAATCCTCGCCGATGTCCTGGCTCGTTACCACCGCAACAACGGCGACGAAGTCTTTTTTCTGACCGGCACCGACGAACACGGTCAGAAAATTCAACAAGCCGCCGAAAAAGCCGGCATCTCACCCCAGAAACAGTGCGACCGCATGGCAAGGCATTTTCAGGAAGCCTGGCAACGCCTGGAAATCTCCCACGATTTTTTCATCCGCACCACGGCTGATTTTCATAAAACCGCCGTCCAGAAAGTATTACAGGATTTATGGGACCGGGACGAAATCTACGAACACAAATATGGCGGTTACTATTGCGTCGGCTGCGAACGATTTTACACCCGGAAAGAGTTGGTTGACGGCAAATGTCCCCAGCATTTGAAAGAGCCGGAGTACATCAAAGAAAAGAACTACTTTTTCAAGATGAGCCGGTATCAGGACTGGCTGATCGATTACATTCAGCAACACCCCGCTTTTATCCAGCCTGAGACCCGCCGTAACGAGGTTTTAGGTTTCCTTAAGGGTAAACTTGAGGACCTGTGTATATCGCGCCCTAAAACGCGGCTCAGCTGGGGCATCGAATTGCCCTTTGATAAAAATTTCGTCACCTACGTCTGGTTCGATGCACTTCTGAACTATGTCACCGCCATCGGTTATAAACAGAATGACGACACATTTAAGAAATGGTGGCCGGCGGATTATCATCTGATCGGCAAAGACATCGTTACCACCCATTGCGTCTACTGGCCGACGATGATGAAAGCCGCCGGGATTCCCATGCCGAAAACCATCTTCGCCCACGGCTGGTGGATGGTGGATGCCACGAAAATGTCCAAATCACTGCAGAATATCGTCAAGCCCCTCGATCTGATCGATAAATACGGCGTCGATCCGCTGCGCTATTACCTGATCCGGGATATGGTGCTTGGGCAGGACGCCAATTTCAGCGAAGAGATGTTCATCAAACGTTATAATTCGGACCTGGCAAACGATTTCGGGAATCTCGCCAGCCGGATCACGACATTGATCCGGAAAAATTTTCAGAATAACATTCCCCCGGAAAAGAATCCCGGCGAAGCAGAAAATGCAATTCGGGACGATGGCGTTGCGCTCGCCAGGCGTGTCCATGAACTCATCGATCAGATGCGTCTTAATGAGGCGATTGAGACCATCATCGCCTATATCCGCTCCATCAATCGCTACATGGAGCAGAAGGCACCCTGGAAACTGGTCAGGAAGGACCTCGATAAAGCCGGCACTGTGCTCTACACAGCCGCCCAGGGTTTCTGTATCGCCGCCCGTTTGCTGAGACCGGTAATGCCGTCGAAAATCGAAAAAATCTTAACGGTTTTCCCCCTGAATCCAACGCAGGATTCCTGGGGCAGTCTGAAAAGCGGCAGCAGCTTGGGAAAAACCGCCATTCTGTTCCCCCGAATTCAGGACGCGGATAAGGAAAAAGTGCAGGAGAAAAAAGCTATACCGGTAGATCATGAAAACCTGAATCTGATCACCATTGATGATTTTCAAAAAATCAAGATGGTTACCGCCAAAATTGTCGCCGCGGAAAAGGTAGCAGATGCGAACAAGCTGCTGAAATTACAGATTGATACCGGTGCTGACCGGCGTCAGATCGTCGCCGGTATTGCTGCGCACTATGCACCGGAGGAGTTAATCGGTAAAACCATTGTCATCGTTGCAAATATGAAACCGGCAACCATCCGGGGTGTAGAGAGTCACGGGATGCTGTTGGCGGCTAAAAAGGGTCGGCAGTTGCGGCTGGTTACCGTATCCGACGAAATTGAGCCCGGTGCATCAGTTGGCTAAACCGACATCAGGATGTGAAGATTCCCAATACAAAGAAATCCTCTCTCCTAATTCACTTCCGGTTGATAATCCGTATTTGAACTTAAACTTTGAACTTTAAACTTTAAACTTTGAACTTTAAACTTGCCACTTTAAACTCGTCATAAATGTTTATCGACACTCACTGCCATCTGAATTTTCCGGAACTGTACGATAAGCGAAAAACCATCGTTGAGCGCGCTATCGCCGCTGATGTGACAAAAATCGTCACCATTGGCACTGATATTGAATCGTCGCGCAGATCTGTTGAAATTGCCGCCGAATTTCCGGAAGTGTACGCCGCCGTCGGCATACATCCCACCGATTTACTGAATGTAAATGATAACTGGCAGGCTGAACTCGCTGAGCTGCTTCGTCAGCCGAAAGTCGTCGCCGTCGGAGAAATCGGACTGGATTACTACTGGGATACCACCGAACCTGAGGATCAGAAACGCTTTTTCAAGGCTCAAATCGATATTGCAAAAAGGTTAACCTTGCCGATGATCATTCATAATCGCCGGGCAGATGCAGACATTAAATCCATTTTACTGGAAAAACAGTATTTCAATGGCGTACTGCACTGCTACTCCGGTGATGAGATTTACGCCCGGGAAATGCTGGATTTGGGTTTGCTACTTTCGTTCACCGGCAATTTCACCTACGGCTCCAAAAAATTGCGCCGTGTCCTGCAGAAGGTGCCACTGGATAGAATCATGCTCGAAACCGATGCCCCGTTTATCACTCCGGTGCCGCACAAATCCGAGACCAATGAACCGGCTTACATTCCCTTCATCGCAGAAAATATTGCTGAAATAAAAAATATCCCGCTTGCGACAATCGCCGCTACCACTACCCGGACGGCTCTAAAATTTTTTCGCATTTCACAATGAAACCGTATGCGAAAAAGCGCTTCGGGCAGAATTTTCTGATTGATCCCAATATTCTCAGGAAAATTGTCGGCGCCATCGCGCCTCAGCCGGATGATATCATCGTTGAAATCGGACCGGGCAAAGGCGCCTTGACAAAATATCTGGCAGAATCACGGACTGAGGTGTATGCCATTGAGATTGACGCCGATCTGATTCCCGGACTGGAGCAGAAATTTGCCGATTATCCCAATGTAAGCATTATTTATCAGGATGCTCTTAAATTCGATTACAGGTTTATTGCAGGTAATCATAAAAAACTAAGAATCGTCGGTAATATTCCCTACAATATCAGTTCTCCGCTGCTGTTTAGAATGTTTGAATTTCATGACTCGATTGCTGATATTCATTTTCTGGTTCAGCGCGAAATCGCCCGGCGAATCTGCGCCGGACCGAACAGCAAGGAGTACGGAATTTTATCGGCGATAACCCGATTTTACGGCGATCCGGAAATCGCTTTTGCGGTTTCGCCAACAGTTTTCCGCCCAATCCCGGAGGTCACCTCGGCACTGTTAGCCATCCGCATGAAAACAGTGTCCGGCGATCTGGAGTTTATTGAAAATTTTCACAGAACCGTACGAACGGCTTTCGCAAAACGGCGTAAGATTCTCCGCAACACTCTGGCAGAGATTATACCTCGCTCTGCAGTCGCCGGTCCGGTGGATTTGTCCCGACGGGCGGAGTCCCTGACAGTATCTGAATTTATAGCCCTGACTCACTGGCTTTTCAGATAGAAGACGGTATTATTTTTTCTTGAAATCTCGCTGAAAACAGAATAACTTTACCCGCTTTCTGACAGGGGCCTCTAGCTCAACGGTTAGAGCGCCGGACTCATAATCCGTCGGTTCGGGGTTCGAATCCCCGGGGGCCCAC
>JBNGDF010000028.1:0-33822 GCA_049975265.1 Fidelibacterota bacterium
CCGCCACCACCAATAGGCTCAAATCCACCAGAAATAACTACGTTCCCTTTTTTATAAGCTAAATACAGATTTGGAAATAGTGGTGCAGAAACATCCCCTACAAATTCATCATTGTTGAGGTTTGGATAACTATTCGTCACCGTCTTGGTCTGCCAGATCGACTGGTTGCTCAGTGATAGATGCAGACCCTCTTCCAATTTTGTCAATCCCGCCGGATTGTAGTAGACGGCATCCACATCCGTCGAGGCATTGCGATTCAATGTCCGCATATACGCGGCGCTCTGGTTGGTATTGGTAACAATCCCCCCAGCCATCAGGATACCCGTCGACAATACGAGTATCAAGGACACAAACATAAAGGACTTCATGTTTTTTCTCCTTTGGTTAATTTTGATTTGATTTTGGTGTAACCGGCATTCCGCCCTGTCCACGCTACCCTCACTTTTTCAGGATAAACTCAGATACATCGACATCCTCTGTTTATACTGATTGTGCTGAATATACGGAAAATACTTTCAGAAAAACAAAAGTTTTTTTATGGAATGCCATAGAGCAGGTATTGTGGACAGAGTTTCTGAAAAGCGGTCAGCTCCGCCAGCCAGACCGGATAGAGTTGCCGCAGATCGGCTTTGGCATCCACAACGGTACGATAGGACGTACCTCCGAACAATTGATCGATTTCAGCGGGTGCCAGCCAGCGAAAGTGACTAGCATAGAGCTGGGCAATCAGCCCCAGCAGATAAGAACCGACCTTGGCGGTATTATATTTTTGCCGATCCAAAACCTTGATTTTAATTCCGGTACATTCCTCACTCAGATAGATATTTTGGGACAATACCCGACTGCGGGAGCCCGGTACAAAACTGACCCGGCTAAATTCCACATAATCATCTCCGGTCCGGTTCAGTCGCTCTATCAGCACGGCACCGCCGATCCAGGGAGCACCACCGACTTCGTATTGGAAGAGACTTCCCGGTCCGTTACTGACGTTGGTGTAATGATAGAAACAGGTCGAGCAGTATGTCAAGAGCGTCTCAATGGTATAAATTTTTTCAAGCGGAATTCCCCAGGGCAAGCCCAACCGGTCATGCCACTCCCGGCGCGGATAATTTGCCATCGGAAGCAGGTACAATGGAGCGGCATTTTTGGAATTTATCCAGCTCTCTTCATTAATCAGCAGAGCCAGTTCGCCGATGGTCATACCAAAGCGCCAGGGAATTTGCGCCGCATCGGTCAATCCGGGAGCGGTCCCCAGGGGCCCCTCCATGATTGCCGCGGTCAGCGGATTCGGACGATCGAGCAACAAGAGCGGAATCCGCCGGTCGGCGCTCAGTTTTAAGAGGGCAACCAGAATTTTAAAATTAATATCATGCCGAATGCCGATATACTGAAGATCGAACAGAATCAGGTTGGCTCCGTTTAAATCAGTCTGCTTAACGACCGGATGCCCAGGTGTTATCAAAATCCGGGCTACATGATCCGAATCCGCCTGTGAATAGATTAAGCCCGACGATGCAGTATCAAACTCCTTCTCAGATACCTGAATCACCGATACAATCCGGAAATCCCTGCGATCAGTCAGCCGATCGACAATCTGAGTGCCACCACGGTCAATGCTGCCGCGGTTGCATACAATGGCAACATTTTTATTCTTTAATATTTTACAATCGTGCGCAAGCAGTAGGTCCAGCCCGGTGTGTATCGCAGCAGAATCCGTCTGCGGTGCATAATTGATTATTTTTGAATGTCGCAAACCACCCTCTTCAGCCAACAGGAACAGCGGCGTGATCAGGACAAACAACAATCTATTCACGGTTCTGAACATGGCTGATAAAAATACCGACAAGAATTGTCACACCCGCACCGATCAGTACATACCAGGTATAATGGAAAACCGGTTGAGCACCTGCCAGAATGGGTATTAAAATCAAGAGTAACATGATCAGAATGCCGGCTGAAAAGCCCCATAAAGCCGCTTTCTGCGTCGGTTTCCGGAACAGGACTCCCAATAGGAAGGTTCCCAGTAAGCCGCCGTAGGTGATGGATGAAATGCTCAGAGCGATTTCAACCACCGATTGGAGTACCCGGATGAACAAAAACGCCACAATTGTCAGCATGATTCCCCAGAAAATCGTCAGCGACCGGGATACCAACAGATCTTTCTTCTCGGAATTATCTTTGCCAAAAATCGGCTGATACAGATCCATCATCGTCGATGATGACAGCGAGCTCATGGACCCCGCCAGGGTCGACATCGCCGCTGCAAACAGACCGGCGATAATGAGTCCCCGGACCCCGGTGGGTAAATAATTGATGATAAAATAGGGAAAAATCTCGTCGGCTTTGACAAAGGGCGCCGCATCCGATCCAACCGTTACCCCTTTGAAAAATGCAAACAGCATCAGTCCGACAAATAAGAACAGCGCAAACTGAATAATCACCACAACGCCGCTGGTGATCAACGCCTTCTGACTGTCTTTGAGCGAACGGGTGGTTAGCAAGCGCTGCACGATCAGTTGGTCCGTACCGTGGGAAGCCATGGACAACAGAGCCCCGCCTACCAAGCTGCCAATCAGGGTATACGGCTGGGAAAAGAAGTGTCGAAAATTCAGATTGAACAGCGCGAATTTATTCACATCGCCGGCATACCGGTTGACGGTCGCAAAACCACCGGGTATTTTTTGAAACAGAATAATCAGGGCAATAATCGCGCCGCCGATATAAATCCCCATCTGAAGCACATCCACCCAGATTATACCTTTGACACCGCCGGTATAGGTATAGATCAAAGTGACGATGGTAATTACAACGATGGAAATAATGTAGATTTGGACCGTTGTAAAATCCTGAAAAAAGGGAAAGGATCGAAAAATCAACGCCAGCGGAATTGACGTCGCAAACAGCCGGACACCGTCTGCTGCCACCCTGGTGAACAGGAACACAATCGAGGCGTAGCGGCGGGTCGTCTGTCCAAAGCGGTTCTCCAGCAGCGCATAGGCGGTATTGAGCTCACCCTTTTTATAAGCAGGTAAAAACAGAAAACTGACGATGATCCGACCGATCAGATACCCAATGGTCAGCTGCAAAAAATTCAGGTTGGTCACATACGCCAGCCCAGGAATGCTGATGAAGGTCAGCGTACTGGTTTCCGCGGCAACAATGGCAAAAGCCACTGCCAACCAAGGTACATTGGAACCACCCAGAAAGTAATCCTTCACGGAGCGCTGCCTGCCGCCGGAAAAACTGCCAATCAACGCCACGACAATGAGATATGCCACTATAATAACTATATCAAGCGTCTGAATTCCGCCATTCATAATTTCCCTTTCCGCTACGATATGCTATGATCGTTTATACGGTTTTGTTCTTCCGCTTCCCGAAACTCGGATCAATTTTAATAAAAAGTAAAACCAGAAAGCTGGGGACAGTGCAAAACATTACATAGACAAAAAAGTGCTGATAGCCCAAAATTTCCTGTATCTTGCCGCTGACCATCCCGGGAATCATCATGCCCAGCGCCATAAAGGCAGTCGCCAATGCGTAATGCGATGTCTTATAAATGCCTTCCGCAATGTAAATCATAAACAGCATATATCCGGTAAAACCGAACCCGTAGCCCAGCTGTTCAATCCCCACACAGGCACAAACGATCAGAAAATTGTCCGGCATTGTATACGACATATAAACATAGACAAGATTCGGCAGGTTAATCGCCAGCGCCATCCACCAGATCCACTTTTTCAAACCATATTTCGCCGCGAGGAATCCCCCCAGCAAACCACCGATCAACAGCATGACAACGCCGATTGTCCCGTAGGCGATTCCCACCTGAGACGTAGATAACGCCAAACCTCCCGCCTCCCGGGCATCCAGAAAAAACGGCGATGCCAGCTTGACCAGCTGCGATTCTGCCAGCCGGTATAGCAACAAAAACAGAATTCCCGCCACAATCCCCTTTTTCTGAAAAAAGGTTTTGAATACATCCAGATATGGAGAGAGCACCTCTTTCGATTTCGTCACTGCCCGGTCCGGTGGGTCGGGTAATACATATTTATGATACACCGCAAAGGCGAACAGCATCAGTGCCAGAATGCCAAAGGAGAATGTCCAGCTCAGGGGAATATCACCCGCCGTGGCATTGAATGTCGCCTCCGCCGGCTCTTTGAGTGAATGATTGACTCTAATCACTGCTCGCCGGGGAATGTTCCAATTCTCTGCATTGAATTCAAATCGGCTCTCGCTGACCAGATAAATATCCCGGCTGCCCCGCTTTTTACCGAAATTTACCACCACCGTCTTCTTGTTCTCAGGAATCCCGGACAGATAGAACCAGACAACCACGGAATCGCACTCATTTACCCCTTTTTCATACAGAGGTACCATGACTGCTTCGGGGTAATGTAACACGCGCGGTTTCCCCGGTTCCGGCGTTTCCGGCGGGGTCGGGTTTCCCCATTCCTGCATTTCCGTCTCTTCCGCAGGCAGCGCCCAGACCTTCAGACTAACCGCCGCGAGCCCGGTGTGCGTCTGAACATATCCGGCAAACATAACAATCAATCCCATGGCAGTGATCGTGGCAAAACGATAAAAAGTACTGCGAATCCCCACAAACCAGGCTTGTTCATGTTCCGCCAGCCCGAGCATATAAAAACCGTCGGCGGCGATGTCGTGGGTCGCCGAGGCAAATGCCACAATCCACAAAATTCCAATGGTGATTGGAAAATACCAGGGCAGCTGGACAGTCAGGGCAATCCCAAAAAATGCCAGCGCCAGCACAAATTGTGTCCAGATGATCCAGTTACGCTTGGTAGAGGTGACATCGATAAAGGGACTCCAGATAGGTTTGATCGTCCAGGGCAGGTACAATATCGAGGTCCAAAAGGCAATTGCCGTATTGGAAACACCGAGGGTCTTGTACATTACCACCGCCACCACAAGGGCGATGTTGTAGGGAATTCCTTCAACATAATAAAGCGACGGAACCCACCACCAACCGGAGCGTTCTTTTTTACCGGAATTCACGATACGATCTGCCATTTTCAATTATCCCCTTAATAGATTTTTTGTAATTTGGACCCCGGATAATAGTGCAATACAATTTCTTCTGCGGAATAGCCTTTCAGCGCCATCCCCAGGGCACCAATCTGACAATAACCGACACCGTGCCCCCAACCGGCACCGATCAGGATGAAAGCTTTGGGAACTTCATCCTGTCCTGCCTCAACATCAACCACAAATGCCGAACTGTACAAAAACAGTTCGTGCAACGTCTGCCGAATATTGTACTGGTCTTCAATTTCGGTCGTCATCTGCTCTCCAGCTTGATTGCAGTATCGAATCTCCAGACGGGTAATCCGCCCGGAAAAGCCCCGTTTAAGCGGTGTAATCTTCAGAATCGCTTTTGCAGCCAGGTTCAGCTTCAGATTCAGTAAAGCCGTCATCTCTTTCTGAGTGTAACGGAATCTCCATCGAAAATATTTACCCTCCACATCCACGCTGCCCAGATAATTAATCAGTTCTTTTTCAGGAACCGTACCGGGGCTGCAGAAGGTTTCCGGCTCATCGAATATCCAATTGCGAACCTTCTCTTCTGTATCCAGCGGAAGAGAAGGATAACTGAACGTATCAGGTGCATCAATAACCGGTTGCAAATATTTCACCGGTTCGTCGCCAAAGACATGCTCGAATCCTTCGGTAATCCCGCCACAACTTTTAAAATAGCGGGCATCACAAATTTTTCCGTCGGAGATTAGCACTTTCCCGAAAGTGTTCATAGCACCCCGGACTGACTCGTCATTCAAAAAGGTCGTGCCCTGATAGCGCTGACAGCAATCGTCATTGCATACATCAACGTTTAAATCGCGGTGCTTCATCTCCACATTCGCCAGCATCCAGGAACGCGCCACAATCGTCTGTGATTCGATTAGCGCCGGCGGACAAGCGGCTCCCATTTCCGAAGTCGCCACACACATCAGGTACTGCTCAATAGGCAACTCATTCGCCACCATCAGAACTTTGTCCACCACACTCAACTCCACCGCTCCCGGCAAGAAAACGTCAATATTTTTCACCCAATGAAATCCCCTTCCAGCGGCGACGTTGCAAACTTTTAAACCCATTTTATTCCTGATTTTCGCAACCTTTCTGATGGGCTCGATTTTCCAGAAATCACCAGTGCCATTCACAATGGATTCACCATTCACCAAAACAGATATGGCAGATTTATCGATTCGAAAATGGAGTTTGTCTCCGCCGGCAAGCCCCAGTCCGTAACCAGCCGGACCGCTCAAACGATATTTCGGTGTTTCAGGTACGACAATTTGAATTTCCGTGAAACGGTCTCCCGGCAATACAATTCCCACTCGTAACACCGGTTCTTTTGAAGGAATGGAATTTGGAATCAACATACTACCCCCCGTAGGTTAAATAGGCGTCAATACCTGCTCCCAACGCCGGTGCTTCCCGCAATTGGGAAACAGCCAGTCGCTCTTCTCTGAAACAGCCGTCAGTACAATAATGCGCCTTCGCCTTTTCGTCCAGAACCGCCGATTCGCAGATCAGCATATTCAGATATTTCCGAAAGGGTTGCCACAGAATCGTGTCGTTCCCGGACTGTTTCAGCATCTCACCCAGTCGCTGACCGATGATAATAGTGTCAAAAACAGAACCATGATAGGGGTGTTGGACTTCCGGCTCCGGGCGGTTTGGATTAAGAAACCGAAAAAGTCCCTGCCAACCGGCAAAGAGGGTAGTAATCCTTTCGTAAGTCAACAAAGCCAGATATTTTGCCACTTTTTCGAAGGTTTCCTTCGCCCGGCTGTCGCCCCGGTAAGCCGCTTCTAAAATTTGGGGCGGATACATCGCTTTTTGATTGAGCTCTTCCAGGGAAAAAGCTGACAATTCGGCATACAGCGACTGAATCCCTTTCGACGAAACATAGGTTTCAATGGAACGGTTTTCCGGACACTTTATCTCCCAGGTCTTCACAAACCAGTTCCTGATATCATCCAGGGAGATCAACTCCCCATTCAATTTCAGCGCGTCCGCGGCACCGGTTCCACCTCCTAAATAGTAGGAATTGGTTACATTCCGGAACTGACCATCGGAAGCAAATTCCTCACCCAATCCGCAATAAAAGGCATCACTGCCGATATGATCAATCGGCGCCTCGAGCTTCAAACCCGTATCAACCAGTCTCTGCTCCAGATTCGCAGCATAATTCACCTGTCGCGGTCCATTCGCCATCACGGCAATTCCGCGCTGGTCTTTTGTCTTCAATCCCGGCATCCCCACGCCGACCAGCAGACGTGATTGTCCGCTCTTCCGGGCGACATCGATAATCGCTTCCGCACAGGCTTTGGTATAGACAGCCGCCTGCCGCATTTCAGCGTCGGTCACCCTGATCCGGTCGGTTGTAAAGTCTTGTAACTGAATATCCATCTTTACCGGTACAAAACCGGGATCATATTCGGGATACTCTGCATAGGAGTGGCTCTTGCTAATCTCTCCCAGACTGAAATTACCGTCTCCGTCCACATTTACAACCCAGGCGGTCACTTTTGTCGCCCCTCCATCAACTCCGATAATCAAGAAATCTTTCATCACCTTCGCTTTCAACTGCTTAGAATATAAATGTTTTTATGGAAATAGTATAATTCAAAAATACCCGCCAATTTTTTAACATCCTTGCCGGTGCAATTTATCAATGCAACCCCCTGCTAAAAATACACGCAGAATCAAATTTCGTTTGATGTCATCTACGATTCAGCTGTATTCTCCGCTGTAACGCCAGCAATCGCATGTAATCTTTCGCTTCATCATTGCGGTCAACAGTCTCCTGGTTGATGCTGTGATCGGTGCCACCGGAATGCCGCACGACGTCGTAAATCGGATCATAAATGCGCCCGACTTTGTACTTTTCACTGATTTTCATCACCATGTCATAGTCCTCGCCGTAGTTACGGGCGTAGGGCTCGTCATTGATCCCGAAATAGTTCATCTCTTTGATAATTTCGATGGGAATGCAGCGCGGTGCACCGGCACCATTGATATGCAACAGATTATTGCGTCCGTTGTCATCGGTCCATTCATCATGTGTCACGACGGGAATCTCATCCATACGAATAAAAGTTCCGTCATCCAGCTTCTGCCAGACTTCATAGGAGCCGATTACGATTCCGATCTCCGGATCCGATTCAAACAGCGCTACCACCTTTTCTACGGCATCCGGTTTCAGGCGATCATCGCTATCCAGCTGAATGTAATATTTCCCCCGGGCGCGTTGAATCCCAAGATTCAACGATAAACCGATATTATTGATATCGGAAACCACCAATGAAACCGGTACCTGGTTCTGATCATATTGACTACCGCCGGGCAGGTATTTATTCACCTCCCGGATCGTCGGGTCCTTAATGCCACCATTCACAACGACGATTACCTCAATATTTTGTACGGTTTGATGAAATACGGAATTCAGCGCGGTCCCGATAAATTCCGGGCGGTGATTCACCGGAATCACCACCGAGGCAATACATTCGTAATCTTCTTCCCGGTCGGGTCGACGGTGATAATTGAAACCCGGCTTCAGATAGGCACCGATTCGTTTCAGATGCCCGGTCAGGACCTTCTCGGCTTCGACCTGAACCTCTTTACCGGCGAGAAGATAATCAAAAACGTTGTGCCCCCGACTCCTCTCGTAGACATCATAAAGAGCACCGCCGTATTTATTGGCAATATGAACAATTTGAAATTTCTCTGAAATCTTCAACCGGATATCATATAGCAATTGATATCGGATAGTTTCATCAAAATTGCCGGCGCCTGCCAGTGCCTCAGTAGAGAAAAGAAAAACTTTGCCGTAATTCTGATTGTCCCGCAGCCGTCCGTAATGATGCTTTAGTAGATGAATTTCCTGCGACTGACCATTTTCGATTCGGTTATAATCGGCATACAACAGCCCCAGTTTTGGATATTTACAGACACTAAGCGCCGCCGTCTCCAGATAGGACCGCCTTAGTTCCACGTCCGCTTCGGAATTATCGATATAGACGATAAAATCGCTGGTGATTTCCTGCAACCCACGGTTCAGAGCTGCCGCCAAATGCAATATATCGCAATCCAGTACCACCAGCTCACTTGATTGGAGATCAAACTGGGGCAAACAGCTCTTATCATGATTCAGAACAACGATCTTCTGCACTAAAAATGCCTGATTCAATATGGAATCAAGCAATTTGACAAAACCGCCGGGATTCCCGGCATCTCGTTCTGAAAAATGTAAAATAGCACTAACACTACTGCTTCCGTACCCTTCTCTCACACGTCTCTCCTTTTGAATGATCGATTCTCCAGTCCGGTTAATTCGTCTTGTACTCAGCGCCCAGTTCCATTAGTAATGTAACAAAACTAACGATTTTTTTACATATTTTCTAATAAATTATTTCCCATCATGAGAAAAAATATCTCTGTACTTTTAACCTTTTTTGATACCGATACATCTAAAAGACTTGAAAACCCAGGGTTTTATTTCTTAAAAAATGTCATATAGAATTGAAAAAAAATCGTAGATTTGCACCACGTTTTTTAGTAACAGCTGAATCCTTCCAGATTTTAGGAGATTTATGAGACATCGTTTTTTATTTTTAATGCTGCTATTCCAGATTTTCATGCTGGCTTCTCCACAGATTATCAAAGCAGACCCCGGTCCTGCATTCCGTGGTTCGATTAAAGGCTTCGTTTATGACAGTAAAAACAACAAACCGGTCGAATATGCCAACGTCGTTCTGTACGGGCAGCAAACCCACGAACAGGTAACCGGTACAATAACCGATGTGCATGGCTATTTTTACCTGAATGAACTCCGTCCGGGCATGTATATCCTGGAGATTAAATTCATCGGTTTTGATGCATTTCACATGGACAGTCTCGTGATTCGTCCCGGTACCGGCGAGGTCGACCTGGGTCGAATCGAGATTACTCCGGACGTGCTTGCCATGGGCAGTGTCGAAGTAGTCGGAGAAAAACCGATTATTGAGTTTCAAATCGATAAAAAGGTAATTAATGTCAGTCAACAGCTCACCTCTCTCTCCGGAACGGCTGTAGACGTTCTCGAAAATGTCCCCTCGGTCAGCGTCGATATCGAGGGCAATGTCAGTTTGCGGGGCAGTGGCAGTTTTAATCTGCTGATTGATGGACGTCCGTCAATTCTGGACGCCAACGATGCACTCCAGACCATCCCGGCGAGTTCAATTGAAAACATAGAAATCGTTACCAATCCTTCGGCGAAATACGATCCCGACGGCGTTGCCGGTGTCATTAACATTATCACTAAAAAATCCGAAAAGACCGGGATTGCCGGTCTCGTAAATACCAGTATGGGAACCTTCGGCAATCACAGTGTTGACTTTTTATTAAATTTCCAAAAAAAGAGAATTGGTTACTTTATCGGCGCTGATTACGGGAATCGCAATTTCCCGGGCAATATGATCCGTGAGACCCGAACTTACCGGGCTGACACGACTACTTATGATTTATACGATGGAGAATCGGAATGGAGCCGAAAGTCACTCGGTCTGCGTGGCGGAATCGATTTTCAGCTGACAGATTCCGATCTGCTGCGGCTCAGTCTGAGCTATGGTGACCACAGCGGGGGACGCGATTCCGAAACCGAACATCTGATTTATGAAGTTCCCGGTAGTGATACCACCGTTTTAATCAGCAATGGTGAATCGAATCGCAGTGGTGCTTTTTATTCACTTAATCTGGATTACCGCCACAAATTTAAAAAAGAGGGGCACGAATTGAGTAGCCAGGTTGACCTTGGTCGGCGTGATGGTGAAGAAAAAGCTCTCAGCGAAGAATATAATGAAAATGGTACGCTTAATTTCGGACAACGCTCCACTGAAGCGGGACCGGGTAATAGAATCCGTTATAAACTGGACTATGTGTTACCGCTGCAAAATGAACATAAAATCGAAGCCGGTTACCAATCCCGATACAGCGTCTCCGTGGATGATAACACCATGGATAGCTGGAATGCCGACAGCAATACCTACGTCCCAAACCTGAATTATTACCGGAAAACCGACTATACACGCGCAATTCAGTCGCTTTATCTGATTTATGCGGGGCAAACCGGCAATTTCGGCTATCAGGGTGGATTGCGGGGAGAATATACCTTACAGCATATTGAAATGTCCGGTGAGATGGACGATTTTTCTTTTGAAGAATGGGACATCTATCCGACTCTGCATGCCTCCTATTCTTTTGATAACGGACAACAGCTGATGGCTAGCTATACGCGACGGATTGATCGGGTCAGGGGCTGGTACCTGGAACCTTTTGAGACCTGGATGGATGCTAAAAATGTACGCCGCGGCAACGCCAGTCTGAATCCTGAATATATTGACTCATACGAAACCGGTTATCAAAAAACTTTCGGAAAATCGCTGCTGTCGGTTGAAACATATTACCGCATCACCCATAATAAAATCGAAAGGGTTCAGACCCTCTATCCCGGAGGCGAGGGTATTATTTTACATACCTATGATAATATTGGCAAAGATTATGCCTTCGGTACTGAAACAATGCTTACCTTGATCCCGGTTCGGTGGTGGAACCTCAATCTCATGGGTAATCTGTACAACTACCGTGTTAAGGGTGTTCTTTATAGCGATCCGTTTGATGAGAGCAGTTTCAACTGGAGTCTGCGTCTAAATAATACTTTTAAACTCGGGAAATCGAGCCGGATTCAGTTTAGCGCCAATTACCGCAGCCCGACAGTCAGTGCCCAAGGAAGGGATGGCGAGATGTTTTTTACAAATCTGGCTTTCCGGCAGGAATTTCTCGATCGGAAATTGTCGGCAACAGTGCAAATCCGTGACCTGCTTGGAACTGCATCCCACTATCATAAAAAAGAGGGTTCCAACTTTTATTCCTACAGCCGCTTTGAGCGTCAGCCACGCATGCTATCCTTTACTCTGACTTATAATATCAATAACTATAAAAAAGAACGCGATCGTAACGGCAGTCAGGAAAACGGTATCGAATTTGAAGATGATAACGACATCGGATTCGAATAAATCCTAACACGGCTTATCACAATTGAAGATGCGAAAGTTGATCCCTTCGCATATTTTTATCTTTTACCTTGACAGCCAGTATTTATCTTTTTATATTTCGCCAATTGTCGAAATGACAATAGAAATAAGGGAGATGATATGCGTGACCATACAAAAATTTTTAAAGCCTTATCGGATGAAGGACGCCTTCGAATTCTGAATTTGCTGGCTCAGAAACCGCTCTGTGTTTGCGAAATTACCGAAATCCTGCAGCTGGCGACATCAACGGTTTCAAAGCATCTGTCAATTCTGCGTGAAGCCGGTTTCATCATTGATAAAAAGGACGGCAAATGGGTTAATTACTATCTGAATGATGCCGCTGACAAACAAATCAGATCTCTCACCACCCTGTTGAATGAATGGCTTAAGGAAAATGAAACCGTCGGAGAAGATTTAGCAAAATTGGCAACTGTCAACCGGAATAAAATCTGTGGAGTAAAACATTTATGAACTGGAAAGACGAATATAAAAAACTGCTCTGGATTATCGCTGTGTTTCTGGCGGCTTTTTATCTGCCGGTCGGCAACACCCGTTTTACCCTGGCAATTTACGAGGCACTCAGTCTGGTGAAATGGTATGCCCGGGAGCATGTGCTACTTTGTCTCGTTCCGGCGTTTTTCATTGCCGGTGTGATTTCGGTATTTGTCAGCCAGAATGCCGTCGTAAAGTATTTTGGCGCCACTGCGAAAAAATGGCTGGCGTACGCCGTGGCATCGGTTTCCGGGACAATTTTAGCGGTCTGCTCCTGCACCATCCTACCCCTTTTTTCCGGGATTTACCGGCGCGGTGCCGGGCTTGGACCGGCGATTGCTTTTCTTTACAGCGGTCCCGCGATCAATATCCTGGCAATCATTCTGACGGCGCGGATTCTGGGCGCTGAGTTGGGCATAGCACGCGTGGTTGGCGCTGTGTTTTTCAGTGTGGTGATTGGTTTTCTGATGCATCTGATCTACTGCAAAGAGGAACAGAATAAGGCAAACGCCCATTTGGCAATGCCGGACTCCGGGGGGTCCCGTCCACTCTGGCAGACCGCCATTCATTTCTTTACCCTGGTTTTGATCCTCATTTTTGTCAACTGGGGCAAAACGGACGCCGTTTCGGGAGTCTGGCATTTAATTTATAACCATAAATGGCTGATCACCGGAATTTTCGGAATCGGGCTCATCTTTTCAATGATTTTTATCGTTAAAATTAAAGCAATCCAGGTGCTTCTGGCATCCCTGCCGGTGTTTGCTTTGGCAATCATTTTTCCTTCAACTCCGGTACTGGCTTTCGTCGCCGCAGTCATCGGCTTAACAATTTTATTATCGATCAATGAAGATGAACCGTCGGAGTGGATGTCCGCCAGCTGGGGATTTGCCAAACAGATTTTGCCGCTGTTGGCGGTAGGTGTACTAGTTGCCGGATTTCTGCTGGGTGGTCCGGAAAACGGGCAGGGCATCATTCCCAATCATTGGGTGTCCGGATTGGTCGGCGGCAATTCTATATTATCCAACTTCTTTGCATCCATCGCCGGCGCATTCATGTATTTTGCCACATTAACTGAGGTACCGATTCTGCAGGGATTGCTCGCCAGCGGGATGGGTAAAGGTCCCGCGCTGGCGCTGCTATTAGCCGGGCCGGCACTCTCGCTGCCGAATATGCTGGTCATTCGCAGCGTCATTGGCACCCAGAAAACCATCGTCTACGTCAGCCTGGTCATCGTCATGGCAACCATTTCCGGTCTAATTTACGGAAGTATTTTATAGACAAGATTAACTTGATTAACATGATGTATTTAATAAAAATGCAGAATCAGCAGAGCAAAAGGAAATATTTAATACGTGTGTAAGCAGAAATGAACTTTAGCCGAAGATTGACAACACAATTAGAAAAATACATCCTGTCAATCCTGTCATCCTGTAAGGAGTAACATCATGAGCATCCTGTTATCATGTCAGAATGCACATCATGAGTATCCTGTTATACTATCAAAAATAAGGAGGTTTCGATGGAAATCAACGAATTCACTAAAAAGATTATCGGCTGTGCCTTCACGGTTTACAACCAAATGGGGTTCGGTTTCTTGGAATCTGTCTATGGAAAATGCCTGCAAATAGAACTGAACAAGCAGCATATTCCAGCCGAATTTAAGAAACCCATCAAGGTATTTTACGATGGTATAAATGTCGGCGATTTTATAGCCGATATTGTCGTTGATAATTCCATTATTGTCGAGCTAAAATCGGTGACGAAACTAACTAAGATTCACGAAGCCCAGCTGGTTAATTACCTGACCGCCACCGGCATTGAAAACGGTCTTTTAATCAATTTCGGTCAGCAGAACGTCGAAGTAAAGCGCAAATTCAAAACCTATCGTAACACAAAAAACAAATGAAACCATAATATCATGCCTATCCTGTTATCCTGTCAAAAGGAATATCATGCCTATCCTGTTATCCTGTCAAAAGGAATATCATGCCTATCCTGTTATCCTGTCAAAAAAAAATGAACCAAGAAAATCCTGTTATCTTGTCAAACAAGGGAACATTATGAAAATACTCATTCTCTGCACCGGAAATTCCTGCCGCAGTCAGATGGCGGCGGCGTTTCTTAAAAATTATGATCCATCTTTATCCGTCTACTCCGCCGGTACGGAACCCGCAGAAAGAGTCAATCATCACGCGATTAAGGTAATGGCGGAGATTGGGATTGATATTTCGAAGAATAAGACCCATCACGTTGATGAATATCTGAACGACGATTTCGACTATGTCATTACCGTTTGTGGTGGCGCAAAAGAAAGCTGTCCGGCATTTTTCGGCAATGTCAAACAACGCCTGCACATGGGTTTTGACGATCCTGCGGAGACGACCGGGTCTGCGGAAGAAATATTAGCGGTTTTTCGTCGGGTCAGGGATGAAATTCAAACCCAATTTTTAAAATTCTATAACACATTAAATAATAAGGAGTAATCATATGTTGAAAGTCATCGTTCTTGGATCGGGTTGTCCGAATTGTAAAAAAGTCGAGCAACTGTGTTACGATGTTGCTACCGAAAACAACCTGGATATGAACCTGGAAAAAATTACGGATTTTCAAAAATTCGCCGATTACGGGATCATGTTCACTCCCGGCTTAGTGATCAATGGGAAAGTCATGGCGAGCGGCAAAATCCCCACCAAAGCCACCCTGACACACTGGATGATCGAAGCCAACAAAGAATAACTATTAGTCGAATCGCAATAACAAAAAGAGAGAATTATGAGATCAATTCGCTATCTACCCCTTATCTTGACGGTGATTTTTCTGATTGCATGTAAATCCAATGGCACCCCACCGCCACCTCAGAGCAATCCAGGTCCGGCTGCCGATATCAAAACTGAGAATCCAACCAAAACAGAACAAAAAACCAAATCGCTGGTAACTTTTATTGAACTTGGTTCTATAAACTGTATCCCCTGCAAGCAGATGCAGCCGGTAATGAAAGCCATCGAGGAAAAATACCCTGAAAAGGTCAAAGTGGTTTTTTATGATGTCTGGACCCAGGCTGGGCGTCCCTATGCCCAGCAGTATGGAATCCGGGTAATTCCAACCCAGGTCTTTCTGGATGAAAATGGTAAGGAATTTTTCCGGCATGAAGGCTTTTTCCCCTTGGCGGAAATCGAAAAACTGCTGAAAGATAAAGGCGTCTAATGATCGGAACGCTCTTTCATATTTTATCGCAGGCATTGAATGACTCCCCGGTTATTGCGCTACTGGCGGCTTTTGCCTGGGGAATCCTGAGCATCCTGTTGAGTCTCTGTCACCTTTCCAGCATTCCACTGATCATCGGATTCATCAACGGGCAGGGCAATGTCACCACCTGGCGGGCGTTCTGGCTCTCCCTGCTGTTTTCCACTGGCATCCTGATCACGATCGGACTGATCGGCGTCATTACCGGTCTGCTGGGTCGAATGCTGGGTGATGTCGGACAGTTTGGGAATTATTTCGTCGCCGTTATATTTTTCCTTGTGGGACTTTATCTGCTGGATGTGATTTCGCTGAATTTTTTCTCAGCGCCCGATCCATCGAAAATCAAGAAGCGCGGAATGCTGGCGGCATTCATTCTCGGACTGATTTTCGGCATTGCGCTCGGTCCCTGCACCTTCGCCTATATGGCTCCGATTCTGGCAATTGTCCTGAGTACCGCCGGAACAAAACTCATTTTCAGTATTCTGTTGCTGGTTATGTATGGAGTCGGACACTGCTCGGTCATTGTATTGGCGGGAACTTTCACCGAAGCCCTGCAGCGTTATCTGAATTGGAGCGCCGAATCCAAAGGCGCCAAATGGCTGAAAAAAATCTGCGGCGTCCTGGTCATTCTTGGCGGTGTTTATCTACTGTTTAGCTAGGAGGCTTTATGGTTGCTGAAAAGAAACTGAATATATTTGAAAAGTATCTGACGCTCTGGGTGCTGCTCTGTATCGCCGGTGGAATTTTGCTGGGTAAAATCGCACCCGGTGCGGCACTTAAACTGGATGCTATGTCAGTTTATCAGGTTTCGATCCCAATCGCCATCTGCCTGTTCTTCATGATGTACCCGATCATGGTAAAAATTGATTTTTCTGAAGTCGTCAAAGCCGCCAAAACCCCCAAACCGGTAGCAATGACGCTCGTCGTCAACTGGGCAATCAAGCCCTTCACAATGTACCTGTTTGCTTACCTGTTTCTCGGAGTCCTTTTTAAAAAATGCCTGCCTGGAACAGAAATCATCAAAACTGGTCAGGAGGTCGAACTCTGGCGCAGTTACATTTCCGGGGCGATTCTGCTCGGGATTGCGCCCTGCACCGCCATGGTGCTAATGTGGAGTTACTTGGCGAAAGGCAACGATGGGCTGACGCTCGTGATGGTGGCGATCAACTCGCTTACCATGCTTTTCCTCTATGCGCCGCTAGGCGGATTCCTGCTGGGTGTCAACGCCATGCCGATTCCCTGGCAGACGATTCTGCTGTCTGTTGGGATTTATGTGGCTCTGCCGCTGATCGCCGGCTATTTCTCCCGTAAATGGATCATCCATTCCAAAGGGCTGGAATGGTTTAACGAGAAATTTATCCATTATCTGACACCCGTAAGCACTGTGGCGTTGCTGGTGACGCTGATTCTGCTATTTTCCTTCAAAGGCGAGATCATCGTCAAAAATCCGCTAACCATTTTCTGGATTGCGATTCCGCTTTTCATTCAGACGATTTTTATTTACAGCATTGGCTACTTTTTGTTTTCCCGTTGGCTAAAACTTTCCTATGAAGATGCAGCGCCGGCTTCCATGATCGGCGCATCGAATCACTTCGAAGTAGCCATCGCCACGGCCACGATGCTCTTCGGGCTATCGTCCGGAGCAGCGCTGGCAACAGTTGTGGGCGTTCTGATTGAAGTGCCGGTCATGCTGATGCTGGTCTCGATCAGCAAGAAGTATTGTAATCTTTTTCATGAATGTCATTTAAACCGAAACTAACGCCACTCTAAAGATAGTATCAAAATGAATTCAACAGCGATCATCATTAATAGTTTTGCCGTTGCCGGACTGATCATCTCATTGATCGTCAACAAGCGCAAGACAGCGCAAGCGCTGAAGATTGCCCTGCAATCCTTTTTCAAAATTCTCCCCCAGGTGCTGTTGATCGTGGTGCTCATCGGACTATTTATGAGTTTTCTGACGCCTTCAGTAATTTCCAACCTGCTGGGAAAGCAAAGTGGAATTTTCGGGATTCTGCTGACGGCTTTGCTCGGTGCGGTTATGCACATCCCTTCGATTGTCGCCTTTCCGCTGGCAGCCTCTTTGCTTGAAAAAGGCGCCGCCGTAACGACAATTGCCACCTTTATCGCTACTCTGACCATGATCGGGATTGTCACCTTTCCCTTGGAAATCAAAGAGTTGGGTAAGAAATTCGCTCTCTGGCGCAACGGACTCAGCTTCGTTTTTGCGATTCTGGTCGGCATTCTGATGGGGGTGATTCTATGAAACCGCAACCAACTCAAAAGTCGAAACCGACTCAACATACTGATTGGCTGATTCTGGCAATTGCGGTTATAGCGGGCCTTGTCCTCTTACTTATTTTTCCAGAGAAACAGGAAATCGCCGGTATGACCGCAAGGCGTTTTGCGACGGAGATGTTTACCATTCTCCCGGCGGTGCTAATTTTAATGGGATTATTCGCCGTCTGGGTATCGAAAGAGACAGTGATGCAATATCTGGGCAAAAGCGCCGGGTTAAAAGGCATTGCGCTGGCGCTGTTCTTCGGGGCATTGCCCACCGGACCGCTCTATATCGCCTTTCCGATGGCAGCCGGTTTGCGTAAAAAGGGAGCCAGCCTGACTAATGTCGCTATTTTTCTGACTGCCTGGGCTTGTATTAAACTGCCGCAGGAACTGGTGGAATTGCAGTTTCTGGGGCCACGGTTTATGCTCGCCCGCCTGAGTCTGACAATCCTGGCGGCAGTGGCGATGGGTTTAATCATCGAAAAAATTGCAACACCGGGCGAACTACCGGACAAACAACCAAAGGAGAATGATCAATGAAGGTATTTGATCTCAAGGCAATGCAAGCCGCTGACTATGCCGAACGCGGTAAAAATGTGTTCTATAGTACGCCGGAATTCAAAACCCGGATTATCGAACTGCCGGCTGGAGGTACGATGCCGCAATGTGAAATGGCGTCCCATGTCGTCTTTGTTGTTGTAGACGGCACGGCGATCGTTACGGTTAATCAACAAGATGCGCCACTGAAAACTGGTCAATGCCTGATCACCGAACCTGCCACGATCTCAATGAAAACGGAAAACGGTGTTAAAATCATGGGTATTCAGATTCAAAAATAGAAATCGGTGACAACGAGCAAATATTTTAACAATCATAGAATGAAGTAATTATAAATGGGTTGTCATAAGGAAAAAAAGGAGTCTATTCTCTGCGCCGATCAGAGAGACTACCGTTTGCTGGCATTGGATGATTGCGTGTTCTGCACCCTGATTTCATTTCCGGTAAATGATGATGATATCGCCGATATGATGTGGGAGCAGCTATGCCTGAACAACACAGTTAATACGGACGATAAAGATTTGTTGAAATCGGCGCTGCTGGAGTTTTACCGGGCGCACAAGGATGAGTATTCAATCATGTCATCTGAATGCTCAGGCTGTAGCGAATGCGGGTAATTGCGGGGGTTGAAACTCCTTTTTTTGGTGAGTACACTCATCCCCGGGCTCAAGCCCGGGGCTATTCTACTCTCATGAATTCTAACTCGTCACGTCGCTTTGCGGCGAGATGAACTATTGAGGTTACGCCGCAGGAGCGGCGTAACCAGTGGTAACGACGGATGCCTCACTGCGTTTTCCTCGTTCCGGGCGTCTTCGTCCGGAACGGATTTCGCGCTGCGAAATGCAAGCCCGCAGCGAGAGAAAAAAGTCACTGGATTTAATTCATAAAAAATTTAATACTACTCACTAAGGATAGCAGATCACCCTCACGAAGGACTCTCGAATTGAACATCTTTTTCTAAACAAAAATCATCCTAAAGAGCTATAGACATTGATTTTTCAATAGTGTACATTGATTTTGCCGGATTATGCCGGAGACGATATGGAACCTGTATCTCGTTTTTCCCTCTTTATAAATAAACGATCACCGCTTACTGGCGAAAATGAAGATTGCCGGAACCGGCGTTACGGCAATTTGGTTTTACTGTCCGGCTTGCTCCCGATGGGCAGCATGCAAAATTGGTATTCGATGAAGCCAAAATATAGGATATTGGATTAAAAATAGTTGAAATGTGGGGCAATAAATAATGAATATCAAAAATATCCTGGATTTAGATAACGAAAGAAAATACCACTTTGCACTATTTAGTATCATTATCACTATTTTTGTGATGATCATATTTATCATCATCGATTATCTCGAGCGCGATCTAATAGAATGTATCATAGAAATACTTGTCGCAGTGGTGTTAATCATTTGCATTATTTATTTAAAAAGGTCCTCAAAACGAAATATTATATATCGTGGAACAATGGTTCTGATAGCTTTACTGTATTTGGTCAGCGCTGCAACAGGTTCGGGTGAGGAAACCATATTGTACTGGGTGCTGGTTCTGCCATTATTTACATTCTCTCTGTTGGGAAAGCAGGAAGGCTTAATCTTATCGCTTGTATTCTTTGCCATCCTCACGGTGATATTACTCATACCTTCAATATTTGATACTTATAAATATGAATCCGGGCAGGCTTTTCGGTTTATCGGAGCCTATCTTTTTATCCTGTATATTACGTACAAACTTGAATCAAGCCGGGATAATTATTTCAATCAATTAGTCAAAATCGCCCAGGAGATGGATATTGAAAAAGAGAGACTGGAAAAATCTCTGAAAGAAATAAAAACCCTAAGTGGCATGCTTCCAATTTGTGCCTCCTGTAAAAAAACTCCGGGATGATAAAGGCTACTGGAATGAAGTAGCGGGATATATCACAGATCATTCCGAAGCCGTATTCACCCACGGTATGTGTCCGGATTGTATGAAGAAATGGTATCCGGATTATGTGGCAGAAAAAGATAAGAATGATAAAGTAAATTAGTCTATCAGAAACCCACGGCGGCAGTCATATTAGGGCGGCTATATTTCAATGTCAGCCCTTTATAAATTTCAGACGAACAATGATTCCAGACTGCCTTTCTGTCAATAATCGCGAAATATTTACCACTTTAAGTTCACTGATTTTTTCATATTCACAAGAGGATCTCTCGTCGAAGACTCACGGTGAAACCATAAAATTAGTGAAGGTCAAATGCGCTTTTTGTGATTCACGGAGTAAAGTGTTCGTTACATCGCAGAGCAGGGTAACGAGGATGAAATTGCCATAAGATTCAACTTATGGAGTAAATGTCATTTATGCGTGTCTTAATGCTTAGATCTAATCGTTGATATATACCCGTGGCACGCGTTTCGTGACAGCGCAGCACAGTTCATAAGCAATCGTGCCGATGCGGTGAGCTACCTTTGCCGCCTGCAGGCTACCCATAGGCGTATCACCCCAAAAGACGGCTTCATCGCCCACTTTTACCGGATCATCCCCGACATTCACCATGACCTGATCCATGGTGACGATCCCGACGACCGGGTAAAGTTTCCCGTTGATCAGCACATCGGCGTTGTTGCTCATCGCCCGGGGAATTCCATCGGCATAGCCCACGGGCAGCACGGCGATTGACGTCTCTTTTTCGGTGATATATTTCCGCCCGTAGCTCACCGAACTACCAGCCGGCAACCGACGCACCAGCCCGACATGGGTTTTCAGGGTCATCACCTGTTTCAGCGGAACGGATTCCGAAGTAACCAAACTCGGATAATGCCCATAAAGTGAAATTCCCGCCCGCACCAGATCAAATCTGGTTTCCGGTAAATCAAGGATGGCACCGCTATTGGCGGTATGAATCATCAGGTGGTAGGGCAGCTGCCCGATTAATCCATCAATGACCGCTTTAAAACGCTTTAATTGTAATGCTGAATAGGATTTATCCTTTTCATCGGAAGTGGCGAAATGGGTGTAAATACCCGCCACCTTCAGTTGGTCAATATTGACTAACTCAATAATGGCGCTGCGGGCTTTATCGTAGGGTATTCCCACCCGCCCCATCCCGGTATCAATATTCAGATGGACCGTTGCAAGGATTGAATTCCGAACCGCAATTTCCCGAATTGTCTGGATATCACCGTAATCGGTCACTGTTATCTGGATACCATTTTTCAAGGCGGTCTCTATCTCGTCGGGAAACAGGCTACCGAAGATCAGAATATTCTCTTCAACGCCGGTGTTTCTCAATTCCAGGGCTTCGGACAGGCGGGCAACGGCGAAATATTCAACCCCCTCTCTGACCAGTCGTTTGGTCACTTCGACGGCACCGTGCCCGTAGGCATCGGCTTTGACCACACACATCACATCGGCGGGCACCACTTTCTTGCGGATTTGATTCAGATTATGGACTAAATGATCCAGATGGATTTCAGCGACCGTGTACTGGCTGCTGGCTGCTGGCTGCTGGCTGCTGGGTATTTGTTTAATCATAAATATTTCTCTAATACATCCCCCTTTGAAGGGGGAAAAAGGGGGATGAAAAATTAACCTATTAACAACTCGTCTATCTCTTTTTTCAATACTTCCAAAACAGAATCAATATCATTCCGCACATCATCATCAGCAAAATGAACAACTTTCACCCCAAGCTGCTCTAACCTATTCTGTCTCCTCCTGTCATACTCAATTTTTTTATCGTGTGAGATGCCGTCAATCTCAATTGCCAGCTTTAGCACATGACAATAAAAATCAACAATATAATTATCTATTGGAGCTTGTCGGTGAAATTCAAATCCGTTAATTGCTTTTTTCTGAATAGATTTCCAAAGAATTACCTCAGCCAAAGTGCCCTTTTTTGGCAACTCTCTGGTATATTTGCGTAGTTTCGGATTGTATGGAATGATTGTATTTCGCATAAATGACTTTACTACTCTCAACATCCCCCTGAATCTCCCTTTAAAGGGGGATTTTCCACATCAACAATCCTTGCTTTCAAAAACATTTTCAGTTCATCAAAGTCTTTAAAAAATTCCGTCGTACAACCCAGAATCCAGCCGCTAATCTTTTCCAGCGGCAGCGGAGTCACCATATAAATCGGGATATTATGATAAAACGCGACAGTCAGCTCCCCATAGGTTCCTCCACCCTTTTCAGCATACTCGTCCCACAGACAGACAACATAATCAATTTCCGTAAGAATCGAGTTGATATCGTTACGGATCAGTTTTCTGACAATCTTTTGAAATTCCGACAGATTGCGGTGTTTCAAAGCCCTGAACTGCTCCCGTTCCATCGCCGTCAGGATTTTCGGTTCCTCAATATGCGGATTGTAGGATTCGTGTCCGAATTCCGTTTTCAGAAAAGCAGCCAGATCCGCCCGCCATACCCGCCCTTTATCCGGAGCATGTTCGATGGCTCCCGCCAGATATGCCTTCATCGGGAGTTCCGTCTTTTGTATAGGAAATAGGAAATGAAATAGATCACAATTGCCAGCAGCGCCAGATAGATCAGATTGACCGTCTCAGTAGTATGATACACAAGGATATCCCTGCCTCCCTCAAAAAGGATACTCGCCGGAAAATAATGAATAATCACCCCGGCGACTCCGGAATATTGAAATGAAGGCACAATAATACCACAAACCAGGAATATTATTATTATGAAGATAATCGTGAATTCACTGCGAATTTTTATATTGGTGGAAATAATTCCCGCCATAATGCCGAATTGATTGATCGAAAGTAATCCCAATAAATAATAGAGCCAAAAGAGCACCAGTGAACCGAAATTTACCGGACATTTTCCGACGATCAGCAGCACAGTAGTACTCAGCAGGAGATGCCCGGCGGATTTCAGCCAGTATATCAGCGATTTGACCAGATATACCTGCCGGCACAGCAGCGGTGATGACAAAATCTGATCCGTCAATCCAATTTCCCGACTATAGTGAAAGGAATCCTGCAACGGAATATTAAATGCGATGATGCCGGTGATAAAACCGATAATTCCCGGTGTCATCCACTGGCAAATATCCACAAACTGAATTCGGGGCAGCAGCAGACCCAGTCCGATAACAAACAGCAGATAGAGCAGCAAGGTTGACAGAATATTTATAAGCACCGCAATACTCGCCCGTACTGGTTGCGGTTTTAATTCCAGCATCAGAATTGAAAAGATATGCTCCATATCAATATCCTTCGTCGGTTAGTTTATCCAGAAACTCCTCAATGTGAATCGAGCTGCCCGAAATGGAGAGCACATCGTCCAGGTCAATTTTATTCAAAACGCTGATAAAATTCGCCAGATTATCGGTAACAATCTGGATCGTCTTGCCCAGATCCTGGATTTCCTTGATCTCACTTATGTTTTGGAGCGACCGGATCAAATCAGAATCGTCATTTCCGATCTCGATATTACCGAAAAAGGGGATTTCGGTCTGCGATACCATATTCTCAAGCGTTCCGTCGAAGCGAACACGGGCGCGGTCCAGGACGATCCAGCGATCGGCAATGGTCTGAATTTCCGAAAATTCATTGGAGGAGAGCACAAAGGTCTTTTCCCCCTTATGCTTTAATATATATCGAAACAGAATGGCACGGGCATTGTAGTCGAGTCCCATAGTCGGCTCATCGAAAATAACAACCTCAGGATCACCCATCAGAACCTGGACGATATCCAGGCGACGTTTGACCCCTTTGGAATAGGTAACCGGAAAATCGTCAATCTCTTTTTCGATTTCAAACAGTTTCACCAGCGGCGTTACAACCTTCGGGAAATCCTCCTCCGGGATTCCGAGATAAGCCGCCCGTTTTAGCAGATTTTCACGACCGGATAACCAGGAATCGTGGATGTCATGATCCGGGAGATAGGCAAGATTTTTTTTCACATCTTTCGCATTGGCGGCGATGTCTTTTCCGTCGATATAAACGATACCACTATCCGGTTTCATGATTGTCGACAGAATGCGCAGCAGAGTCGATTTCCCCGCACCGTTACGCCCGATAATCGCAAAAGTTGATCCCTTTTCAATGCCGATACTTAATCCGCTCAGAACATATTTTTTGTTAAAATGCTTACTGACATTTTTTAATGTGATTGATGCTTCCATCAGTGTGCCTCATACCATGAATTTCCAACTCCAATATCCACCTTCACCGGAATGTCGAGCGGCAGTGCTCCCTCCATTTCCTGCTTTACGATAGATGTGACCACTTCCACCTCATCTTCAGCGACCTCAAACAGCAATTCGTCATGAATTTGCAGAATCATCATCGCCCGAAGTTTCTCTGTAATCAGCCTGTCATGAATCCGGATCATGGCGATTTTGATCATATCCGCCGCTGTGCCTTGAATCGGCATATTGATCGCCGCGCGTTCGGCGGCTTCACGAACATTCTTATTGCTACTGTTGATGTCGTGCACATAGCGCAGGCGCCCGGATAGAGTCTTTACAAAGCCGTTTTCCCGGGCGTCATTCAGGGTGGCGATGATGTAATTGTTGATTCCCGGATAGGTATTGAAGTAGTTATCGACAATTTTCCGGGCTTCCTGCATCGGAATTTTCAGTTCCTCGGACATCCGGAATGGTCCGGCGCCGTACATAATTCCAAAATTCACGACCTTCGCCACCCGGCGCATTTCCGGTAATACGTCCTTTTCGGGGACTCCGTAAACCAGCGCCGCCGTCCGGGTATGAATATCCACATCTTCCTGAAAGGCTTTAATCAGCTCGGGGTCTTTGGAGAGGTGAGCCATAATGCGCAATTCAATTTGGGAATAATCGGCGGATAAAATTTTCCAGCCCTTTTTCTGCGGTACAAAGGCTTTCCGGATTTCACGACCGATGTCAGTGCGGATCGGAATATTCTGAAAATTCGGATCGCTGCTGCTCAATCGCCCCGTCGAAGCCGCTGTCTGATTGAAGGAGCTATGCACCCGCCCGGTCCGCCTATTCACCAGCTGTGGTATCGCATCGACATAGGTATTTTGCAGTTTTGACAGCGTGCGGTAGTCCAGTATCAAGCCCGGCAGGGGATGTTCATCGCGCAATTTCTCCAGTACATTAACGGCGGTCGAGCGCTTCCGTCCCGCATTGAGTTTTAGACGATCGAATAGAATATCCGCCAGCTGTTTTGGCGAATTGATATTGAATGTTTCTCCTGCTGCGGAATAGATTTTCGCGGTCAGATTTTCAATCTGTCTGGACAGGTCTCCGGACATCTGCTTCATAAAATCCGTGTCCAGGTAGACGCCGTTCTCCTCCATCTGCATCAGAACAGGGATCAGCGGCATTTCGATGCGCTTGAAAATATCGGTGGTTTTATCCTCTTCTAATTTCTCCTGTAAAATCGGTACCAGCTGCAATACCACATCGGCATCCTCAGCCGCATAAAAACCAACTTTCTCAACAGCGACTTCATCCATGGTGATCTGATTTTTGCCCTTACCAATCAGCTCCTCAATCGGCTGCATGGTATGATTCAAATACTGCTGTGCCAACCGGTCCAATTTGTAGGATCGGGAATCCGGCTGAATCAGAAACGCCGCAATCATGGTGTCAAATTCCACCGCCTGCAACCGGATTCCGGAACGTTTCAAAATCAGCATATCGTATTTCAAATTTTGACCGCATTTTGGAATTTTCGAATCCTCGAGAACCGGTTTTAACAATTCGAGAAATTCTATATTATCGTCCTCTCCGAAGAGCGATTTCTGGGAAACCGGAAACCGGACCGGAATGTAAACCGCCTTATCCGGTTCCCATGCCAGAGAAATGCCGACGATCTCTGCCAGCATCGGACTGACCGAAGTGGTCTCAAGGTCAACCGAAAGCAGCTGGACATTTTGTAAAGTCTGCACCAGTTTTACAACCTCCGCCCGATCCTTAAGAGTGCGGTATTCCTTATCAACTTTTTCGGCTTTTTTGGGTGTGCTGAAGCTCTTTATCAGGCTGTAAAATTCCAGTTCTTCAAACAGTTTTATCAACTCGTCGCGGTTGATCGCCTGTGCCCGCAATGTATCAATTTTAATATCCACCGGTACGTCGGTCTTGATGGTTGCCAGTAGCTTAGAAAATTTTGCCTCTTCTGCGTTTTCCTTGATCATATCACGTACTCGGGGATTACCGATTTTATCGACATTCTCAATAATATTTTCCAAACTGCCGAATTCCTGCAGGAGAGGTCGGGCTTTTGCCGGACCGACGCCTTTTACCCCGGGAATATTGTCCGATGTGTCGCCGATCAGTCCCAGATAATCGGCTATCTGCTCCGGTCGCACACCCCATTGCTCTACAACGCCGTCCTCGTCGATGACCTCGACCGCTTTCTGACCGCTGGTTGGTTTGTAGATAAAAATATCCGGCTCGAGTAGCTGCATAAAATCCTTGTCGCCGGTAACCATATAGACCTGCAAACCCTGCTGCCGGGCGTGCTTGGCTAAGGTACCAATGACATCGTCGGCTTCATAGCCGGGACGGATAATAACCGGAATATTCATCGCCTCGGTCACTTTGTGGATGTAGGGCAACTGCGAGACCAGTTCGTCGGGCATCGCTTCGCGGGTAGCTTTATAATCCTCATATATCTTATGCCGGAAGGTCTTTTCCGGGGCATCAAAAACCATCCCGATATAATCCGGCTTTTCCTCTTCGATCAACTTGAGCAGCGAGTTGACATAGGCAAATACAGCACCTGTCGGCTGACCGGCAGAATTGGTCAGACGATTACGGATCATGCCAAAATAGGAACGGTACGCAATTGCGGAACCGTCGATCAGATATAAAGTCTTTTTTTTGCTCATTTTTCCAAAAAAAGTTTACAACAATGCAGTGAAATTGGCAAGGTGTTTTCAGAATGGAGATACAAAATATGACACCACACCCTCGCTGCAGGAATCCTAGTCTGCAGCACTGGTAACGCCGTTCCCAGTCTTTGCTACGCCAACCCCGGCAGACTACGCCGTAACCCTGCAAAATTTCTGATGAATCACCGCGAACATCATTGCTTATTGAATTCATGCTCAATTAGTCTTAAAATACCTACCAAATAAAGAGTTGATTCGATGCAAATTAATAAACAAAACGGAAAGACATACATCGCAGGATTACCAGAGCAGTCACTGATCTTGAATGAGCGTGACGCGGTTGATGTCATCGGATTTTGCGGTGAACAGGAGGCTGTCGGAATTGTGCTGTTTCCGAAAAACCTGTCTGCCGATTTTTTCGAACTGAAATCCGGAAAGCTGGGAGCGATTCTGCAAAAGTTCGTTAATTACTACTTGAAAGTCGCTCTGGTACTCTCTCCGGAATTCGTCAAAGGTCGCTTTAAAGAGTTTTCCGCCGAATCAAACCGCGGTAGTCATTTTCGTACTTTTTATGACTGCGAAAGCGCCGAAAAATGGCTGACTCTATAATGATATTTTAGTGCAAATTTCAAAGAATATGATAAAAAGGAGCATTCATGAACGGACACATTCCGGTTTTATTCATCGAAGGTAAATCCCTGGCGGAAGCATGGGAGAAATCGGTTCTGGAAACCTACCGAAGGGGCTGTGATATTAAAACCGAATACGATAAGCCCGATGATCCACCCAGTAAAGACTGTTCCATGACGGTTGTTATACACGATCCGCTGGCTGAACCGATGATCCACCGCGACATTCCCGCCGGACTGGAAGATTTACAAGAATACGTTCTGGAGGTTCTCGAAGGCATCAAGGACCATTGCATCCGCGATGCAGATAATCCGGACGATACCAAATGGGAATATACCTATCATCAGCGCTTGTTTGATTACGTCGTGCCGGACATCAGCAAATCTTTCGACCAGATTGAAACAATCGCCCAAAAACTCGCCAGGGTTCCCTACACCCGGCGCGCTCAGGCGATTACCTGGAAAGTCTGGGAAGACAATACCTGCTACGATCCGCCCTGCCTGCAAAGCATCTGGTGCCGTTTACTAAAAGGCGCTGATGATGTCTGGTCTTTGAACACTAATGTCCGTTTTCGCTCCAATGACGCCTACAAGGCTGCCTTCATGAATATGTTTGCCCTGATTCAACTGCAATGCAAAATTGCCGACCGAGTTAGCGCATTATCCGGTAAAAAGGTACAAATCGGTCGCTATGTCCACCAAGCTGACAGCTATCACATTTACGGTTCATACTTTGATGAATTTAAAAACCGCTTTCTGAACGCCATCGAAGCCCGTGATTTTAACCAGCGTACTTTCAACTATTCCGATGTAAAAGATATCATGGAAGAGGCGATTCCCACCATCCGGCAAAAAGCAGCCGGGATGTGTACGGAGTAACCGGTTTTTTTTAATGAAATTAACCCCAAACATCCTCATCGGATTTGTCATTATGATACATTTAAATGCCTTTGAACGTACCACTGTACATCCGGACTGGAGCCGGAATGCCTCTATTTACGAAGTCAACATCCGTCAATTTTCCGAAGCGGGCACCTTTGCTGAATTCGAAAAATATCTGCCCGAACTCCAAAAAATGGGCATTAAAATCCTCTGGCTGATGCCGATCCATCCCATTGGCGAGGTCAACCGGAAAGGCTCCCTGGGCAGTTACTATGCTGTCCGGGATTACACCGACGTAAATCCGGAATTTGGCACCAAGGCTGATTTTCGCCGCCTCGTCGAAAAAACGCATAAACTGGGCATGTATCTGATCATCGACTGGGTTGCCAATCACGCCGCCTGGGATAACGTCTGGACCGAAACGCATATCGACTATTTTGACCGGGATTCTGCAGGTAAACACATTACCGAAGTCGGTGACTGGACGGATGTTATCGACCTGGATTACAATAATCCGGATTTGCGCCGCGCCATGACCGATGCCATGAAATACTGGGTCGTAGAATTCGATATCGACGGATTCCGTTGTGACGTTGCGGCAATGGTCCCCACGGACTTTTGGAACAGTGCCCGCCTGGAGCTGGAAACCATCAAACCGGTCTTTATGTTGGCGGAAGCTTACGAACCGGAGCTGCATGCCCAGGCATTTGATATGACCTATGCCTGGACGTTCAAAGACTGGATGAACGCTATGGCGAAAGGTAAAAAGGATGTCCGGCATCTGGACAAACTGATCGGGAAAGAACAGAAAATGTACCATCCCGATGATTACCGGATGCTGTTTGTAACCAATCACGACCTGAACTCCTGGGACGGTACGGCGTATGAACGGCTGGGCGACGCCACCGAAATCTGTCTTGCCTTTATCTGCCTATTCCCGGGCATGCCATTGGTCTACAACGGTCAGGAAGCCGGACTGAACAAGGCGCTCTCCTTTTTTGAAAAAGATACCATCCCCTGGCAGGAACACCCGAACCGGGAACTCTTCACCCGCCTCCTGAATCTGAAACAGAATAACGAAGCCCTTTGGAACGGTTCCGCCGGTGGTGAATTTACCCGCTTCCAAACCTCCAACGATCGACAGATATTCGCCTTTTGCCGTCAAAAAGAGCACAATAAGATCATCGCGGTTTTCAATTTTTCCAATCAGCCACAGGTCGTGAGAATCCATCACAACGAACTTAAGGGTAAGTATGTTAACGCCCTGAATGATAGCGAGTTAACACTATCAGAAAAAGCGACGTTCAGACTGAATAAATGGAATTATCTTGTCCTCGTGGCGGAATAGACAAGCAGCAGCAATGCAAATCTATCCCTCATTTACAGAAGCTGCGTTTATCCGGCGGTTAAACCGGTTCGTGATGGAGTTGGAATGTGACGGTCAGACAGTTCGGGCGTACGTTCCCAATACCGGTCGCATGAGTGAATTCCTGGCACCCGGGCAACCCTTTTTCCTCGCTAATTCGCCACATGGGAAATTCCGGTACAAAGTCGTATCTACAAAATACCAGGGCAGCTATGTCTTTCTCGATACGGTGCGGATCAATGATCTATTTCACCGATTGTTGACTGAACATCATCTTGCGGTACTTTTCCCCGATATCCGAGGGATCCGCAGAGAGGTTAGCGTCCTGAATTCCCGCTTCGATTTTTGTATTGAGCACAGCACAGAACCCTGCTCCTTCGTCGAAATCAAATCCTGTACGCTAGTCCACAACCGGGTCGCCATGTTCCCGGATGCCCCAACCCTGCGCGGGCAGCGACACATCCACGAATTACAGCAGATCGGTGAAAACGGTCGCAACTGCCATGTAATCTTCCTGATTATGAACGGTTCAGCCGAATCATTTTTCCCGAACTTCCACACCGATTACGCTTACGGACTGGAATTTTTAAACGCCACCGCTGTTCATTTCCACGCCCTGGCACTTACGCTCAACGATCCGGTCAGCGTCAATCTGTCCCGCATCCGTGAAATTCCGATTGATATTGCACTTGTCAAAGCCAATTGCATCAATAAGGGCAATTATCTGCTTCTGATGGAAAATGGGCATGAATTTGTCCAGCCTGTCGGCAGACTGGGCAATCGCCACTTCCCGGAAGGCTACTACATCTATGTCGGTTCGGCAATGAATTCCCTCGACAGCCGCATCCGACGCCACCGTGTAAAGCATAAGAAACGGCACTGGCACATTGACTATCTGATTCCGGACAAAATGTCCCTGAAAAAAGTGTTTCCACTCCGCAGAAACCGTTCCATCGAGTCCGTTCTGGCAAACAAACTGCTGTCAATCTCGGATAATGCTATCCTCTACTTCGGATCAAGCGACACCCGGGACGCTTCCCACCTCTTTCACTTTACCGGCAATCCGCTTCATAACCGCCGGTTTCTCGATATCTTGTTCGCTGCCCAGACCTTCACGATATAGCATATCATTCCGGTCAGTCAAATAATTCTTCATTTGGTATTTGAATATTTGATATATTTTTGTTATTTGTGCGATGTAATTTGAAAAAAACAAGGAGCCTGAAATATGGAGTGCAATCAGCCACGAAATCTGAAAAACTGCAATTGCAGCTATTCACCCTGCTCTCGAAAAGGCATCTGCTGCGAGTGTATTCAGTATCATTTGAGAATGCGGGAACTACCTGCCTGCTGCTTCCCGGACAATGTGGAACGAACATACGACCGTTCCTTCGAAAAATTCGCTCAACTGGTTCAGAGTGGACGGGTCTAGCGATTCCAAAATCCGCTTGACTTTTATTGAAACAGCCTTTAAAATGGAATTAAATAATAACCGGTGCATAGCCAATGCTCCCGAATATAAAATTTAATTCCGCTAAAAAACCGCTTTTATCCTCAGTCTCTTTTATATCGCTGGGTCTTGTGTTTGCACTCTCCTCAATTTGCGTCGGTGATACAATCATTTTTCACAGCGAAAAAATGACTTTTGAAGTTCATCCTGACCACTGCCACGTTTCGGGAATTTATACCTTTCGCAACGATTCGCCGGAGGCAGTGCAGAAAATGCTCTATTTGCCATTTCCCGACACTGAAAAGCTGCCGTTTCCCGACTTTATCAGCATAACCACCGGAACCAACACACCGATCGCCTACAGAAAAAGCCTGAACGGGATTCATTTTCCGGTGGAAATTCAACCAAAAAGCACGGTCGATATCCTAATCACTTATCGACAGACAACCCCCGAAAAATGTTTTGAGTACATTCTCGATACTACGATGAAATGGCACTTTCCGCTGACGTCAGCGGAATTCATCATATTTGTTCCACCCGGAATTCAGATTGAACAACTTTCACTGAGAAATCCCGAAATTTCTCAAAACAGTTCTGGAACCCGATATAGAATTTATCGGGAAAATTTCAGAACTGATAAAAATCTTTCATTACGATGGAGATTAAAATGAAGCGGATCATTTTACTCGCTATTGTTTGTTTGTCATCTCAGACGATATTCGCTGATCCGGTAGACCCGGTTTACTTCAGTGAAATTCAGTTCACCGCTTCCGGTTGGATTATTGAATTTTTCCCTGCGATGGATGTTTTCGATTCTGACAGCGCATACTTGACGACAAAACAGGATACCGCCTACCTGAAACCGGGCTGTATCAGGGCTTATGATTATTCACTGATCACACCGGACAGTCTGTTCAGCGAATTACGTATTAATCCGGAAAATGACACCATCAGACTGTATCTGAATATCTCTCAGTTCCAAATCGAACACAACTACGCCGACGACCAGCTGATCCTCGGGAATTTGCCCTTTGATTCTTCGCAATCGCTTTCCCGCAAAGTCGAATACGGCATCACCGGTACCGATTTTTGGTATCTTGACAATTCCCCGACACTCGGTTACGAGAATGACACGGAAAATGCCATGGGGATAATCAATTTTCAAATTCTTGATGAAGACGGTTTCCCAATTCCTGTTGCCGGTCTGTACCGCGGTATCCGGTTTGACGGTTCTACGTGGGGCGATACCATTTTCATTTACACCGATTCACTCGGTGTTCTGGTTCATTATGCTTATGCCTGCAATCATCGTTTTCTTTTTATGAAAGATGGATACACCGACGCCGATACGACTTTTCTGGTCAGACCGGACAGCGTTTACAGTATCATCCTGACAATGGAATCATTGGAACAGGACATTGATTTCATCGACCGCCCAACAGCATCCCGGTTTTACCTTTCACCCCCCTACCCGAATCCTTTCAACAATTCCACCACATTCAGCTACAGGTTACCTGAGGAAGGATTTGTGATTTTATCCGTCTATTCTATTGCCGGCGGACAGGTTGCCGAGCTCTTCCACGGCTATCGCTATGCCGGTGATTACCAAGTCAAATGGAATGCGGAGGGACTATCATCGGGGATTTATATCATTCATTTAATATCAAACCGAAATTCTGTTCAGCGCAAATCCATCCTGCTAAAATAATCAAAAGGACAAAATCCACTGAATAAACTGTTACTTCTCATTGTCTTATTGTCGTTATCATTGTCAGCCATTCAGATAACTTTGAACAATTCAATTAATCTCACCGGTAATATCAGATCCATAGATAACGATTACTTATATCTCGAAAACGGTGATATTTTATTTATTATTGATCGGGATATAATCGCAACGGTTGACGGTGACGATGCCAAACCAATTTTATCAGAGTTATCAGGAAAAAGGTATCATCGCATTAATTTTAATTCTTTTACCAAT
>JBNGDF010000029.1:0-29564 GCA_049975265.1 Fidelibacterota bacterium
GTATCAAAATCGATATCACGCAGGATCAACTCTTTCTGATAGGTTGACAGATCTTCCGGAAGCGGCTCTTTTTTCCACACATTGTTTAAAATTCGTTCTCTCTCAGTACGGATTTCGAGCAGCTTGCGCGTAAAGTCAGAACCACAATGTTCCTCTGCCAACTTGAGAACGTCGAATAAAAATTGTTTATTCATTTATCTCTCTCACAGTTAACATTTTTTTATCCCCACAGAACATATGATTCTGCTTATATTCCCCAACCAAACCGAGTAAAATGGTCGATCTTGAAAGTGGCGGTTTTCAAATCGTAATCGATGAGCATTTCCGCCTCAGCCGGGAGCCAATATTTGCCGTTGTCCTGGCTGTAATAGACTTTCAGATTCTCGATTAAATTTTCCGCCCTCAAATCCAGGTGTTCCCAGGAGAGAGTTACCTCAACCATTTCGTTGAAGTTACCGCTGGGCAGGAATTCGACGTAAAACAGTTTCTGGCGATTTTGTTTCACCTGGACAGTCACATAGGTATCTTCACTGACCGCATTGGGTGGGAAATTGACACTGTTGTTGTAAGTCTGAGGTCCACCGACGACACCCCCCTCAGAAGCGGTGATCAGTTTACCATCAACTACGAATTTTTGCAGGGCGGTAAACTTTTCGGCGAATTCCGGTTTGGCTTCAATCCACTGAATATCGTCAACATGGATGCCGACAGCCTGGACCGCATCGCCGGGGTTTGAGACACTGTTTTCGCTGCAGCCCATGATAAAAAGGGCAGCGGCAAAAATCAACAAACCCATCACTGCAACTTGTCTTTTCATTTTCATAGCATACCTCACTAAATTTAAAAGGTTCACGATACTAAATACGGGCATCTAAGTACAAATTACATACCAATATACGGTAAAATTGATGTGAAGTAAAATGAAATCTTTTAAGTCCTTGTTTTAAAACAATTAATCGTGATATTTTGTGATGCCGGGCACACTTTCCTGGCTGATCGTTTTGGATCATGCCGCCGTTTTTGGGCGATTTGAACTTACCCGGGGCAGAAAGCGGGGCATATCAACCAATTGAGGTGTCAGCATTTTATTTTGTATTTTTTCAGACGATACTTCAGGGTCTCCCGGGAAATGTTCAAAAGTCGGGCGGCTTTGGTTTTATTATGGTTTGCCTTATGAAGTGCCTGAATGATGAGTGACCGTTCGATATCATACAAAGAGACGCCCTGCTCAGGGATGGTAATCGGGGCGGGATCACCCGGTTTTTCCGCAGGACGCTCCGCTAAACTGATATTGTTGCCTGTTAGCAGCTCGCCCTCCTCGAAGAGAACCGCCCGCTCGATGATGTTTTTTAGTTCGCGGACGTTGCCGGGCCAGTGGTGATTCACCAGCTTTTTCTGCAGAGGTGCGGAGATGTCGCGGATATTCTTTTTAAATTCGTTGTTGTAAAATTTTAAAAAGTGCCGGGCCAGCAGCAGAACATCCTCTTTACGGTCCCGCAGGGGTGGCAGGGTGATTGAAGCGACGTTCAGGCGGTAGTAGAGGTCTTCCCGGAAACTACCGTCGGCGATGCACTGCTCAATGTCGCGGGAGGAAGCGCTGATAATACGGGTATCCACCATAATCTCTTTGGTACCGCCAACCCGCCGGAAGGTCTGTTTTTCGAGAACCTTTAGAATTTTCGCCTGCAGTCCGGGAGCCATATCACCGATTTCGTCCAGAAAAAAGGAGCCGTGATGCGCCAGTTCCAATAATCCCTTTTTACGGTGACTGGCGTTGGTAAAGGCGCCGGGTTCGTAGCCGAACAGCTCCGCTTCCAGCAGCGTCTCCTGAAAGGCGGAGCAGTTGATTTCGATAAAGGGCTTGTTACCGCGGTCGCTTTTAAAGTGAATCGCCCGGGCAACGAGCTCTTTACCGGTGCCGGTTTCGCCGCGAATCAGAACCGTTGTTTTGGGCGTACCGGAGACCTGTTGAATGAACCGGAAAACCTCCTGCATCGGTTTGCTGTTTCCAATAATATCACCGAATCCGAAAATAGCCTCTTTCTGTTTCTGAAAGTATTCCAGCTGCTCATCCCGCTGCTTTTCCGATACAATTTTATCTACGATAATCAACAGTTCGTCAATGTTAAAAGGCTTGCAGATGTAATCGGTGGCGCCCAGTTTCATCGCCTGGACGGAGGTGTCGACATTGGCGTGACCGGTGATGACGACTACAGGAATATTGTATTTTTTCTGCCGCAGGGTTTTCAGGAAGCTGAGACCGTCCATACCGGGAAGCTTCAGGTCCAGAAAAATGAGATCGGGCTCCTCTTTCTCGATGTAGTCAAGCGCATCCTCGGCAGTCATTAATGAAACGACATCATGACCGCCGGGAATCAGCAGGTCTTCAAAACTGCTGCGGATATATTTGTCGTCATCAACTACGATTATCGATGCCATATTTTACTCCAAAACGAGCGCCATCCTTATAATATTGATTCTTTTCGTGAAAAATCAAAACAATTGATGGGATTTCGAAAGTCCTTTTTCCGCTGCAAGTTCCGCCACAAGGTTTTTGATCTGCTCGACCTGAAAAGGTTTGGCGATCACCCGCTCCACACCACACTCATTCAGGCGCTTCGGATCGAGTTGAGCGCCCCAACCGGTGATGAAAACGACAATGGAATCCGGAAAGCGTGCCTTGATGGCTTTGGACAGCTCCCAGCCCGACATATCCGGCATACCGAGGTCAGAGAAGATGATACGGATATCCGGTTCCTTTTCCAGAATCTCCAGAGCCGCTGCACCGGATTCGGCGGTCAGTACCTGATGGTGATACATTTCCAGAATATCTTTCAATAAAACCAGAGGGTCCTCCTCATCGTCTACCACCAGGATTTTGGTGCCGTACCGGTCTGCTGATTGAAAAACCTGCGTAGATTTTTCCGGTTTAGGAGATTGCCGGTGGTTGTATTGGGGCAGACGGATTGTCACGGTGGTGCCCAGACTTGGGGTGCTGCTGACGTCGATTGTCCCGCTATGGCGATGGATAATGCCGAAACTGACGCTGAGCCCCAAGCCGGTGCCCCGGACCCCTTTCGTCGTGAAAAACGGGTCGAAGATGCGTTTTAAGGTGTCGGCATCCATCCCGGTGCCGGTATCCTGAATGGTGATATTCACGCTACCGGACGCGGCAACGGTTTTACAGGTAATCGCTCCCCCGTCAGGCATGGCTTCGATGGCGTTCAGGATAATGTTTGTAAACACCTCGCGCATTTCGGAACCGTTGGCAAGTACGAGAGAGTTGCCCTTAAAATCGGTCTCGATTTGATACTTTATGCCCCGTTCGTCGGCATCGCTTTTCCAGCGGGTTTGGGTATATTTGATGGAATCGCGGATAATCTCGGTAACGTCGATAACGTCGAAGTCACGGTCCTTGCGCAGACGAGTAAATTCCTGGATGCGCCTGACCGTTTCGGCGCCGTCCATCGCTGCTTTTTCGATAATCTCCAGGCCGTGCAGGATTTCGGGATCGCCAACATCGCGTTTTAGCAGCTGGGCGCGTCCCAGGATAGCGCTCAGGACGTTGTTAAAATCGTGGGCGACGCCTCCTGCCATTTCTCCAAGGGCTCGCAGCTTTTCAGATTGCTGAAACTGCTCTTCGATTTTGTGTCGCTCTTCCTCCAGCTGTTTCAATTGTAAAAGCTGGGAGATGTGGTTGGCGAAAAGTTCCAGAGGTTTGACGGTTTCGTCGCTGGGTTTTTGACCGCTTTTGGAATCGTCCAGCGAGATCATACCGATGAAATCGCCGGACTTGTTTTTCAAGGCTACCAGCAGATTGTCTTCTCTGTGCCAACCGCCGGTCTGACCGGAATATTCCCGTTTTCCGTAATCCACGGTGTATTTACCGACCAGATGTTTCATGGTGTGAGGGATATAACAGGACTGATTGCCGAGCCGAACACCTTTCTCAAACAGGGCGATGTATTTTTCTATGGGTGCTTCAGCCTCTATGATCCGACTGAGCGCCTCATTGGAGATACCGACATGTCCCAGAATCGTTCGATAAGGTGGTGCATCTTTAAATGTATAAAAGAGCACGCGGCTGAAATCGGAGATTTCCACAATGGCGTTGCTGATCCGTTGAAACAGCTCCTTTTCATCAGTAATAGTGATAATATCCGCCGATATTCGGCTGAACTGCTCGATCTGTGCCGATAGCGATTGGATTCGTTCTTGGAAAAGTTTTTGCTGGCTGATATCCCGGACAATCACCTGAACCAGGGTCTGCTCTTCTTCTGTTAGGAGTTTGGTGCAGATTTCCACATCGATCAGATGACCGTTTTTGTGACGGTTTTGAGCCTGCAGCCTGACGACGCCTTCCTGCTTCAACCGGTTGGTCAGAGCGGGCATTTTGGTGTAAATATTTTCTGGAATGAGCTGCTGAATATTCATGTTCAGGAATTCTGACTGACTGTAGCCCAGCATTTCGGAGGCGCGTTTATTTACCGCATGGATTTGACCGTCCAGTGACTCGATAAAGATAGCGTCAAAGGCGTAGTCGAAGATATTACGGAAGCGATTCTCGCTCTTTTTTAATTTTTCCTGAGCCCTGAACTGGCTGGTGATATCCCGGTGGATCCCCCAGGCTTGGACGAGGTGGCGGTGTTCCAGGATACCAAACAGGTTAAGGATGTAGATCCGTTCCGGTCCATCGCCGGTAGTAAGACGGTATTCGACATTTTTCAGCTGGAAACCGCTGTGGATGAAGCTTTTTAATATCTCCCGGTTTTGGGGATCGTCGGTCTTGATCAGTTCGGAAAGCGGTGTTCCGATCAGATCGCCGGTTGAATTGCGATGGTGTATTTTGGCATAGGCAAGGTTGCAGTCGGCTAATATGCCGTGTTCAAGAATGCCCTGCATTAGGTCCTCTTCCGGCAGATCCACCGGAAGAGGTTGAGTCGTTTCAAAGCACCATACGCCGTCGTCGCCGTAGTTAATGAGAGCGTTATAGCGCTGTTCGATTTTCGACAGGCGGTTCAGGTCGGGATTTTTATTGGAGGCTGATTTCCGTTTGGGCTGCATTACTAATAATCAGGGCTACCTTGAATTTTAAATGTAAGTCTGTCGTGCACGCAATAACCTGCGGAAGGGCGATAATTTATCCCCAAATAATCGTTTTCCAAAGGGTAGGCGGTTGTAAATGAACGGCGCATGCAAATATCCAACAGGACTTTTAACGTTGTAATAAAATGACCCCTGCGGGAATAATATACAAGAACCTGCTCTTTTTGGGAAGCAGAAATCAAAAAATGTGTCCCCGAGGGTATTTTTCATGGTAAATTATGATGAAACATAGTAAACTTTCGGGTTGATTTAAGAGCGATTCATTACTCAGGTTGAAATGCGGGAAGTGTACGATGTATTGATAATTGGTGCGGGTTCGGCGGGTCTGTTTGCCGCCGATCGCCTGGCGGAATCCGGCTTGAAGGTTATGGTGGTTGAACGCGGCGCTGAGCCGGAGAAGCGCCAGGACATGAATTTTGGAGTGGGGGGCGCGGGCACATTTTCCGACGGTAAATTGAACCTGACCCACCGCATCGGCGGCGATCCCGGCAGTTTTGGACGGACGGCGCGCGAAGTGGAAGCTTATATTGAAAAGATCGATTCTATTTTTACGGAGCTGGGTGTCCGGGGTGGTTATTCGGGTACCGATGGAAAATCGCTGCAAGACCTGATGCGGATGGCGCATTCGGTGGGAGTGGATTTTATTTACGCCAAGCAGCGCCATATCGGGACGGATCGGCTGCACGTGGTTACGAATCATTTTTATAAGCGGCTGATGGCGCGGGGAATTAAATTCCGGGTCAATTTTCAAGTACTTTCGATCAAACGGAAGGGTGACACGTTTTTATTAAAAAATGGTAACGAGACACTGGAAAGTCGGGCTGTGATTGCGGCGCCCGGACGGGCGGGTGCCTACTGGCTCCGGGAGCAGGCGAAGGTTCTGGACATAGAAAATATGTACGGACCGATCGATGTGGGTATCCGGGTGGAATTTCCCGCCGATATTTACGCCGAAATCGCCAAAGTTATGTACGATGCCAAATTCCGGCTTTACACAAAATCCTACGACGATCTGGTGCGGACCTTCTGTACCAATCCAAACGGTTATATCGTCAAAGAGGAGTTTGATGATTTTGTGCTGGTGAATGGTCACGCCCGCCGGGATTCCAAGACAGACAACACCAATTTCGCGCTGCTGTCCCGGGTGACGCTCACCGATCCGGTGGAGGATACCACCAAATACGGGCGCGATATCGCCCGTCTGGCGACGACAATCGGGGGCGGCAAACCGATATTGCAGCGGCTGCGGGATTTTGTCAACGGGCGCCGTTCTACCTGGGACCGGATCGGGAAAACTGCCGTGTCGCCGACATTGACCGACGTGACGCCGGGCGACATTGCCATGGCATTTCCGCAACGGATCGTCACCAACCTGATGGAGGGATTGAGTGTTCTGAACCACATCATTTCCGGGTTGGAATCCAACAGCACGTTGCTGTATGCTCCGGAAATCAAGTTTTACGACACGAAATATAGGGTTTCCGCGAATATGGAGACCAATGTCCGGAATTTCTTTGTGGCGGGTGACGCCAGTGGTCACAGCCGGGGAATCATCTACTCGGCGGTGACGGGGATGCTGGCGGCTGAGGGTGTGATCAACAATTTGAGACAGTGAGGGGATGATGGCGGAATTACTGAAAGAACAGAAATCAAAGCGCCTGGTGGCGCTGGACGTTTTCCGGGGAGCCACGATTGCGCTAATGATTATGGTGAATAATCCGGGCAGCTGGTCGCATATCTATGCACCGCTAAAGCATGCCAGCTGGTTCGGCTGTACGCCTACCGATCTGGTGTTTCCCTTTTTTCTGTTTATCGTCGGGGTGGCGATGTGGATCGCATTCACTAAATTTGAACACAAATTGACAGCGGATGCCGGTAAGAAGATTGTGCGCCGCACGATTCTGATCTTTGCCATCGGGCTCGGTCTGAATATGCTGCGCCCGGTGGACGGTTTTGCGGAAATAGTTACGGAGCTGAGGATACCCGGTGTTCTGCAACGCATTGCTTTGTGCTATGGTATTGCATCTGTGATGGTGCTAACCCTGAAAAAGAGACAGGTGCTTTGGATTTCCGGGGGTATGCTGGTTTTCTATTGGCTGCTGCTGGCGGCGACCGGCGGTTTTGCCATTCAGGATACGCTGGCGCGACGTTTCGATCTGTGGATTCTGGGGGAAAAGCATGTCTATCACGGGTACGGAATGCCCTTTGATCCCGAAGGCATTCTCAGTACGATCCCGGCGATTGTCACCGTGATTTTCGGGTATTTTACCGGCAGTATGATCCGGGCGGAAAGCGACCAGAAGATTTTGGTCAAAAAGATGTTGATCCGGGGCGGGCTCTTCACCATCGGCGGTCTGTTCTGGGGACTTTTCTTCCCCATCGGTAAGCCGCTCTGGACCAGCTCCTATGTTCTGTATACCGGCGGATTGGCGATGATGGTGCTGGGGCTTGCAATTCTGTTTATTGATGTGCTTGGCTATAAGCAATGGACAAAACCGCTGGTGGTATTCGGGGCCAATCCGCTGTTTATCTTTGTCTTTTCTGGATTGGTGGCAAAGGCGATGATCTATCTGGTACGCTGGGAGAGTGCCGCGGGAGATGTAATTACCCTGCAACGCTGGCTGTACGAAAGGGTCTTTGTGCCGTTGGCTGGCGGCAGTTTGATCGACGGGTCGCTGCTGTTTGCACTAACCCTGATCGTTATATACTGGCTCATTTGTGACATTTTGTATCGCAAGAGGATTTTCATAAAAATATGATATAGTGATGGCATATTCCTGATGAAAAAGAATGACCTAAAAGATGGGAAATGGCTGGACGATATTCTGTCATCGGAGCTTACCCTGCCGGATAAGCTGCGGCGGATATGTGATACGCTGGCGGCAGGGAAGCCGCATTATGACTGGGTCGGATTTTATCTGGCTGACAACGCTACAGAAACGCTGCGGCTCGGACCTTATCGGGGAGCACCGACGAAGCATGTTCGGATTCAATTTGGGCGGGGCGTCTGCGGGCGGGCGGCGCTGTCAGGGAAAACCCTTCTGATTCAGGATGTCAACCAGGAAACAAATTATTTGGCTTGCAGCATCGCTGTCCAATCTGAGATCGTGGTACCCATTTTACATAATGGGTGCCTGACAGCCGTGTTGGATATTGATTCTCACAAAAAAAGTGCGTTCAGCACGGACGATCGGGTCTTTCTGGAACGACTCAGTGCCCGGATCGCCCCTCTGTTTGCCGGCGATTTTGCGGAAACAAAATGCCGCGATTGATGTTAGACAAAGGGTAGACGGGAAGCGTGGAAATTGTATGATAACCGGAACCGAAAAAAGCAAGAAGGATGAAAGTGTGAAAAAGAAACTGCGATGGGTGACAATTCCCGGTATTTTGATGGTGGTAATCGGGCTGCTGGTCTCCCTGTCACCTTTGGGGCGGAAGATTGCCGCCAACGGCAATGATCTATTTTTGAAACTTAAGGTATTGAATGATATTATCGGAATCGTAAATGACTATTATGTGGATGTGCCCGACTGGGACGAGGTAATGGAGGGTGCCTATTCTGGGCTGCTGGAGCAGCTGGACCCCCATTCGTTTTACATTGAGAAGAAGGAATTATCGGGAATAAACGAAGAGTTCACCGGGAAATTTGAAGGAATCGGCATCGAATTTGATGTACTCGACGGATATATCACCGTTATTTCACCGGTTGCCGGGGCACCGGCGGAAAAGGTCGGTCTGAAGGTAGGCGATAAAATCGTCAGAATCGACGGTGAATCGGCGTATAAAATCAAGCGGGAAGATGTATCAAAAAAACTGCGGGGTCCCAAGGGAACGGCGGTTGAAGTGACCATTCGGCGCAAGGGTGTCGAGGATTTTGACGTCACGATTATTCGGGATGAGATTCCGCTCTACAGTGTTTCGGCGGCTTTCATGATCGATGACAGCACCGCCTATATTTTCGTCAACCGCTTCAGCGGTACCACGAGTGATGAGGTGCGTGAGGCGTTGGCGCGTTTAGCATCCGTAGGAATGACGCGATTGATTTTGGATTTGCGAAATAATAGCGGCGGCTTGATGGATCAGGCGATCGAGATTTCCGATCTGTTCATCGAAGGTCGCAAGATGATTGTATACACCCAGGGACGCATCCGGGGTGCCAACGAAGAATTTTACTCCGGCAGAATCGACGGCTATGAAAACATCCCCATTGTGGTTCTGTTGAATCGCGGCTCTGCCAGCGCCAGTGAAATCGTTGCCGGTGCCATACAGGATCATGACCGCGGCTTGATTGTCGGCGAGACCAGTTTCGGCAAGGGGCTTGTGCAGCGGCAGTACCCGCTGCGGGACGGCTCGGCGATCCGCCTGACAGTAGCCCGCTATTATACTCCCAGCGGTCGGTTGATTCAGCGCGCCTATGATGGTACGCTGGAGGACTACTATAAAGATTTGTATGAGGAAAACCGGGATTCACTGCTGGCAGAGGAGGATTCACTGGAAGGTCGACCGCAATATCAGACAGACGCTGGTCGGATTGTCTACGGCGGCGGCGGGATCACTCCCGACTACCATGTGAAATATGAACAGGATCTCTCCCGCGATACATATAAATTGTTACGGCATCCATCGCGGGTGCTTTTTGAATATACGAGCCAGACGGCAGAAGAGTATAAGCGTTACAAGAATAAAAAAGAGCGGTTTATCAGCAAGTTTGAGATAAGCGATAAAGATTTTGAGGAGTTTCTCGAAATGGCGCGCAGCAAAGCGATTGCAGTAGACGACGAAAAAATTCGCAAGGATGCCGGGTATATCAAAATGATGCTGAAAGCAGAACTGGCGCGGGAGTTCTGGGGTTATGACGAGTACTACAAGGTTTTACGTCTCCATGACAATCAGGTGGAGGCGGCTGGTCAATATCTGGAAGAGGCGCGCCAAATGCTTGTGGGAACAACACGTTAAAACGTTTCTCGTCGATAATAATGTTGACTTTTTGGAATTATAGATGTAAAATTGTTAGCAATTTAACAGGTATTGAGTGAAACAGAATGGAGGATAATTTCTAATGTTAATTGATCTTTTCAATCAAGGTGGGATTTTCATGTGGCCGATTTTGGTGCTGTTTGTTTTTGGTCTGATGATCTGCCTGGAAAGGGTGTATACCCTCTCGAAAGCATCTTTTACCACCAAACGGTTTATTCCAAAATTAAAACAGGCTTTGGAAGAGGATGGAGTCGCCGCTGCACTGAAGGTATGTGAAGAGACCCCCGGTCCGATTGCGGAAATCTTTCACGCCGGTTTATCCCGTGCCGACAAGGGTATTGAAGCGGTTGAGAAATCGATCGAAGCAGCCGGCTCCGTTGAAATGGCATTCCTTGAGAAGGGGATGATCTGGCTGGCGACGGTGATCACCGTCGCGCCGATGCTGGGTTTTACCGGAACGGTCTCCGGTATGGTCAGCGCCTTCCAGGACATTGCCGCTGCCAATAACATCTCTCCGGCGATTGTAGCCAGCGGTATTTCGGAAGCCCTGTTGACCACGCTGTTTGGACTGATTGTGGCTATGATCATTCAGGTCTTTTACAATCTGTTTACCGCCCGGGTGGACAGTATCGTTGTTGACATGGAAGAAAACTCTATCAATTTAATTGATACTTTGACGAGTATTCAAACCAAGAAATAAGAGCTGCGGATTATGAGCTTATTGAAGAATAAAGGTGTGCGTGAAGCCGAGATGCCATCGGGCTCACTGGCGGATATCGCCTTTTTGCTGCTGATCTTTTTCCTGCTGTCCACCACCATTGATATGGATAAAGGAATTGGCATCGTTCTGCCGGCTGAGGGTGGTGAGATTGAAATGTCCAGCCAGAATATCACCAATATTTTAATAGACGCCAGGGGCTCTATTTTGATGGACGAGCGAGAGGTGGAACTGCATGAGATTAAAGGAATCGTGGAAAATCTCCAGATGCAGAATCCCAAAATGGTTTTCTCCGTGAAAGCGCACCCCCGCACGAAGTATAAAACCTATATCGAAGTACTGGATCAGCTGAAGCAGGCGAATACCCGCGTTATTTCCATTGCCGAATAGTGAGGGAGAGATGGAGTTTAAGAAAAAAAGTAAAATGAAAATCGCCATTCCGACAACGGCGATGCCGGATATTGTCTTTATGCTGATTTTCTTTTTTATGGTCTCTTCGGTATTGAGGACCCATGAAGGCTTAGCCGTTGTGCTGCCCAAAGCCAAGCAGATTGAGAAGCTGGAATCCCGGGTCCATGTGACCTATATCTGGGTGTCTAAAGACGGCATGATTTCTATCGATGGTCGCCTGTACCAGCCTCAGAGTATTCGGAATGTGATGTATGAAAAGAGGACCGCTGATCCCCAGTTGATTGTATCCATCCGAGCCGATGAGCTGGTGAATATGGAGTTGATGAGTAAAATTCACAAGGAATTACGTCTCGCGGATGCTTTGGCGGTCAACTATTCCACCAGAGCAATGTAAGGACAGGAAAACGATGATTATCAGACAAAATCCCGAGGTTAGTCTCAAATTGAAATACCCCTTAATATTGCGGATTAGTTTAGTCGTTACTCTGTTACTGATGATTATGATGTTCGCCTTGATCCCCAAATCCGGTGAGGGGGAACGCACGGCGAATGAGATTCGGATTGAGATCGAAACGGTTGACATTCCGGTGGTTGAGCAGCAGATGGAAGCCGCCAAACCGCCTTCCCGCCCCTCCATTCCCATCGAAGTCGAAAATGACGATCTACTGGATGATGTCACCATTGAGATGAGCACCGATATCTCCGACTATCAGGCGTGGGAAGCGCCGCCGCCGCCGCCGGAGGAAGACGAGAGCGGTCCGCGGGTGCGCTTTATTCCCTATGATGAACCGCCGGAGCCTTTGGGCGGATTTGCCGCGATTCAGCGCAACGTAAAATATCCCGAGATCGCTCAGGAAGCGGGTATCGAAGGTACGGTGGTGGTCCAGGCGTTTGTCAATGAATTCGGTCGGGTGACCGACTGTGTCGTTCTGAAAGGTGTGCCCAATACCGGTCTGGATGAAGCCGCTATCGAAGCAATTAAAAAGACCAAATTCAAACCCGCCAAGCAGCGTGACCGCAACGTAGGCGTGTATATCTCAATACCGGTTATTTTTAAATTGCAGACGAATTAATTTTCGATTTTACCAATATGATAACAGATAAAATGCAGTGGTCAACCACTGCATTTTGCATTTCAAAGAGAAGCCGTCCGGATTATTTCCAGCATGGTGAATTGTCAGTGCTCTCAGGGTCGGTAGCTGATGGTCAGAATGTGAGGATTGTTCAGACCAGAGGGCATGAAAAGGTAGGCGTAATCGATGCAAAACCGCTCTCTCTTAATCCCGAAACCGAGGGATTGGCGATTGATCGAACCGATATGGGAAAAGCCACCCCGCAATATCAACATATTCCGAAAATCCAGTTCGATTCCGGCGGATGCCAGAGATTCACTGGAAATCAGGTGAGCGCCCAAATCCAGACCGATGCGGGCGTTCAAGTTTTCGCCCTCGAATAATTCAGGACGGACCATGCCAATGGTCAGCATGGCAGGCAACACGTTGGTATCTTTGTCGGCATGCAGCCTACCGACATTTTTCAGGGCAATCGACATATCCAGCATACTGGGAGCATCCCAGCGCACGGCGAAATCGAAAGCCATTCCGTAGTCGCTGTAGGTATAGAGATGTTCGTGGAGATATTTACCGGTGGCGCCGATCAGGATATTGGTCACTGGTGACCAGCTGTACGCCACGGCAGCGGCGATATACTGCGGTTCCACGGCGGCTAGTGGCTCCGCGCTGGGTGTCTCCCGGATTTCAACGCCCGGGATGCGGACGTAATTCAGCCCAAACCCAAGCGAAGATTTTTTTATGGGAATCGAAAAAGCCAGTGCGTCCATGCTGATATCGGCAAACCAGAAGTGATGAGACAGTGCAAATGTGACACTCTCCGCCATGATTCCCACCGGGTTTTCAAAAATCGCCAGCGGTGATCGGGCAGACGGAGAAAAGACACCCACTGATGCCGCCGAGGCGGCAGACGATGATATCCGCAGAAAGGACATACCGCTGTTGGTCAATTCCGCCTGAACGATTATCGTAGCGGACAGCAGGATTGATATAGTCAAGATTTTGTATTTCATGGTAGTTCCAAAGGTTAGAATTTGAATTCCCAGGAGAAGACATGCGTGCTGCCTTCCCCGACCAGTCCGATCAGGGCGCTGTAATCGATCTGGGTGCGGATGTTATTTAGAAAACCGTACGCCAGTCCGAGCCCGAAGGTGGGATTCTCGTTATCGATTCCCATGCGCAGATATAAGATGTCACCAACGAGATACTCTCCCCCGAAATGTGCCCGGTAATCCTGTTTGTCGGAGATTTCAAAATCCCCGCTGAAACAGAAACCCTGGTCGTGGCGGTAGGCGAGACCGATTTTCAGAATCTGGGGAAACACTTCCGTATAGTTGCCGCCCTGTTCTCCAAAAAGGTCGTGGGTGTTCCAGGTGTAGCTGGCGCCCATATCCTTGAATAAAATGCCCAGCGTGACCCTTTCAAAGGGTTTCAGCAATATGCCAAGATCAAAGCCAAGCCCGCTGCCGGTCAGCCCAAGAAGCGAGTGATTGAGAATTTTAAAGTTCAAACCGACAGAGATACGGCGATGGAAGGCATTGGAAAAGGAGAGAAAGATGACATTTTCGCCGGTTTCATATGTCTCGTCGGGAAGCCCTGTCGAGGTGCGTCCCTGAATGTCGGTAACGCCGGCATGCATCCAGGCTACGGATATTCCGGCGGAAGGCTTCAACGGCAGCGCTAGTCCGACGTAGTGGAGCTGACGGTCCAGGCTTAAAAAATAGTAGGTCAGCGAGAGGTGGCGGTCCTTTAGGTAGGACAGACCGGCGGGATTGTAATAAGCAGCGAATCCGTTTTCGCTGTCTGCGACGCCGGAATTGCCCATTGCCAGCGACCGCGCTCCCAGTCCCATCCGTAAAAAGGCGCCGGCGTATCCGGCATTGTCACCGGTTTCCGCGCCAGTGAGGGTAAACAGGCAGATGGCGAAAGCGATGATTTTATATCGGTTTGACAGCAACTTCATTTTACTACAATTAATTTAGTCCAGTACTCTTTTTCCGTATCGTTGATTTTTGTGGTTAATTTGCAAAAATAGGTGCCGTTGGCGACGATGTCACCGGCTTTGTTGCGTCCGTTCCAGCTCTCACTGTTATCGCCGGTGTGGACAATGTAGCGAGGCTCACCCTTGTAGACGCGGTTCATGGCAAAATCGAAGACCTCCAGTTTGACGGTGGCGGGGCTCTCAAGATGGTATTGAATCCGGACGTGCCCGTCCCCGTCGACATAATTATGAAAGCTCGGAGCAAAGGGATTCGGATAGGCATAGATGGGTGGTTGCCCCGGACGACTCGTGGAGAGAAACTGGCGATAGATGGTCCAGTTAATACCGTCATCGGTGGTTTTGGCGATTCCGTCGGACGAACCCAGCCATAGGTAGGGCAATCCCTGGCGCCGGTCAACGAGTGCGGCATACACGTCTTCGGAGTAGATATTTTCTCCCTTTTCGGCGTCGAAAGGCGGGGCGTAGAGCGCCCAGTTTTCACCGTCAATGGATTTGAAGAGCCCGCGTTCGGTACAGACATAGATTGTCGGACCGTCAAAAGCAAAATTGTAGACCCGCTCACCGATCAGCGTCCGGCTCCAGGTTAATCCGCCGTTGCCGGTTTTATTGACCGCCTGAATCTGACCGCTCTCATCGGTGGTCAGTGCGCCGACCCAAATCGTCTCCTGCCCGTTGTAGTATTGGCGGGCGATGGCAATGATGAAATTACCGGAAAGGTTCGAATTCCGGGCATTGAATTTCTGCCAGCGGATGCAGTCGTCGGATTCGATGATTCCCAGATTCACACCATCGGCGGTGCCTACCCAGACAGTATCGCCGTAGGTAAGGACACTGAAACCTTTGTGATTGTGATTACCGTGTTGAGCGGGATCGCGGGGATCGATTTTAAAATCAATCTCATCACTGCAGAGGAGGTAGTCCAGATCATCGCTGGGCAGCGGCAGACGCTGCCAGGTTTTCCCAAAATCACAGCTGCGCCGGATCCCGCCCGCCCAACTGGTGATATAAACCCAGACGGAATCGGGTGCGATTCGGCTGATGGCAATATCCCAGGTGGTATTGCTGACCGCCGTGGTGACAGGCAGATATTTAATCGTGTCGCCGTTCCAGACACCGGTGCTGTCGCCGCGCGTGTCCACCGGCTGATGCAGATAGGTCCAGCTCTGTCCATAATTTTTTGAATACGCCAGACCACCGCCGGTCTGCATGGAGCCTTCGACGGTGGTGGAGTCAAACACACCCGCGACGAAGATAATCGAATCAAGGACCGCAATGGCGGAAATGCCCCCTTTTGGTAAATTGCCGGCAGCGGAGTAATAGGTGTAAAACGTCTCACCGAAATCGTCTGTTTTGCTCAGCCCGCCGCCGGTGGCATACCATATCAGCGAATCGCCCTGGGAAACGATCTGAGTGACACCATTACCGCCAAGCCCCTCGTAAACCACCGAACTGTCGTTTAAAAAGGGTTTTGACAGCCGGAATGCCTGAGCAAAAAGAGTGCAGGACAGGAGGAGCATAATGGTTATAAGACGTCGTTGGTTCATGGCGATATACTGAAATTGTTGTCGCTGATGTCGGAGCGATTCGGGTTGGTGGGATCAAAGATTTTAATTCTGCATTCCGTAGAGCGTCTGGCTGGGACGGTCCAGTCGTAGGCGCCAAGCGCCGCCGCGGTGGTCGTAATGGTTGTGTATTCCGGTGTCGCCGCATTGGCGTTGACGGTATACTGAATCGTGACCTGATTGATGTAGGCGCTCTCCCACTCAATCGTATAGGTTTGATTATATGTAAGTGTAACGGCATAATCGGGTGCCGTAAGATGGACTCCGGGATTGATCAGGGTTCTTTTCAGGGTGTCGCTGACCGCGCCGTGAATGTCCTCGGCATAGAAGTAAAAGACGAAGTCTCCCTGCAGAGTACTGTTGGCCTTTGTCGGAATGGTAATGGTGAAAATGCCGTCGCCGGCGATTTCGTCGCCCCATCCGCCGGACGCCGGCCCCTCATCGGACAGAAAGAAGCTTGGATCGGTTTTATAGGTGCCATCGGGTTGTAACGCGTGGAAAAGAACCGAGCCAATGTCCTGATAACCCTGGGGATCGGTGACGCGGATTTTGAATATAACAAATTCACCTTTCTCGAAAGATCGCGGAATCTCCAGCGGGTAAAGCACCGGCGGGCTGTTGGGAGATACCAGCGCCTCCTGTTCCTCGATAGAACTGCTGTTGCCGTCTTCGTCAAAAGCCTGAACGCTGACCCGGTAATATCCGTCATTATTTGCCAGCCGGGTGGAATCAATCAGGCAGGAGAAAACGCCGTCATACCTGATGATATCCAGCGGTGGTCCGGTATCATAGAGATAGCCGCTGCGAAACAGCTCTTCAGCAGTGGAATAAACGGAATCCCGCCGGTAAAGATAGTATACCACCGAGTCCACGGTTTCAATTCCCTGGGGATCAAACACTTCGACAGCCATAAACAGCGACTTATTCAACTGGGAATAGTTCAGAGAAACCGATTCAATTACCGGATCGGTGTACAGCTCCTCCTGGGTCGTTTTGACACAGGCAACCGTAGTGAGAAGGATTCCGATTAATACAAGGACATGTTTCATTTTTTCTCTGTCAGCAGTGCCACCCATTCATCCCGAAACAGCTCTTCTTTAATTATCAGGTCGTAATTTAGCACAGCAGACGTAAACATGTTATATTCATCTTTCAAAATACCGCTAAAAATGCAGGGTGGAATTTTACCATGTTTTACGATATTTTTCAACAACGCCAGGTTGGGCTTTTTTTCAATATTACTGAGAATTAAATCGAATTGATACTTGTCATGTTTGGTTATATCACCAATCGTGAGAGTGAAACGGTCATGAATTCCGTTAAGTTCCAGCTGCCGGTGAAAATTCTCCACAATGTCGGGATCGATGTCCCAGGCTTCCACGAAGCCGGCACCCAGTTTCAGCGCCGCAATGCTCAGTATTCCGCTGCCACAGCCGGCGTCCAGAACGGTTATGCCGGGGCGGATGGCTTTTTCCAGCAGCATTAATGCCATTTGCGTGGTGGCGTGCGTCCCGGTACCGAATGCCATACCGGGCTGAATGGCGATCCGGACGGCTTCGTTGCCCGTGTAGGTTTCCCAGGCGGGGAAGATGACGATTTTGGGACTGATGTGGATGGGCTTGAAGTACGCCTGCCAGTTGAGATGCCAGTCTTCGTTTTGCAGGAAATGGCGGGTGTATGAAATGGTTTCACCAGGGAAAAAATTTACCAGCCGGCGAATCCGGGCGCTGATCTGCTTCCGGTCACGGACATGAAAAAATGCTTCGATGGAATCATCTTTTTCCAGTATTCCGAGACAGGGCGGTTCGGACAGCAGCGCAATGAGAATCCCGGGATCGTAATCGCCCCGGGGAAATTGGTAATACAGCCACTGTTTGGATTTACGGGTTGTCATTTGGCGCTCTTTCCGGATGTGAAGATATAATCATAAAGAACCTGTCCGACGATCTGCAGGCTCCGGGGGCTGCATTTATCCGGGGTGTCCATGGTGGTGTGCCAGAAGTTTTGATAGCGGTTGGGATAGTCAAAATCAATCAGGTCTATAGACGGTATGCCGGCGTGTTCGATCAGCATGACATGATCATCGTGGATGTAGCTGCCGAATTTGTGCTGGAATTCGGAATAGCCCCTCTCCCGGGCGATTTCCCAGAGGGTTTTGACCAGCTGGGGATGGCTCCGGTAGGAATGGCGCTCGATGGGGATAGTCAGTTCTCTGTCGCCGATCAGATCAATGATTATCGCCTCATCGGGTTTGACGATGGGCAGGTTTTTGGCGAAATATTCTGAACCCATGCAGTAGTAGTCTAGCGACCCGGAATAGCCGTAATCTTCACCGTCAAAGAGAACCAGATAAACCGCCCGGTTAGGCGGGTTTTGATGAAGCAGTTCTGCCAGATGCATCAGTACCGCCACACCGCTGGCGCCGTCGTTGGCACCGAGGATCGGACGGGAGCGTTTGCGGGGGTCCGGGTCGTGATCGGCGCGGGGGCGGGTGTCCCAGTGAGCTCCGATCAGCAGCGGATTTTCACCATTGACACTAAATCCGGCAATGATATTTGTCAATTCGAAAGTAATGCTATCTTCCGGAATTGGCTGGTCGAAACGTTGCAGAATCAGAGTATCCGCCAGATTTTTGAAGAAATTGTGGAAATATTGAAGTGCTTTGGCATGTCCCTCAGAACCGGGGTTGCGGAAGCCGATGGAGCACTGTTTTTCGAGGTAGACGAAAGCCTGCTCGCCGTCAAACACTTCGTTCTGACTGGTGCATGCGCCGAACATAATCAGCAACGCGGTGAGAATGATCCTTTTCATATTATCCTCTGATTGCAATGTTGACGTCAAAGCCGCCGTTGCGGGTGATACGCTTACCGGTGCGGGCATTCTTGCTCTCGCTGTAGGAGAAGAAGATCCCGCCGGTGACTTTCTGTGTGAAGGAGTAGCTGATGCGTGGTTCAATTTTCCAGGTGGTGTTGCTGTTGGTCGGCTTAAAATCGCTGACGGCGTCATTACGCTGTTCGGTTTTGGAGGAGCTGTAGTCGAATGCCATGGTGAAGTTAATATTGTTTTCAAGACGCTTGTTTTTCAGAAAGGGAAGCGGGATAGTAAAGCCGCCCTTTTTCTGATAATTCATGGAGGCGTTGATGCTCTGGTCGGTGACCAACGATGCGCCGCCGTTCGGTTGATTGGTGATGGATTTGCCTCCGGACACGCGCAGGCTGGAGCTGATGTTGTTTTTGAATTGCATGGAGAGTCCCACGAGGGGTTGGAAATAGAGTTTATAGCTGGAGTTTTGAATCTCTCCGTTGCGATAGACGACGGATTCCTTTCCGGTAAAGCCGTGGTCCAGGGAAAGTTTGGTAAAAACTTTGGACAGAAATTTGATCTTTTCCAGCTGGGAAATACTCAGGGTCCAGCCGGGAAAGGGGATACCCTCTTTCCCCGAATTGTCAAATGTAATATAGTCCCGGGTGAGATTGCGGTTGAAATTTCCCTGGGACTTAGACCAGGACATGTTCTGGCTGTAGGAGAGGGAGGTATTGATATTGTTGGTAATTTTGATCCCGCTGCGCAGGCTGGCGTCCGAGTTTATTGAAATGCTGTTTGGATAGACACCGGCTTCGGTGGCGATGGTATCCAGTCCCGGGTCCGACGCCAGACCCATCCGGTAGAGCAGACCGGGTTCGCCGACGCGCCCCTTGTTGTTGTTGCTGCGGCTGGTGGAGTAGCTGAACTGGATCGGCTGGACCCGGTTGAATGCGCTGTAGAGATATTCCAGCAGCGGGATTTCCTTTGGTGCTTTATTCATATCTTCTTTTATTTCGTCCTTTCTCTCCGGTTCGGTTGTCTGATGTCTTCCCCGCCCGGTTGTGCGACCGGTACCGGCGGGTCTGGTGGCAGACTTACGCGCCGATTTGGGCGTGTAGAAGGTCTTCATAATGGCACTGGGATCGAGACTGAAAGAGGTGGAAATCCGGTTTTGATTACTGAGATTGTCAACACTGCGGGTGCCGCTGGTAACCGGTTCGCCCCAGGTGTAGGCGGCACTGTAGGATATGCTGGGGGTGAGCCAGCTGAAGATTTTCGGATTGAAGTTCGCCGAGTAACTTTCGTTTACGTTCACCTGCCTGCCGGGATTCAGTTCGCGGATCGCTTTGAGTTTATCGTCCCGAAAATCGGTCAGGCTGTTTTTGGCTTTCCAGGAATAGTTCAGGTTGAGATTATCAAATACTTTGTAGCCGGCTGTAATGGAGCGGTTGAGACCTAAATCGTAGGGCTCGGTGATTTTGCCTTTGCGGGGGATTTTGGTAGATTTGCTTTCGGCGGCATCGACGGAAAAGTCGAGGTTGCTGGGCGTATAGTACCAGCGCAGGTCGCCGAGCCGGCTGCCGAGAACCGGGATGTTCTGTGCCCATTTAAAGGGTTGCAAAAAGTTATTGCGTCCGAAGGGAACCTTATACGAAATGCTGCCCCGGTAATTTTCGGACTCATTTCTGCGGTCGGTGACCGAAGAGCTGTTGGACCACTGGGCGCTGACGGAGACCCGCAACTGATCGATGGTGTATTTGGTCAACCAGAAATCTGATGATCGTTTGCTGTAGGAGACGTTGACTCCGTAGGATTCCGACAGGTTCAGAACGCTGTCCGGTGGTGCATCGCCTGCCAGAATGTCGGAATTGGGTAAAAACTTTGGGGCACTGAAGCGATTGGTATAGGAACCGGATACCGGCAGGCTCAGACCCCAGTTCGCCGGTGTCAGTTTGTCCAGATTGATGTTGCCCCGGACCGACAGGTTGCGGGTGTTGTTTAGCCCCGTGGTCTGCAGGTTGGGACGCTGCTCGACGGTGTGGAAATCGGCGTCCCGCTGGTCGATATTGACATTGACCCGGCCCAGATCGGCGACGGTTAACGCAACCGAGCCGCGGTAGGCGATACCGGGATCGCGGCGCACGTCGGAAAGACGCAGTTCGTCCAGCCAGACCTCGCCAAATACCGTATTGTCGTAGCGCGGCAGCGGCGACGAACGATCAACATCCTCCAGCGTATATTTCTGGTTGATGACTCCCATATCAATTCGTTTTACCTTCGAAATGGTGGGGCTCCCAACGATGATAATCTCCTTGCCGGTGAAGCGACCGTCTTTGATCTCTCTCCAGTGGCGCTTTAAAACCCCGCCTTCGCCGTCATGGGTGATGGTAAACGGCTGCAAGCCGCTGTCGTTGGGATAGTGCTCGCTGAAATCCTCTTCGGTGGCAAAACCCTTCAGACTGGTGAGAAAATCAAAATCGATTTCCATATTGTTCTTTTTATCCCAGCCGGGGTAGACGGGCTGGCGGTACTCATAGTAGTTGTAAATCTTATTTTCATCGTTGATGATGCCGAATTTAATGAAGAACTGGAGCGGTGTCTTTTCACCCTCATCGAAAAATTTGGTGCGGGTGCGCAGTTCGTGTCCGGCAACGAAAAGTTTCATTTTCTTATAGGTAATGAAGCTGGCGTCTTCGAAGAGGACTTTCTTCGCTGCGGCGGCTTCGCCGGGTCGCAGCCCGCGGTTGTTGTTGAAGGACATGACCAGCGATTGTTCCTTGAGCTGAATCTCGTTGACGGCGTCGTATTCGCCCCGGACGCCTTCCGGCGGGTCATAGGTGACCGGGTTGTCTTCCGTGTTCAAAACGCTGATACTGAAGGCTTCGTCGTTTTTTACATAGTTTCCGTCTGTTCCGTCACCGATGCCGAGCTCTTCCCATTCATTACCCACCAGTTCGATTTTGGCGATCATGACGGTGTCCTCGGAGGTAACGCCGTCAATCCAGACCCGGCAGGCTTCGATGGTCTGCCAGCTGACGTCGCCGTTGGGCTTGGCTTTTTGAAATTCGTTCAGCGGAATGCGGTAGAGCTTCCAGCCCGTTGGGCTGCCGTTATCAAACTCCGTGCGCCCGGCAACGTAATTTTCGTCGATGCGGTCATCCAGCAGAAAATCGATAGTGTAATAATCATTCACCAAATTGACTTCGAAATCCCGATTAAGGTCCTCTGAATCGGGGACATATCCCGTGGCGTCACCCTCGCTGCTGTTTTCGGTGCCGTTGATGTGGCGGTAATCGCGGGAACCTTCCGACCATTTCCAGTTGTCGCTATGGGGATCGGTTTTGCTGCGATTGTAAAAGGTAAGACTATCACTACCATATCGAATAGTATCACCGAGACAATTAACGATGAATTCATCTTCATCAAAGACACCGTCAATACCTGTATCTTCGCCGTCATCCAGCAGATCGTTGCCCAGGGTGAAGCCGGCTTCCGGCTGATCTTCGGTGTCCAGCTCTCCGTTTTGAATGTAGTCTTCGCTGATATAGCCCAGGTCGATATGCATTCTCCCCGCCGTTCCGCGGACCCAGACCTCCAGAAATTTGGTTTTGGACTGGTCATAGTAACTGGTAGGGAAGGCGTAGGTGATACCGCCCCAGGCTTCTTCGGGCTGTGAGAAGCCATCAACCACTTCGATCGACCAGTATGGATCGAGTACCATGACCATGATTTCCGTTAGATTGTTCTGTGCCTGAGTACTGACCTGTTTATTGGGCCAGATTTTTTTGGTGGCGACACCGCCGTAGGGATTGTACCAGAAAAAGAAACCGCGCTGTGAATCCCGTTTTGAGAGAGGCGCAGCGGCGTGTGACCAGTAGCGATAAATAATCGGCGGCGAGGTGATCCGTTTCGATCCCTCAAAATCGTCAATGAAACCGACACCGTTCGGGTCGCCGGTCTCTTCATTGCTCAGGGTGTTGGGATTGGGACGTACCTGGGCGATTTCGCCTTCAATCGTTATAGATGAGGGCTTGTCTGTTTCAATAAGTGGCAGCCAGTTGACCGCCCGGGTCAGGAAATTCAGATTCTGGTTCAGGCGACCGTTGAGGTCCCAGACGAAGTTGCGCATCGGTTCGTAGCCGACATCCACCTTTTCGTCCACGACCGACTGGCTGAAATAGAGCGCCGTCCCGCCGATAAACGAATTGTCGCCGAAATCATACTGTGCCCGGGCACCCAGAATGGTTTTCTTGTCCAGTTGAAAAAACTGGTTGCGCTCGTATTTGATATCGAGTTCGGCATTGGGCTTCGTGGCTTCGGGATTGATCAGGGTTAAGGTACCGGTAAAGTAATCAATCGTATAATCCACTCCGCGGGTCAGGGTTTGACCGCTTAGCATAACGGACTCACTACCCTCGATCACCATGGCACCGAGATTGATGACGGAGCTGCGGTTCTCGTATTTACAGATGATTTTAAATTTGGAGTCCTGGGTAATATCCGTAATGTTGGTACGGTTGCTTTCGTACATTGCCGAGCAGTTATAGTCGGAGTTTAAATTTTCATTGCCGACACCCGAGCCGGTAGAATCGTACTGAAAAGGTCGCAGAAAGGGGAGCCAGAGTTCGCCGGACTGAAGGCTGAGAACGTTCGGATTCCCGGTATCCACGATGCCGTCGGGAGTGAGATCACCGGATTCCGCTTTGAGGTCCAGCCCGAATTTCTGAATAAAGGGTACGCCATCCACCGGGTCCCGCTCGACATCGCCGGTTTTTCCGTATATGTAGACGATATCCAGTTCGAATCCCTCGCTATTGATGCCGGTGGTTCCCAGATAGTAGACGTTTTTGAATTCCAGGTCCCAGCAGGGATGGCTGGGTCGGTTCTGGCGGGGTTTGATCATTTTTAACTGAATATCGCTGGAATCCTTCTTATCCCAGTCGCCGTATTCTTCGATCGGGTTTTTTCCGGGATCGAGAACGCGATAGACGACGGCAATGATTTCCGATTCCTGTGCCGGGGTTCGCAGCCGGATGAATCCCAAGTCCAGATTGGCGCTGTAATCTTCGTCTACCACCAGACGCTGAAAAACACGCTTTTCGGTATAGGAGGTATCCTGGTCCGGGAAATTGGGGTCGACAAAGGCTTTGCCGGAAATGCTGCCGGCAATTTCACCGGTAATGGATTTATACACCTCCAGATCGACGACGGTTCTGCCGCTCAGTTTGAAGACGCCGCCGGACTCAAGGAATCCGTCATAGAAGGAATCACGGAATTTATCATCCAGAAAAAAATACTGCCGTTTGACATATTCGTAGTCTTTGATCGCCAGGGAGGTTTTCTGGGCACCGCCGTCGACACTCAGTTTCTCTTTTTTGCCTTTTTCCACACTGGCAATCGTCGTAATGTCGATAGCGCCCAGCTTCATCAACGCCTTAAATCCAAACAGACCGTTGTTTGTACCGGAGAAGGTGACGAACTGGGTTCCCGGCAGCGACAGCGAGATATTCCCGGCTTCGACTTTCTGGACAATGTCGTCCTCTTCACCGGTATAGATAATCTTCAGATTGTTTTCGAAATCAAAATCCCTCTCGCTGTCCTGGTCGACGAGGATGCTGATCCGGTCGCCGATTTTGCCCTCGATGTTCAGCTGCTGTTTCTGATCCACGATAAAGGTGGTGGAGCTCCCGGCATTATAACCGGTGCGCACCTGAGACTGCTTTTGGTTCTGGAGACGACCGTTGATATTGACATTACCCGAGACCCGCAGGGCAACTCTCTGACCGGCGATGTCGGCGCCGATCAGCTCCAGTTTTTCGGAACGAACGGCGCTTTTGGGTTCGACAAAGGATTTCCGGCAGATTTCATGCAGCTCATTGCGCAGCAGGTGCGCTGATTTCTGCTGAAAATAGGAATCCAGCGAGATACCACGTGGTGCTCGTGTTGGCAAACCTTTGTATTCTTCAATAAAAATGAGATGCTGACCCGTATCATCCAGGCGGGTTTCGGTTTTTAATTGGCGCGGATCATATACGTTCAGGATAAACCGGTTGGTCTGGTGCGCGTAGGGTGAGAGCAGCGACAGACCGCGGGGCGTTTCCATCTTCAGGGAGGCGAACCGGTTTGACAACCAGTCGACCCTGAGCGGAAAGAGAGCCGCCTCTCCGTCACCGGCGGAATCCTGCCCAGCCGCCGGCACCAGCAGTAAAGCCGCAAGCATTACCCAAAATATATAGATTCCTTTGCGATTCAGTGTCGTCACTCCGAAAATTGGTAATATAGGATTAGTTACTTAAGAAAGTCGTAGCAATTTTATTGACGACACCTCAGTTTAGATTCGTTAGCGATGGAAATTCTTTTCTAAGGGACTGGTAGAGGCGGGTGAATGCCTGTCCGCGATGACTGATGGCGTTTTTTTCCCTGGGGCTCAGCTCTGCCAGTGTTTTGCGGTAGGCGGGAACATAAAAGATCGGGTCGTAGCCGAACCCGTTCTGACCGCGTTGTTCCGTCAGAATCTGCCCCTCAATAGTGCCTTCGGCACGGAGGACGATCTCCGGATGATAAAAGACGGCAACGGTCCGGAAACGGGCGCTGCGGCGCTCCTCCGGCACGTTCTGAATTTCCTGAATCAGTTTCTGCACATTGTCGGCATAGCTGGCGTTTTCTCCGGCATAACGGGCGGAATAGACGCCGGGCTGACCGTTTAAACCGTCCACTTCGAGACCGGTGTCATCGGCAATGGTCGGCAATCCTGAAAATTCGTTGAGCATAGATGCCTTTTTTAATGCATTTTCGGAAAGGGTGTTCCCGTCTTCGATGACTTCCGGTGCGTCGGGGAAATCCGCCAGCGTCAGGAGCTCGACGCCGGGCAGCCGAAAAATGGCTCTGATTTCCTTTATTTTATCCGGATTGTTCGACGATATTAATATCTTTGTCATACAGATTTACATGTTCAATTAAAAAACGCCAAAAATGTTATTGAAAAATCCCGCCAATGTCAAGCGAATTGACGGGATTTTCGGACAGGTCAGAGTAAAAAATGTTAAAATGTGACCGCTGTTAAAATATAATTTTCTGCCAATAATTTCAGCGCCGTCGCACCGATACCGCCCCAGCTGTAGCAATATCTTGTAGATGGACTTCGCCGTAATACACGATAGAGGCGGCTCCCGCGGCATTGCCGGTCAATTCGCCGCCACCCATGGTCAGAACGATCCGGCTGGCACCATTCACATTCAGGTTGGCGTTGACCACTTCGGCATCTCTGAAATTGGCATTGGCGGCACCTTCGCAGCGCAGTTGCAGATATTCGATACGGCAGTTATCGGCGTCGATTTCAGCCGCACCGGTGATTCGGATCGCCAGCTTGTCGCAATCTACATCCCGGAGAAGAATGGAGGCTCCGTCACGGGTCTCCAGTCGTTCCAGATGAGGCATGGTGATGCGTGCCCGGAACGGAGCCCGGTGATTGTGTTGGCTGGCATAGTTTTCGAAATGGAGACAGGCGTCCCGGACCTCCGCCTCGACATCCCCGGCAGCGGATTCGGGATATTGAATCTCGATGAAATAGTCTTCGCCGTGTTCAATGTCAATCCGCCAGACACCGCCGGTTTCAATCGCCGTAAAATCCCTCAGGTCGAGAGTACGGGTTTCCATTTCGTCAGAATAAGCCGATCCGTTGTACTCTGAAAAGCGGGTTACCAGCAGGCGGCTGGTGATGATTAATGCGGCGATAATGATGAGAACTGCACATAGACTGATGGAAATGATTTTGTTACTGGTTTTCATGTTTGACCCCCGTTCTGTTTTGCGTAAATAGATTTTAGATCGTCAATGCTGATGTTCAGCAGAGCCATCATTTTAAATAGCTGGGGAATTTGAGTATTGATAAACTCCTCTTTTTTCAACCGGCGGGTCTGCTCAATGGCACCCGGTGCGACGAAGTAGCCGATTCCCCGTTGGTTTTGAATAATGCCTTTGTCCTGGAGCCAGGTGTAACTGCGCATGACGGTGTTTGGGTTCACTTCGGCGGTCATCGCCAGTTCACGAACTGACGGGATGCGCTCATCTTCCGCCCATTCCCCGGAAAGGATATTTTCGCAAATCAGATCGGCGATCTGGAGATAAATCGCCTGGTCCTTTTGAAATTCCATGTCAGACCTCCTTCTCGCCCAGCCGGATATAGGACAATATCCAGAAGAAAGGTGCCAGCACCAGCCAAAAGAGATATTTGGCTATGGAAAACAGCGTTTTACTGAAATCTTCCAGATAGATAAAATCATGCGTCAGATAATCGTCCATGAATTGCATGTGATGGAAAAAATCGTGATAGATGACGCGGAAGACAATAGCAGAAAACAGGGCAGTTGCAACGGTAAGCCCGAAAAGCGCCAAACCGGTTTTCATGAACGCATGGGATTTGAAATAGATGCTGCCGAACAGAAACAGCGCCTGGGTTACCAGATAGACACCCATTACGAAGATCATCTCTTTGGAAAAGAGCTTCAATACCGGGAATTGGTGATAGGTGAACAGCCGTGTAATGAGCAGCGAGATGAGATTGAGCAGTAGGTAAAAGATACCGACGAACAGGATAAAACCGATGGTGGTCAGAAGCAGGCGACTCGTGAATTTTTCGAGTGTCGTGGCGGGCAGCAGGAAAAATGCCGTGTTTTTGGGGGCATTATGAATCTCGCTGAATGCGGCGGCGCTGAGTAAAAAACCGCCAATATAGAGAACTGCCGGAAAGAATCTGCTGTGAAAGTCATAGTCAATGCTGCGGTGAGAGAAGATCAGCGGCGGCAACGTCGCGATAAAATAGATGGCGGCGACCGTTCCGGCACCCATCAGAAGGAGACGATAATGACGAAACAGATCGTTCCGCAGTAACAAAGCAAAGCGTTTTGGATGAAACAGGCAGTGATGGTCCATTTATACCTCCCGGTTGAAGATATCATTTATGCGTTGTCGGTTGCTGATGACCGCATTGAACAGCAATTCGATATCCAGATTGCTGTCCTCCGCACCATTATTTTCATTGATAAGCACATATCCGCCCAGGGTCTTTTCCCAGTACAGCGCCCTGTTTTCCTCGGGTTCACTCTTTTCCAGTCTTACGGAGAGTTTTTTTGAAATGGCTTCGATGGTGTAGTGAAAAATGATATCGCCGTCATTGAGAATGATGATCGGGTCGATCAGATTGCCGATGTCGCGTACCTGATGGGTGGAGATGATAATAATACGGTTTTCATCCACCACACCGGTCAGGAGCTTGCGAAACTGGCTCTTGCTGGGAATATCCAGACCGTTGGTTGGCTCATCCAGAATCAGAATATGGGTGTTGGTAGCCAGTCCAAAGGCAATTAGCAGTTTCTTTTTCTGACCGTAGGACAGCGAGGTCAGTCGTTCGTTCAGCGGAAGTTCGAAGGTTTCGATATAGCGGTCAAAGGCGTTGCGGTCAAAATCCGGATAAAATGGCGCATACAGAAAAATATATTCGCTGATTTTGAGTGGCGGTGTGTAAAATTCTTCAGGGATAAAGTAGATATCCCGCAGTATGGCGACGTTTCTCTGCTCCGGTTTACATCCGAGGACCGTGCAGTCGCCGGTCTGAGGAAAGAGTAGCCCGCAGAGGATTTTCAGCAGGGTGGTTTTTCCGGCGCCGTTTTTGCCTAGCAGTCCGTAGATGTTGCCATCGGACATGGTGAGATTCAGCTGCTCAAAGAGGGGCGGCTTGTTTTTGTAGGCGAAACTCAGGTTTTGCAGTGTAATCATAGTGTTCTCCGTTTTAGTGTACTAAATTACTAATACACTATTAATGTAATGAGCCGGGTTGAGATTGTCAAGGATTTTTTTCAGGGAGTAAAAATATCGCTGATCCGCAGCAGGCGTGCCTGGTTTTGGTTGAAGGAAAACGAGATCCCGTAATGTGGATTATGACCGCCATACTGGTTCTCAGTCAGCCAGAGTGCCAGACCGTAGCGCTCCTTATACAGTCCGGTAGCCATGAGGGCGTATCCGAAACCCCGTGAGAACATTGGTGCATTGAATCTGTCCCGGTTGTAGTAACGGAAATATCCGGCATGCCCCTGAACGGTAAGTGAGAGGAACGACGTAATCCTGGCGAAATGCCGGCAGCCGTTCAGACCGGCTCGCAGCTGGCTGGGTCCGGCGGCGGTCCGATGGGTGTGCGTGAAGGATAAATGGAGTGTCCGTGTGCTCTGATTAATCAGGTATGGTTCGATTTTGGTAAACATTGACAGTCCCACCGCCCAGCCACTGATATAGGGCAGGTTCAGGGCGCTGCATCCAAATGTGTTATGGTAGCGGTTCTGAATGGTCGCACCGCCGAAATTTCCCCGGGCTGTCAATCCTGCCCCCAGTTGCAGAAGAGTCCCGGAGGTCTCTTTTTCGACGGATAATCGCAGGTCAATCAGGTCGAAACGGTAGTAATCCGATTTGTTGGTCAGGACATGATAATAGGTGTCAAAAATAATCCAGTACCGGTTTTTGGAGCAGGCAAGCTGAGACCAGAAACAGCTGGTTATGAAATCATCGGGACCGACATCTACGATTTTTTGTAGAAAGTCCTGGAAAATCAGATTGTCGTTCCAGTAACCGACACTGATTTGATAGGGAGCACGGGAACTTTCCGGCGGGTAAGATGGCTGCAGAACACGGGTCATGATTAATAGGAAAAGCAGGCATGGAAGGCAGATTATCGGGTGATATGACAATTTCATCATGGGGCGAATATAAAAACAATATTCGTTGTTATCTATAAAAAGCTGGAGCAATGCCGGATGGTTTCACGAAAAAGGAGCTGTGACTTTTTTTTACATTATTACATAATTTTATTTCACTGCTGTCCCGTTAAGAAAAATGAAAAGGGCGTTATATAATTGATAATCAAC
>JBNGDF010000030.1:0-27105 GCA_049975265.1 Fidelibacterota bacterium
AGGAAGCCCTAATTAGTACGCTGTCACCCTCCTGACGCACAATCAGCGTTTCAGCGCTTTTGCTGGGCACTGGCCAGGACCGGAATAACGGAAATATAAACGTCTCAGGATCCAGTTTAAAAACAAGCACGATGTCCATATTATTGGCAATCTTTAATGGTCGGATAATATCCATCTGGATTTTCTGTTGCACCGGACAGTGATAAAAATCGGTGATGATCAATGAATCGGCTGCCACCGCCCGCCGGATATTCCGAATCAGGCTGGAATCCAGCTGTGTAATTTCGGGATCGAGGGCAAGTAGCAAACGCCCCTCCGCCGAGCTCAGCAGGAGATCTTTATAATCGTGCAAATCTCTAACCGTGGTCAGATACCGCAGCAGCCATTGCCGGTTGACGGACGAAGGATCCGCCTGCCATTTTTGGATGTTTTCCAGCAGGAAAAAATCATTTGCAATAATCTCCGCATCGCGGATTTCGTCCGCATACCAGGCGGATATCTGATTGGCTTTCAGATTGGCAACGGATTGTAAGAACTGTTCCTGGGTTCGGTGAATCGTCCGGTGTTCATGCCGGTAGTTGAAGAAACCGGTGATGATAATCAGAATGCTCAGCAGGATCGTGAGCACACGAACATTGGTCTTTTTCGTAAAGAAAGATTGAAGATAGCCCGACATCATTCACCTCATTAAGGTTATTGGCGATGCTTATGATTTTGCGGATTGTCCGGGTATACTCCGGATAGAGTTTGCGCATACAGTCCGGGCAGACGCCATGACTGAATCTGGCTTGCGGGTTATTGACCAGGTAATGTTCAACCGGATGCCAGTGCCCCTCTTCGCCGCGGATACTTTTACAATTGGAGCAGATCGGCACCAGCCCCCGGAGCGCCTGCAGTTCCTCCAGATAGTCACTCAGCCGCAAATTTTTATCACCCAGAACCTGATTCATATAGAGCAGTTCCAGCTCCGCCTGCACCAGATCACGGAATCTTCTCATCAACTCAATGACAGTGTCCGAGTAAGCATTTGCCTTATCATCCAGTACACAGATGGTCCCAAAGGGTTTTTGATTCGGCAGCATGATCGGAAACCCTAAATAGGAAATCATATTCAGTTTAATATCGGGGTTGTTTTGCCACTCCGCATCGGTCAGGGCGTTGGGAACCAGCAACCGTTTTTGCGTTTTAATCACTCGTTCACAATAGAGACCGGAGTTTTCGAAGTGTTCTTTGTCGCCGGGATGATAAGGATTTCCGGGGCTATTACTGGCGACAGATACTTCGATATCATCGTCCACCAGCCGCATAATCAGTGCCGCGGGGATGCTGATTATGTCCGCCAGGATATCAACGATTCGCTGCCAGTTTTCCAAAGTAGATTCCAGCACGACAAATTGGATTTCATTGCGGTTCATCTTAATCTCTTTTTTTTCATTATACATATTTTATATTTCAAATTAAATGCCTGCATCCACGATCCACCACAAAGACCGTTGAAAACGGGTTTGTTTGTGATTTGCACCACAATTATCCTGAACGCTTACCAAATGTCATATTCGCCACAAACCGATCCATAAATCCGGCATCGGTCGCCAGGGCAATATGGGTTATTTGCGTAAGCAGCGTATGATAATCGGGCTCCCGAAGAAGCAGCTCTTTGACACCCCGCAGAGCCGTATTGCCGGCTTGAATCAGCGTAACGTCAGAGCCGCAGAACAGCCCGATTTTACGGGCGTTGGCAACACTGATATAACTGCCGAAAGCGCCGCCGATATAGACCTTTTTCAGATCATTAAAGGTGACGGACAATCGTTGCAACAATATCTCCAGCCCGGCGGCGACGGCGGCTTTTGCCAGTTGCAATTCACGAATATCCTGTTGTGTTATCGAAACACCATCCTGAATGACAATCCTGCCGTCGAAACCCGTTATCCGTCCAGTCTCATCAATAAGCCCAAGTTCGATGGCACAGGCGACGGCGTCCACCAGTCCGCTGCCGCAGATACCACGGGCTTCGCCGCCACCAAGCACATGCGCGGCAAATTGTCGTCCATCGTTCAGCGTCACTTTCGCAATGGCGCCGGTGATTGCCCGCATGCCCCTGGAAATTTTTGCCCCTTCGAATGCCGGACCGGCAGCCGTGGAGGCACACAGGATTTTTCGACGGTTGCCGATCACCACCTCACCGTTGGTGCCCAGATCAATCAGCGCCGTGAGATCGGTTTCCCTCGCCAATCCCGTGGCAATGATGCCCGCCAGGATATCACTGCCCACGAAGCCACCAAGACAGGGTAAAAACCGAACCTCCGGGTTGCCGGGCAAATCCCAGCCGATTTCGCTCGCCGCGGTGGTAAATTCCTTACCCCCGGCTGTTTCAAAAGGTGCACGTGATAGGGGTGTCACGTCCCGCCCGCAAAAAAGGTGGTGCATGACCGTATTACCGACGATAAAGATTCGGCGTAGCAGGAGTTCTTTCCTGGAACCATTTGATAATAAATCCAGAATCATTTTCAGAAGTGCCGACCGGATCCGTTCCCGCAATTTCACCGCACCGTCGGTATGTGTGCCAAACTCTACCCGGCTCATGACATCACTACCGTACTGCGCCTGTGGATTCAGACCTGTCCGGGTTCCCACCACGTTGCCGGTAGCGAGGTCCAGCAATTGCGTCACCAGCGTCGTCGTTCCCAAATCAACCGCCACAGCATATCCGGAGCGACCCGCGGTTTGATAGCTCTCTTCGTCCGTTAATATCTGCATTTCCCACTGCGCAATTTCCAGGGTCACCGGCTCCCTGACCCGGCACTGACAAGCCAACCGCCACCCGTCGGTGATCTCTTCAGCAGTGAAAAAATCCCTCTGAACGTCATTGACCGCCAGATCTCCCTGCTGTAATTTTATACGGCAATTGCCACAGCTGCCTTCGCCTCCGCAGGGAAACTCCACTCCGTATTCAAACAGAACATCCTGCAGCGAGGCACCGGGTTCCACCCAAATCCGCTTCCCCAGCGGCTCCAGTTTCACTTCGATCGTTGCAGATGACTCTTTCTTATATTCCACGGTTTTTAATATAAGCAATACATAGCATTTTCCATTGCGGAAAATCCTGTTAAATTATCTGCACGTGAAAGGTGAGTGACAGGATGCAAGGATATGTCCAGGTATATACCGGCGACGGTAAGGGTAAAACCACCGCGGCGCTGGGGCAGGCGCTGCGGGCAGCCGGCGCCGGCTTAAAGGTCTTCATCGGGCAGTTCATCAAGGGAATGGAATACAGCGAGATCAGCGCCCTGCGGGAAAAATTGCCGGAAATAATGGTGCGTCAATACGGGCGCGATTGTTTCATCGTCAACAAGCCCGAAGAGCAGGATAAACAGCTTGCCCGCGCTGGATTAAACGAGGTAAACGCCATCATTCAATCCGGTAAGTACGATGTGGTTATTCTCGACGAAGCCAATATCGCCGTCTATTTCGAACTCTTCTCCATCGATGATCTTTTGAAAATCATTGCTGCCAAACCGGCGCATGTGGAACTGATCATCACCGGACGCAAAGCCCATCCCGCTCTGATCGAAGCCGCCGATCTGGTTACCGAGATGCAGGAAGTCAAGCACTATTACCAAAAAGGGGTTCAAGCCCGCAAAGGAATCGAATCATGAACAGCTCATTACGAGTCGCCTTTCAGGGGACACATTACGCATTCAGCGAAATCGCCGCCCGCAAATATTTTCACGAAAATATTACCACCTTTCCCTGCCGGCAGTTCACCGATGTCTTCAGAGCAGTGGAAACGGGCGAATGCCAATTCGGGATTATTCCGGTTGAAAATTCCACCACCGGCAGCGTCTATCAAAATCTCGATCTAATTCTCGATTCCAAGGTGGTGGTCGTTGGGGAGGTGCAGCTTCGCATCGAGCAGCATCTGATCGCCAATCCCGGTGTCACATTCGAAGACATCCGGGTCGTCTATTCACACCCCCAGGCGCTGCAGCAATGCGGACTGTTTCTGGCGTCGCTGCCCGATATCGAGACCATCGCCAGCAACGATACCGCCGGCAGTGTCTTGCATATTCGCGAAAAACGGCTGCTTCACGCCGCAGCGATTGCCAGTCGCCAGGCGGCTGAGGACAACCGCATGCAGATATTAAGAGAAGAGATTGAGGATAACCCTGAAAATTATACCCGCTTTCATATCATAGCCAAAGACGCCGGGATGCCGCCGGGTGCCGATAAGACCTCGATCATCTTTTCCATGAAAAATATTCCCGGCGCGTTGTTTAAAAGTCTGAGCGTTTTCGCGCTGCGGGACATCGATCTGCTGAAGATCGAATCGCGACCCATGCGGGGCAGGCGCTGGAAATATCTCTTCTACCTGGATTTCGCCGGCAATATGCAGGAGGAGCGCTGCTTAAATGCCATCCGGCATCTGGAAGAAATTACCTCATTCCTGAAAGTGCTCGGTTCATACAAAGCCGCGGCGACATGATACAAAATTTCACCCGTGTTGTTTATATAAATAAAGATTGAACCGCTCTCTTTACGGGCAATGAGCCGGTATATCCCGGTCAGCCGATCCGTAATACCTTGGCGCCTTTTACATCGCCGCGCTTCAGTTCGTAAAGGGCTTTATTGGCTTCGCCTAGGGAATATTCAGTGACTGTGGGTTTGATTGGGATTTCCGCCGCCAGTTCCAGAAACTCCGCCACATCCCGGCGGGCGACATTTGCAACGCTCTTGATCTCCTTTTCCATCCAGAGATGCTGCGGATAATCCAGCTGGAGCAGATATTCCCGATCCTTTATTTCCTTCCGGATGGCATTGATAACCAAACGCCCTCCGGGTCTCAGGTTGCTGAGTGCCTCCACCACCGGTTTCCAGGCTGGTGTCGTATCAATGATGGCGTGACAGGGCTCCGGTGATCGGTCGGTGGTGTCACCCGCCCAGGCGGCACCCAGTTCCCGGGCAAAGCGCCGCTCCGCATCACTGCGGGCAAAGACATATATTTTGGTGTATGGATACTTGTGCAGCACCATTTTCAGAACCAGGTGTGCCGATGCACCAAAACCGGTCAGCCCCAGTCGCTGACCGTCTTTGAGATTACACAGGCGCAGAGAGCGATAGCCGATCGCTCCGGCACAGAGCAGCGGCGCGGCTTCGGAATCGCTGAATATTTCCGGTATGGGAAAGACCGACGTCACCGGTGCCACCATATATTCGGCATAACCGCCGTTGGCATCCCGACCGGTCGCCCTGAATTCAGCGCAGAGATTTTCATTGCCAGTCTGACAATGTTCACACTTCCCGCAAGTCGAGTATAACCAGGCTACGCCCACCCGGTCGCCGATCCTGACCGACTTGACATTATCGCCCAATTCGGAAACCGTTCCGACGACCTCATGTCCCGGTACGACCGGATAGCCGGGCGGCGGCGTACGCCCTTCGATCTCATCAAGCTCCGTATGACAAACGCCGCAGGTATGGACTTTGATCAATACTTCATTTCGGTCAGGTTGGGGTTCCGGCAGACCGGCGGCGCTCAGCGGATGCAGATCAACAGACACATCGGTTTTCTTGGTTAGCAGCATCGCTTTCATTTTTTTCTCGCCTTTTTTCGAACAACAGCTTACATAAAATCAGAGGCAAATTCAAGGGCAAAACCGGAGCCCCCATTCCCGGGACTGCCTGAGATAGACTAAACAGTCCCTGATGCCGGGTTTAAACACAGATTCCGGCGACTTGAGAGGAGCCTCCGGAACGTATTATTTTTTCTTATTCTTTTTGGAAAAACTGGGGTAAAGCTTCTCCATACATTCCGGGCAGATGCCGTGACTGAAGACCGCTCCGGAGTGTTCCATAATATATTTTTCCACACTTTCGTAATAGCCCTTGTCATTCCGGATTTTCTTGCAATTGGCGCAAATCGGGATCAGTCCCTGCAACGTATGCACTTTATTGAGAGCTTCCTGAAGCTCCCGGATCATTTTGTCCCGCTCCTGCTCCGCCAGTTTGCGCTCGGTGATATCTCGTCCAACACCTACAACCCCGATGATATTACCTTGATTGTCCCGAAGCGGCACTTTTGTAGCGGAATTCCAGCGTTGACCACCCTCCAGATGGTCCAGAGGTTCTTCATGATTAATCAGCGGTTCCCCGGATTTGATAATCGCCTCTTCATCGGCATGAAATTTGGCAGCCAGTTCATGCTCAACAAAATCGAAATCCGTCTTCCCGATGATTTCTTCGGGGTCCGATTTGCCCATTCGTTTTGCCACGGCTTTATTGCAGATGATAAAGCGCCCTTCGGTGTCTTTGGCGTAAATTTTATCGGGAATATTGTCAATGACGGTTTTCAGCAGGTTCCGTTCGCCGGCTAAGGCTTCTTCCGCCCGCTTGATTTCGGTTATATCCTCCAGTGTTTCAAGGGCACCGATTACCTTACCCTTTGAGTCCTTTATCACCACAGCCGTAATGAACATCCATTTTCCGCCTTTACCCAGATGTTCAAAGTAGTCGGTCACCTCGTATCCGTTTTCCACCAGCTCGGATTTCTTATATTTATCGGAATACCAGTCAGGCATCTTCTCAATCGTTCCATCCAGAAGCAGATCGACCAGACAGGGTCTTTTCTGCTGATAAAAGGCTTTCCAGTGGTTTTTCGTTCCGACGATTTCCTCCGCCGAAATGTCACTCAGTTTGGCAAGGGCATCGTTCCATAATACCACCTCATGATTCTCATTGACAAAAAACTGTGGAATCGCAGAACCGTTGAGCATATTTTTCAGTTTTGCTTCACTGTTCCGCAGCTCTTCCAACGCCCTTTTCAACTGTTCTTCCGCCTCTTTCAGGGCGGTGATATTTTTGGAAATCCCGAAAGTGCCGATGATCTTACCACGGCTGTTCACCAGCGGCATTTTGGTGGAAGCTGCCCAGGAGACACTGCCGTTTGCCCAGCTTCGCTTTTCGACCTTGTCAATGATAGACTTCCCGGTCTTGATAATGTCCTGTTCGGTCTGATAATCCTCTTTGGCAAACTGCTCCGGGAAAAAATCGAAATCGCTCTTCCCGATCGCCTCGCCCGGATCACTCAAGCCAAATACTTCGTTTGCCAGCGACTTGCTGATGCGATAAAACCGGCTGTTCAAATCTTTGAAATAAATATACTCCGGGAAATAGTTCAGCATGGCATCAATCAGCGTCTTTTCAAACTCCAGGGCGTTTTTGGCTTTTTGCTGATCTGTCACATCCCGAAAAATCCCTATCAGGACTTTGCGACCCTCCAGTTCAAAAATGCTGGCTTTGATCGCCACGTTCCGGATTTCGCCCTTCCTGGTAATAATCTGATCTTCCAGAATCTGACCCTCTTTGCGGGTGCTGTGCATCCGGAATGTACGGCTGTGGTCGATCGCCGATTTACCCTTCGGATGGAGAATCCGGTGATGCTGACCGATGATTTCGGACTTTTCTCTACCGACCAGCTCCGTCGCCGCCCGGTTACAGTCTACCAGTATACCGGTTTCCACATCGGCAATAAAGATGGCATCCATGGTCTCTTCAAACTGTCTGCGGTACCTCTCTTCGGATTTTCGCAGCGCCTCTTCCATCTTTTTTTCTTTGGTGATATTTTTGGAAATCCCGAAAGTGCCGATGATCTTACCACGGCTGTTCACCAGCGGCATTTTGGTGGAAGCTGCCCAGGAGACACTGCCGTTTGCCCAGCTTCGCTTTTCGACCTTGTCAATGATAGACTTCCCGGTCTTGATAATGTCCTGTTCGGTCTGATAATCCTCTTTGGCAAACTGCTCCGGGAAAAAATCGAAATCGCTCTTCCCGATCGCCTCGCCCGGATCACTCAAGCCAAATACTTCGTTTGCCAGCGACTTGCTGATGCGATAAAACCGGCTGTTCAAATCTTTGAAATAAATATACTCCGGGAAATAGTTCAGCATGGCATCAATCAGCGTCTTTTCAAACTCCAGGGCGTTTTTGGCTTTGCGTTGCTCGGTAATATCCCGGAAAATCAGCACCACTCCGGAAATACTGCCCTGGTCGTCTTTAATCGGTGCTCCGCTGTCATCAATGGGAATCCGCCTGCCCGTTTTGGAAATCAGAATCGTATGGTTCGCCAGCTCCTGAACCACACCTTCCCGCAGCACCTTCGTCGCCGGATTTTCGACGGACTCACCGGTAAATTCATTGACAATCCGAAATACCTCTCCCAGACCCTGTCCCTGCGCTTCTTTCACTTTCCAGCCGGTCAACTCTTCGGCAACGTGATTCATAAAGTTGATACGACCGTCAATATCCGTCGTAATGACGGCATCCCCGATGCTTTTCAGGGTGGTGGTGACCCAGGACTGGTCATCATGCAACTTTTGCTGCATCTGCGCCCGTGAAATCGCCAGTTCAACCGCATATTCCAGTTCTCTCGGTGTGAAAGGTCGTTTGACAACGCTGAAGCGGTCGAAGGCGGTATTGCTCTCGAAAATACTATCTTCGATATCGTTGACAATCAGAACAGCCGGCACGGCAGATGCGGCTTGAATTCTTGCCGCCTTTTTTATTCGGCTCGACTGCTGTTCACCGGAAAGGTCGAACAGAACGAGATCGGGTTTTTGTGCACGAATCTTCGTCGCCAAACCGGTCACAGACAAACCGAATTTCCTGATCTCGTGCCTGGAATCTTTCAATATGTCACTGATCTCAGTGCCGTTTTGATCCGAATCGGTTATCAATACCATCTTACGTCTCGCCATTACTTGCCCCCTAAGCCCGCTAAAATAGTCTTAGTTTATCGTAATATTTTAACATGTTGTATTTTAACAAAAATTATCGAAATAAGGTATAGTTCTTTTTACCTGAGCGGGCAATATTGGTACTATATTTTACCGGATTTGACGTCGGAGCAGCCCGGTTTAGTCAAACAACATCCGGAGCACCTACCGGTTAACAAACGCGGGGTGCCTTATGACACCCGCAATGGTGTACATAGAGTTGGAATTATCGGAAAAAGAGGCAGGTATATTAGGAAGAAAAATTGATTTCCACCGGGAGCGGTGGTGCGGCACAGTGCAGCTCCTCAATGGCGCAGTATTTAAAAAAATAATCCGCAAAATGCGGCTGAAACTCTTCGCGTCTTTCTAAATGCAGCACCGGCTTCCGGATCGGATTGAGAGTCTCGAACACCGTCCGGATCTCATCGCCGGACAGACCGACCAGATGCAGATCGTCACAATCCAGTTCGTTGAACCGTTCAAACTCCGCGGCGCTGTTGATCTCCACCTCGATTTTAAGCGTGCGTCGCGAGTCTCCCAGTTCCACCGCCAGCTGTTTGAGAGTTTTCTCCGGGTCACCGCTGTAGCGGAAATGATTTTGGGTTAAATAGATAGAATCCGTCAGACCGTGCCGTTTCCAGATGCCGCCTCCCATCCGGAAAGCGATCTCATCCAGCGGCTCGAAAACCGGACTCACCGAGACCCCCTGAACGAGAGTTTTCGCATACCTGTTCAGTACCTCGACAGTCTGCTTTGTCGCCGTTGCCGCTCCGGACATGCGCCCGATAATCCAGGCGATCAAACGCCGGTTCTTTAAAATGCCGGCGCCGTTGCCATTGAATTCAAAGAGAACATCCCGGATGTGAACTTCGTCCCCGTCGCGGAGCTGCCAGTCGATAGTAAGCCGCTCGGCGCTTTCATCAAACAACCGCTCCAAAACACCACGCCCAACGAAAATCCCTTCGTAGAGAGCGGTTACCGAGCCCACTGCATGCAGAGCATAGGGTGAAACCATCTCGGTGCTCAAGTCACCGGGTCCCAGCTCCATGCTCTGCATCCAGTTTAACAATGTTCGGATTTGAGAATTGTCCAAGGAGGTTCCCTTTTAGCGGGGATTACAGGGGCGGGGCGGACGCGGACCACCCATCATACCGGGCTCTTCGCCACAATTCCGGAAGCGAGACTCCATTCCATACGCCCGGCAGCGGGTTCGCCAGATCGCTTTTTGCTCATCGGTCAGAACGTTGGCGACCGCAACCCGATGTTTGACCTGTTTTTGGTATTGCTTGGATTCCAGCTCATTCACTTTTTGAATCGCTGCATCCAGCTTCTTGGAGGTATCGCCGGCGCGCACCAGCTCTTCCAGCTCCAGTTTTGCCAGCTGAATATCCGCCCGCAGCGGCACCATCTCTTTCTGATGAGCCAGACGCAGAGCGTCGATCTTCTGCTGCTGTTCTGCGGTCAGATTCAACTCCGCGCAGGTTTCCATCCGTCTCATTGTCCCCGGTTTATCTTTCATCATTTTTCGGGGACCGGCCAGCACAAGCGCCGGAATCGCAAATGTGATTATCATTGCAGTTAACTTTTTCATTTTTCTTCCCTTTCTTTTGGTTTATAATCTCTGTGGTGGTTGGGATGATGATATATTGAGCGCATTAAGCGGTTGCGAAAGCGGTTGTCAAATACGATAAACTTCAACTGCTGTTTTTCCGTAAGGATATCTCCGATTTCCGACACAAATGTCTGTTTGCGATCAATAATTTCCCGCTCCAGATCAGCCAGTCGTTTGGCATAATCCGCCACCTCTTTTTCAGTCGCGGTGTAATCATCTTTATTCGTCAGCTCATAAATCTCTTTCATGATATCCCGCTGTTGCTCCTGATTGGCGTGTACGAAATCCTCAAATTCCTTCAGACGGGAAAAAAACAGAGTCGATTGTTCTGTACTGAGGTTCAGGAATTCCGTCATTTTCCAGATTCGCAACGCCTCCATCTGTTCCCGCCGGTCGGCGTCCATTGGTTTTATCATATCTTCCTGAGCCGTCGCAGCGACTCCCAGAATGAAAAATGTTCCCAGCAATAGTAAAAACCACCTGTTCATCATTCCTCCCACTATAAAATTTCCTGCTTCATTTGCCTGACTACCTGCCGAAACTCGGCATCATCCAGAGTGGCGGTCGCCACCAGACAACGGTCAAATTCCGGACAGAGCGGTTCCTCTTCAACCAGCCGGTACAGAACATTCCGATATATTTCATCCGTCGAAAGCTGGCTCTCGGCAATAGCGTCATCCGGTGCTTCCAGCAGAAACTCACCGAGGTAGCCGACGCTGCTGAAATTCACATAAACATGTTCCTGGTTGAACTGCTCAAACCACCGGTTCGAGTCCGACCTGAAAAGGGTAGTCGCCACGAAAATCAGCAAGACCGCAGTGGAGACAAAAGCCGGAATGCCCCAGAGCAGTCTTTGCTGACGCTTTTTCCGATTTTCCAACCGCCGGTTCAATGCCACCACCAGTTCTGCCCCGTAGGACACCGGCGGTTCGCTGACAGGCTGCCGCTTCATTGAAGTGATAATCGCAGCCAAAGCGCTGTGATAGTCCCGGCACGCCGGGCAATCCTGCAGATGGTCTGTCACCCGGCGCCGTTCGGCTTCGGTCAAATCGCCTGAAACATATAAAGGAATCCGGTTTTCAAATTCTTTACACGGTTTCATAGCTGACCCCCATTGCGTCAAATTTTTTACGCATATTTTTCAATGCATGGATGTAATTCACTTTGGCGGCATTTTCGGTAATATCCATGATCCGCCCGATATCTCTGAATGCCAGTCCCTGGTAGGTTCGCAGTATCACCACCATCTGCTGCTTCGACGGCAGCTGTGCCAGTACTTTCTTAAGTGCCCGGTTTTGAAAATCGCCGGAACCGGAAGAACCCGTTTCGGCGGCGAGATCGACTTTATCCAGACCGATGGTCTGACGCGCTTTCTGGCGACGCAGATAGTTCAGCCCCGTATTAACGGCGATCCTGTATATCCAGGTGTAGAGAGAAGAATCTTGGCGAAATTTTGATAGGTTTTTATACACTTTAATGAATGTCTCCTGGGTCAGATCGTCGGCTTCATCATGAGACGATACCATCCGGCGAAAGAGCGTATAGATCTTTTCCTGATTTTCAAGCACCAAGCGGTTAAATGTTTCCGCATCAGTCTGTCTCACTTGTTCTTTTTTCAACGTTTTCCTTTTTCACACTCTTTTGACAAACTGACTCCTTAAAGGTTAAATATTTTTTTGATCTGCATTATAGTATGATCACTATTGAGGGTAAATGTTTCAAAAAAATTCAACTATTTCAACAGATTTTATCGGGTCACTGAAATCGAACCGAATGCTGCGGGGCGGTTCCCGTCAGGTGGAGGATTATTACGACAGCTTTATCCAGGACAACAAGCCGGGCTGATTCTCTGCCCGTCAATTCACCCATATAAAAAACTCCTTTTCCCTTGAATTCCGTCATTTTGCAGAATATATTTCGGAAACTGATTTGTGAGGGATCATGATCCGTAAAATCATTCGTGGCTATCTTTCCAACTCGCTGCTGGTTCGGCTGCTGGCGGGCTTCGGTGCCGGTTCCGCGATCGGTATTCTGCTGTGGTTTATCTCCGTCCGGACCGGAAAGCCGGTAGCCGAAACGGTCGCACCCTATATTACGCCCTTTGGGTCTGTGCTGATCAGCATGCTGAAAATGATCGTCATTCCGGTCATATTTTTCTCTTTAATCTCCGGCGCCGCCGTCCTACCCATCAGACGCTTCGGAAAAATCGGTCTCAAAGTCATCACCTGGTATCTGTTGTGTTCACTGCTAGCTGCACTGCTGGGAACTCTCCTGGCGCTGCTGATCAATCCCGGCAGTCAGAGCGATCTGAGCGGCTGGCAGAAAATGCTGTCAACGCTGGGCATTCAACCGGAAGCGGTGCTCGATACCGTACCGGTTCAGACCGGTTTTGTATCCATTTTACTCAATCTGTTCCAAAACCCCTTTGAGGCGCTGGCGAACAATAATTTTCTGGCAATTATCGCCTTTTCGATTCTGTTCGGTATCGCGATGCGGATGATTCTGGAAGCCGCCGACCGCCCGGAAGACCACATTCTCGCGCAGCTGCTCCGATTAATCGACGCCGCCCGGGATGTTATTTTTAAAATTGTGGAATGGATTTTGGAATACTCTCCGATCGGTGTTCTGGCGCTCTCCATCACCAATTTCGGACTCTACGGTCCCAATATCGCCGGTCCCTATGTCAGTGTCACCCTCGGTGTCGTCAGCGGTATTCTGGGAATGATGCTGCTCGTCTATCCTCTCCTTCTCTACCTTGTCAGCCGTCGTAATCCCTACACCATTTTGAAAAATATGGACGAAGCCGTCATCACCGCTTTTATTACCCGAAGCAGCGCTGCGACTCTGCCGGTTTCGCTGCACACAGTCCGGGAAAAGCTGCATGTCCGCGGCGAACTTGCCGGATTCTCGCTGCCTCTGGGTGCTACGATCAACATGGACGGTGTATGTGTCCATTTACCCATGTTCGCCGTGCTGGCGGCAAATATGTTCGGCATACCTCTGGGCATCAGCGATCTTTTCGTTCTGGTAATGACGACAGTCCTGGCATCCGTCGGTGCCGGCGGCGTGCCCGGCGGAAGTATCATGCTGCTGTTTATTATTCTGCAAACCATGGGGCTGGACAGCTCCCAAATCGCTGTAATCGTTGCCCTCGCCATGGGCATCAACCCTATTCTCGATATGTTCGAAACCGCCAATAATGTCACCGGCGATATGGTCTGCACCTTTGCCGTCGCGGAAAATGAAAAACTGATCGGCTGAAATCCCGACCGACAAACCGATTCTCCTGAAATAATGTATAAGACACCCCTTTTTCCAGGGATGGTATAACTATCATCCGGGGGAACTCTTTCCCCAACTGGGGGAAAGAACTGCACATCATAGAATAACGTTCCCCGGATTGGGAAACGAGTCGCCCCATCAGGGGGAAGGTCTCCCCGAAAAGGGAAAAGGAGAGTCCCTGATTGGAGAGAGTTTCCCCTGATTCGGGGAACTGCTGTCCAATGTGGGGCAAAGAGTACCGCAAACGGTGCCGTAGTCTGAATATCCGGCGCTAATCCGTCGAAACCGGACAGCTGAGCAGAGTCATCAACTGCTCTTCCGTCCGGCGCAGTTGTTCAGCATCCACCGTGTTCTCAATCAACAGGGCGTTACGGATGAAATAGAGACCGGTACTTGCCACCGTCAGTTTTGAACCCTGCGTCAGCATCAGGGCATACAGCGCCAGCTGCGCATTGTATTTCGTCAGAAGGGCTTCGTCCGGAAAATCGCCAATACGATCGGATTTGAAATCAATAACCATATACCGCCCGTTCCGCAGAGAGAGGAGCAGGTCAATTTTCCCCTCCAGCAGCGTTTCGCCGATCCAGGCATAGATGTCCACTTCCCGGGCAACCGTTCGGGCAGCCCGAATATAGCCGGACAGTGGATTCTCAGGCTTCAGGAAATTTTCGCCCCAGGCTTTGAAAATCCCCTGCCATCTTCTGTACTCGGAAGCCGGCAATCCAAAAGGGATCAGCAGCTGCCCGGTGATTCCGGTCAGCGTTTCAACATCCTGAAAATCCCACCAGCTGAACGCCTGATGGATAATCGTCCCGGTCTCCAGCGCCGTCAGGGATCGCACCGAGTACAAAGGCTCCTCGGTGGGATATTTTTTCTGAGGCGGAATCTTCTCCTGCCGCCGGCTCAGCCAGTGGGAAAAAGCCGTAGGGGTAATCTTTGTGGCGGTTTTTTTCATGGACAGCGGTTTGATCAGTTTCTCTATCGTCTCCATCTGAGATGCCGAAATGGTTCGAACCTTCGGCTGCGACCGGTGCTGTAAATTTATGAACCTTTCCGACGCCTCTGTCAGAGTTATTTCCCGGCTATTCAGACCTGCCTCATTGAAAATCGTACGGATTTTCGACCACTGGGTACCGGAAGCGGTGCCGGCTCGCTCCGTTCCCGAGAGCAGCAGATACGATTCCGCCCGGGTCGCCGCTACATACAGGATTCGCTTCTCCTCTGCCGCTTCACGGTTCTTTTCGTTTTGAACCAGATACTGATGATAATAGCCGTGCTTATCATTGAAAGGGGTTTTCAGATTGAAAGCAATGAATTCGGCATTGTCGCTCAACAGGCGCGGATGACGTCCTCCGCGGCGAATCGTTAATTCCGGCACCACGACAATCGGAAATGCCAGCCCTTTGGCGGCGTGAATAGTCATAATTGTCACGCTGTTTTCCGTCTCCGAGCTGAGATTCGCTTCCCCTTCCCTGATTTGCATCGTCTGATAGAGCTGAATCCGCCGGATATAATCCACCGGGCTGATATCCTGTGTTCCGCTCCACTCCACCGCCAAATCCACCAACTTCAGCACGTTCGCCATGCCCTGGTGTTCTTCGGGAAAGGCTGCCAAAACCGCCAGATAATCGGTCTCCTGCAGAATCGTCTGGAGCAGCTCCGCCGTCGTCAGCAGCGGCATCTCATGCCGGAGTCGCTGAATCATCTCCCAAAAATTCTGAAAGCGCAAACGAAGCGGCTCGTCTATAGAGAGAGAGTCGGAAGGTCCGTTCACCAGTTTGCGAATTCCGTCCATTAAACCTTTTTCGGTGGTCATTTCCATTAAATCGTCGTCGCTGAAACCGACCATGGGTGAGCGCAGTGTGGCAACCAGCGCCGTTTCATCAAAACAGTTGATCACCACCCGCAAAAAATGGATCACATCCAGTACCTCACGCCGCTGGTAGAAACCAACGCCCGACGCAACGTAATAGGGCACACCCGCCAGATTCAGAATGCGTTCGAGACTTTCCAGATGTGTCCGGGAGCGCAACAGAATCGTGAAATCTCGCCATTCAGCCTTGCGCAGCTTCCGGGTATACCTGTCTTTGACAATTTTCTGATCAGAATCTTTCTCCAGCTCCTTCATCCGCTGCACGACGTGAACGAATTCCGCATCGGTCTCCGTCAGATTCAGCGGATTTGTCCCTGTGTTCTGATCATTCTTTACAACCAATAAATCCACCGGCAGCGATTCCGACTCCAGCACATCGTGAGACCGGACCGGTCGGTCGTACCAGGTATCATAGCCGGCGGCACAATCCGCCTGGCTCATCAGTTGCGTAAAAAAGAGATTAAAAAATCTGTTCAGCGGTCCGATACTGCGAAAATTTTTATCCAGATACAATTGTGGCATACGCCGTTTGTAATCATTGAAAATCTCCACTTCTGCGCCACGGAATCGGTAGATCGACTGCTTCTCATCACCCACAAAAAAGGTCACGAGCTCCGTATTCAGATCACAAAGAGCCGCAAGAATCCGGTCCTGGACCGGGCTGATATCCTGAAACTCGTCCACCAGCAGATGCCGGAACCGCTGGGCGTAGGTCTGCGCGGCAGCGCTCCTGCTTTTCAGAAAGTGCTCCGTCAATATCTCCAGCCCGTTGAAATCAATCACCGCCGCATCATTGAGTACCCGGCGGAAGGAGTCGATCCAGTGCAATGCCAGCTTCACAAAATGCACTGTCAGTCCGGCATTTTGCTCCTCAAATGCGTCATCAAAAACGAAAACCCGCTCTTTGATTTCATCCCAGATTCCCCGCAGCTGACGATGATATTGGCGCATGAGCTCCAGCTCGTCACCCCAATTGGATTTACGACCCTGCTTTTGCAGATTGAATAGTTGACCCAAAGAATGATCCGCCAACTGAGGGGGTAACTGATTCGCTTTAAGGGAGGCAATCATCGCCAGCAGGGCGGTCCTGACCTGTTCCAGTGTATCTTCCGGATCGGCGGCATGATGACATTTCATAAAATCGTAAATCGGCTCCAGCTCCGGCTTCAGGAAAAAACGTCGCAGCAGATTCAGAGTATAGCCGCGATGGTGTTCTTTGTAGCGGTCAAACAGCTCCGTTGGCGTCACCGTCGCCAACTTTTCTAAGGGGAGCAACAGGTCAACCTGTCGCTGCCAGGCGATATCCAGCATCTCCCGGATTTGAAACAGATCAAAATATTCAATCAGTTGTAGAATCGGCGAATCGTTTTTACGGAGCTCCTGATGGAGATAGATTTCGAGGTTCTCCTGTCGCAGAATCTGTTCTTCAATCTCGTCAATGATCCGAAACTGGGGATCGATACCGATTTCCTCAACATTTTCCTGAAGCACCCGGGCGCAGAAGCTGTGAATCGTTGAAATCGGGGCGGTATTCAGCCGGTCAAGCAGAGTAGCGTCGGCGGGTACTGATGAGCGCAGCGCCCGGCGAATGCGCTTCTTCATCTCATTGGCGGCTTTTTCCGTAAAGGTAATCGCCAGGATTTCATCGATTTGGGCGGCGTTATTGAATAAAATATGGATGTAGCGATCCACGAGTACACTGGTCTTGCCGGTTCCGGCAGAGGCAGACACCAGAACGGATCGACGGATTTCCTCCCGGGCGGTCTGGTAGTCGCTGTTCCTATCAGCAGGGGCAGTCACTTTTCTTCCTTAATTTCTTGAAAATAGCCTCGGAATTATCTAAAATTAGCCACGTTAACATGGGGAGCAAGCGTGCCTGTATATCAATTGTTACAAAACGAGTGGATCAGCTTCGCCCTGTTTCTGATCCTGATCCTCGGATTCGTCGCATTCAGTGAGGTTCTGCAGAAACGATTCCGGATGTCCGGTGAAAATACCCGCCAGTTTGTTCATATCGGGGTCGGGGTATTGGTAACCACCAGCCCGTTTCTGTTCCGCTCTGCGGTTCAGCCGGCGGTTCTCGCAGGTATATTCATCCTGTTGAACGCTCTTGCCATAAAAAGCAATCAGATGAAAGGCATTCACACCACCGCCCGTTTCTCGCTGGGTACCGTTTTCTTCCCGGTCTCCTATCTGGTTTTGATTCTGCTATACTGGAAATCCCATCCGGAAATTCTAATCATCGGCATGCTGATCATGACCATTGCCGATCCGATCGCTTCGCTGGTCGGCAATCGAACCCAAAATCCAAAAACCTTCATTCTCTGGAAAGATCAAAAGACCCTGCGGGGTTCCGTCGCGGTGTTTATCAGCAGCTTTCTGATTGTCACGCCCGGACTACTGATTCTGAACCGGATCGGTGTCGCGCCGGAATTGCCGTGGATCGGCTTGTTACTAACCGGGCTGACAGTCGCCATTGTGGCGGTATTAAGCGAAGGCATATCCTTTGCCGGTTCCGATAACCTGAGCCTGCCGCTGTTATCCGCCCTGATGCTGGATATCATGCTCCGGATAGACACCTTACAACAGCTGTCCGTGATTGGCTGGATTCTTTTCTCGTTTCTGCTGGCTTTTCTCGCCTACCGGCTGAAAGCGCTGACTCTGGGTGGCACCGCCGGGGCTATGCTGCTCGGTTCCATTGTCTTTTCCATCGGCGGAATGTTTTGGGTGATCCCCATGGCGACATTCTTCGTTCTCTCTTCCATCCTTTCAAAAATCGGTAAAATGAAGCGTACGCTTTTAAAAGGGATGGTGGAGAAAGGTAGTCAGCGTGACATTCTTCAGGTTTTCGCTAATGGCGGCGTCGCCCTGCTCATGGCGGTGCTGTTTCACTTCACCGGAAACGATCTCTTTTATCTGATGTTTCTCGGATCACTGGCTGCCGCCACGGCGGACACCTGGGGCACGGAAATCGGCATTTTTGCCAAAAACGAGCCCCGGCATATTATTACGTTCAGCAAGGTACCTGCCGGAACGTCCGGCGGCGTGACGGCTCTCGGCACTTCGGGATTTCTGATGGGGGCGGGAATTCTCACCCTCAGCGGTATCTTCCCGGTCTCAGGTTCCTTTGTACGGCTCTTTCTGATTATTGCCGTGAGCGGAATTGTCGGGGCATTAATCGATTCAGTCGTGGGCGCCACCCTCCAGGCACAATACAAATGCTCCCAATGTCAAAAAACAACGGAAAAATTAGTCCATTGCGGTAATCATCCGACGGTGCATATCCGCGGAGTCCGCTGGATCGATAATGACGTTGTCAATGTTATCTGCACCAGCTCCGGTGCGCTTTTTGTTCTGCTCTTGCATACACTTCTACCATAGATCAGATTTCACTGTCATCATTTGTTTCCACATGGCGGGTATCGATCCGACACACTTCATAATAGGGGCAGACACCGTGGTGACAGCGCTGTTTCAGATCATGAGGATCCAGGAAAAAATCACCTCCGGAGAGGCGCTGTAGCAGCTCTGTCACTTTTTCCCTGGTTTGCCGAAGCAGCTCCTCAATTACCTCATTCCCTTGCGGTTTGATTCTGTCAAACAGGGGTTCGGTCAGGAGCGCTTTGGCTACCCGCCCCTCATTAAAAATATAGGAATAGACACCAGCAAAGCGGGTTTCGGCATACTGCTGCCGGTAAGCAAGCAGATAGAAGGGCAGTTGGAAATAGACCCCTTCCCTGAGTCCTTTCACGGGATCGTGGGTCGCTTTTGCCGAGCGTTTATATTCCAGGATCACCACACCGCCACCGGGATGCCGGTCGACGCGGTCAATCTTGACCTGGAAAGGAACGTCGATCTGACGATCTCCCGATATCAACGGAAAATTCAGGCTAAACTGCAGCTCAAATTTTTCAGGCAAACAGCCACTGTCTAGGATGGCTCTTTCATGCTCAATGAAAAGATCCAAGCCGCGCCGCAGGTCTGTCATTTTCTTATTCCAGACAGCATCGTCAATATAGCCAAAGGCAGATCGGTATTTTTTCCGGATCGACGCCAACACTGTATTGATTTCAGACTCCAAATCTCCCGAAATGAATCGGCTCCACGCAGGATAATCCGCCGTGTCAGCCTGTGTCATAAATTTTTCAAAGAGGGCATGGATCAATACGCCATCAGAAAGCGCCGATACCTCCGCCAGCGGCTCTTCGGCGGCATCAATTTTCCACAGATACTGGCACAGATAGAGGAAAGGGCACCAGGCATACTGCTGCAAACGGGTCACAGAGAGGGGTGAGCGAAAGCACCACTCCCGAAACCGGGAACTTGAGAGCACCCCGTTCCAGGGTCCCCGTATTCTCTGTTTGCGCTTTTCGACAGTCGTCATGCGCCCGGGTATATCTGCGGATGACCATCTCTCAATTCGGCTATCGAGGAATTCTCGACCGGCTTCATCCCAGGGGTAGAGCCAGCGATTGAGCAACAGATCACGTTCCGAAACAGAGCGATCAACGGCGGGAACAATCTCTGCCGGTGAAACAGCACAGTAACGGAAAACCTGTTTCAGTTCAGAATGATTTACCAGTAGCAGGCAATCATCCAGAAAGGGCGACGGCGCCAAAACTCGCCCGGTATTATCAAATTGCGGATATGTTATCAGCATTCTGACATCGGTCCGGTTCACCAAACTGAAAAACAGAAACTTATCCTCCAGAACATCGACTGCCATCGGCTTCAGAAGCGTTCTGCCGACGGTTTGGTTCACCGTTTTCCGCTGCGAACCGTTCAATAGTGGATTTTCCCGACGATTCACCGGAAATTCGCCATCAATCATGCCCAGCAGGATAATCCCGTCGAAGCGCTCACCGCGGAGGTCCATGACATTCCCAATCGTAACATCCGATCTCTCCTGAATGCCCTCATCCGGCACGGTCGTGTTCATCATAAGATTGTTGAATGCCATGATAAAATTGCGCCGCTGGACGGTTTCATGATCATCGACAAGACTGTTTAAGTGGCGGAACACCTCCTGCAGTGCCCTTATGATATCCGCGCCGTCGTCTGGATCGTATTTTTGCACCAGCTGTTGCACAATCATCAGATAGTCCGCCCAGCAGGCTTGCTTCGGCAGACTGATATCCTCCAGCAAACGCTGCAAAACGGGTAACAATTCGTCAATTTCCAGCAGTTCTTGTCGCAGAATATTGCGTTCTTTTAGGCTCTCATCATTTTCGTTAATCCAGGTTCTTAAAAATTCCTGCCGCTGGGTGAGCTGGTTAAGCCAGCTCTCCCGACTGAATGATAATCCCCAAGTGCCGGACCGATATTCAAATTTCTGAATAATCGTCTCACCATAAAAACGCCGAATGGCTTCAAAACGGGTCAGATCAATCAGACTTGCGCGGCAGAAATCGCGTTCATTCACATCAAAGATTTTCTGAACAATGCGCAGCGGGGTCGTCTCGCTGAGCAGCTGTGCATCCCTTTTTACCGGGATACCGGCTGTCGGGAAAATCAACCGGATCAGTTTCCTATAATCGTAACTGCCCCGAAAGGCGACGGCAATTTTATCCGCCCGCAGCCCGTCGGCAATCCATTTCTTGACCGTCTGGGCGGCGGCATTCACCTCCTGGTGCCGGTTTGGGCAGCGCAGTAGAATCAGCGCCGTTTCCGACCAGTCATTGCAGAACTCCTGTGGCAACAGTTCGTAATTGATATCTGCCTCCATAGGATTACTCCGGTACAGCCCGGCGGCAATTTTTGACAGCGGACGGGCAGACTCAGCCGGCATCGTTTCCATCGAGTAGTCGCGACGATCGATGATCTCTTCAACGGGTTTAACAAAACGGAGTGCCGGATGGTCATCTTTGATTGGGTAGTAGACCGTCGCCACAGGATAGCAATCTATCAGACAGTTTAAAATTTTTCGTTGAATAGGATTGAATTCATAAAAGCCAGCCACAAGGAGCAGGTCTTCCGAAGGTTGGTATGCACCGGCGCACAGGCGCTCTGAAAAAAGCAGCAGCAACGTTGCCGATGAACAGAGATGTCGCTCATCTGCAGTACGGAGACCGTTCAGCAGGCAGTCAATAAAAGGCGCCAAATCGGGACAAACCGCCGGCAGTTGGCTCAGTTCGGTGCGACTCAAGCCGGTCTCCTGCAGTTCAGTAACAACCTCCCGGATCAGAGCCAGGGTACCCGGCTTCAAAGATGGAAAGAGTGAGCGGTTTTTTTTCAAAAAATCAAACAGCAGTAGCCACTCTTCACCGGCACCGATAATCCGGTAGGCACGCTGGGCAACGTCCATTGTTCTCTTTGCCCAGGCAAGATAGTTGCCAAAGAACAGCTGACCGGGCAGAATCCGGTTGTTCTTTGATATCAGGGTCTCTTTTAACCGGAGAATGTGGCGGGCGGATGGTAACAGAAACGCCACCTTTCGCCCTTCTTGAATATCGTCTGACACCGTTTTCGTGATATGACGATTCAGATCGGAGGAAACGGGGTGCGACACAATTTTCAGGTTTGTCATAACGGTTAAATCTAAGAGAAATGGACTTCAGAGCCAAGAAATTCGTGGCACCGGGAGCCGGTTTGATCCCGTTACATGGCTTATCAATTCCGGCTTTGACTGCCGGGCACACTGCTGTTTATAACGATAACCGGATATCCTCTGCGGTGCAAATAGCTGGTTTTGATGCCTAACATTCTGAAAAAATTATTTTTAAAAAAAGCTTTTGCTATGTTCAACTTTTTATTATAAACTGTGACGTTATTTGATTTGATAGAATATCTTCCTGATATTTTTATCAAAAGGAGTCGTTTAATCACAAAGCTACGTCTCTTCTCACGTGAATTCAATCGTTCAAATTTCGCCGGTAAAGTTGCTTTTGCACTCTCCCATGCAAATTCGACATGAAGGCACGTTGAGAAGAATCGCAAGGAGAATTGCATGCAAGGCAGTAAACTGTACGTGGGGAATTTGAAATATTCCGTCACCAATGAGCAGTTGGAAGAGCTGTTCAAAGACCACGGCGAAGTAAAAAATGTCAACATCATTCCCAACAAGGGATTTGGATTTGTTGAAATGAGCAGCGCCGAAGAAGCCGAAAAAATCAAAGAAGAGTTCGATGGTAAGGAATTCGAGGGCCGCACACTGAGGATCGACGAAGCCCGTCCGCCAAAGCCGCGGTTTTCCAAAGATTCCAACCGCCAATTTTAAAGAACCGGCGTTTAATCTACTAAAATAATATTAAACCGTTTATACCCTTTCCTGCCCGTCACAGATAGGGTAAAGCGGTACATTATTAAGACACATTCACCAGTTTGTACAGCCGATCGGAAGGTCGGATCGGTGACGCCAATCGGAAAGTCACATGGTCCCCTTTCCCGGCGGTCCGGACAGGGTTTTCCGCCACCCATATCTCGTCGAGGACAATCTCCATCACGCCGGTGGTAGGACCGGTAATCAACACCCGTTCCCCGACAGATAATGAGCCGGCTTCAATGATAAATTCGGCAACCTGCTGCTTTTTGAAATAATTTACCCCTTTGCCAAGATAGCATCTGCGGCGGGTAGCCTGTGACCCGTAACTGCTGCTCCACTCGCCCAATCGCTGACCCAGATAATAGCCATCCCAGAAACCGCGGTTAAAGACCATTGCCAGCCGCTTTTGCCAATCCTTGATTTTCTCAGCTGAATAACATCCCTCACAGACGGCGGAAACCGCATGGGAATAGCATTCACATACTGTCCTGACGTACTCGGGCGGGCGGGCGCGACCTTCGATTTTCAGGGCATTGACTCCGGCGGCGAGGATTTTGTCCAGAAAGTGAATCGTCATCAGGTCTTTTGGCGACATGATAAACTCGTGATCTATTTCCAGCTCGGCACCGGTCTCTTTGTCGCGGGCAATATACGCCCGTCGGCAGATTTGCAGACACTCGCCGCGATTGGCGGAATGATTCGCCTGATGCAGCGACAGGTAACATTTCCCGGAAATCGCCATACAGAGAGCGCCGTGAACAAAGAGCTCCAGCCGGACCGGAGCACCGGAAGGACCACAGATTTGCTCACTTTCAATCGCCGTCGCAATAGTCCGAATCTGCTCCAAAGTCAGTTCTCGCGCCGGTACGATCAGATCGGCGAATTGGGCATAAAAGCGTAGCGCTTCAAGATTGCTGACATTCGCCTGGGTGGAGAGATGGACCGGCAAACCTTTGTGACGGATATAGGTAAGAGCCGCCGGATCAGTGGCGATGACGGCATCGACACCGCTCGTTTTGGCACGGTCAACAATCGCCTGCATCTGTCGCAGGTCGCGGTCATACAGAATCGTATTCAGGGTTAGATAGGTTTTGAGATTTGCGGCATGGGCAATTGTAATCACTCTAGTCAGATCGTCCAGGCGAAAGTTGGTCGCCGACCCGGACCGCATGTTCAGTTGCTCAATCCCGAAATAAACCGCATCGGCGTTACCCTGAATCGCCGCACGGAGGGATTCCCAGGAACCTACCGGAGCAATAATCTCAATATCTCTGCGGTGGATGGTCTGCATGGCGGGAAATTAGGCATTCACCGGCATTTATTCAAAATCAATTTCCTGCTGAATGAGTCGTCTTGTTTAGGGACGGCGTTTTTCATAAATTTGTTCGATGAAATTAAATGTTCGAAATTTTTCCATTGTTGCCCATATCGATCACGGCAAATCTACCCTGGCTGACCGGATGCTGGAGCATACCGGCACCATCAGTCAGCGGGAGATGAAGTCACAGGTTCTCGATAATATGGACCTGGAGCGGGAACGCGGTATTACCATTAAATCGCATCCGATTCAGATGCAGTATCGGCACACCGATGGCAAACGTTATACGCTTAATCTGATTGATACACCGGGGCATGTGGATTTTTCGTACGAAGTGTCTCGCAGTCTGGCGGCTTGCGAGGGGGCGCTTCTGCTGGTTGACGCCTCTCAGGGGGTCGAGGCGCAGACGGTCAGCAATGCCTACCTGGCGCTTGAAAACGATCTGGCGATTGTGCCGATTATTAACAAGATTGATCTGCCGGGCGCCGATGTCGAGAGTGCGAGGCATCAGCTGATGGACCTGATCGGCTGTCATGAGGATGAGATCATCCTGACCAGCGCAAAAAGCGGTCAGGGTCTGGATACAGTTTTTCAGGCGATTATTGAAAAAATTCCGGCACCCGATTATCATCCGGAGCTTCCCTTTCGGGCATTGATTTTTGATTCAGTGTTTGATCCCTTCCGTGGCGCCATTGCCTATGTGCGGGTATTTGACGGTGAAGTCCATACGGGTGATATGATCCGCTTTTTTACTAATGCCAGCGCTTATGAGGTTGCCGAAGTGGGCTATTTCAAGATGGGGCGGATCAAGACAGACCGGCTGGTCTCCGGAGATGTGGGCTACATTATTGCCGGCGTCAAGGATATATCGAAAATCAAGGTTGGTGACACCATTATGGTCCGGAATCGACCGGCGGACAAACCGCTGCCCGGCTATCGGGAAATTAAGCCCATGGTATTCAGCGGGATGTATCCGGTGGATGCCGATGATTTCGAGGATTTGCGCAGTTCGCTGGAGAAGATGGTCTTAAACGATTCAGCGCTGGTTTATGAGGCGGAGACCTCAACAGCACTGGGGTTCGGTTTTCGCTGCGGTTATCTCGGATTGCTGCATATGGAGGTGGTACAGGAGCGCCTGGAGCGGGAGTTTGATCTCGATTTGATCACCACGATGCCGAATGTCCGCTACCGGGCGATTTTGAAAAGCGGTGAAACCGTCGAAATTCACAATCCCTCTTACATGCCCGCGGCGGGAGACATCGAGCGAATTGACGAACCGTATGTCAACGCCGAGATTATTGTTCAGCCCGAATATCTGGGCAATGTTCTGAAGCTTTGCCAGGAGAAGAGGGGTATCTACAAAACCACGCATTATCTGGATGCCGGCAAGGTCCAGATTATTTATGAATTGCCGCTGGGTGAAATTGTATTTGATTTTTTTGACACGTTGAAATCGGTGAGTCGGGGATATGCCTCTCTGGATTACGAACCTATCGGATTCCGACCGGGCGATCTGGTAAAGCTGGATATATTGATTAATGGTGACCCGGTGGATGCCCTGTCGTGGATCGTGCATCGCAGTAATGCATTTTACCATGGGCGGGATTTTTGTAACAAGCTGAAGGAATTAATCCCCAGACAGCTGTACGAGGTGGTCATTCAGGCGGCGATCGGCAGTAAAGTTATTGCCCGGACAGCGGTCAAGCCGCTGCGTAAGAATGTGACCGCCAAGTGTTACGGTGGTGATATTACCCGGAAACGCAAATTACTGGAAAAACAGAAAGAGGGCAAGAAGCGGATGAAACAGGTCGGGCGGGTCGAAATTCCGCAGGAAGCCTTTCTGGCGGTATTGAAAATGGAGCATTAAATGATTCGCCCATGGATGTGAATCTTTACAATTAATGTACAGATGTAATGGAATTATTGAAAAACTATTGGCGGCAATCGAAATCCCCGTTGAATAGTCTGCTTTTTACATTACCACTGCTGATCGGCTATGAGTTGCTGATTTTCAGTTTTAACCATTCGGATATTGTCGGTTTGCGCAATGGCGCCGATGTTCTCTTCCGCCAGTTTTTTGCAATGTTCAATATCTACGGTTTCTATCTGGTGGGATTTATGGTTTTATCGGCGCTGTTGATCGCCTACTATTTTCAGGTGCGGCGGGGAAACCAACCGGAATTTCGGGTTCAATTTTTTCTGATGATGCTGCTGGAAAGTATCCTATTTGCATTGGTAATGTATATTTTGGTCGATAAAATTGGCACGGCACTGCTTACCTTGACACCGGTTCAGGGGAAAAGGGAATTGATCATACTGGTATTGGGTGCAGGAGTGTATGAGGAATTCATTTTTCGGGTGGTATTGATTAGTGGTTTCACCTTTTTTCTGAAGGATATTTTACGACTACGGGCGGTGACATCAACGATTATGGCGATCGTGATTGCTTCGCTGATCTTCTCTCTGTTTCACTATTTGGGCAGTTTGGGTGATACGTTCGAAATTCAGACCTTTCTGATTCGATTTGTGGCGGGCATTTTTTTATCGTTTATATTTGTATTGCGCGGATACGGTATTACAGCGTATACGCATACAATTTATGATTTCATCGTAATTCTGTTATAGAGGGGCGACGATGTTTAAGGGAGCGGGTTTTCCCGGCATTGTGCTGCTGAATCCGCCGGATAAGGTCGGTGGTATAACCGATATAAAATCCTCCATCTTTTTCACTTTGGAGAATGTAAACGTAATACATGTGCGGAGAGACCGGGATTTCCCGCTTTCAGCGGGATACATCCCGCCGGAGGCGGGACGAACCCGGGAAACCAATCAATTTTTTAAAGGCTTCACCCCCTTTATAGGATTTGATCTGATTTTCCCGGAGTTTTGCTTCACTCAGCGAAGTGAATCTTTCAAAATAGACTATTTTCAAAGGGCGACGATGTTTAAGGGAGCGGGTTTTCCCGGCATTGTGCTGCTGAATCCGCC
>JBNGDF010000030.1:27205-29542 GCA_049975265.1 Fidelibacterota bacterium
ATCTTTTTCACTTTGGAGAATGTAAACGTAATACATGTGCGGAGAGACCGGGATTCGAACCCGGGATCCCGGTTTCCCAGGATACTCACTTAGCAGGCGAGCGCCTTAAGCCAACTCGGCCATCTCTCCCTGTTTAAAAGCGGGTGAATTTAAAGAAAAAAATCTGTAAATTCAAAAACAAGATGAAATAAGAGGGGGTACCATGAAAACAACATACGTTATTCCGCAAAGAGTGTTCAAAAATGTTGAACGATTTGCGGACAAACCGGCGCTTCTTTCCAAAATTGACGGCCAGTATCGTCCGGTTCTCTATAAAGAGTTGGGAGAAAATGTCAAGGCGTTGTCGCTGGTTCTGGATTCCTGGGGAATGGGGCACGGTGATCGGGTGGCGATCATGTCGGATAATCGCGAAGAGTGGATCATGGCGGACCTATCCGTTGTGAGTATCGGGTTAATTTCGGTGCCGATTTACCCGACCCTTTCCCCAAAACAGGTGGGTGAATTGTTAAATCACTCGAATCCGCGGGTTCTGTTTATATCAACGCCTGATCTGCTGGAAAAGGTTGAAGCCTCCGGGTACAAATTTGAGAAAATTATTATCTTCGAGAGACATCAGGGTAAACAGGGCGAATGGATGCAGGCTGTTATCAGCCAGGGGAAGACCATTTTACAGCAGAATCCCGGATTATTTGACGAATTAATGGGGAGAGTGAACGGTCGTGATCTCGCTTGTATTAATTATACATCCGGCACAACCGGCGTGCCCAAAGGTGTCATGCTCAGCCATGAAAATTTTGTCAGAGATGTCGATAACAGTGTTAAAATTATCCAGATTTACGCCGAGGATGTGTTCTTATCGTTTCTGCCGTTAAGTCATGTCCTGGAACGCATGGGCGGCTATTACGTGCCGATGATCCTGGGAGCCACCATCGGTTTTGCCGAAAGTACCGAGACGGTGGTTCAGAATATGGCGGAAGTTCAGCCGACTATTTTGATCAGTGTACCACGGCTTTTTGAAAAAATTTATGGAACGGTTATGTCGGGTATTATGTCCGGTTCGGCGCTGAAAAAGTCTATCTTTTACTGGGCACTGAAAGCCGGTAAAGCGCGAATGGAACACGAAATCAACAACAAACCAATCAGTGCCTGGCAACAACATAAGGTTAATATTGCCGACAAGCTGGTTTTCAGCAAATTACAGCAGAAAACCGGTGGCAAGTTGCAGCGTTTTGTATCCGGGGGGGCGCCGCTGTCGGCGGAAATTGCTGAGTTTTTCTACTGTGCGGGATTGAAAATTTATGAAGGCTACGGATTGACCGAAACCAGCCCTGTGATTACCGTCAACGGTCCAGGGCATGTCCGCCTGGGATCTGTTGGAGTGGCAATCCCGGAAACGGAGTTTAAAATTGCCGGTGACGGTGAAATATTGGTTAAAGGTCCGCAGGTAATGCGGGGATACTACAAAAGTCCTGAGATGACCCGAGAAGTCATTGACGAAGAGGGGTTTTTACATACGGGTGATATTGGTCATTTTGATGATGATGGCTTTCTGTATATTACCGATCGCAAGAAGAATCTGATAGTTACAGCCGGAGGTAAAAATGTGGCACCCCAGCCGATCGAAGAGGCGCTGAAGCTGAGCCCCTATATCGCCGAATCGGTTCTCATCGGTGACCGGAGACAATTTATATCAGCTTTAATTGTCCTGGATCAGGTTGCCATTCAAAAGTGGGCGGATGAGAACGGGATTGCCTTCGAGCCTTATGAAGAGTTCATTCACAATGAGCAGTTATACCGATTCATCGAGGGGGAAATTGAAAAGCAGACAGAATCCTTTTCCCGCTTTGAAAAAATTAAAAAATTCAGGATCATACCGAAGGATTTTACGATTGAAGATGGTGAATTGACGCCGTCTCTGAAGGTAAAGAAAAAAGAGGTGCTCGGAAAATATAGTCGGCTCATTGAGGAAATGTATTCCGAGTAGCCACCCAAAATCCTTGCAACCATCGGTCTGTTTATTGTATATTCCGGCGCTGTTTTTAGCGGGAGGTGTAGTCCTAATTGGTAAGGCAGCGGTCTTGAAAACCGCCGGGTTCACGCCCTTGGGGGTTCGAGTCCCTCCACCTCCGCAATCATGTATACGGTTTATGTGATCAAGAGTCAGAACCGTCTTTTTCACTATATTGGTCATACCTCAAACATAGAGAACAGACTTCGGGCTCATAATCGTGGTAAAGTTCGGTCTACCAGACCTTATCGACCGTTTATTCTTATTTACAGTGAGGAATGTGCGGATAAATCTACGGCATTTCGGCGGGAGATGTATCTGAAATCGGG
>JBNGDF010000031.1:0-23383 GCA_049975265.1 Fidelibacterota bacterium
GCAGCAGCTGTCGGCAATGACCGACAAGGTCAAAATCATCCACTTTTCGCAGTCTATCGAATGCAGCTACTGTCGTGAAACCCGGCAGTTACTTGAAGAGCTGGTTCTGCTGTCCGATAAACTCTCCCTGGAAATCTATAATTTTCAACTTGATAAAGAAGAAGTTGTGAAATACAAAATTGACAAAATTCCGGCTACTATTTTAATCGCCAGTGATGGAACCGATCCCGGCATCCGCTTCTTTGGCATACCGTCGGGATATGAATTCATGAGCGTCATCGAGGATATTATTGATATATCCAATCAGAATCACGGTTTTGACAAAGATCAATTAAACCAAATCCGGAAGATCAATCAGCCACTCCATATTCAGGTCTTTGTCACGCCCACCTGCCCATACTGCCCGCGTGCCGTTCGCATTGCCCATCGTCTCGCCTTAGCCAGTCAATACATTACAGGTGATATGGTCGAAGCCACTGAATTTCCTCACCTTACCCAAAAATACTCCGTTCATGGCGTCCCGAAATCTATAATAAATGAAACTTCATCTCTGGATGGCGCTGTTCCCGAGCAGATGTTTCTGGATAAAATCATCCAGACAATCCAATAACGCCATCGTGCTATTTTACAATTGAGACAAATTCATTGATGGATTTTCGCCCGCAAAGTGCTAAATTAGGGCGCTTTGGACACAAAACCACCATTCGATGAAGAACAGCTTGTCGCCCGCGCTAAACAGGGCGACCGCCAGGCACTGTCCCAACTGGTTATTGAATACCGCAGCCGGATTTACCATCTCGGGTTGCGTTTAACCGGCAGTGAACAGGATGCCGAGGATATTCTTCAGGAAGCATTTTTGATCATGGTAAAAAAAATCCACCAGTTCAAAGGCAACTCGTCATTCTATACCTGGCTGTACCGAATCGCCGTGAATATCGGTCTGCGAAAACTGAAATCCAAACCCCGCAAATATCAGCATATCTCACTGGATGATCCCGATATTGAGCATATCGGCACCGCCGAGACCGCCGAATGGCCCGATTTTGACTACAGCCAGATCAGTCATAAGCCGTTTCGAAAAAAACTCGACAAACTCATCGAAAAACTGCCTGATATCTACCGAACCGTTTTTATCCTCCGCGATCTGCACGAACTTTCCACCGAAGACACCAGTAAAATTCTCCAGATTACACCATCAAATACCAAGATTCGTCTCATGCGCGCGCGCAACTTCTTAAAGGAAGAACTTGAAAAGGTTATCACCAAAGAGGGTTTGATATGAAAAATAACCCTGAACTTTATAAAAAAATTTGCGAATATCTCGGCTGTGATATCGACTCCGAGCCCTGCCAGCAAATTAAGGAATATCTAGCGGAGTGCCCCGGCTGCAAAGTCTATGTTGACAAACTGAAAAAAACCGTCAACCTGTATAAAGCAGCCGACAACTGCGACGAAATTCCTGATAAAGTCTGTACCGAATTGTTTATCTCTTTAAACCTCGATGACCAGTCCAAATCCGGAACGGACGCTGGTTACTAATCCTAATTCCTATGATTTCTATTGACTCCGAGATAGAAGATATCGTCAACGATTATCCCGAACTTATTCGCCCGCTCCGTGAGTACGGCATCGTCTGCATCGCCTGCGGCGAACCGGTCTGGGGCACTTTGGGCGAGCTAGCCAAATCGAAGAACATCTCCGATATTGATAAAATCATTGCCAAAATGAATCAGATTATCACGAAAGGTAAATCATAATGCGGGTTACTGTTCAGCGCGCCAAGGGCGCCACCTTTATCGCCAAAGGCGATTCCAATCACTGGATCGTACTCGATTCCGTCGAGAAATTCGGCGGCAGCGACGCCGCCTCCAGACCGATGGAGATGCTGCTGATGGCATTGGGTGGCTGTACCGCCATGGACATCGAATCACTGCTTAATAAAATGCGTACCCCGGTGTCAGATTTCCGGGTAGAGATTCACGCCGAACGCAAAGCGGATCACCCCAAGGTCTTTACAAAAATCCATCTCACCTTCATATTTTCCGGTGACAACCTGAACAAAGCCAATATTGCCAAAGCCGTTCGTCTGTCGCAGGAAAAATACTGTTCTGTGACGGTAATGCTGAGTCAGGCGGTCGATATCAGCTACGAAATAAAATATGCCGGCTGATCAAAGCCATCGATACCTATTCCGCTTCCATTTTTAATTGTATTATCTCCCGACGTTCCTTTTCGATACGCTCGGGGTTTTTGGACTTTTTCTCCAGTACATCGAGCAGCTGAAGCGCCTCGTCATACAGTTTTTGCTTCTTGAATACCTCCACCAGCGTGAAAGTCGGAACCGGAATTTTCAGCTCCACCTTTGCGCCGTTTTCCGTATCGGCTGAAATATCCTTTTTAGCGGGAGCTTCAGGAGCGGGCTTTTTGACCGCTTTTTTCGGCGGTTCCGCTTCCGCCACCTCCGGCGTCTGCTGTTTTTCGTCCGGCGGCGATGGAACCTTCCGACGGATTGTCTCAAAATCCTGCTGCTCATCCTTCTTCTCTTTTAACGGAACGGTATATTTTACATTGGGTCTTTTATACAGGCTGTTCTGATGATCCTCTTCTTGCGGCGCTTCGACAACCGGTAGAGACCAATTTTCCTTCTGGACCTCATCGAGCGGTTTTGACTTTAGTTTGGCAAACATATCACTCAGTGCCGCAGCGCTCTGCCCCGCAGCGGTTGCCGGTGGTGAAGCTGGCGGAGGTGTCTCCGCTTCCGCCTTCTGTCCGGGTTCTGTGGAAATTTCCTCCTCTTCAGAAGCCGGCTCAGCGGTGGTTATCGGTTCCTCCGGCTCAGTGTCCCGATCTTCAATATCCTCCGCTTCCAGCTGCGGTTCCGGATCAACGGCAATGTTCGTCTCCGGTTCTTCTTCCTCGGTTGCCTCCGGCGGTCCGAGATGAGCCTCCTCTTCGCTCAACACCGGCTTTTCTTCCGCCTCAACCGTTTGCGTATTCTCCTCCGGCGCTATCTCTGTTTCTGTCTCACTGCGCGCTGTGGTCTGCTGAATCTTAATCTCCGGAAGGCGAATATTTTTCAAAAAATTGCGGTCCGGGTCTTCGGCAATGCGCCCGAATTCGGCGCTGGCATTTTCATCGTAGGGATTCAATTCGATAATTTTTTCATAGCAGGCTTTGCGTGCTCCGGGACTGAGCTGCTCCCGAGCTGCCGCCAACATTAAATAATAGGCACTTAAAAATCCGGAGTCCAGATCAACCGCCTGCTTCAAATACTCCAGCGCCGCGGCAACATCACCGGCGTTTATCTCCACCTGCGCCAGCAGGAAATAGCCGTAAGGGGAACCGGGATTTTCGGTAATCACCTTTTGACACAGTGCCATGGCATCATTCGGCATATTTTCCTTCAGATAGAGGTCTGCCAGCGCAAGTCGTAGCTGACTGCCCGCATGGGTTTTTACATAGGCTTCCAGCACGGTTCTGTTTTGTACATCCATGAATGACTCCTTTTACAACCAATCTCTTGGGGAATTTATGACCAATCGCCGATAAATCCACTCTTTTTTCGGCATCACAACAACCCCTTATCCGCAAAACTGCTGTACTGATTTCCGGCGATGATCAGGTGATCCAGGACGGGAATATTCATCATTTTACCACTCGCCACCATCTGGCGTGTCAGCTGAATATCCTCATTGCTCGGGTCCGGATTACCGCTGGGGTGATTATGAATCAGGATCACCGCCGCCGCCGATGCCAAAACCGCCTCCCGGAAGACCTCGCGCGGTGTCACCACCGAAGCGTTCAGAATTCCCTCCGACACAATCACGTCCCGGATCAGACGGTTATTACTAGCCAGCAGCAGCACCATGAATATTTCCCGGTTGAGATCGCGCAGGCGGGGAATGTAGAGTCGGGCAACCGCCTCCGAAGAGCGCAGAATTTTATCCGGTATTGCTGATTCGGCAACTTCCAAGCGCCGAGCCAACTGGACCGCCGCGGCGATGGTAACCGCCTTAGTCCTTCCCATTCCTTTGATGTTTAATTGTAAAATATCCTTATAATCCATTCGTGCCAGGTTATTCAAACCACCAACCCGGGTGAGCAGCTCGCGGGCAACATCCAGCGCGGAATTGGGTCCGGCTCCGGAACGGATCAGAATCGCCAGGAGCTCCACCTCACTGAGCTTCATCGGTCCATATTGCATCAATTTTTCCCGGGGTCGCTCGGATTCGGGCCAGTTGGAAATGGGCAATCGATAGTATGTCTGCTCCCGAGCCTTCATCTTCTCTTACACCGCCCGGCTGTCCAGTACAAAGGTCACCGGACCGTCGTTGTTCAGCCGGACATCCATCATTGCGCCGAATTCACCACTTGCAACCGGCACCGACTCCTCTGCAAAACGACGAATAAAATATTCGTACAGCGCCCGGCCTTTCGCCGGTTCCGCCGCCCGGATAAAGCTGGGTCGGCGCCCCTTGCGCCAGTCACCACAGAGGGTGAATTGGGACACCACCAGCAGGCTCCCGCCCACATCTTTGAGCGACCGGTTCATTTTCCCCTGATCATCGTTGAAAATGCGCAAATTGACGATCTTATTTATCAAAAAATCCGCATCCTTTTCGGTATCATCCTGAAACACCCCCTGGAGCACCAGCAATCCTGCGCCAATCTCACCGACAAGCCGGTCGCCCACAGTGACCGACGCCCTTTTACAGCGTTGTATAACGGTGATCATCGCTCCACCCAGACATTCTCATCGCCGAGCCGCTTGACCAGCGCCGCAACGAATTTTTTACGGGGACTCACTTTCAATTCGCTGCGGATTGCCCGGATATTGTAATCAGAAAATTTAAGATGAATAATCAGGCTGCCGTCCCCGGGATATTTTTGCGCCAAATCCCTGATCTCCATCAGTAAATCATCGCTGGCGGAGTGACCCGGAATGCGAATATGGACCTTTTTGGAATTTTTATCCATGTAGCCTTCCAGCGGGCAGATTTCTTCGGCGATAATCTTGCCTTCATCACCAGTCCGGCAGCTGACTTTGCCGTGGACAAAGACCGGCTTGTCCAGCTGAATGTATTCATTGTACTTGCTAAATACATCGGCAAAGGCAAGCACCTCCACCGTTCCGTTCAGGCTCTCCAGGGTGAGAAATGCCATCAGGCGGTTTTTGCGGTCCATCATTTTCCGGATGCCGGAGATCAGTCCGCCCAGTTTGATGCTGGCTTTATCCAAAGCCTCCAGCGGTTCCGTAAAATCATAATTGGAAAAGGACTCGATCTCCGTCTTATACTGTAACAACGGGTGTCCGCTCAGATACATACCCACCGCCTCCTTTTCCCGGGACCAGCGCTCGGCGTCCCCCCAGCGGGGCACATCGGGTAGCTTCGGCTCCTGCAAGACTGAGTCTGGATTGCCAGCTCCCAGTTCGAACAGGCTGACCTGATCGGCATTTTTTTCCCGTTGAAAACTGCGGGCATATTGAATCGCCTCATCAATGGCTTCGAACTGCTGGGCACGGCTGCCCTCCAGATCATCCGTGGCACCCGCCGCCACCAGGCTCTCCAGCGCCTTGCGATTCACGGACTTCAGGTCCAGTGCACTGACAAATTCAAAGAGTGTTTTAAAAGGTCCCGCCTCTTTTCGGGCGGCGACAATATCCTCCGCGGCACGACCACCGACATTTTTAATCGCATTCAAACCATAGCGAATTCCACCGTCTTCCGGCGTAAAGTTGACCTCGCTCCGGTTGATGCTGGGCGGCAGGATATCGGAGCCCATGCTGCGAACCTCATTGGAGAGGATCACTACACGGGCGGTGTTGTTCATTTCGCTGGTGAGATTGGCAGCCATGAATTCCGCCGGATAGTGGGCTTTCAAATAGCCGACGCGGTATGCTAGCACCGCATAGGCGGCGGAATGACTTTTGTTGAAACCGTAGCGGGCAAATTTCTCGATTAATGCAAAGATCTCTTCCGCTTTTCCGAGGGAGATACCCTTTGCAACGGCACCGTCGAGGAACTCCCTTTTTAAATCAAACATGGTGGTTTTTTGCTTTTTCCCCATGGCGCGCCGCATCAGATCGGCTTTCGCCAGAGAAAATCCCCCGATGGCGCTGACAATCTGCATGACCTGTTCCTGGTAAACAATAATGCCGTGGGTATCTTTCAGGATCGGTTCCTGATCGGGGTGCAGATAGGTGATCCTTGCCCGCCCCTGTTTACGGGCAATGAAATCATCAATCATAGCCATCGGACCGGGGCGGTAAAGCGCATTCATGGCGATCAGGTCCTCGATACCGGAAGGCTTCAATTTTTTCAGATAATCCCGCATGCCCGCCGATTCAAACTGGAAAATACCGATGGTGCGTCCCTCTCCGAACAGGCGCAGTGTCTCGGGGTCTTCTTCCGGAATCTCCTCCAGGTCCAGTTCAATGCCTCTGTTCCGCAGAGCCGTCAGGGTATTATCAATGACCGTCAGATTGCGTAGTCCCAGAAAGTCCACTTTCAACAAACCGATCTTGTCAATGCTTTTCATATCGTATTGCGTCGTCACATCTCCGTTCGACGACTGATAGAGGGGCACAAAATCGGTCAGATCGCCGGGCGCAATCACGACACCGGCGGCATGCGTCGAAGCATGCCGGTTCATTCCCTCCAGAACCAGCGAAATATCAAACAGCTTTTTATGTGCCTCATCGAGTTCTGCCGCCTCTTTCAGCTCCGGATTGCGCTCCAGCGACTCCCTTAAGCTCACATTGGGTCCCTCGGGAACCAACTTGGCAATCCGGTCCATTTCAGCCAGCGGCATGCCCATGACCCGCCCGACATCGCGGATCACCAGACGAGCTTTCATCTTCCCGAACGTAATAATCTGGGTCACGCTGGCGGCACCGTATTTTTCCTTTATATAATCGATCACCCGGTTGCGCTTTTCATCGCAGAAATCGATATCAATATCGGGCATGGAAATCCGGTCGGGATTCAGGAAACGCTCGAAAATCAGCTTGTATTTCAGCGGATCAATATCGGTGATCTCCAGCGCATACGCGACGATACTGCCCGCCGCCGAACCACGTCCGGGACCAACGGGAATATTGTTGGTCTTAGCGAAATGGACAAAGTCCTGTACAATCAGAAAATAGCCGGCAAACCCCATTTTTTTAATGACACTCAGCTCGTAATCAGCCCGCTCCGCGATTGCCGGTGTCACATCATCGTAACGTCTTTTTAATCCGACGTAGACCAGCTCCCTCAGATACTCATCCGCCGTCTGATTCTGCTTATCCGGCGGTAGGGGAAACTTCGGCAGGAAATTTTTCCCGATGTCCAGCTTTACATTGCACTGTTCGGCAATTTTGAGCGTATTCTCAATAACCTCAGAATCACCGGGAAACAGCGCCTTCATCTCATCGCCGGACTTCAGCCAGTAATCATGCGGTTCGTAGCGCAGGCGGTCGGGATCGCTCAACTCCTTGCCGAGCCCCAGACAGAAGTGTACGTCGTGTGCCTCCCAATGCTCAGCCCGGGCATAATGAGTGTCATTGGTAGCAACCCGCGGCAGTCCGGTCTCGGCGGCGATTCTCTTCGACACCGCATACCAGCGCTCTTCTTCTTTCAGCGAGTGATTCTGCACCTCGAGATAGAAACGGTCTTTAAAAATCTCCGCATAATCCAGAGCCGCCTCTTTGGCGCGTTCGTAATCCCCCTTTAACGCCAGTTGCTGAATCCTGCCCTGGATACAAGCCGATGTCGCAATCAGACCTTCGTTGTACTTCAGCAGCAATTCCCGATCCACCCGCGGTCGGTAGTAGTACCCTTCCAGATAAGCCAGGCTGGCTAGTTTGATTAAATTCTTATAACCCTGATTGTTCTGCACCAAAAGCAACAGATGGTGATTGCCGGCACCGCCCTGACTCTTCGGCTTTTTATCGAAGCGGCTCTTTTCCGCTACATAGACTTCACAACCGATGATCGGCTTGATCCCATGTTTTTTCGCGGCCGTGTAAAAGGGCACGACACTAAACATATTGCCGTGTTCGGTCAGCGCCACCGCCGACATTCCCAGCTCTTTGACCCGCCTGAGCAATTCCTCAATGGTCTGGGCACCATCCAGCAAACTGTAGTCGGAGTGATTGTGAAGATGGACAAAATCAGTCATCTAATACTTCCCCAGAAAAATTGCCAGCAATCCAAAGAAAATATCGACCTTCAACAGTGCTGCCAACCGGCCACAATTTGCAGCCGTACCGTTCTGACTTAGTGAATATAAAAAATATCCCAGGGGAATTTCAACTGTAAAAACCAGCACCAGCAAATAGTAATTCCCATAGATATTCAGAAAATAGGGCAGCAGGGCTCCCAACATCAGCAGAACCGTTATTGCAGTAATGATAAGCCGTGTATGGAAAACCCCGATAATCAGCGGTATCGTGCGGGCTTTCACGATGCGGTCGCCTTTCATATCCTGGATATCCTTGACGATCTCGCGAATCAAATTGAAACCGAACGCCAGAAAAAAGGGTGGAATCCCTTTGCGGATATCACCGAACAGAGAAGCCGCAAACAGAAACGTCATTCCCAGAATCAGACTGACGAAAAGATTACCGGAAAAGGGTCGTACCTTAAAATAGAGACTGTAACTGATCAGGATAAAGAGGGCGATCCCCATTATCCCTGCCAGCTCCCACGTTACGACCGGAACGCTCAGCAGCGTACCAGCAATAAATAAAACAATAGAGGTCACCAAAGCACTCTGTCGTGAAATCGTGCCTTTCGGAATCGGTCGTCCGGGACGGTTGATTTTATCGATCTCCGCATCGCAGACATCATTCAGGGCATTCCCGGCGCCGGTATAGGACCAGACAACCCCCAGTGCCAGAAGGATCCGCCTCCAGTCCGGAAATGTCTCCATCAGTGTCGCGGTTACCAGCACTGCGATTCCGCCCTGCAAAAGATTGAGCGGGCGCAACAGACGGAGGATTTCCCAGACCTTTTTCATGCCGTCTTGCCTGCCACTATAACCCGGCTCTCACCGGAATAATCCTGAACTACATCGCGAATATCAAAACCGCTTTCGCGAAACACACGACAAACCGCATCTTCCTGATAACTGCCCCCGATTTCTGTAAGCAGGTAGCCGCCCTCAACCAAGAGCTCCTGACCCAGCCCTGCCAGTCTCCGGTAAAAAACCAGTGCATCCTCGCCGGGATAAAGAGCCCGCCACGGTTCATTGTTCTTCACCAAATCCGAGAGTTTCTCCCAATAGTCTCCGGCGACATAGGGAGGATTGGAAACAATCATAAAAAACGGCGCCCCGTCTGGTGATTCCTTCAGAATATCCATCTCGATCAACTGAATCCGTTCGGATACCCCATTGGCTCCGGCATTCCGGGCTGCCGTCTGCAACGCTTCCGGACTATTATCCAGGGCTGTGACCCGACAGTGCGGACACTCCGCTGCCAGCGACACGGCAATACAGCCGGAACCGGTGCCCACATCCAGAATATGCGGCGATGTTTCTTTGCTCGCTTTGAGCAACTCGCCGGCTTTTTCCACCAGCCGCTCCGTTTCCGGTCGGGGAATCAGGACCGATGGATTGACCTCAAATGAATAGCCCATAAAATCGGTGTATCCCAATACATACTGGATCGGAATACCTCGGATCCGTTTTTTCAGAAGAGCCTTAAACTCCTCCAACTCCTTTGCGGTGAGTGGGCGTTCGTGCTGCATGTAGATGTCCAGACGCGAGCAGTTGAGTACGTGACGCAGCATCCATTCGGTTTCAATCTGGGGCGATTCCACCCCCCTGCCGGCTAAATAGTCTTTTGACCACTTCAACAGATCAATGACCCGCCATATTTTTTCGGTATTGCCGCTCATCACAACTATAAAATTTAACCGGGTTTTCCCGGTTATCAAGGGATATTCTGAACCTCAAAAAGGATTTTCCAGATTGGCGGGCTAGTGGGATTCGCCGGATGCCGTCTGTTTCAAAAGGTCCATATTGTGGGCGATCTTAACCGCCTCAATTAATTCGTCCAGATCACCCTCCATCACATATTCCAGTTTATAGAGGGTCAGAGAGATCCGATGATCGGTGACCCGACCCTGGGGAAAATTATAGGTCTTAATCTTGGCGCTGCGGTCGCCGGTGCTGACCATCGACCGGCGCTGTGCCGCAATCTCCGCCTCTTTCTCCGCCTGCTTGTTTGCAAGCAGCCGGCTACGCAAAATTTTCAGCGCCTTTGCCTTGTTTTTATGTTGTGATTTTTCATCCTGACAAGTCACTACCAGTCCGGTCGGCAGGTGCGTGATCCGAATCGCCGACTCCACCTTGTTGACATGCTGACCACCGGCGCCACTGGCACGATAGGTGTCGATACGCAACTCCGCCGGATCGATATCTACATCCACCTCCTCGGCTTCCGGCAATACCGCCACCGTCGCCGCCGAGGTATGAATGCGACCCGATGTTTCCGTCACCGGTACCCGCTGAACCCGATGCACACCGGATTCGAACTTCAGCGTGCCGTAGACATCATTTCCGCTGACCGAAAAGATGATCTCTTTGAAGCCGCCGATGCCGATGGGATTGCTGGAAAGTTCCTCAACCTTCCAGTTTTTCCGCTCCGCATATTTGACATACATCCGATAGAGATCCGCGGCGAATATGGCGGCTTCGTCACCGCCGGTACCAGCCCGGATTTCCACAATGGCATTTTTGTCGTCGTTGGGGTCTTTCGGAATCAGGAGCAGCTTCAGTTCCTCCTCCAGCTGCTGCTTGCGGGCTTTCAGCTGGTCAATCTCTTCATTCACCAGCTCCTTCAGCTCGGCATCGCCGCCTCCAAGAATCTCCATATCTTCTTCAAGATTCTCTGCCACGGTGAGATATTCCTCAGACTTTTCAATGATCGGCTGAAGCTCTTTATGCTCCTTCGCCAGGATTTTATAGCGCTCCTGATCGTTATATACCTCCGGATTCGCCATTTCTCTGGACAGTTCATCAAAACGATGCTGGATTTCCCGGAGTTTTTCTTTCATAAAATTGAAATTTTAATCCACCGCCTCGGCAATAAATTCCTGACCAATGTAATCGCGATAGGAATCGCCGAAAGCGGTTTTCAGAGCGATTATCGCCATCTCAATCTGATCGTCACTCGGTGGTTTGGTTGTAATTCGCTGCAACCAGAGCCCCGGTGCCGAGAGCGCACGCCCCCACCACGAATTCTGGTGCCGGGCGGTCAGCTTCAGCATTTCGTAGCCAGCACCGGCAACCAGCGGCAGCAGCAACAGATGAAAAATAAGCCGCAGCGGCAGGGTAATATTTCCCACAATGCCGATGATTACGGTATCGATCAAGGCATACATCAAAATCGACACCAGCAGCACAATAAAAATAAAACTGGTGCCACAGCGGGGATGAAACGTCTGATAATGACGGGTGTTTTCCGGGGTCAACTCCAGACCGCTTTCAAAGGTAAAAACGGTTTTATGCTCCGCACCGTGATACTGGAAAATGCGCTGAATATCTTTCATCAGTGAAATCAGCCATAGATACACCAGAAAAAAGACAATCCGCCACACTCCGGCGACCAGGTTGAACAGCAGCGCTTTCTTTTCGATGCTCAGCAACTCCGTCGTGATAAACAGCGGCAGAAAACCGAACAGGAAAAAGCCGAGTGCCAGCGCAAAGACCATGGTCAATGCTGAGACAAACTTGTTCTCCTTTTTGGGCTCTTTTCCCTGCGCCTCCTCTTCCGCCCGGATGGCGACATCTGCCGAAAACTGCAGCGACTGCAAGCCGATTTTCAGTGATTCAAACAGCGCTACCATACCCCGTAAAAGGGGACGTTTGAGCAGGGGCATTTTTTCGGTAGCCGATTGGAACTGGTGCCGTTCGGTCTCTACCGAGCCGTCGGGTTTGCGAACCGCCGTGGCATAAGCACCCGGCACCCGCATCATCACACCTTCGATTACCGCCTGTCCGCCGACAAGAATCTTTTTATTCATTTGAACCACACAAAAAACGGCGACCTCTTCCGCTGAAAGAAGACATCGCACTATTTAACCGGCTGACTATCCCTTGGCAGCCGTACGATTATATTTACGATTGAATTTCTCAATCCGACCGGCGGAATCGACCAGCTTCTGCTTCCCGGTAAAAAAGGGATGACAGGCAGAACAGATTTCAACCTTCAGATCACCAGCGGTTGAGCGGGTCTCAAATGTATTGCCACACGCACAGGTTACGACACATTTTTCATATTTGGGGTGAATGTTCGGTTTCATTGGAAAATCCTCAGTCTAAGATAGTCGTTTTACAAAGCGTGCAAATATACGATATAAGAGCCGATAAAATCAAGCGAATAAATCCCGGTGATGGGCATCGTACCGGTACTGTTGTTCTCCGGAAGTCCGCCTTCCGATTCTACGTTGCATTATCTGTCGCAATGTTGTAAATTTTCCCGCTTTTTATCGCCATCCTAGCTCAGCTGGTAGAGCAGCTCACTCGTAATGAGCAGGTCGTCGGTTCGACTCCGACGGATGGCTCGCAAAATAAATGCCCCTATCCACTGTTCATTATCCCAACGCCGACTGGTAAAACAATCCATACCCTATCGGGTCTTAATTGCAAATACCGCAAACAGCGACAATGTGGCGATACCCACCAGCGCCGCACCGACCATCGCACTACCCTGAAGCAGCTCTCCGATTCCCAGAAACATAAAAATTACGGTTACAACTGCCAGTCCAATCCGCAGCAAGCGCAGCCGCCGACGCCGAATCTTTTTTCGGTGATGATGCGAAACCAAAGATTTCCTTCCCAACTGTCGATCTACAGGACGAATCGGAAAATTTCAAGCAGTATCGTCATTACGAACATAGAGCTGACCACAGGCGGCGGCAATATCCTGTCCTTTGCTGCGCCGCACCGTTACGGCAAAGGGCGCTCTGTACAACTGCTCCAGAAACCGGTTCAGCTGTCTTTCCGTCGGAGAACGATAGGGTAAAAATTCATTTTCATTATACGGAATCAGGTTGACCTTGCAGGGGATCTGAGACAACATCCCGATCAGGCGTCCGGCATCCGCCACCCCGTCGTTATAGCCGGCAATCAGAATATATTCAAAGGTCATCCGCCGACGGGCAATACCGGTATAGTACCGGGCGGCAGCTAATAACTCTTCCAGCGGATATTGGCGATTGATTGGCACCATCTCATCGCGCTGTTCATCGGTAGTACCGTTCAGCGAGACCGCCAGTTTGTAACGCCATCTCTCATTGGCAAACCGGTATATAGCGGGAACCACGCCCGCCGTGGAGACAGTAATCCGACGGGCAGCGATTTCCGGTCCCAGCTCGCTGTTCAGGATGCCGGCGCCTTTCATTACATTATCATAGTTCAAAAAGGGTTCTCCCATCCCCATAAATACAATATTGGTTGCCCTGACATTCAGGTCGCTCTGGATCATCAGCAACTGTTCGACAATTTCACCGGCTGTCAAATTCCGGCGGAAACCCATCATCCCGGTGGCACAGTAGGGACAGGCGACGGGACAGCCGACCATTGTGGAGAGACAGACCGTCACACGATGACCCTCTTCCATATAGACCGCCTCCACCGAATAACCGTCCTTCAGGGTAAAAAGGTACTTCACACTCTGATCCTGTCGGGAGGCTTCTTTTGCCTGAATCTCAAGCACCGAGAGCTCAGCGGCGGCTGACAATGTTTGCCGCAAACTTTTTGAAAGGTTCAACATTTCAGAAAAATCCCGGACATTTTTGGCATACATCCACTGATAAATCTGCCTGGCGCGAAAGGGCTGCTCGCCGATGCTGGTAGCCCACTCTTCCAACTCCGCTAAATCCAGCCCTTTAAGGTTTGTTTTTTCCATTATTGATACCGGGTGCAAATTAAATTTTTTCCGGCATATTCAAAACAGAAAATCACGGCTTTCAATTGCCGCCGCATCATTGATCTGCATTGACATTCACGACGCCTCCGAATAAATTACCCTTCAAATGAAAACCACCCGGCGATTCAATGTATTCTTGTCCTTTTTCCTGATTTCTTCGCTTGCCGGACAATCTCTCAGCGTAATCCGTGAATACCCGGCAGCAAACGGTCTGATCGATGTGGTTGTCCGGTGTGACTCAGCCACTCTGCTGCCGGCACTCTATATCTATCACAACCGACTTGTTCCGGCAGAAGTACCGAATATTTCCCAGGTGATTGAGCGGGATCAGGCTCCCCACATTTCCGCAGACAATCAACTGCTGGGACTCTTTTCGCCGGCGAAGCGTCCGTCCAATCGCACCGAACCGCGCCCGTTTGAATTTCTTGGATTCAGCAATTCCATTCAGCCAGATTTTGTCATTCGGGATTCCTGGCTGGACACCGGGCGACCGCCGACCTTTTTCATAAACACCATCCAACAGGCGGTGTTACAGGTCGCATCCAACGGGGACCAGATCAAGTTCTATAACCGCCGTGGTCACCTGTTGCGGACAAAGCAGTTCGCCCAAAACCTGCCTCATAATTATGAAGACCCTCTGATCCGGTGTAATGCCGCAGGCAACCGACTGGCATTTTTTACCCGAAAACCGGACATAGAGACCGGTGTCATGCAGCCCATGCTCTACCTGCTGTCACCAATCGGTGAAGAAATCTGGAAAGCCCGTATCCTACTGAAAACGGTAGAAGCGCTGGCAATCTCCAAAAGCGGTAGCTCGGTAGCCGTCGCCGGTCAGACCCTGCGTCCCATCGGTGCACAGGCACAATATACCATTTTCGTCTTTGACAGTACCGGTCGCATCCAAAGCAGCCTGCCTTACCGGGCTACCCAGATGACGTTCAATTCTGCGGAAGACCGACTGCTGATACGCGCTGAGCAGACCGTCCAATTAATCAATCTTCATAATGAAGGGGTCATCTTTTTCCATCAGCTCCGCCGGACGCGCCGGGAAATCGCCGATTTTTGCTATCTGGATAACTCTGTTTTCGCGGTATCGCTGGGTACAATCAACTTCAAAGACGGTCAGCCGGTTTATGACAATCCGGCAATCCGGCTCTATTCCGACGACGGTAAAATTTTGTCTGAAAATCATTTTCCCGAAACATATTCCCACCGGGCAAAAATCATCGGACACCGGTGCGGGAACCAGATCGGCTTTAGTCTGCAAAACCGGTTTGTTGTTTTACAGGTAACCCAAAAGAGTCAGGAGTATCATCAATGAATTATGTCTGGTTAGTACTAATGGTCGTTGCGCTGATCGTCGGAGCGATAACCGGCAACCTGGAAGCGGTTACCACCGCTGCCGTCGAATATGCCGAAGTCGCAGTAGATATCTCCCTGGGACTGATTGGCATCATGGCATTTTGGCTGGGAATTATGAAAATTGCTGAAGAGGGTGGCATTATTAAAATTTTATCCCGGGCGATCCGACCAATTGCCAAATTTCTCTTTCCGGAAATTCCCCCGGATCATCCCGCCATTGGCACGATGCTGATGAATATCATCGCCAACTGGCTGGGGCTCAGCAACGCCGCTACTCCGCTGGGACTCAAAGCCATGAAAGACCTTCAGACACTGAACAAGTCTGACGATACGGCGACGAATTCCATGGTCATGTTTCTGGCATTGAATACCGCCAGTATTACCATTATCCCTATGACTATTATCGCAGTACGGGCGAAACTGGGCTCCGCCAATCCCTTTGAAATCATCAGTACCTCGGTTTTCGCATCCACTTGCGCCACGATTGCAGCAGTCACCGCGGCAAAGCTGCTGAAACGTCTACCGGGAATCCGCAGGAGCGACCCCAACCAAGAGCCGGAGACACCGGCGGAGAAAGGGGAACACGATGCTTAATTCCGTCGCTTTCGCCGCCGATACAGTCGGGCAGGTCGCTGCTCAAACTGCCGCAGCCGCCCAGGAATCCCTGTTCGTTATCATTATGAAAGGATTCTCCAATCTGGCGGTTCCCGTGGTGCTATTTGTCGTCATTGTGTTGGGATTCAGCAAAAAGGTCAAGGTATACGAGACATTTATCAGCGGCGCCAAAGAGGGTTTCTCGGTGGCAGTAAATATTATCCCCTATCTGGTCGCCATTCTCGTTGCCATAGGAATGTTTCGCGCTTCCGGCGCAATGGCGTATTTAACCCAGATTTTGTCACCGGTGACGAATCTGATCGGACTACCGGCGGAGGCATTACCGGCGGCACTAATGCGCCCGCTGTCCGGTAGTGGTTCACTCGGTATCATCACCGAGCTTATGACCAAACACGGTCCCGATTCCTTTATCGGGCGTCTGGCGTCCACATTTTACGGCAGTACGGAAACCACCTTTTACGTCATCGCGGTCTATTTCGGTTCGATAGGCATTCGCAAAACCCGGCATGCCATTGCCTCAGGGCTGATTGGAGACCTCGCCGGTCTGCTGATGGCAGTCTTTATCTGTCACGTTGTATTTGGTTAATCTGAAACGCTGATTTTGGAGAAAGGCATAAAAAGAATTCCGGCAAGTCGGAGAGGTCGGATAAATTGGACCCGCCGGCTGATTCCTGAACTATTTATCTGCATGCAGATTGGGGCTGTCAAGCATTTGCGGGTCTTTCAAACGCTTGACAACACCCATGGTCAGTATACCTGCCTGGGCACCATCCACGATGCGGTGATCAAAGGTCCCGGTCAGCGGCAACATTTTCCGAATCTGTATCGCACCATCAATTACCACCGGTTTATCAACGATCTCGCCCATTGTCACAACCGCCGGAATCTTACCGATGGGGAAAAGCGCCACCATACCGTAGGACAAACCGAAGGAACCGATATTGGTAATCATAATACTCCCAAAAGGGTCTGCCGGAATTTTTAAAAATGGAAACGGCAAGCCCAGGTCAAAAATCCATAATTTAATGATCACAAACAACATACGCCGAAACGGCCAGGGAATTTTCGACAGAATACCCTTTGAGGCAAAGGCTCCTGATTCGTCGCCATTGCGCTTACGGGCAGCCTTCTCCACGACAATGTCGGCAATCTCCCCCACCGATAAGTTTTGCGCCTGACGTACAATCAGTCCGGTCATATCTTTGCCTTTGACATTTACCGTGACAAAGACATCGGCATCTTTACGATAGACCACATGTCCCCGCCGCACAAAACAGTTGATATCGGGCACATCTTCATACAGCGCCCGGGCAACCGCCGCCGTCACAAAATGAGTGATCGTCAGGCGCCGTCCCTTTTGCTTCTCCTTTTCAATATAGTCGACAATATTGCTGACATCGGCGTCAAATATTCCATATATACGGCTGTCCACGGGCTGTTTATATACTGCAATTGCCAGTTTGCGCCAGGCTGTGGTGTATTGCTCTTCCAAATTTGATCTCCTTGTGTTTCTCTCCTGTGTAACTCTAATTTAGCTAATTCCCGTAAAAAATCGAGTCTTTTTTATCCGTCACCGCTGAATGATTTTTTCATGGACAAGACCATCCGGGTGTCCTATTTTATCAGAGGAAAAACAACAGGAGTTTGATATGCCGCGCATTATAACTATTTTCCTCACACTGCTCTTCAGCAGCTCCATCGGTTGCAGTCAGAATGACAGTCCCTCCCCGAAAATTTACGAAATGTCAAACGTCGAAATTCACCGGCTGCTGACCGATGTCAGCCGGATAAATATGACCATCACCGAGCGCATGAACTATTATTCGGAGATGTTCCTGGGAATGCCCTACAATCTGACCTGTACGGGCGACGGTCCCTACGCCCTGTACGAAACCAGACCGCTGGTCAACTTCGACCAGACGAACTGTATGGTCTTCTGTGAGCATGTCCTGGCACTCTCCATCTCTGACAGCTGGGACAATTTCTTCAATAATCTGCAGCATATTCGCTACCAGGACGGCATTATCGGTATGCGCACCCGCAACCACTATACCATGGCTGACTGGCTGCCGGAAAACCGCTGGCTGCTGGATGACGTGTCCCGCAAAGTGGGACGGCAATTTACCCAAACCGTAACCCGTACTATTTCGCATGCGAAATTTTTTAAAAACAAAGGCATCAGCGATCTGCGTTATGTCAAACCGGACCGCGAAATTACCATTGACTACATTCCAAAGGACCACCTGCTGAAGATTCAGAAGAATCTGAGAGCCGGCGATATTCTGGCGCTCATTTTCGCCGACAAAGACGATATTTTCTCCGCTCACATGCTGATGATCGCCGAAAAGAACCGGCAACTGCTCGTCCGGGAATCCTCCAACAGCCGGATGACGACCTTTGATACACCCTACGAACAGTGGGCCCGGAGCATTCAGACAAAAGAGCGCTACATCGGCGTCTGTTTTATGCGCGTCCGGGAGGAGCTGAACCAGCCGGGAAATATCATCCTGCCCTGGAATATCGGACAACTGAAAAAGCGGCTAAAATAAATCGATTCGCCTGCCGACCCTTTAAAATTTATACCCGGCGTTAAAATACAGCACGGTCTGCTTATCACCTGTCTGGTAGGCGCTCTTTTCACCACGACTCAGAATGATTTCAAACAGCCCCAGAGCCGTCAGATATTTCAGCCCGACACCGTAGCCCGGTATATATTGACCCTGCCTTCCCGGCAGAAAAATATCATTTCGATAATGGATCATAATATTTCCAATCAGGGAAAGGTATAAATTCCGACGCAGCTCATAGCGGTAATCGAGCCGGAGCGCCGACAGACCGGTCGCCAGAAGCTGATTGTACTCCACACCGATACAGTCTGCCGGTCCGCCCTGGACCAGAAACTTATTGGTCAGGCTGTCCATATCCACCCAGCCATAATAGCCGTACAGATGAAAGGTATGTTTCCGAAAACAGGTTTTATAATAATCCAGGGATACATCCATGCGCACATAATCGCTGTAGGTGTCCGGATCCTGCAGGCTTCTCCCATAGTGCGCGTGCAGCAGCAGACCCTTGCGCGGCACAAAGGTATCGTCCAGGCGGTCCACGTTGGTGGAGAGCCGCATTTTCCAGAATTCGTCCCTCCAGGTGGGAAACTGAACCGGATCCTGGACGGCAACGACAGGGCGAAAATGTGCCCATTCGTAGTTCCAGGCGGCTTCCACATTCCAATAATTTTTGTACAGCAATCCCAGACCGAATCCTGCCTGCACATAGCGGTTTTTGTAGGTCGCCGATTTGTTTCCCCAGACATCATAAATAAACAGATCAATATCTTCATAATCCAGGTTCACAAACGGGTAGAGCGGGTAGTCCAATGTCCGTGAAGGATAGTAAGCCAGCGTACTGAGTTTTTCCCGACCGATGAATTGAATTTCGTTTTCGATCCGTATCCCGGGAACCGGTTTGTTCATGACCAGAAAATTCAGCGCCGCAATCAACTGGTAATAATTGTCATAGCGCAGACCGAGCCGGATTTTTACCTCGGGGCTCTCCTTTACGAACAGATTAAAACGGATGCTGTTTTCGCCCACCGACTCAATTTCATAGTAAATCTTTTCAAAATACCCCAGGCTGTACAGATAGGTTATCCTGTCCTCGATCTGGGAATGAATGAAAATCTCCCCCGGTTTTATCCCCAGCAGCCGATAGATAAAATCAAACGGCAGCGTTTCGTTGCCGTTAATAGTGACCCCATAAATAATTGGACGCTTCTTTTCTTCCAATAATATTTTTAAAACCACCTCGTGACTGTCAACCGTCTCAGTCAGATAGCGGACATAGTAAAAATCTCCCGTGGCACGGAGTTTCTCCAGATAGGTCGCCACCGTATCGGGATGAAACCGGTCACCCTTCCGAAGGCGGACAATTTCACGCAATGCAACCTCGGGAATTATCCGGTTGCCGATAAACTGAATCTCGCCGATTTGGACCGCTGAGTCGGGCGGCTGCGACTGCCGGTAGAACCGGTTGCTGCGTAGCTGATACCGGTCCCGCAGGGCGATGATTTCCGGCTCCGCCGCCTTTGCTGCCTGTTCTCCCGCTGCAATGATCCGGACAATCTTTCGGTTGTCAAAATCGGCAGCCCCCAGACCAATCAATTTCGTATCGATCAGGACATCCGCATCCTCCATATTTCTCTTCATGGTCTTGTCCCGGAGAATATTAAACGACTGTGTCAGAACATCAATGGTACTGCGAATTTCCTGAACCTCTTTGTTGGGATTACCGACGATGGACGCAATTACCACCCCCGCCCCCATCCCCCGGGCGACATCCACCGGCAGATTGTTCAGCAAGCCACCGTCAACCAGCAGCGAATCGCCCCATTCCACCGGACTGAAAATACTCGGTACAGCCATGGTCGCTCGCATGGCTTTCGCCAGCGAACCCTCTCCCAAGACAACCTCATTACCGGTGATCAGATCCACCGCCACACAGCGAAACGGTATTTGCAGACTGTCAAAATCATTCACGTCTGCATAATCAAAAACCAGGCGCGACAGAAGCAGCATGATATTCTGCCCCACGATGACGCCACCGGGACCGAGGGGTAAAAAATCCTTGATCCCCAGCTCAAACTGATACTTTTCTGCATCCTGCTTCTGAAAATAGGGCAACATCTCCCGCGGAGCCCGATCGGTGAAGGTTCGCTGCCAGTCGACACTATTTGCAATCTGCTCGATCTCCCGTCCGGTGTAGCCGATTGCATAGAGCGCCCCGGCGATGCCACCCATGCTCGTCCCGGCAATATAATCCACCGGAATCTGCAAAGAGTCCAGCATTTTCAACACCCCAATATGGGCAAATCCCATGGCACCACCACCCGACAGCACCAACCCGATTTTGGGACGTTCCGCCGCAATTGCCCTGTTAAAAAACAGTAAACAGGCAACCATCAAAGCGGTTTTACTGAATTTTCTGAATCTTGTCATCATTCTCAAAATAATTCAACACCGCCTGCATGACGGAATCACGGTCGCTGTCACTCAGAATCGTCTCAAAAGGAAATCCGAAAGCGACCACCCGGTGTTTCCCGCGATATCCCACTGCGGCGCTCTTGTTATTTTCCCTGTAACGGAGAATTGTCACCGCCGCTGAGTCCGCCGGCTCCAGTGCATCCGGCGCTTCGGCGGCGTAGATCAGCGGACCGAGTTCGGTATTAAATTGAAAGGATTTTCCAAAATCCATAAATGTGGAATCCACTGACCAGACGCCACCGGTTTTGGCAGCATAATTGGTTCGCCAGCGGTACTTCAGGCTGTTTTCCACAAATCTGATCGATAGAGAATCATCCTCCGCATAAACAAACGGGTCGGTGGCAATATAGGCACCCGAGACAAACAGATTGCCGCCGGACTGACAATAGTCCGCCAGCTGCTGCCGCAGCGCCGCCGGAAACACCTCAAACTCTCTCGGCAAATAGTCTTTCGGACCGTCTGTGAGTCGCTCCTCTCCCATGATCAGATCGACCACCTTATAGGCTTTCAGGTCAATGTCTCCGTCCATTACCGCCTCATCACTGGCGGACACGAACCCGTAGCCGGCAGCCCGTATCGCTTTGCCATGGGTGATGGCAAAGTCATGCGTATTGCCTGCAACAATCTTGCATTCATAATCGGCATGACTGGCGCCATGTCCCGGCGAATCATCATCCAGCCAGTGAGACTCATCCAGAAAATCGTACTGGGCTCCAATATACCCCAGTTCATACCGGTCCGGAACCCCCTGATCCCAAAAATTGGCAAAACCCAGGTATTTTTCCGTCTCCAGAACCGCCGGCGGTGCCACCCGGTCAAAGCCGTTCACAATGAGAACCGGTTCTTTGAGACTGTCACCGTAGCAGACCGAGAGAATTTCCGACGGAAAACTCTCCCCGCCCCGGTTCACCGCCGTAACTTTATAGCTGTAAATGACATCGGGTTTAACGTTCAAAATAATCACCGACGTACTATTCACCAGTTTCCCGTTATCAAAACCACTCTCACCGATTCTGGTGTAGACAATGTATTTTTCCGGATTGGCGGTCGGTTCCAGTGGGTCATATGTCGGACGCCAGCTCAGGCGAACACTGTTATTGCCCACCAGCACTGCCTGAAAATGATCCACCGGCAGCGGCTGAACCGCATAATCGGTCTGGTACTGCGCGGCTATGAATCTTAAAAGGGCTTTGTATATCGAGCGGCTGACGTCAAAACGAAAACGCGGATCGTGACCAAACTTCATATCCAGAAAATTCTGGTGAGAAAGCAGCTCCAGCAAAGCCGCCGGTACGTTCGGGCGCCAGGCTTCCGAATAGCCGCGATCCCAGAGCGCCCGCCGATTCCAGAGCGGGTCATATTTGGCACGAATATCCGCCACAATCTGGGTCTGTAAAATGTCTGCCAGATCCCGGCAGGCGAGACGCGACTGTCCGTCGGGAAACTGATAACTGGTATCGGCACCGTCGGTATTATAGATTGACAGAGTACCGACGACAATGTTGTTGCGGGTCTTCCCGGCGTCGGTATGAAACGCCAGAGAGAGATCGATGGGAATTCCCAGACCCGGTACCGCCGGATTCTTGGTCGGGCCAAAAGGGGCGCCTTTCAGATAATTCACCCACTCGCCTCGGCACTGGTAATCGTCATTGTAATCGATGGAGTCGCCGTTCAGATTATAGACCAGCGTATCCGGCATTCCGGCATATTGCAGATAGTAACGTGCCGCTTCGGCATAACGGGGTCGCCGGCTGATCTGACCGTTGCGGGCGATATTGCCCATCCCGCCGCCAAAACGCACTGCATCCGCCGTAATTACCCTGCCGGGATTTCGGCTCTTGTTGGAAACAACTACTTTTCCCACCCGGGCATTTACCCCGGCGTTGAAGTGAAAAGTCCCCAGATAAATCCAGGTCCCGCCGCCGATCTGCTGATTGACCAGAAATTCGGTTTTACCACCGGTATGAAAAACAGTGTAACGGACCCCATCGGCGCTGTTTTGCAGCGTCCGATAGGCAATCGTCACGGCGTATTCACCACCTTCCGGAATGTCCGGAATGTACTCAAAGCGGACCGTCTCCACCGTATCCGCCGGACAGGAGCGATACGTGCCCATTCGAAAGGGATTCTGCCCCGATTCGTAAGGCGGCATACCCATGGCAAAGCCGCTGGAGTCGGGACCGGATAATATCATTATACTGCTGTCAGTCAAGACCTCGTAATATCCCGCATCGTCGGAATCATTATCCACAATGACTTCGTGGGTCTGCAGGTCCCGCTCCCGGGGAACGAAGACATTCGCCCCGGCATTTTCCAGCATGGGAATCAGGTAGGGCACCGTGAAAGACATGGGAAAGAGATCCTCCACAGTCTGAAAGACCCGCGCCCGCTGCCATTCCCAGCGGTTGAGCCGGTTTTCATAATACCAGCCATGACTGTGCCAGAG
>JBNGDF010000032.1:0-22155 GCA_049975265.1 Fidelibacterota bacterium
ACTACTGGCTTTACATAGAAAATATGCCGTTAGTGTAATTTGAGGTTTTTAGAGGAGACTCATACATGAAATCTAAAAAATAAAGCAACTTAAATAGCTTCGTCCTACCGACATTCCTTGTTTTTTTTACAGAAATGTTTTATCGCATTCAATACTTTTTGTTCAATAATGGTCACAACTAAAATTAGATTACAAATTTTTTACATGCAAATATAATCAGAAATGCCTTATTTAGTAGAATTATCAGACATTCAAAATTCAAATAAATATCGAGCTCCGATCCATTCAAAATACAATTTAAAGTAAATCCACATATATGCAATGAAAAAGATACATGGCGAAGGGCTAAGGGCAACGGTTTCCCGAAGGTCTTGGTTGATACTATCTCTTTTGATTCCCCCCAACATTTTCTAAATTCTCCCAACAATCGGGGGAATCAAGATGGCAAAGAAAATCAACCGCAGGGAATTCATCAAAGCCGGGACGCTGGCGGGACTCGGTGTTGTGGTCGGCTGTTCCGTGAGAAACCGCTTCGATCTGATCATCCGCAACGGGCTGGTTATTGACGGCAGTTCGCCGGCGATCTATCCCGCCGATGTGGGCATCAGACGAGATAAAATCATCACCATCGGGGATCTGGCAAATGCCGGTGCCGATCAGGTTATCGATGCCGCCAACCGGATCGTCTGCCCCGGTTTTATTGACATTCACACCCACACCGACACCGAACTGCTGGTCAATCCCCGGGGCGAGAGCAAAATCCGCCAGGGAGTCACCTCGGAGATCAGCGGCAACTGCGGCTCCTCGCCCTTTCCGCTGAATGAAGAGGACAGCCGGGCTCTCTGCAATCGATTAAAAGAGCGCTACGGCATCTCCACCTCCTGGCAAACCGCCGCTGAATTTCTCGCCGCCATCGAAAAGGCAAAGCCCTCTCTCAATTACGCCACTTTCACCGGTCACGGCGATCTGCGCGCCTACGTCATCGGCAAAAACGACGTGCAGCCGACATCCGCTCAACTAGAGGAGATGAAACGCGTACTGGCAGAAACCATGGAAGCGGGCAGCCTGGGGCTCTCCACCGGTCTCGAATACGCCCCCGGCAGCTACGCCAAAACACCCGAACTGATCGAGCTCTGCAAGGTGGTCAAAGCATATGACGGCGTCTATGCCACCCATATGCGCAACGAGGACGATACCGTGGAAGAAGCCATTGAGGAGGCGCTGGAAATTTGCCGCCAATCCGGCGTCAACCTGGAAATCTCCCATCTGAAAGCCTGCAATCAGTCCAACTGGCACAAGGTTGACCACATGCTGGCGATGATCCAAACCGCTCACGATCAGGGTCTGCCGGTGCACGCCGATCGCTATCCCTACAATGCCTGGGGTACGGGACTATCGTCGTTTCTGCCGCTCTGGTCCCGGCAGGGCGATACGGAGGATATTCTGCAACGACTGCAGAATAATGCCGATTTACCGAAGATAAAAGCCTATACCGAGAGCCGGGGCAGGCGCATCGGCGGCTGGGACAGAGTGGTCATCAGCAACTGCCGCTCGGAAAAAAATAAACTCTACGAAGGTAAATCCATCCGGGATTGCGTCGCAATGACCGGCAAGGAGCCCTTCGAATTCATCCGCAACCTGTTAATTGAAGAGCGCACCAACGTCAGCGTAATCGGCTTTGCCATGGACGAAACCAACCTGAAAAAGGTACTTGCCTCGCCGCTGGTAATAATCGGCTCCGACGGCAGCGCCGTGGCGCCCTACGGAAAGCTGGGCGAAGGCAAGCCCCATCCCCGCTTCTACGGCACCTTTCCCCGAGTGCTGGGTAAGTACGCCCGGGACGAAAAGGTCTTCGATCTGATCACCGCCGTCCGCAAAATGACTAGCATGCCCGCTGACAAACTCGATCTGAAGCAGCGCGGCTATCTGCACAAAGATTACTTCGCCGATATCGTCATATTCAATCCCGAGACCGTGATTGATAACGCTACCTTCACCGATCCGCACGAGTATCCCACCGGTATTGAATATGTCATTGTCAACGGCAAAGTGACCATTGCAAAGGGCGAACACACCGACGCTTTCGCCGGAAGGATTCTCCGGCATGGCTAATACACCGTATAAATTCTGGGTTCGGACCTTTCAGATCATCACCCTGTTGCTGTTGATTTTTCTGATTATCAGCACCTTCATTCCGCAAATCAGTGAGTTTCCGCCCGGCGAATATCCCGGCGCCGCCAACCGTCTGATCCATATTCTGCATCTCAATCGCTTTTATGACTCCCCTATCAATGCCCTGCTTTGGGGAGTCTTATCTCTGAGTATCATTGCCGCTATCTTCCTGAAAGGAATTCGCTCACCGCTCCAGAAAATCCTGCACCTGCTGCTGGCGCTCTGCTTCATCGTCATTGCCATTGAAAAAAGCAGCAACCGGCGGTTTTTCATGACTCTCCGGGAGGGGGAGACGGTGCGTTTTTCGGAATTTACAAAATCGGCAACAGCCAAACATGACTGCAGGCTCCAGCTGTTACAGTTTGAAATTCAATATCACGAGAACAGGCGCACCCCCAGAGCCTTTATCAGTCACCTGCTGATCGACGAACGGGACACCGTGCGGCTGGCGGTCAATAAACCGCTGGCAATCGGTCATTACCGTCTATATCAGAATGCCTACGACCGGGAGATTCTGTTCTATCTGAGCATCAATGACCGGGAGTATGCCGTAGCGCCGGGCGATACGGTTTTTCACGGAGCCGTCGAATGCATCCTGGAAGACTTCGACCACGCCGAACGGGTTTTCAATCTGAAAGTTGACGGACAGTACTATCCTGTCGCGATGCTGAAACCGCTCAGGATTGGGGATTTGGAGCTTGTCATCAAACCCGGCAAAGCCGTTTACAGCAGCATCATCGAGGTGGCAGAGGTGCGCTGGACCAAACTGCTGCTGTTGCTTGCCCTTCTGTATATGGTCGTTCTGGCGCTTGCTTTCCGGCGGCGGAAATAGACAGCTTCAGCCACCAAACATTTTCAGGAATTCCGGCAGGGTCAGAACCGGCAGGCGGTTTTTGCGGGCGCTATCCGCCTGTTCGGCATTATTATATCCCCAGCCCGCCAGATAGAGATTGACGCCGGTAGCCTGCGCCCGGATCAGCGTGTCCACCTGATCGTCAATAAAGTGAAAATGCGCCGTTGATACCTGCTTTTCCGCCAGCAGCCGGGCAATAATCTGCGACTTGCTGATATTCTGATCGGCAGAGTGGATATTGCCCGGTGGAAATTTCACCCCGTTGCCCCGAAAAATGGCTTCCACATTCTCTCGGAGTTTCGTAGTAATGATATACAACCGCTCACGCGGCTGATAATTTTCTACGAACTCCCGCATGCCCGGATAAAAGGGATTCAGCGCCAGCCAGTTCTGCGGTTCGTCCCGCCAAAACCGGGCGCGTTCGTCATAAAATATCCGCCGGAATTCTTGCTCCAGCGCGTGGTTCGCTTCCAGAAATGCATCAAAATCTCCCTGGTTGGTGATTGCCGCATCCTGCTGCAGGGCATAATGGATGAAGACGTAATCCTGTCCGTAGCGGATGAAATTCCGAATCCGCCGCGCTTCCCGGACAGTTGCCGGTGGTAATTCTGTCAGATACCGAATCCGCTCCTCCCGCTCCTGCTGAATCGCCAGGGCATTGTAACCCACCACCAGGCATTCTGCGATACTGTCCACCACCACGCCGTCGAAGTCCAGCGCAAGAAGATCGGTCTGGGGGGTAAATTTTTTCAATAACTGATTCATAGGTGTGGTATTTTACATGTCTGAGGTAAAAAATTCAATAACTTCCCGCGGCTCACGGATTCTCCCAAAAATACTTGATTTATTGACATCCTATCCAATAGATTTTCAGAAGTTTCTTTAAAGAACGACCGGAGTTAATCAAGATTCAGGAGGAAAGTTTTGAAAATATCCGCAGTCGGTTTACTTATTTCGAGTACGGCAATAATCATTCCCACCATCGTTTTTTCAGCGTCTGAACCGGAAGAGGATAGTGGGTCCATCTATCAGCATTAGGTAGACACAAGTCCACTGTCCCCTTTACTGCAGCTTGCCGGGGCAGGTATTTGGGGAATTCATTATAACTATCATTTCACACCGGTGGATGAGGCGATTATCGGGCTTGGCTATATGAACATTCATTTCGATTTTGGTCATACCAATTCGCCGGCACTGATACTCGGATACAGACGGTATTTATGGAAAAATTTGCATATTGAATATCAAATCTGGCCCTGCTACGATGAATTCTATGAGAAAAATGAACAAAAATACTACAAAAGCTTCGATCTGTGGAATGAATTTCGCGTGGGTTATCAGTTCAATTTCGAGGTGAAAAATATACCCCTTTACACCTCTTTTCAATGGCCTTTCGGATTCGGGCTCTACGCCGGCAATAAACCCGCCAGTTTCAGGGCACATGAAAAGGAGGCGTTCGAAAACAGATTTTTTTACCAATTCCCGCTGCTGTTTGTCGGGGTAAAATTCTAACATATCTAAAAGGAGAACGATTTGAACCGGAAAACGACTGTCACAATCCTCGTTGCACTTATCATCCTGACCGGAGCACTTGCAAGCGCCTGCGGAATCTTTTCAAAAGACGGTCCCGGACCATTCCGGTATCAATCCATTCGCGGACAGACGGTGGATATTTACGGTCAGGGAATCTACCGGCATATGCCGGCGGATGTGGCGATCCAGGGAATCGCCCAGGATTTTATCACCCTTTTTATCGGCATTCCACTTTTACTGATAACATTACCGGGATATCGTAAAAAATCCGCGCGGGCTCACTTTTTATTGAGCGGCACGTTGGGATATTTTCTGGTCACCTATCTGTTCTATACCGCAATGGCAATGTATAATATCCTGTTTTTAGCCTATGCGGCGCTTCTGGGATTATCCTTTTTCGCTCTGTTCCTGACGCTAAAGGAGTTCGATCCCGCCTCAGTCTCTCAGTATTTTTCTCACAAGGCGCCCGTAAAATTTACCGGCGGCTTTTTGATCTTTAATTCCATTATCATCGCATTGCTATGGCTGAGTGTGGTTCTGCCACCCCTGCTTAACGGCACAATTTACCCGGATGACCTGTACCATTTTACGACATTAATTGTCCAGGGCTTCGATCTTGGCTTGTTATTGCCGATCTCTTTTATTGTCGGGCTGTTGCTGATGAAGAACAGAGCGACAGGATATCTGTTCGGAACGCCCTATATCATCTTCCTATCGATATTAATGATGGCACTAACCGCAAAAATTATTGCCATGGCTGTCAACGGGGTGAATGTTGTCCCGGCGGTTTTTATCATACCGGTAATCAATCTGGTCACGATAGGATGTGCGTTTTTAATGGTCAGAGAAATCCGGTCCCCGCAAGAAAGCACCGCGCCTGCGTAATCAGAGCCGCACCGGTTTGCAGGTGGTTTGACTCTCTGGTTTTTATCATTTTCGTTTAATCCCGGGACGCTTTAATTTGACGTTCAGCTGATCTTCGGCTAATGTCACCAGCCGGTCCGAGACCTCCTGATGCCGGCGGATCAGCACCGGCTCATCCAGGTTGCGAACCCGACCGTTTTTCACGACGATTTTACCATTTACGATGACCCAATCCACCGGACTCAGGGCGGCACAGAAGACAAGCGCCGCCGCCGGATCATGCTGCGCTCCGGCGTATTCAACCCGATCCAGGGAAATCATGGTAAGATCGGCGCACTTCCCGGTGGCAATCTGCCCGATATCGTTGCGCCCCAGAGCCAACGCTCCGCCCACCGTCGCCATCCACAAAACCTCCTCAGCGCCCAGCCAGTATTGCGGTTCCCTCAGGCGGCTGATCAGCAGGGCGTTACGCATCTCCAGGAGCATATTGGACGAGTCGTTGGAGGCGGAGCCGTCCACACCGAGACCGACCTTCACACCAGCCTCCAGCAGCTCCTTAATCCGGGCGATACCGGAGCCCAGGCGCATATTCGACGACGGACAGTGGGCAACACCGATGCGGGCGGCGCCCGCCCGGCGGATTTCCTCATCATTCAGGTAAATACAGTGGGCGAACCAGGCATTTTCCCGAATCCAGTCCAGGTCCTGCATGAATTGAAAAGGGCGGCTGTTGAATGTCGCAAGGCAGAAATTCTCCTCGTCCAGGGTTTCCGCCAGATGGGTGTGAATCTGCAGCCCGTATTTTTCAGCTAGGCGCACGGTTGCGCGCATGGACGCCTGCGTCACCGAAAAGGGCGAGCAGGGCGCCAGTGCAATGCGCAGCATGGCGCCGAAAGAGGGATCGTGGTATTCATCAACAAGTCGCTCGATGTCGGCATAAATGACCTCTTCCGACTGAATAATATCGTCCGGCGGCAGACCGCCGTCCTTTTTACCCAGGGACATGGAACCGCGGGTGGGCTGAAAACGCATGCCTAGCTCTTTGGCAGCCGTAATCTCCCGATCAATCAGTGTGGGTTCAGCCTTTTGCGGAAAGAGATAAAGGTGGTCGCTGGTGGTGGTGCAGCCGGATTTCAGCAATTCGGTCATGGCTGTTTTGGCGCTGATATAAAACGCTTCGCCGCTGATGCCGCGCCAGATTTCGTAGTTGACGGTCAACCATTCAAAAAGCCCCGATTTTTGAGTGGCATAAATATTCCGTGTCAGGGACTGAAAGAAGTGGTGGTGGGTATTTACAAAACCGGGCAAAACCACCATGCGGGAGGCATCAATAATCTCGTCAGCGGCGCCCTGAAAGGGTTGCGGACCAGCCGAACGAATCTGATTGTCTTCAATATAGATATGTCCGCCGGAAAAGGCGTCCAGCAGATTGTCGTCGTGGACATCTGTTTTCATGCGACAGCAGAGCAGCGGATTTTTTATTAGAATTGACATCAACAGACCTTTTTGATTAAGATTTCATCAAGCCGGTTCGCCGGCATCTGATCGGGTGAGTAAGGGCGATTGGATTGATTCATAACGACCAAATATTCACTGAATTTCCGTAAATGTCAAGCCGTCAGGACGGTTCCGGGATAAAATCCGGCTTGTACCCGAACCGGCTTTTTCATATATTCTATTGGCAAACAGTCTGAAAGGAGCCCGGACTTTGGAAATAACTCTCTTGATTATTGCCCTGGTTGTCTACGGAATTTCCCTCCTTTTGTATCTCCTGCAGAAATCTCGCCCGGCTTATCTGCTGCTGCTGGCGGCGTTGGCTCTTCATTTCGGCGGGCTGGTGGCGCGCTCGGTAATCGCCCGGCATCCGCCCTTTACCAATATGTACGAAACCTTTGTCCTGTTGCCATTTTTAGTCGGTTTGCGGACGGTGTTTTGGAAAGTGCAATTCAATGACCGTTTCCGCAAAATCCTCATCGGCGCTATAATGGTCATCCTCCTAATTGCCCTTATATTGCCGCGGTCAATGAAGATTCCGAAGCCGCTGATGCCGGCGCTGAACAGCGTCTGGATGTACATTCATGTCCCGGCGTATTTCTTCGGCTACATGGCGATGATCATTGCCGCCGGTTATGCACTGCTGATTCTGCTGAAAAAGGAAGCAGTGGTGCCGGAAAACATCGTCCGGCAGATGGACAACGAGGTTAAAATCGCCTTTTTCTTTCTGACGGTCGGCTTGATCACCGGCGGTATCTGGGCGTATGTCAGCTGGGGAAATTACTGGGCCTGGGACCCCAAGGAGACCTGGGCGCTGATCAATATTCTGGTGCTCGCCTTCTACTTTCACCTGAATGTCGCCACCAAACAGAAAAAAGCGGTGGTCGTGGTGATTGCGCTGCTCTCCATCGCCTTTACATATTGGGGTGTCAGTTTCATCCTGTCGGGATTGCATAGCTATGCGTAAAATCCATTTCACAAATCCGTTTTTACTAACACATTCTGTTTGATTTGGAAATAAATAATTTTTAATGTTAAATTGAAATTAGGATATGAAATAAAATCTTGAATATGGAAGAGAAATCTTGTTGAAAAATGTAACATCGCTAATGATCAAAAATGAAAAAAAGATATGGACCAGTTAATACTTTTTAATAAGGATAAAACGAGTTTTTTTACGATAAAAGAGGCTAGTGTCTGGGCATCTAATTATTTGAATCGAAAGGTAACGACTTCTAATATATCTTATTTAATCCAATACGGAAGAATTAACAAATATGGAGCAAACGGAAATGTATTGATTAAAAAAGAGGATCTAAAAAATTATTATGACTCATTAGACAACGGTAAAAAGTACCTGAAGAAATTCGGAGATGATCTTAACTGGCATTTGTCTTTTTCAGAATATAAGGAATCAGAAAGAACCAAACACGTTCACAGACTCCATCCTTATAAAGGTAAATTTATTCCCCAACTTGTCGAATATTTTCTCGATACTCATACAGATGAATATAAAAAAGATGTTTACTTTAATAAAGGTGATATCGTACTGGATCCGTTTTGCGGAAGCGGTACTACGTTAGTACAAGCAAATGAATTGAATTATTGATTTTTACATGAGGATAAAGTACAATGAAGACTTTTAAAATATCTTTAGTTAGAAATTATATTATTGACATAGAAGCAAAAAATGCAAAGGATGCAAAAATATACGCTGAATATTATCTAGGTGATTGTCCTGACCTTTCAAGCAAGAGAGATCGCATAGATAAAAACTTTAACATATTTAATATTAAATCGATCTATAATGAGGCAAGTGAAATTATAGATTGATAGGTATGATATGGTAACAAAAGCAGATTTACTCTGTGAAGAATTTTTAAAAAAGGCAAAACAACTGAATACAAATGTTGAACCTATTAAAGTTCTTAAGTCAAGAGTATATCAAATTGCAGAAGCTAATGTACTAATAAGAGCGGCATCAAAGTCAAATAAGAGTGGGAGATATTTTTTTGGTATTAATTATATTACAATTGAAGAAATTGCAAATCTCGATAATCCGTTTATTGCTTTTATATGTGGCTCAATTGAAAACACCCTAATTGTTCCTGCTCAATTATTCTTTAATAATCTCTCGAATATAAGTCATGATAGAAATGGTGAGTATAAAATCCTTATTGATGAAGATTTAAATCTCATATTAAAGGGGCGGAGTAACAAAATTGAATGCAATAAATTTATAAATGCCTGGCAAATGTTACTTGAGCCCTTTAAAAGCAAAGAACCTAAAAATACAGCAGAAGAAAGTCTGCATTCTGTAGTACAGGGTAGGATTATAGAAATAGGAAATATTAGAGGCTATAGAACGTACTGTCCAGATTTTTCAAGGCATTTCAACAGACGGAAAATTTCAGAGATTATATCATTACAAAAGTGCCCTCAACTCCAGTTTTCAGATTATAATGTTCTAAGAAAAATTGATGTATTATGGTTCAGAGAAAAGGGTAGAAATTACATTCCAGAATACGCATTTGAAGTAGAAATTTCAACTGGTACTTGGTCAGGAGTAGGAAGACTAGCTACATTAATTGACTATAGTAATGTGAAACTATATGTAATTTCTAATGACAAGAGACGGTACTCTCAAGTAATGCATTCTTTTTCTGAATTTGAAAGTAGATATCATCACATTTTAACAGAATATATTGGTGATTTATATTCAGCAGAACTTCATTTGAAAGAATTGAGATATAAAATTGGTTTATAACTCAAGAATCACACAAGAATTATGGAACTTTCTCGGAAATGATGGTACCTATTCGGAACTGTTGGACTGCTTTGAAAGAGCCGGCATTGAGCTCAGACCGGAAATAGATGCCTACTTTAAAAAGTTTAAAAACAATTAGTAGAAAGGTTGTTATTTGAATAAAAATCTAATATTCTGGTCAATCGTACTACTGGTCAGTTTTACATACACCAGCGCCCAGCAAGCCGGTGAACATGCTCTCGGCAGCCGAAAATACGATGATTACGAAAAACCGGAGGTCTGCAAGAGCTGCCATACCAATATTTATCAGCAGTGGCGGCAGGCGATGATGTCACAAGCCTTCACCCACCACTGGGACGAGATCGAGTACTTTGAGCTGGCGATACCGCACAGCGAAAAAGACCCTTTCTTCAAAGCCACTGCCGACGGCTGCAACGGTTGCCATGCCCCGCTGGCGTATTTAGCCGGCGATGTCCCACCACCGCGACCGGAGCAAAAATCCCGCGCCAACGAAAGCGTCAGCTGCGATCTCTGCCATACAATCACCGGGATTGACGGCGACCCGGTTAATTTCAACTGGATTTCCGAACCGGGGCGTGTCAAATACGGCGCCAAAGAGGGACTCGTGTCGCCGCATCACATTACAAAATTTAATGAAACCTACACCCGGGCGGAATACTGCGGAACCTGTCATAATGAACGGAATCCTTTCGGAATCGACGTGAAATCGACGCAGACTGAATGGGCGGAGGGGCCCTATAGTGCTGAGGGCGTGCCCTGTTTCGTCTGCCACATGCCCAAAGCCAAAGGGCGCAGCGCATCCATGGCAGAAGAGGGTATGGTGGCTCAGCATATTTTCCTCGGCGCCCACAACGAAGCCAAGCTCAAAAGCGCCATCGAGATTTCCATTCATCCCGACGAACGTGAGATTCCCTACGATGGCGTGGTGACTTTGCAGGTGGAGCTGTTCAATGCCAAAGCCGGGCACAAAATCCCCACCGGCTCCGTGGAAGACCGGATTCTCTGGCTGGATGTCCGGGCGGTGGACGCCGAAGGCAAAGAGTACCATCTGCCCGTTGACAAAAAGGGCTTTGAGGGCGAGGAATACACCATCGCCGCCGACGAACTCGCCTACGCCGATATGGGCATCCCCCTGGGCTTGAAAAATTTCAGGGGCGTTCAGCGGGATGGTGTTCCGGTGGGCAACCGCATTTTCCGGATGCCTTACTTCGACGAGAACGGCATTATGACTATTCAGCAGTGGAATACCCGCAGCCTTGGCGTGGATTACCGGATCGGTCCACGGGAAACCAAGCTGGAAACCTTTACATGGGAAATGCCCGATGACATTGCCTTCGGTGAAGTCACCGTGACCGCCCGCCTGAACTATCAAAAACTGGTCAAGCCGGTGGCGGATTTCCTGAAAGTGCCGGCGGAGGAGAGTGAAATCATTCTCATGAATAAAGCCTCCACCAACATCGAGGTTTATGATTAAGGAGCATTGTATGAATTTCCGCAAAATCTTATTTCTCAATATTTGCCTGGCGGTCCTATTAATCGGTCAATCCGCTCTGGCAATACCGGCGTTTGCCCGGCGCTACAAATTTTCCTGCAGCACCTGCCATGATCCCTTTCCCCGGCTGAAAGATTACGGCGATGAATTCGCCGGCAACGGCTTTATCGAGCCCAACGAGGAGAAAGAGCGGGATTATATCTCCGCCGGCGACGACAAACTCTGGCTGAACCGCGATTTTCCCATCGGCGTTCGCTTCGACGCCTTCGCCCTGCTGGAAACCAAAGGCGCTATTGAAAAGGACCTGCAGACGCCCTACGGTCTGAAGCTGCTGTCCGGCGGTACACTGTACAAAAAGATCGGCTATTACTTCTACTTCTATATTTACGAACGCGGTGAGGTCGCCGGGCTGGAGGATGCCTATATTCACTTCGATAATGTCTTCAACAGCAACCTCGATATCATGGTCGGGCAGTTCCAGACCTGTGATCCGCTGATGAAGCGGGAACTGCGGCTGAGCTACGAGGATTATCATATCTACAAAACTCAGATCGGCGAATCCGGGACGAATCTCGCCTATGACCGGGGCGTGATTCTGGCTTACGGCATCGCAAAAACCGGCACCGATATCATCGCCATGATCACCAACGGCAACGGCATTCCCGAAGCCGGAAGCAATCTCCGCTTTGACAGCGATCCCTATAAAAATATCGGTCTGCGCGTCGCTCAGGGCGTCGGTGAGAATATCGGCATCGGCGGATTTTATTACCGCGGCGAAGAGGCAAAATTGAACGGTGCAACGGTCATCATTGATACCAGCAACGTGATCCAATATTTCGGACCGGATATGGTCCTGAATCTTGGAAAATTTGCTTTTACCGGCCAGTACCTGATCCGGATGGACTCGAATCCGACCTTTAGCGCCAATCCCGACGAAACCAAAACCGCCGGTATCTGCGCCGAGCTGGTTTTTGCACCCAGGCTGGATCAGTCAAATTTTTACTGGACCCTGCTCTATAATAATGTCGAATCCGATATCGCGGCGCATAATTATCATACTGTCACGTTGAGCGGAACCTATCTTATGGCGCGCAATCTGCGTCTGATCGCCGAATATATTCACGACCTGGAAGCGGAGAATAATCTATTTATTCTGGGGCTGGTGTCGGGATTTTAAGATAATAATGGTTTCCTGGAAGTGTAAAACATTGCATTGGGAATCTGCTCACCAGCACTATTCATTTTCAGGTCGGTGTTCCTGACCAAATAGGAAAATCACCCGCCCCAGGTCACGTAGGTCTCCAAAGCCTGGTCCAGCACCTTCACCAGCCGGCTGATCTTGTACTTCGTCACATTGATCGCCGGCATGAGGCGCAAAACCGTCTTGTGCGTGCAGTTCAGCAAAACCCTTTTCTTCAGGCATAAGCGGACAATTTCCGCCCCGGGAACTTTCAGCTCCATTCCCAGCATCAGACCAATCCCGCGGATTTCTTTGATTACGGCGTATTTGGTTTTTAAGCCCTCCAGCTTTTCCCTGAGATATTCACCCATCTCCGTCGCATTCTCCAGTAGATTTTCATCGGAAATCGCCTTTAATACGGCGATTCCGGCAGAACATGCCAGGGGATTTCCGCCAAAAGTGGAACCGTGATTGCCCGGTTGTAATACATGACAATGCTCACGCTTCACCACAAAAGCACCAATCGGTACGCCGCCACCCAGCGATTTCGCCATGGTCAGCAGATCGGGCACCACCTCATAGTGCTGATAGGCAAAGAGTTTTCCCGTACGCCCGATCCCCGACTGTACCTCATCCAAAACCATAAGTGCATCGTACTGATTACATAATTCCCGGGCAGCCTGCATAAATTCCGCCGTAATCGGTACGATTCCACCTTCACCCAGAACCGGCTCAAACATCACCGCCGCCACCGAATCGTTCATCATCTTTTCCAGCATAGCGATATTGTTGGCTTCGCAGTATTCAAAACCGCCGGGCAGCGGATCGAAGCCATCGTGATAGACCGGCTGACCGGTGGCGGTGACCGCCGCAATCGTCCGTCCGTGAAAGGAATCTTTCAGGGTAATGATCGTTTTCTTATCGGGATTGCGTTTGCGAATCAGCTTAATGGCGCCTTCGTTGGCTTCGGCGCCGCTGTTGCAGAAAAACACCTGTCCATCAAAGGTACTCTCAATGATCCGTTTTGCCAAATCGCCCTGAGCATTGTTATAATAAACATTCGGTACATGGATAATCTCATCGATTTGCCGATGAAGAGCCGTGACAATCTTGGGATGGCAGTGTCCGAGATTACCGGCTCCGTATCCGGGGAAAAAATCGAGGTATTCCCGACCCTTATCGTCCCACACCGACATGCCCTGACCCCGGACAATGGTGATCGGAAGCCGGCTATAGGTATTCAGCACATATTTATCGAATAATTTCTGATCCATTTCTCAATATCTCCGTTCCTATTCCCTCACGGGTAAAAATTTCCAGCAACAACGAGTGGTCAATGCGACCGTCCACAATATGCCCTTTATTGACGCCGAACTTCAGGGCGTTCAGGCAGGAGGTCACTTTCGGAATCATCCCTCCCTGAATAATGCCTTCGCTAATCAGCCGTTCGGCTTCAACGCGGGTCAGCGTACTGATAACACTCTTCTTGTCAGCGGGGTTCCGCAAAATGCCCGGCATATCCGTCAGATATACCAATTTACGGGCGCCGATAGATGAGGCAATATCGCCGGCGACCACATCGCCATTGACATTAAAGGTCTGCCCCTCATCCCCCACCCCGATGGGTGCGATGACCGGAATTTTACCCTGCTCCAGCAGTCGGTTAAGCACCGGCGCATTGATGTAGCGCACACTGCCCACGTAGCCGATATCCACCGTCTTGCCATCCACTTCGGGCATCATTTTATCCACCCGGATCAGACCCCTGTCCAAGCCGTATAATCCCACGGCATCGCCATCCATCTTGTTCAGTAAATTGACAATCTGGGAATTGATCTTATGGGCAAGAATATCCTCCACCAGATCCATGGTTTCGCGATCAGTTACCCGCAAACCATTGACAAACTCCGCCCGGCTGCCGCGTTGCTGCATGGCTTCCGTAATAGCCGGTCCCCCGCCATGGACAACGACCGGATGCCAGCCGACAAATTTCATAAAGACAATATCCATCAGCACTTCATTCATCAAATTATCGTCGGTCATAATGCTGCCGCCGAATTTGATGACGATCTTCTTACCATGAAAAGCCTTGATATAGGGCAGGGCTTCGATCAGGACATCCGCTTTATTGATAATTTCTCGCATAATTTCCGCTCCCTTAGGTATGATATTCCGCATTGATTCTGACATAATCGTAGGAGAGGTCCGTCGTATAAACCGTCGCCGATTCTAAACCTGTATTGACGGTGAGGACTATCTCCAGTTCCGGTGGCGCCATCAGCTGCTTCAGCACAGGCTTATCCAGCCGAACCGGATTGCCCGCCTTGTAAATATAGCTGCCGTTGATTTTCAGATCGGTCCGGTCCGGGTCGAAATCCACGCCCACCATGCCGGCGGCTGAGAGAATCCGTCCCCAGTTGGGGTCCTGACCAAACAGTGCCGTTTTTACCAGCGCCGAATTGGCGATGCCAAACGCCATTTTCCTGGCATTGGCAAAACTATCCACCTGTTCCAGTCGAATCGCCACGAACTTCGTCGCCCCTTCTCCGTCCCGGACAATCGCTTTTGCCATTTCCTCCGTTAACCACATCAGCGCCTCCCGAAACAGAGCGGCTTCGGGAGTATCGTCCTGAATCGGCGGATTGTGCGCCTGCCCGTTTGCCATGATCAGCGCCGTGTCGTTGGTGCTGGTATGACCGTCCACGGAAATCATGTTGAACTGTTTTTCCACACATTCGGTGAAAATCCGGTTCAGCAATGCATGATCAATGTCCGCATCAGTGGTCACGAAAGCCAGCATGGTCGCCATATTGGGCTGAATCATGCCGGACCCTTTCGCAATCCCGCTGATGGTCACCTCAATACCCTGAATGTCAATTTTCACGCCAAAACTTTTCTCTACCGTATCAGTGGTCAGAATCGCTTCGGCACAACCAAAACCGCCGTCCTCTGACAGCTGGAAAGATAGCGCTTCGATACCGTTTCGCATTTTTTCCATATCAAGTAGCTCACCGATGACCCCGGTACTGGAAGCGAGAATGAGCTCTTGCTGAACGCCGGTTTTTTCAGCCAGCATCCGGATCGTGGTGCGGGTATCCGCCAGCCCCTGTTGACCAGTCCCGGCGTTGGCGTTACCGGAATTAATGATCAGCGCCTGAAGCAGATTGCCTGTCTTTTTCAGCGACTCCATGGCGACCAGCAGCGGTGCGGCTTTGACCACATTTTGGGTAAATTTGACTACACTCTTCGCCGGCACAGCACTCTGTATGATACACAGGTCTTTGCGTTTACGTTTGAAACCCGCCCGCATTGCTGCGGCGGTGAATCCCTGCGGATCCGTTATTTTGGGATTTTGGATAAATTTCATCGTTGCTCCGTCAGTTTAGTCCAAGGGTTTCATCCAATCCCATCATTACATTCATGTTTTGAACCGCCTGTCCCGAGGCGCCTTTGATCAGATTGTCAATGGCGCTCAGGAGGATCAGCCGTTTCCCGGAAATCACCATGCCGATATCGCAGAAATTCGTCCCGGCGACATGCTTGATTTCAGGAATCGCACCGCTCTCCAAAACCCGCACAAAGGGTTCATCCAGATACTGTTTTCGATAAAGGTCCTCCAGCTCAGCCACCCTTGCGGACCGGACAAGTTCCGTATAGATCGTATTGTAAATACCCCGCGTCATCGGCACCAGATGGGGTACGAAGGTAATATCCACGGTTTGACCGGCTATTTTACCGAGCTCCTGTTCGATCTCCGGTTCGTGTTGATGGGATGCGACTTTATAAGCCGCCACATTTTCGTTACATTCCGGGAAGTGGAACGCCGGTCTGGGCGTCTTGCCTCCGCCGGAAATGCCGGTTTTGCTGTCCACCAGGATTGCGTCGGTTCCGATCAATCCCGCCTGCAGCGCCGGCATCAGCGCCAATGCAATCCCCGTCGGGAAGCAGCCCGGATTTGCGACGGTATTCGTCTGACGAATCTTCTCCCGATTGAATTCGGGTAATCCGTACACAAAGGCGGGCAGATTTCCTTTATCCAAATGATTCACGCCATAGGCATTTACATATTGCTTTTCATTATCCAGCCGATAATCGGCGCTGAGATCAATGATCTTCTTCCCGTATCGCAGGAACTCCGGTACAATCTCCATACTCGTGCGGTGCGGCAGACCGAAAAAAATGACGTCACTTGCTTCCGCAATTTGCGTAACGTTAATCGCAACGCATTTTTGATCGCAGCGCCCTTTCAGCGCCGGAAAGAGCTCCGAATAGGGTCTTCCCACATCCGAACGCACCGCCAGATGGGCGATCTTCACCAGCGGATGGCGCAGTAAAATTTTCACCAGCTCGAATCCGGTATATCCGGATGCACCGACAACCGATACCCTGATATCACTCATAGTACAGCACTTTCGATTTTTCATACTGCTTGCCGATCTGACGGTAGGCTTCGCGGAAGGGCACACCCTGCTGCACCAGCTTATAAGCCTTTTCAGCAGCATACAGCTCCTCCGTCATGGCAACTTCGCAATTTTCCTCGATGACTTTCAGATTCCGAAAAATCAGACTGGTCACATGGATCGAATCCAGCACCGTGGCAAATCCCCGAATGACCGCCTCCTTGGTCAGCTGAATATCCCGGTGGTAGCCGGAGATCAGATTCACCGTGGTGTTTTTCATCTGTATTTCATAGACAAAAATCTCGTGGTATTTACCCCGCAGCAGTTCCAGTACATCGGGATTTTTCTTCTGCGGCATAATGGACGACCCGGTCAGAAATTCATCGGGCAGAATAAAGTAGGCGATTGAGGGCAGCGTAAAGAGCACCAGATCGCTGGCGAGTTTATTAATATCCAGCATCACCTGACTAAGTACCGACAGAACAAACGCCTCAAATTTTCCACGACTATTCTGGGCATAGATAGGATTTTCCTGAGTTTTCGCAAAACCCAACTCGGCGGTAGTCATCTCCCGGTCCAGGGGCAACGGAATCCCATAGCCGGCGCCGGTTCCCAGCGGATTCTGATCCACCAGTCTGATAGCCGCCTGCAGCAGGTCGAGATCATCGGTAAACGCCGCTTTAAAGGCGTTCGCCCAGAGCCCCACACTGGAGGGCATGGCTTTGCGGGTATGGGTATACCCCGGCATGGGAATTGTGCCAAACGTCCTGATAAAATCCTCAATATGACCGGTAGTCTCCCGCAGCATTTCCAGACATCTTCGCAATTTCACCTTACTGTAAAGACGCAAAGCGGTCAGCACCTGATCGTTACGGCTGCGACCGGTGTGAATCTTTTTCCCCGCTTCACCAATTTTCTCGATCAGGAAATTCTCAATCGCCGTGTGACAGTCCTCGTCTTCAAGAGCGATGGTAAATTTGCCCTGTCTGTCCAGCTCAATTATCCGGTCGAGTCCCTGTAAAAGATCAGCCGTTTCTGCTTCACTTAGAATCCCGATCTTCCCCAGCATCGCCGCATGGGCTTTGGAAGCAATGCAATCATAATACACCAGCTCCTTATCAAGGATATAATCCTGCCCGACAGTAAATTTTTCAATCTCCTTATCAAGATGCTTTGTCTTTTGCCACAGCTTCATGACCACCCTCCTTTTTACGCCACTGATAGGGCATTTTATCTTTCAGGACAATGTGATGCGCCTTTAGCCGGATCGCATTGATTTTGATAAATCCTTTGCAATCCACCGCATTGTAGTTGCCCTCAACATCCATGCTCGACAACTCCTGATCGTAGAGTGAGGTCGGTGATTTCCGACCGATAACACTTACATTTCCTTTGTAGATCGAGAGATACACCGTCCCGTCAATCTTTTCCTGGCTTTTCTCAAAGGCATGCATCAGGAAATCCATCTCGGGAGAGAACCAAAAACCGTTGTAGATCAGCTCGGAAAATTTCGGTGCGAGCATATCCCGGATGTGCATGACCTCCTTGTCCATGGCGATGCCTTCCAGGTCGCGGTGGGCTGCCCAGAGAATCGTTGCGCCGGGCGATTCATAGACGCCCCGGGACTTGATCCCCACGAAGCGGTTCTCCACCATATCCACCCGACCGACACCGTTTTTACTGCCGATCTCATTGAGATACATAAAGAGCTCCAGAGGATCGGTCTTTTCCACACCCTCGGTCTGATTCGCCACCCGGATCGGAAAACCGTCCCTGAATTCAACCTCCAGAATCGTCTCCTCATCAGGCGCATATTTCGGGTGCACCGTTTTACTGAAAATATCCTCCCAGGGTCGGAATTCAGGATCCTCCAAAATACCGGCTTCATGGCTGATGTGCATCAGATTATCGTCTTCACTATAGGATTTTTCTATAGATGCCTTGACCGGAATGGCATACTTTTTGGCATAGGCAATCATGTCGCTGCGCCCTTTGAATTCCGCCAGGAATTCCGGGTCCTTCCAGGGTGAAATCACCTCTATTTTCGGGTTCAGGGCATAAAAGGCAAATTCAAACCGGACCTGATCGTTGCCCTTGCCGGTGGAACCGTGCGCGACCTTGTTGGTCTTTTCCAGGGCGGCAATCTCCACGTGCCGTTTGGCAATCAACGGTCGCGCCAGCGCCGTTCCCAGCAGATAACGCCCCTCGTAAATCGCATTGCCCCGCAGCGCCGGATAGATATAGTCCATGACAAATTCTTCCTTTAAATCTTCGATATAGACTTTCGAAGCACCGGTTTTCAGCGCCTTTTCACGCACCGCCGCAAAATCCTCGGTCTGACCGACATCGGCAACATAGCAGATCACATCGTAGCCCTTGTTGCACAACCACTTTAGTATTACGGACGTATCCAGTCCGCCACTGTATGCAAGTACGACTTTTTCCTTTTTCATCGTTCTCCTTCTTAAAATTTTGGTAACGGGGTTAATTGGTGAAGGAGCCCGGACCTAAATTCGGCCGCGCAGCTCCGGCAAACGGGTCACGAGCAAGTCACGCAACTGCCCGTGCGAAACACCTTCGGCTAAAATGAGTAAAACCGTATCATCACCGGCAATGGTGCCCACAATCTCTTTCAGACCGTTCCGGTCGATAATGTGGGCGACACTGGGAGCAAATGACGGCAGGCATTTGATGATAGCCAGATTATGAGAAAAGGCGACAGACTGCACTGTGTGAAGCGGGGAGCTCTCCTGCAAATGAGTGTAGTTTGAGGACAACTCATTTGGTATTGAATAAATATGCCCTTTCTCATCATCGGGGATTTTGATGATTTTTAGTGCAGAAAGGTCTCTGGATAATGTGGCTTGGGTAGTTGCAAACCCCCGGACTTCCAGCATCGAGCGCAATTCTTCCTGACTGGAAATTTTAACACTTTCCAGAATTTCCCGAATGGCTCTCTGTCTGTCGACCTTCTCTCTCATAATCTGTATTATTATGCAACAAAACCGTATAAATATACATTACCTGCAATACTCTGTCAAGTATTTTTCCAAAAAATTTTAACAGTCTCTTTCCGAAATCAAATTTCGAGATGGAAAAGAAACGGTGTCGGCTGCGCTACTATGGTCAAATCCGGTCCAATATTCCCTTGGTTTCAACACCGCAAACCGTTATTTTTCCGCCAAAACCGGAGAATCTGCATGAAACCGTGGTATGAAGAACTGTTTATGGATTATGCGGCTTCCTATGACCGGGAGGTCTATACCCGGGGAACCGTCGCCGAAGTGGATTTTATCGCAACTGAAATTGGTGTTGATAAAACCAAAACCATTCTCGATATCGGCTGCGGCACCGGACGGCATGCGATTGAGCTGGCGCGGCGGGGCTACTCGGTCACCGGAATTGACCTGTCCGAATCGCAGCTGGCAAAGGCACAGGCGAAAGCTCAGGCAGCCAATGTCGCGGTCACCTTCCTCAGGAGAGACGCCCGGGATTTTCACTTTGACGAACTCTTTGATGCTGTGATTATGCTCTGCGAGGGCGCCTTCTCGCTGATGGAAACCGATGAGATGAATTATCAAATCCTTGCAAACGCCGAAAAAGCGCTGAAACCGGGAGGAACATTGATCTTTTCCTGCCTCAACGTGCTCTTTCCGCTCTATCATTCCTTAAAGGATTTCATTAACCGAAACACAGAAAATGAACTGGAATCCGCTAAAAACAGCTTCGATTTAATGACCTTCCGCGATTATTCGACATTGACGATTGTTGATGATAAGGGCATCAAAAAGACGCTGCACTGCAACGAACGCTATTATGCGCCTTCGGAAATCACCTGGCTGCTGAAATCGCTGAATTTCAGAAACATCACCATATTTGGTTGTGACACAGGGGATTTCCGCCGTGATAAACCGCTGACAACTGATGACTACGAAATGCTGGTGACAGCTCAAAAATAAAACAGGGGATAGTTATGTCTTTTAACGTACTCTTTCTCGCCCATGCGCCCGATGCGGACAAAGCCCTTCACCGCAGCCGGATTGAAACCGGCATGTACAAACTGATTACCGTTATAGTTAAAAATCAACCGGAAGCATTGGCGGTCTGTGAAGAACTGGTCGGAAAAGAAGAGATTCACTCAATCCTGCTCTGTCCCGGTTTTTCTCATCGGGATGTCGCCGAGATTGTCAAAGTCACCGATAATAAGGTTGCCGTGGTGGTTGCCCGGGGCGACGGACCCTCCGGGCGGATCGTTCAGGAAGCGCTGCAGCGTGCCGGGTATCAACACTGAACGGTGTCGTAGACATCTCTACGAGATATGGACAATATCACCGAAGTTATCCAATCCCGCATCTCTCAGCGCAGTTATCACCCGGAACCGCTTAGCGGCGAGCTCCTGGCAAAGATTGAGCATATTCTTAATATCAGCCCAGCCGGTCCATTCCACAGCAATGCTGACTTCCAATTAATTCACAAATCCAGCGCCGCCGGGCAGAAAGTCAGACTCGGGACTTACGGATTTATCAGCGACGCTCAGCATTTCATCATCGGAAAAACGATTCCCGCACCCGGCACCTTAGTGGATTTTGGCTACCGAATGGAATGGGTCATTCTGCAAATGACAGCCATGGATCTCGGCACCTGCTGGATTGGCGGCAGCTTCAAACGGCACGAGTTCGCCAGACTGGTCAAACTGAGCGGCAACGCAGTCATCCCGGCTGTCACGCCGGTGGGTTACCCGGCGGAAAAACCATCCCTGAAAGACCGCCTGATCCGATTTGGGGCTGGTTCAAAGAATCGCAAACCCTGGTCAGAAATTTTCTTTGAAAACGACTTCGGGCAGCCCCTTTCTAAAGATGCAGCCGGAAATGAAGCCACCGCCCTAGAGATGGTGCGCCTGGCGCCTTCAGCATCAAACCGGCAGCCCTGGCGAATCGTGAAAAGTGGCGCCCAGTACCATTTCTTCTTACACCACAAGCGGGGCTGTACCAAAATTAGCTCCGCCGTGGATATGCAAAAACTGGATCTGGGGATTGCCCTTTGTCACTTTGAGCTGACAGCCCGGAAACTGCAGCAACCGGGACACTGGCAGAAAACCGATCCGGCGCTGAAATTATCGGACCGAACCGAATATATCCTGAGCTGGAGAAATGACTAACCCCTACGGGAAATCCTGGCGCTATCTGCATCTGTCACTGTATTTCGGCGGTTGGAAAATCCGGAATTATCATAAAAATGCAGTGAAGAATAACAAATGAAAAAAATGAACAGGACACCCTTTTTATTGATATTTTATTAGAAAAAATTAAATTCTTAATGAAATAATTAGGGTTTCCTGAAAAAGTCACGATTTTATTGGGACAGGTATAATTTTCGAAT
>JBNGDF010000033.1:0-22130 GCA_049975265.1 Fidelibacterota bacterium
GGAAAAATAAAAATTTTCTCTGTGTACTCTGTGCCTCTGTGGCAAAAAGGAATTTAAATGGAATTGAATAAACTTACTGAAAAAATTATTGGTTGCTGTATTGAGGTTCACAAAAACCTCGGTCCGGGATTGCTTGAAACCATATATGAAGCAGCTTTATGTATTGAATTGAAAAATCACGGTCTGAAATTTGAGCGGCAAAAACCTCTTCCTGTCAATTATAAGAATGAGACAATCGGTGAATTCAGAATCGATTTATTGGTCGAGGACGCCGTCGTTTTAGAATTGAAAAGTGTTGAACGAATGGATCCGCTTTTTGAAGCACAACTCCTTAGTTATATGAAGTTAGGAGAATTTAAATTGGGATTATTGATTAATTTCAATTCACGTTTGATGAAAGAAGGAGTGAAACGATTTATTATTTGAACAGAGATGTTTAGAATATATTGGAAAAATAAAAATTTTCTCTGTGTACTCTGTGCCTCTGTGGCAAAAAGGAAAGGTTTGAAATGAATAAGGAAGTACATGAACTTTGGCCTGAGCTGGACTGGATTCAGGATGAAGAATTACGCAGAAAGACAGCCGCGACCTGGGAATTGGCACTTGAGAAGAGCGTTCTAACGCCGGACGATCTCCGGCGGATACCCTTTACGCTGCTCTGCGGTCTCGATCTGAAAGTGACCTTTATGGATCATAAGCGCTCGGTGGTGCAAATCGCAAAAGCGGCGGGCGAAACGATCAATGCCATGTATCACGGCGAATTGACAGTGGACATGGACGTCCTGATTGCCGGAGCGATTCTCTGCGATGTGGGCAAACTGGTGGAGTATGTGCTGGATGACAAGGGGAGCGCCGTGCAGGGCGCTTATGGTAAGTATCTGCGCCACCCCTTCTCCGGAGTCTCCCTGGCGGAGCAGTGTGGTGTTCCACCGGAGGTTTGTCATATCATTGCCGCGCACGCCGGAGAAGGTGATAAGGTGAAGCGCAGCACCGAGGCGTATATCGTCCATCATGCGGACTTCATGACCTTTTTACCCTTTAAGGAAAGGCTGATCCTATGAATCTGATTGAAAAAATTCTGGCGGCGCATGCCGCACCTGAAACGGTTCACCCCGGCGATATTGTGGATGTGGAAATTGATACCCGGGTCGCCCGGGATTTTGGCGGTGCCAATGTGGTGAAAAATCTGATTGAATACGGTCTCGAACCCCAAGATGTCTCCAAAACCTTTTTCACCTTTGACTGCAATCCCGGTGGCTCCGATCAGAAGTATGCCGCCAACCAGCATTTTTGTCGTCAATACGCCCGGGAAAAGGGGATCAGGGTGTATGACATCAATGCCGGAATCGGGACGCATCTGGCGATTGACAAGGGGCTGATTTGGCCCGGCGGAACCTTTGTATCCACCGATTCTCATGCCAATATCATGGGTGCTATCGGTGCGTTCGGGCAGGGCATGGGGGATCAGGACATTGCGGCGGTCTGGGCGAGTGGCAAAGCCTGGTTCAAAGTTCCGCCTTCGGTGAAACTGACCCTCACCGGTAAATGCCCAAATAATGTATCGGCGAAGGATATAGTTCTCAACCTGCTGCATCGCTTTGGCGCCAACAGTCTTTTAGGGTATTCCGTTGAAATGGCTGGTCCGGCGGCGGATGAACTGACCCTGGATGAGCGCATTACGATTGCCTCCATGGGAACGGAAATGGGCGCTATTACCCTGCTCTTTACACCCACGACGGCAGTTCTCGCCGAACTGGAGAAGCGCAGCGGGAAACAGTTTCAGCCGGTCAGGGCGGATGCCGGAGCAGTCTATGAAAAGGAGATTGAGGTGGATATTTCCACCTTTGTCCCAATGGTAGCCAAACCGGGTCATCCCCATGACGATATTGCGATCGAGGCGGTGAAAAAGACCAAAATCGACTCCGCTTTTATTGGCTGTTGCACCAACGGTCGAATGGAAGATTTGCGGGTGGCTGCCGACATTCTGAAAGGACATACCGTGGCACCGGGCGTGGTGCTGAAAATTGTCCCGACTACCGATGAAATCTGGCGGCAGGCGTTAGAGGCGGGGCTGATTCGGATATTCAAAGATGCCGGTGCGCTGGTCTCCAACGCGGGTTGTGCCGGATGTGCCGCCGGTCAGGTGGGACAGAACGGTCCCGGCGAAATCACCCTAAGTACGGGTAACCGCAATTTTGCCGGAAAACAGGGCAAGGGCAGTGTCTATTTGGCGTCCCCGGCAGTGGTGGCAGCCTCCGCCGTGGCGGGATACATTACGACGCCCGACGATCTGCCGGAAAAGCCGGCTGCATTTTCACCTCAAGGTTTGCAGCTGGGCGAGAAACGCACCCGGGAGCGACCGGTGTCACCGCCTCTAGAATTGACCGGGCGGGTCTGGCTGATCCCTATGGATAATATCGATACGGATATGATATTTCACAATCGCTATCTGACGATTACGGATATAGCGGAAATGGGTCGGTATACCTTCGATAATTTGGCGGGTTATGAAGATTTTGCCAGGAAGGCACAGCCCGGCGATATCATGATGACCGGAAAAAATTTCGGCGCCGGCAGTTCCCGGCAGCAGGCGGTGGACTGTTTCAAAGCGCTGGGAATTCCGCTTATACTGGCGGAATCCTTCGGCGCTATTTATGAGCGTAATGCTATCAATGCGGCGCTGCCGGTGCTTACCTACGATAAAGCCCTGATTGGGGAGCTGGATTTGCAAAATGGAGACACCGTTACCGTCCATCTGCAACATGGCACCATTCAGAACCGGCGCAACCGCAAGACCGCCAGGATTCAGCCTTTTTCCGAGGTTCAGATGGACATCTACCAGAGAGGTGGTCTTTTAAATCGCTAAATGATATGGGATTTACCGAAAACGAGCTGGCAGAATACCGATCGCTTTTTCCCGTTACGCAACACCTTATCTATCTCAATCATGCCAGTACGTCGCCGCTTTCGACGCGAGCCGTGGCGGCAATCCGGCAGTATCTGCGGGAGCGCAGTGAACTGCTGGGCGACAACTGGCACCGGATTCGGGAGGAGGCGGAGCAGCTGCGGGAGCTGATCGGTCAGCTGATCAAGACCGACAGCCGCCGGATTGCCTTTGTGCCCAATACCAACACCGGACTGAATATTGTCGCGGCGGGACTGGATTGGACGGCTGGCGACGAGATTTTGATTCCGGAAGGGGAATTTCCTGCCAATGTTTACCCCTGGCTGAATCTGGAGCGCCGGGGTGTCCGGATTCGGTTTTTACCGGCACCTGCGGGTGGTTTGGAACCGGAGCGCTTACGCCGCGCCATTACAACCAAAACCAGACTGCTGGCAATCAGTTCGGTGGAGTTTCTGAGCGGTTACGCTCACGATTTGCAGCGCCTCGGAGAAATCTGCAGGGAGCGGGATATCTGGTTCGTGGTGGACGGTATTCAGGGCACGGGTGTCATTCCCATGGATGTGACTGATTTTCAGATTGATGCTCTCGCCAATGGTGGTCATAAATGGCTGATGTGGCTGCAGGGTTTCGGTTTTCTCTATGTTTCCGAGGAGTTGCAGGAGCAGCTCCAACCAGCCTACGGTGGCTGGGTCGGTGTCCGGCACCCCGACGAATTTTTGCACTATCCCCAGGAACTTTCCGAGACCGCCCGACGTTATGAAACCGGCGGGTACAGCAGTGCGGCGATTCCTGCCGCGGTTGAAATGCTGAAACTGTTTTTTAAGATCGGAATCGTCAATATTTATGAGCATTTAAAAAAGATAACCAGTATATTTACAGACGGATTGAAAATGCTGGATTATCGTCTGTTTACCGATGAAGATTTGAATGTACGTTCGGGAATCGTGACCTTTTTCCCGGAGGACCGTTCACAGACTCAGCCGCTGTTTGACTATCTGACCGCAAACGGGGTCGTCTTGTCGCAGCGGGAATCCATGTTGCGGATTGCGCCCCATTTTTATAATACGGCGGAGGAAATGAACCGTGTTCTGGAATTAATTGATCAATTTAACAATAAAGTGAGGTGATTATGAAAAAGGGATGGCTTGTTTTCATTATTGTGCTGGTCGTTCTGTTGATGATTTACGGTTTTTTCAAAAATAATTATAATGCGCTGGTGACGCTGGAGGAGACGGTCAATCAAGCCTGGGCGCAGGTCAGCAACCAGTATCAGCGGCGGGCGGACCTGATTCCCAATCTGGTGGAGACCGTTAAGGGATATGCGGCGCATGAAAAGGAGACCTTTGCCGCGGTCACGGAAGCCCGGGCGAAGGTCGGTCAGTTGACGGTGACCCCGGAGGTACTGAACGATCCTGAGGCGTTTGCGAAATTTCAGCAGGTGCAGGGCGAGCTGGGTTCGGTACTATCACGCCTGATGGCGATTTCGGAAAATTACCCGCAGCTGAGAGCCAATGAGAATTTTCTGGCACTGCAATCACAGCTGGAGGGTACGGAAAACCGGATCAGCGTGGAACGCAAGCGCTTCAACGAGGCGGTGCAGCGCTATAATACCCGTATCCGGCGTTTTCCCACCAATCTGCTGGCAAATCTGTATGGCTTTGAGAAAAAACTCTACTTTGAGGCACAGCCCGGCGCCGAGACTGTTCCGAAAGTGGAATTTTAATCCGGCGGCGTGATGAAATTGCGGTTTGGAACTATTGCAGTTTGGATATTGTTGCTCAGCCTGAGTACGGCGTTGATGGCGTTGGATGTGCCGCCGTTGCGGGCGCGGGTAACCGATCTGACGGGTGTCCTGAGCCCCAGCGAACGCCAGCACATCGAGGAACGGCTCTACCTTTTTGAACAGCAGACCTCCAATCAGATCGCCGTTTTAATCATCCCGTCGCTGCAGGGCGAGAGTCTGGAGGAGTATTCCATTCGTGTCACCGATCAGTGGAAATTGGGACAAGGTGACAAGGAGAATGGCGTACTACTTCTGATTGTTACCGAGGAACGCAAAATCCGGATTGAGGTCGGCTATGGTTTGGAGGGTGCGCTGACCGATTTGATTGCGTCGCAGATTATCCGCAATGATATGGCACCTCATTTCAGGCATGAACGTTATTATGCCGGGATCGCGGCGGGTCTGAACAGTATCATGCAGGCGACCCGGAATGAATACAAAGCCGATCCGGAGCAGTCCCGGCGCAGTCCCGGGGAGACCGGCAAATCCTTCGGTTCGCTGATTTTCTACATTTTGTTGTTTCTGTTTCTGATGGGCGGCGGGCGCCGGGGACGGCGGGGGCTGTTCTGGGCGCTGCTGGGTGCCAGTATGTTTCGGAGCGGCGGGCGCGGCGGCTTCGGAGGTGGAGGCTTCGGAGGATTTTCCGGGGGTGGCGGCGGCTTCGGCGGCGGCGGTGCGTCCGGAGGCTGGTAATTGATTCATTTACATTATAAAAATAACGAGATTTGAGATGGCACTGATTGATAAATATTTTACCAAAGAAGATTTACGTCAGATTACCGCCGCCTGCAGCACAGCCGAGAAGCAGACGGCGGGTGAGATTCGGGTCAGCATTTTTAGCAAGCGCCCCCGCAAATTAAGAAAGAAGGGTCTGGAAGAGGTGGCACTGGACGAGTTTTACCGGCTTGGCATGGACAAGACCCGGGATAAAACCGGAATTTTGCTGCTGATCATACTAGCGGAGCGGAAGTTCCAGATTCTGGCGGATAGCGGCATCAATACCAAACTGGACCAGCAGACCTGGGATGAATTGGCTGAAAAGTTGTCAGAATTTTTTAAAAATGGTCAGTATCTGAAGGGTGTGCAGGATTGCGTCCAGCGCATGGGCGCCATTCTCGCCCAGCATTTCCCGATCAAAAGCGATGACACAAACGAACTAAGCAATGAAGTCAGTGTGCAATAGAATTATCAAAGAGATATGAGGAGGAGACATGCGCAACATCACTATTTTCAGACTTGCAGCCGGTCTTGTAGCCGGTCTGCTGCTTGTGTCTGCCTGTCAGCCAAAAACACCCAAGGGTCTTAAAATGGAGAATCAGGTTCTGCAATCGCTGGTGGACCGGATGGTTGCCAAATTTGGTCGGGAGCACCAGCAGCGCATCGCGACGGGTGTCCGGCAGGTCAGTCAATTCTGGCAGGAGTGCGACGGTGACACGGCGGCACTGGAAGCCTTTTGCATGGAAAATTTTATGGCGGATGGAGCCGAACGGGATCAGGCTTTCGAGCGTTTGGAGTCGGCATTCGAGATGCTAAACGGATTGATGGTGGAGCAGGAGAGGGTGTTTCAGTGGCATCTGCAGGTGGATACCGGTCCGGTGATTCCGCTGGATTATCTGCTGGCGAATTTCAGTCTGGCGTCCCATGTGGAAGAGGACCTCTACAAGACCAAAATCGCCTTTTTTGTATTGCTGAATTACGATGTCAGAATGCTGGAAGAAATGATCCAAACCGGTGCCAAATGGTCACGTCGTCAATGGGCGGAAACGCGCCTGGCGCAGCAATTTACCTCCCGGGTACCGGCAGATGCCGCGCAACGGCGTTATGAAGCCTACCTCAAAGCCGACGATTATATTAGTAATTATAACATTTATATGCACAATCTGCTCGATGCAAAGGATCAGCGGCTTTTTCCCGAAGGTCTGAAGCTGATTTCGCACTGGGGTCTGCGGGACGAACTGAAAGCCCAGTATGCTGAGGCTGACGGCTTGCCGCGGCAGCAGATGATTTACGATGTTATGCGGAAAATTATCCGCCAGGAGATTCCCCGGGTGGTGATAAACAACCCGGAGGTAGTCTGGAATATCGCCACGAACGAGGTCAGCGGTGCTGCCAGCGATACCAGCCGCGAACCGGATACCCGCTATGAGATGCTAAAAGCGATTTTTCTAGCCGAGAAAGCAGTAGACCCCTACTATCCAATATATCCCACCAAGATTGACCGGCGTTTCCAGCGGGACCGGGAAATTCCCGAAGAGGCAGTGGAGCAACTTTTCAGCAAGCTGCTGTCCTCGTCGGAATTTCAGAAAACCGGGAAACTCATTGAAAAACGGTTGGGACGTCCCCTGCAACCCTTTGATATCTGGTACAGCGGTTTTCGAAGTGCGTCCGGATACAGCGAAAAGGAGCTGGACGAGCTTGTCCGGGCGAAATATCCGACTGTTGCCGCTTTTGAAGCGGATATTCCGAATATTTTGCAGAAACTGGGATTTGAGCAGGAGACAGCTGAATTTATCGCTTCAAAGATTGAGGTTGATCCGGCGCGGGGTGCCGGGCATGCCATGGGTGCCGGACGGCGCATTGACAATGCGCATCTGCGTACCCGGGTACCTGAAGGTGGGATGAATTACAAAGGCTTTAATATTGCGATTCATGAACTGGGTCATAATGTAGAGCAGGTGCTCTCCCTGAATCGGGTGGATCATACGTTGCTGGAAGGGGTGCCCAATACGGCATTTACAGAGGCTTTCGCTTTTATTTTTCAGAAGCGAGACTTGGAAATTTTAGGGCTTGAATCTGTCGACGAACAGAAGGAGCATCTGGCGGCTTTAAACCAACTCTGGTCCACGGCGGAAATTGCCGGGGTGGCGTTGGTGGACATGGCAATCTGGCGCTGGATGTATGCCAACCCGGATGCCACGCCGGCAGAGCTGAAAACGGCGGTGATTCAGATCGCCCGGGATGTCTGGAATCAGTACTTCTACCCGGTTCTGGGGCATAAGGATGCCCCGATTCTGGCGATTTACTCGCATATGATTGACGGTGGTATGTATCTGCCCGATTATCCCCTTGGACATATCATTCAGTTTCAGATTGAAGAATATATCAAAGGGAAAAATTTGGGGCAGGAGATGGAACGCATGTGCGTTCAGGGTTCGATTACCCCCACGCTCTGGATGGAACAGGCGGTTGGTGATAACATCTCGGTGACGCCGCTGCTGACAGCCGCCAATAAAGCCCTGAAAGCGCTGCGATAATAGCCAGTTGATTAAGAGGACGGATCCATCCGTCTGAATTAGTACTGATAAAAAAGCCCGATTACAGAATCGGGCTTTTATCGTTTAAGCTGGATTTGAGTTATTTGATCAGGATCATTTTCCTGACCTGCCGAAACCTGCCGGCTCCCGTTTTCCCGGGACTCTCGGTCTGGATCCGATAGAAATAAACCCCGGAGCCAAGATCGCCGGCATTCCATGTCACCGAATACAATCCCGCCGGCTGAGTCTCCTTCACCAGTTTGGCAATTTCGCGACCTGTGATATCAAAAATGGACAGAATCACACGGGACTCCCGCGGTAGTTCGTAGCGAAAGGTCGTGGTCGGATTGAAGGGATTGGGATAATTGTTAAACAGACGATAGCTCGTGATAATTGAGGAACCTGGTTCCAGTGCAACCGGCATGATGGTGAAAGACCATGGTCGTTGGTCACTGTCCGAGCCCCAGACGGTGTCACCGCCACTATAGGCATAGACTTTCCAGTAATATTTTCCCGGAGCCAGGGTATCGCTGCTAATCGTCGTATCTGTTCCGGCATTGATAAAAGTGTCCAAAGTCGCGAAGCTGCTGTCAGTGCTTAACGTAAAATCATATGCAGGGGTTTCACCGGTGTCGGGGTCCACGCTGGCACTCCAGCAAAAAGTGAGTGTCGTCGCTCCCCCTGACCAGCCGTTTTCCGGGCTGGTCAATTCAAAGGGTGACGGCAGGTCGTTCACCGGTGTTACGGTCAGCTGCACGGTATCGGTTACTGTAGAATCGTTCAGAGTGGCGCTGAGGTAGATTTGTCCCACGCCGTTCCAGTTTTCCGCTAATTGAATCCGGGCGACATTCAGTTCGCCCAGCGTTATGCCGATTTCGTTGGTATCACTGGCGACGGTGAATTCAAGTACGCTTTCTTCCGGTATGACATGGAATATGGTATCCAGATCGGCGATCTCGAAGGTTATCGTATCTTCAGGAACTGTCATATCCGGGACGGGTGCGATGATCTGAATCGTCGCCTGAGTGCTGTTGCCGTGGATTTCCAAAACGGCAGTGCCTTGTGAACTGAAGGTGGGATTCCCCGAAGAATAGATAACACTGATGTTGCCGATCTCCGTCTGTTTGGAATAATCCCAGAGCCGGTAGCTGATGGGATTGCCCGGTGTAAAACCGTCTTTTTCGGGAGTGGTGGGATCATCGGTGGCGGCGACGAGGTCCAGAAATTGTCCGATCGGACCGGTGACGATTTCGGCGCCGACGCAGATATTGCCGTCAAAGATGCCGATTTCGTCGCCGAGTTCGACGATCGCTTCGTCAATCGTGATATCCGTCAGGTAAAAATTCATCGCCAGATAGGGATTGCCGCTGTAGACCGGCTGGAAATGGGACGGTTCGGTTCCGGGTTTGGTACCGTGCAGTTCCAGAACCGCGGTACCCTGTGACTGGAAATTACCCTGACCGGATGAGTAGATGGTGTCCACCTGCGTGATTTCCAGAAAATCGGAGGCGTCCCAGAGCCGGTAGCTGATCGGATTGCCCGGTGTAAAACCGTCTTTTTCGGGAGTGGTGGGATCGTCGGTGGCGGCGACGATATCCAGAAAATCTCCAATGGGACCGGTAACAATCCCGGCTCCAACACAAAAATCCCCGTCGAAAATCCCGATTTCGTCGCCGATCTCCGCCGTCGTGTCATCAATGGTGATGGCGGTCAGGTAAAAATTCATTGCCAGGTAGGGATTGCCGCTGTAGACCGGCTGGAAATGCACCGGTTCGGGTTCCTGCGCCGCTATGAATTGGATATTCAATAGGAGCAGAATCAGTAGGAATCCAAATATTTTATTCATCATAACCTCTCGGACTTGCTTATTTCATCAGGACGGCTTTACGGGTTTTACAGAACGAACCGCTCTTTAACTGGTAGATATAGATGCCGCTGGGAACCTGATACCCGCGGTTGTCGCAGCCGTTCCAAACTACCGAATACTTGCCGACTTCCTGGTATTCGGAGACCAATTGATTGACCAGTCTTCCCTGCAGGTCGAAGATGCGGACCTCCACTTTTCCGGGTTCGGGCAGTTCATAGCGCAGAGTCGTCGTTGGGTTAAAGGGATTGGGATAATTCTGACGCAAGCAATACTCTTTTGGTATTCGCGTGCCCTCAAGATTAACAACAATTGTACCCCGGGCATTGAATTTTAGGAGCCCGGGATTGTCGGCGTACTTCACCGCCCTGACGGATACGATAAGTTCCTCATTTCCATCCCACATTTTGAAAAGGATGGGATCGTTTTCACCAAATCCATCGACCGCTTCGCTGAGTGGATCGTCAGCACCAATGATTAGCGGCAGGTAGGCATTATCACTGTTTAAAGGTGACGGCAATGCCGCCGCTGCAATGCATCGGTCCTGATGATAAACAGCGATCTCGGCTCCGGCTTTCAGGGGTTCGCCCTCGACCTCAGCCCTCATCACGTAGACGTTCATCGGCAGATAGGGATTTGTCGTTATAATCGGCAGATAGTGGTTCGGAGGAGTCGCAGCGGAAACCGCCAGGGATTTGGCAACAGCTGATTTTTGGGATTGCTGATCGATGATTGCGGATGCTTCGCGGTTGACCTTGATATAATAGCCTTTGCCCGGTTCAAAATCGCCGATTCCGTTTTGCCAACCAATCGACGGCAGCTCTTCAATAGCTTTGCCGGTTTCATCCTGAACCTTCAGCAGTTTGCCATCGTTGATTAACGGCTGAACGATATTCAGGGCGCTCTGCGGGGCACTAGCCGGATAGCCCATGATGTTCCAGCCGGTTGATAGCGGTATGTCCAGCGGCAGAGTGATGGCACCGCCCTCGATATTCAGAGTTTGAGCGGCAGTCACTTTGACATAATAGCCCTCCGTAACAGCCAAATTATCGATATTGTTAACCCAGCCGATGCCGGTCACATTTTCAACGGCATTACCGGTTTCGTCCTGGATTTTAATCAGACTGCCGTTGCCAGTGAGTTCCTGAAATATATTCAGCATATCGACATTGCCGGGGATCGTATAGAAAGAGACGATATTCCAACCCTGATCAAGATTGAGAGTCTGAGAAATGCTCAGACTGCCGGCGAGACCGAGAACCGCCGTTCCCTGAGATGCAAAGTTCCCGTCACCGGTGCTGTAGCTGGGCTGAACGCTGCTGATTTCAAGACTCTGATCTTTGTCCCACAGACGGTAGCTGATCGGTTGTCCGACAGTAAAACCATCTTTTTCCGTGGTTGTCGGATCGTCGGTGGAAGCGACCAGATCCAGATAGGGATCAAAACCGCCGGTCACGACACCGGCACCGACACAGACATTTCCGTCAAAGATGCCGATTTCATCGCCGATACTGAGTGATACGCCATCGACTGTGGCGGCAGTGATGTAGAAGTTCATTGCCATATACGGATTACCGGAATAAACCGGACTGAAATGGGAGAGCTCCGGAATTTCGCCATTCAGGTCAACGGCGGCGGCGGCACTGGCATTGACCTTCAGATCCTCCAGATTGTCTCCGCCGATAATTGCGAAGACAGCATTAACAGACCCGTTTTCGGGAATCGTGTAAGGTCCGGTTCCCAGAATATTCCGTATATCACCGGCAGAGGATGGCGGAGCGGTAAATTCCTGCATCGCATGGTACAGGAATTCATCGGAACCTTCATCCACCACTGAATTGATTAGCCAGATCTTATGTCCGGAAATCTGACCGGTCAGGGCACTGATTCCAAAATAGGGACTTTCGCTATTTAAATAGGCATAGCTCAGCCGGTTTTCCGTGTCATATCCACCGAAATTTTGGGCGGGATCGCTGCCGATATCCCAATCCATCGCCAGACCTATGTAAAGATCGTTTAGCGGTGCGGCGGATTTGTTGTGGATTTCATATTCAATCAAAACGTAGTCCTGATCCGGTGCGGTGGACTTGGAATGAGTGCGCTGGATAATTTCCACCCCTATAGCATTCGCCATTCGTGCGTCATTGAAACGGCTTTCAAACGCCTGATCAAATCCTGTCAGAGAGCTGGTGATCGGCTGAACCTGTTCCAGGGTACCGAACTCGTAATTATAATTATATAAATCTCCTGCCACCTGGTCAGGATTCTTAGCGATAATAAGTGAACCTGAAAATAATCCGTTTGTACCGTTGTATTGAAATCCATTGCCGGTGGGACCGTGGGAAGAATTACCGATGACACCGTTATTAAAAACACTCAGCAGGGTGTTGTTATTGTTGTGAACGTCGGTACTCACTTGGACCGGATCGACCCAGATGTGATAATTAGCCGTTGAGGTACCGGCAGAATTGTTGGCTTCCAGTTGGATGGAATAGTGTCCCGACTGTGTGGGTGTCCAGTTCAGCAAGCCTTCACTTACAACCATCCCTTCGGGACCGTTGGGCAGACTCAGGATGGGTTCCGGCCAACCGTAACATAAGGGGCGATAAACAAAGCCAAAATTAACAACCCCGTAGAGAGCCTGCGCCTGGAATTCGGGCGAAGCCTGGGGTTCCACCGCGGGTGCTGCTCCCGGCACAATCCGGGCACCATACTGCAGCAGGAGATCGTTGTGATTGGTGGTCAAATCGACACTAACCGGATAAAACTCATTGACCTCAACGGCTTCATCGAGAGGCCAATAACCGACCAACCCGGTTTCGTCCCCGCTAAGCGGTTCGGTCATTGCGCTTTGGATATCTGTCTGACTGCGGCAGACATTCCAAAGCCGTACCTCATCGATAGCACCCTTGAAAGACAAACTCCAGGTACCACCGATATATAAACCGGCGTTACCAGAGCCGATGTTTTCTGTAAACGCTGCTTCTCCGACAAGTTCGCCATTCAAATACAGGCGCAGAAAACTGCCGTCATAGGTGCCGGCAACATGGGTCCACTGTCCGACACTGATCGGAGTACTGCTCAGAGCGCCAATACTGGCGCCGCCCGGATTGCCGTCGCTAACAGCAAAATCAAAGCGGGGTTCATCATCCGAACCGAAATTGTTAATGCGCAGCTCATAGGCATACCAGGGATCGGCATTCCAATAGGGACGGGAAACCAGGACCGCAGATTTACCGTTGTCCGGCAGATCTATGGGGAAAATCCAGGCTTCGACGGTAATGGTCTGACCGGTAATTGTGTAGGCGCTTGGATTGGCTGCCGGGTTGACGGGACTATTGTCAACCGCTCGCAGACGACTATTTTGACCATTAAAAAAGGCGCAGGCGTTGCTGATACTACCACCGACGTTGTATTCGTCGGTCGGCAGAATCTGGGTCGGAGAACTGTCATCAATGTCAAAATGGCGGTTACCATCGAATGCTTCCCAAACCCAACCGGTATCGGTACGCGCCGCATATTTATAATCGATGGCTTTTCCGGTTCCGGCGGGAAATAGAACATCGAGGGTGTATATTCCATCACTGTCATCATCGCTCATCGGATTAGAGCCCAATGTCCAGTTCAGAGGAAGAGCATCACCCTGAAGAGAGATTCCATTGAAATTTTCCGGAGTGTTGGTCAAATCTACCGAAAAGGTGACAATGACGTCCTGTATAATGGGTGTCCCCCGATAGTAAATGACGGGTTCGACAGGGTCAAGCAGGATGTCCGAGCCACTCAATGTCAAAACGCGGTTTTCGATACTTTCCCAGCCTAAATTGGTCCATTTCGAATCAGGAAAAATCCGGAACTTCCACCCGATGGAATCGCCGGGATGACCGGTGACTACGACTGTCAACTGGTAGATATTCGGGTTGGTTTCGCTGGGTAGCATTTTTTGATGGGAATCCCAGGCATTGAAATCTCCGTTTACGACAATCGAATCTGCCGGGTTTGCGGGGTCAAACCAACCGTTGGCAATGAAATTTGTCAGGTCTGCCTGGAAGGTGATATTATAATTGCCGGGTTCAACGGATCCGGTAATGATGTCTGATAAAAAGCGTGGCAGAATCTGGTATCCATCGGTGTAGGGTTCTGAATTGTCAAATTGTGTGACAATGCCGACGACGTTGAAGTCTGATCCGGGGGGCGCCGAACCGTCAATATTTGTCTCTTTGTCAATGCGCATGGTGAAGGGATTACCGGTTTGATCGGCAATGGTCAGATTGGCGTTTTGGTTTTCCGCCGGCCAGCTGCCGTCCTGGATATTCACCTGATCAATCCGCACCAGTTCGGATTCATATTCCTCGCCATTAGCTAACAGCTGTGATATCGTCGGAGTTTGTACCATCGGCAGGGCTGCATTACTTCCGGTTACCATCAGCGCATTTTCTATGTTATTATCATAGGATTCGGGTACTATTTCAAGTTTGCCGTTATACTCTGTAATCCGACCGGTGACCTCGATCTGATCGCGGTAGTGAATTGGGAGCTCAATTCCAGGCATGTAGAGGATGATTCCGGCAGCGGTATCCTGCATTGCGTATTCTGTAGAACCGGCTCCGAAATTGGGAGTCGTCAGCACTCCCCCGGTCGGAACAACCCGATCAATACCAATATTGCGGGCTTCGGCGATGTTCTTCCGGCTAGAGTAGATATTCGGAAATTCAATTGCCAGGGTAGTATCAGCCGCGGGAAAAGGAAAACTTCTGTTGGCACCCAATTCCCAGCTGTTGTTCAGAAACGTTTTACCCGGACTGACAGCAAATTTCCATAGAATATTTTGACCGGCGTTTCCCTGTACCGGTATAGTGAATCCATAGGTTGTTTCGCCAATTGGTTCAAGTACTGGTCCGGTACCCCAGTTGGAAAAATCACCGCGAACCTCCAGCTGGTGCATCCCGGGTTGAAAACCCTCTTCCAGCAGATCGGATATATCTGCCCGGAATGTGATCAGCCGGCTTTCGAGATTGCTGCTTTCCACTGTCACAAGGTCAACAAAAAATCCTGGTAATGACTCTGCATTTATTCCTACGACCTGGACACCAAACATTATTAGCGGCGTTGTATAATCTGCCGGAACGATAACCTGTAATTCGTTCCATGTACGGGAAGTCAAATCGGCGGCATTGTACCAGTTGTTAAACCACTGATCGGATCCGAACTGGATGAACGGCTGAACGCCATTAACGCCGGAGAGATCATCTATCCAGATATGTATTTTCATGACATCACCCGGCGTAAAGCCGGTGTAGTTGTTGTTAAAAAATGTAAGAGTGTTGTTTGGAATTTCGGGGTTGTCCGAGACCTGGACCGCATTTACTCCGTTGAAGGGGTGGAGATTAACGATAGCCGCTGTACCATCATTTACCTGCCAATTCTCCAGACCGGTTTCAAAATCCCAGACAGTAGATTCACCACTGCCACCACCACTTTCGGTAATATCATTGACAGAGCGCGGCAGCAGTTGATAGCCGGAGCTGTAGGGTGAACTGGAATCAAACTGGCTGAGGACGCCAATTATATTGACATTCGTTGTGGGAATAGGAGTACCGACGAGATCCACTTCGTTATCAATCCGGATATCCAGAAATTGACCCTCATTATCAGTGACAATGTAATTTGTATTGCCAGCGAAGTTTCCTTCATCCTGGAAAGACACATTTTCCAATTTAAGCAGACTGCCTTCCAGACTTTCGAAGCCGCCCCAGCGCTGGTTTAGAATTTCCGAAATGCTGGTGAGCCTGGCGTCCGGTACGGAAACGGAACCTTCTACGGTGATTGATGAGTTTTCCGGGTCGTAGACAAACTGGGTCAGTCCGTTGTAAAAACCCACTTTGCTGGTAATGGTGATCAGGTCTCCACTATTAAGTTGCGAGACGAGATCGGTGCCGTAGATGGCAATCCCGGCTTCTTCACTTTGCATATACGCCGGTCCGGTGGCTCCGAATTCATTTGCTACGGTGACAATACCATCAACGGTTACAATTTGGTTTAAATGCACTGGTGTCCCGGTAGCATCGTTTTGGCGAAGCGCTGTGAAGGTGATATTCTGATCTGCATTGACGACAAAATCACTCACCAAAGGAAAGTGATCACTAGCCGATTCAGTGTCGTTGGATTGTAGATTATATTGGCTTAGTGTTTCAGCCGGTAACGCATTTGTATACAGGATAAAGGAATTTTGTAAATCCAGAACCGATCCGGAATATATTGTCACGTCAATACACCCTTTGGAATAGCTGCCCGGACTTGTCCCGACGCCCTGAGTAAATGTCATGGGTAAATTGGTAACGAAGGGTTTGGCGTCGAGAAAATCGGCGCCGTCCCAGTCAGGTGTAAAATCTGCACCATACCGGGCTTCATTGTCAATATCTCCTGCTAACAGCGTTTCCCATTGGTGGGGATTACCGACCAGATTCATATCACCGAGTATGATAATCGGAGTATTTTCCGGGATTGTCAGTTCACCACCACTGGCTTTGGCATCCCGGATAAACGCCGCAATGGCGTCAATTTCATCAGATCGGGCGGCATCATTACTGGCACAACAGGGTGGATGGGCTACGATTACCAGTGCATTGGTGTTGTAATCCGGACGCATGTCCAGATAGAAAGCCCCGTTACCGAAGCCGCCACAAGCATACTGTCCCAGAATCGAGTAGCGGGTGGCAATAAAATTATCATTAATATGAGCGGCGTGCCAAGCTTTACCGGCGGGTGATGGTAGCATCTCTTCCAGACGGGTACAGAGCTGCTGGTCGCTATGGTTATATATTTCCACGAATCCGATGATATTGGGATCAATAGCGTTGTATAACCGACTATAGATATCCAAATTTTCCGCTTCGAAGAAACCGTCAAATTCGACATTATGGGAAACAACCCGCAAATGATCGTACGCCTGCTTGTCAATAGAAAAAGCGGGGAGCGGTTCCAGATCGTAAGTTCCGAATTGATAACTGACAACGGCTGTTTTGGATGCTGCCTCTGATACAACCGATTCATCTTTCAACAGCAGCCGAATGGCTGAATCGCTGAAAACCGGCATTCCCGAAGCATCAACGGCGCTGCGGCTGATGCTAAACTCAAATTCATTGGACCAGATGGTTGGTGCTGTTACCATAAACAGATCGGCAAAGGAGATCGTCTGAGTGCCGGAACTACGGTGCAAGGTTCCCGAACGCTGACCGAAGTTGAATTCAATCTCGGCACCCATTCCGTCAACCGCCAGACCTGTGGCATGATTGTCATCGGCGTCAATATACAATTTCAGATCGTAATCCTCCTGCAGAGAAAAGGTTTCGGCAGATTTGAAGTAGATAAATAAAAACCGGTCATCGTTGAAGGTTTTGAACTTCTGCAGGGTTACATTTCCATCGCTGGTGGTGGCTGATGATGACCAGAGCTCTCTTATGGCTGTCCAATCATCGTTCATGCCATCAATAAGCACTCTTGGCTGAGCAGCTAATCCGAATTGTACAAAAAAGATGACGATTGCGAAAATTGCGATTGATTTCGGAAGAATTTTCCGGGATTTCATTTGATCCCCCCTTTTTTTCAATTTAATAAAAGTGATAACTCAAGGATTGCTTCGAGAAGCGATAGCTATTCAGAGGGCTGATATAGTGTCTATATATCCTTTTTGGTGAGTCATTATTTACGTGGTATACTACGAATTATTTAATAGAAACGCAAATAAAACCTACGGTGTGAATAAAGAACAAGAATGGTAGGAGTAGTGTGACTAAGGGACTGTTAAAAATAAAGATAAAACACAAGTTACAGTGATTAAGAATCTGGGTATTATGTGATTAATATCACATTCAGGAGGATGGGGTTTTTCAACACTAAATCCAGGTTTACTTCTGTAATTGTTCCGATCCGTCCAGATTACAGATTCAAATCCAGAGATATTACCCAGCGTAATGCAAAAGGGTTTTTGTTATCCACCGGATGGGAGACCCAGAAGGGGATATGCATCCCGACCGCGACGGTTTCCAAAGTATTGAACTCGGTGCCGATGCCGGCATCAAATTTCAACTGCCCGGTGTTTATATCATAGATGGATTGTGAAATTAAGCCGCTGTCGAAAAAGAGGATCAGGTCGAAAGCGGTGGGCTCAATGGCGGCGTAGCTCCAGCGAATTTCCGTGTTGCTGGTGATAATATTCCGCCCTTTGGGCGAATTGGCACCGTAACCGCGCATATCACCGGCGCCCTTGACCAGGCGAAATGATTTGAAACTCATGTTTTCCAGGGTGTTTTTTCCGAAAAAGTAGAAATAATTCTGCAGCGGAATCTGCCCGCCGGAAACACCCACAAAAATCCGCTGGTACAGCCAGATATCATGGGCAGGTCGGTATTTCAGCTGAGTGTCGAAAACCAGTTTCTGAAAGCGGTAATCCGTATCAAATTCAGGTAGACCAAGGCTGAAATTGAGGCGGGTTATGTGACGGTAATTGCCCCAATTGTGAAAGTTGATGAATTCGGTAAAGGGATTGAAGAGTTTGCCTTTCTGCCAGTTGTTTTCACTGAGAAATTCAAGGGTACGGATATTCTGGTAGCGCACGCCGAAATTTAATTTTTTATAGCCCTGAATTTTGTGCAGTAACGGATATTTGATTTCGCCAATATAAATTTCCGATTTGACGGAGGTCTCATTCAGACCGAAGTAGTCGCGCGACCGAAAATGGATTCGTGGTTGAAAAAACAGAGTCAAAATTGAAGTGCTGTAGCTGACATCATAACCCACTGTTTGACTGCGGATTCCATAGTTGAGTCCAAGTGTCCACTCATCCAGGCTTTGGGATGGAAAGAGGGGGCGCATATTGATCCAGTAGCGACCGCGAAATTTGATGCCGATCCGACCGGCGTCACGGCGGTTAAAGTCGAAAGTGGGGTAGTAAAATATTTGGTAAGCGTCAATATTCGGCAGGGCGATCAGAAAGTTGAACAGCACTTTCGAGGGATAGTTGTTGTTCAGGCGGTTAAATTCCCAGATTTTGCGGTTCGGGTCCAGGGCGATTTTCTGTAACGGGAATTGGGAGAAAAAAATGGTTGTGTCACATCCAGTGGGATTAACGCCGGTCAAGGTACGCAGTGTATCCAGGTTTTTAGCAATGGCTTCAATCTCCACGGGCATGGCTTTCAGGGCGGCGCCGCTGGTGATCACCCGGATTTCGTAGTGATTTTCCGATTCAATATAATTCTGTTTTACTCTTTTAATTTTAATATCCGGGATGTTGTCGGAGTTTATCCACAATTCCTCAAACAGCGTCAACTCTTTCCCGCTGCTTTGCTCCAATATTATGATAAAATCCCGGGCACGGGCAGGCTGATAGGCGAAGCGGTCCAGAAATTCCAGAAGGGCGGTTTGGAACAGTGAATCACCTACATAGGTCTGAAGCATCTGCAACACTTTCTGGCTTTTGAAATATTGAATCTGATCCACCAGCAACGGGGTGTCACTCTTTGCCAAACGGGATTGTAGCGGACGCCCGATGTTTTCCTGGGCGGCTGCCAGAGCAGCCAGGCGGAGCAGTGTATCGCCCGGTTTTAAATCGTCAGCCGGTTTAAGCTGGTTGCTTTTGACCAGGTTTTGGTAGTGGCTGCGCATATAATTGTTTGCCACATAACCGGCTAATCCGGTGTGAATCCAGTCGGAAACATCGGGATATTCAAAAATAAAATAGTGAAAATACTGCTCGGCAATTGACTGGGCATAGGCATTGATGGAGTGGTAGTCCAGCCTGGCAATCTCGTTAAGCTCTTTGGCGCTCAGGATAATCAGGTTGGCGGTGGTCACGCCGCCGGGAATTTTCGCCGTGGTTATTGCAAGATGATTATGCGGGTAAGGAATGATGCGGGCATTAAAATCATCAAGAATGCTTTGGGTTACTCTTTGCAGTGTCGTGTTTTTCGAGAGTCGGAAGCGCCGGTCCACGGATTTGGGCATCATGATCTGAATAGCGACATCATTGTACTCGAAGGGAATGATCGTCTGATTGGCGGAAAAGACAATCGCCAAATCGCGGATGACAGCCGGCTGGAAGCGATGCTCCTTAAATCCTTGTCGGACCGTCTGAACCGTGTCAATGTTCAGGGAACTGACCACGGCATAATTTTCGGGTAGTTGCATACTCAGGCTGTAAATTGCCGGGTCAATCGTGCTGGGAGCCAGACGCCCATATTTTGGAGGTGTCCAGCCCGCTGATTCGAACTGTTCGACTTTGGGAAAAAAGTTAATCAGGCGAAAGTCCGACCCGCTGTAGCTGGGGCAGGAAGGATGGTTGCCTTCCGGTATGGTAATGGAGTAATCAATCTCAAGGACGATGCTGCTGTCAACGGGAACGGCATTCGGCAGGATCACGAGCAGACTGGTAATTTGTAACAATTTATAATCACAGGAAGTCCCGGAACCAGTGATTGACCGGATATTCAATTGCAATGGCTCATTGAGCAGGTTTTCACTCTCCTGATAGTAGCGGCTGCGGGTGGAAGCGTAGGCATTGGGTGTAATATGGAAAAAGATGGTATCCAACGGAACTGGTGAATGATTGGTAATTCTAATTTCTTCCTGAATCGTGACTGCGTGATGCGGTTCGGCAAACCGGATGTCAAAATGATAGCGGCAGTCCAGCCCTTTTGCTGATGCTAACAGTGACGCTATCAGGATAGTTACCGGGACCGAAAGGACAAACTTGGAAAGGCGGAAATAAGAGGCTGTTTTCCTATCTGAATCCGATCGAATCATGCCAAAAATATAAGGATAATAATGAAATTTACAAGGTGCGTTCGCGGTGCGGCTCGTTTGTTGACACTTCGGTGGATTTATCTTAAATTAACCCGCTTTTTCGCGCCTCGGTAGCTCAATGGTAGAGCAGCGGCCTCTTAAGCCGACGGTTGAAGGTTCGAGTCCTTCCCGGGGTACTTCATTATTAAAACAAAGGTTTAGATAAAATCCCTTTAAAGTTTTTATTGAATTTTGTCTGTTTATTTGGTTGTAAATATGAATCATTATCAATCAATCTTATCCTCTATAAGTTCCGTATCCACATCCCGTATCCGTCTCTTTCTAACTCATGTAAATTAGAGTTTTGGAATATATTGCCTGATCCGGAAAAAGTATTTTTATGATTTTATTGAATATTTTCAGATTAGATTCTCTTATTAGACATCTTTTTAATTTTCATATTTTATGGGAAAACATTACAATAACAACCAATTATGAATAGTTATTATAAACATTATTTATTGTTATTTGTGCTTGTAATTATCTGTTTTGGTGGTGATAATACTCAATATTTAAGCTTTGACACAAAAGTATCATATAAATCTCTTTGCCAGTATGTGTCTCCAGGTATAGTTGTTTTTGCTGAAGAATCTATGAATAAGCTATATAATGACTTATATGTTGACAGTATATCAACTATTTTTACAAGTCAACATTCTTATAGAGGCCCTAAAATATTTGTTTCGGGTTTATCAACATACACAATGCAGGATTATTTTGATATTGGGATATATTTTAAAAACCTTATTGCTCAAATATATATTGGAGATCGAATTTATAGTTGGTATGATCAAGGATCACATCCTGCAAAGTCATATTTTTATGAGAGTGAGAATTTATCATATCTTGAAGGTGGGTCAGGATTTTTAAATATTGGTGCAAATTTTAAACATTTTAGTATTGTGTATTCGTATTATGATCTTTGGTTAAAATTACATCAAAAATATGAATGGGAATATGATAGTTATTATGGTAAAATAACGCATATTTCTGATCCAGAAACTGAAGAGTCCAGGACCGAAGAAATAAAAACGGCAATACAAAAGTATATCCCAGAGAGTTTTCGTGAGAATGAGTGGACTGTATTTGAAAAAAATACTCGAGGAATTATGTTTTTTTCTCCATTTTATAATACTAAACTTTATTTTAGTAAGAACTATTGGTCTTTTGAAACTACCGGGATAGGTTTAAATTCAACCAAAAAGAACTTATTCTCAAATTTCTTAGATAATTTTAGTAGAATATCGATAGATCCCTTTAGTTTTCTTTATTGGACCACAAATAGGGATTATAAAAAGTACATTCCTATTGAAAATGTATTTTTCAATGTAAACCAAATATTTCATGGTAGAAATTTTTATGACCCTGATCGGATTATTGCAAGTATTGCATTAAACCATTCAGTACAATATCCAAATAAACGATGTTTAGTTCATATAAAACTCAAAGGCGCAATCGATACTGATTTTGATTTTATTATCAAGGATT
>JBNGDF010000034.1:0-22089 GCA_049975265.1 Fidelibacterota bacterium
TATCCTGTTATCCTGTCCACCAGGCAATTTCATTTACCCTGCTGTTTGATCTCCTGAATCTGTTTGCGGATATCCTGGCGCTTTTTCTGTAATTTCGCAAGTTCCAGGACCAGCGTCGTGGTCTCCTCGCCACGCTTTTCCGCATCCTTGATCGATGTGCGTACGTCACGGATTGACTTCTCCATCTGGTCGGTCATCAGCACCGTCATACAGTCGACGATCAGCTTCCTGATTTCCCCGTCTTCGAGGTAATCAGCCGCCGATTCGGACTCGATAATCAGTCGGGACAGGTAGAGCGCCGTCGTGGGGTCCCACTCCCGGTCATAGAGGTCCGCCGGGACAAGATTGCGGTCTGTCCGCAGCACTTCGTACAGCACGGCGGCGATGGTGGCAAATTCCGGATGCTTGTAGGCATTCAAAGGAATATTATTTAATATAAATTTCACCGGTTCATCCAGCCCGGTCAGCAGCAGCTTCAGCAGCTCGTATTCCGCCTTTTCCATGGCGGTTGAGATATGAATGGTGGTTTCCCGACCGGCTGTCTCTTGCGCGGTTCCACCCTTTTTGCGCCGGTAAATATTGCGAATCTGTGCCTGAATGCGCTCCTCTTTCAGGTTCAGTTCTTCCGCCAGTTCTTTTACAATAAAATCCCGGGTCACCGGATGAATGACCTCACTGATCTCCTGAATCAGGTTTTCCACAAAGCGGGATTTGGTTGCCGGAGTTGTCAACTCCTGTTGATTGGCATTCAGATAATAATTGATGAAGGGCAGGCTCTCCCGGTGCAGTTTCTCAAACGCTTTTACTCCCTTTTTCTGCAGGAAAGAATCGGGGTCCTCAGCGGCTGGAAGCCTGACGACGCGGACATCAAAGCCCTCTTTCAGCAACATGAATCCGGCACGGTCGGTGGCTTTCTGTCCGGCTTCATCGCCGTCGTAGCATAAAACGGCATTACTGGTAAAGCGCTTTAAGGCTCGGGCGTGATGATGATTGAGCGCCGTACCGGAGCCGGCGACCACGTTTTTGATTCCGGCAGAGTAGAAGCGCAGAAAATCGGTATAGCCTTCCACGATAAGCGCCTCATCTTCCTGCTGAATCGCCGTTTTTGAATGTTCCAGACCGTAGAGCGTACCGCTTTTGAAATAGATCGGCGTTTCCGGCGAATTCATGTATTTGGCGGTCTCCTGCGGGTCCATGGTACGCCCGCCAAATGCGACGATCCGACCGGATATATTGCAGATGGGGAACATGATGCGATTGCGGAAGCGATCGAGAAAACGATCATCTTTTTTAATAAAGAGACCCGATTTGTCGAGAATACCGGAGCGGAATTTTTTGCGGTCGATCTGCCCGATCAGTCCGTTCCAGTCGTCGGGGGCAAAGCCGATATTAAAATGCTGCAGAACTGTTTTATCAAAGCCTCTCTCCAGCAGATAGTCCAGCGCCGGTTCACCAACGGTATCGTTGAGACATTTGCGGTAATAATCGCGGGCGAATTCGTGAATTTCATAAAGCAGAGCGGTTTCGCCCTTCTGAAGGTCATCCTCATCGCTGCCTTCCCACTGAATTTCAATGCCGTAGCGGTCTGCCAGTCGTTTCAGCGCTTCCACATAGCCTATGTCTTCATATTCCATGATAAAGGTTATGGCGTTGCCGCCCTTGCCACAGCCGAAACAGTGGAAGATGCCCTTGGCGGGATTAACGCTGAAAGAGGGGGTTTTTTCATCATGGAAGGGGCAGAGCCCGAAGTAGTTGCGACCGCGCTGTTTTAGTTGCACCACGTCGGAAACCACGTCCAGGATATCGGCGCGGTTTTTGATTTGCTCAACAATATTGGTCGGGATACGCGCCATTTACAGCTCCACGACGGTTACGCCGGTTCCTCCCTGATCGAAATTCTCAAAGTAAAATTTACGGATACCGGGAGTGCTTTTCAACACATCGTGCGTCATTTTTTGAAGGGCTCCGGTCCCCTTGCCGTGAATAATCTGAACCTGTTTCAAGCCTGCCAGCAGTACCCGGTCCACATATCGTTCCAGTTCATCCCGGGCTTCATCAAGGCGTTTCCCGCGCAAATCCAGCCTGGCGGAGGGTACGCTTTCCGTCTGTACTGTTATTCCGGATGAATCGGATGTTTCCGCCTTGCTCTCCGGCACCGCTTCCAGGGAATCGAGAGAAACCCAGACCGTTTTGTCATTAATGTCAACGGCTGCCCGCGGCTTGTCATGCGGCAGCTCGGCAATCCGACCGACGCCGCTGATCCCCGCCACTCGAACAGCATTACCGACGGAAAAACTTTTAGCAGGCGCACGTTGCGGTGGAGCTTTGCGAGGCTGTTTTTTGCGGGCGGTAGTCTGAATATTTTCTAGGGTTTTCCGGGCTTGCACAATCGTCTCCCGGGAAGCCCCCTTTTCCCGAATAGCTTTCACAGCATGCTCGATTTCCGAACGGGATTTCGCCACAAGACGTTCCAACTCCTCGGCAATCTGCTCATCCAGCGCTTCATGTCTTGTCCGAACCGCCGCCAGTTTCTCCTCGTACTCAGCAATTAATTTGTCCAGTGTTTTCTTATTCCGCTCTACGGAGCGGTTCTCCTTCTCGATCCGGCTTTTGAGGGTTTCAATCTCCAGCAGCAGGTGTTCCAATTTCACCTGATCGGCGCCCATGAGATCCCGGGCGCGTCTGACGACACTATCATCCAGTCCGATGCGTCTGGAAATCTCCAGAGCGTAACTGCTGCCCGGCAGACCCAGCCGGAAGCGATACGTCGGCTGGAGTTCATCGGAATCAAACTCCATGGCGGCGTTCATGACATGGGGTGCCTGATCGGCATAGGCTTTCAAACCGCTGTGGTGGGTCGTAACCACCGTAAAACTGCCACGCCGAACCAGCGCTTCCAATACGGCGCGCCCCAGTGCAGCACCTTCAAGGGGGTCGGTTCCGGTTCCCAGTTCATCGATCAACACCAGCGATTGCGGGGTCGCTTCAGCAAGGATAGTCTTCAGATTGGCGACGTGGGATGTAAAGGTGGAGAGATCGTTTTCGATGGATTGCTGATCGCCAATATCCATTAACACCGTATCGAACCAGGGAATCCGGCTGCCGTCATCCACAGGTACCGGCAGTCCATGACGGACCATCAGACTCAGCAAACCGATGGTTTTCATAGCGACCGTCTTACCGCCGGCATTCGGTCCGGTAATGATGATACAGGTGATCCCTTCCGGGATCCTGACATTCAGAGGTACTACCTCCTTGCTCAGAGTCAGCAGCGGATGTCGCGCGCCGCGCAGGTCCAGATTCCTCCGTTCAGTGGAAATGTCCGGTACAGAACAGCGAAAGCGTTTCGCGAATGCGGCACCGGCGTTCAGCGAGTCCAATTCAATCAGTATATCAATGTCATTACGAATATCGTCAAATTTCGGTCGCAGCTCGGCGGTGATCTGCTGCAGGATTCGGATAATCTCTTCTTGTTCGGCAATTTCCAGCTCTTTCAGGGTATTGTTAATTTCCACAATCACCAGCGGCTCCACATAGGCGGTGGCACCTGTCGCCGATTGCCCATGGATGATGCCCTGAATCTTACGCTTACTTTCGCTGCGCAGCGGTAATACAAAACGACCATCCCGGATCGTCGGATTTTCTTCATGGAGCCAGTGTTCCCGGCGAGCCTGGTCCATCACCCGCTCCACTTCCCGGTTCAGGCGGGTCACAGTCAGCCGGATTTGTCGGCGAATCCGCGACAATTCAGGACTGGCTGTGTCTTTGAATTCGCCATCCTCCCGGATAATCCGTTGAATCCGCGCCGTTTCCCGGTCCATCGGGTCGAGAGATTCAAAAAAATTGAACAGGGGCTCCAGAGTCTCCCGATTCTTTTTATAATAACCGTTCAGCTCTTTGCATTGCTGAACAATGAAAAGAATATCCAGGAGTGTTTCGGAGAGGAGATAGCTGCCCGCCACCCGGCAGCGTTGCAGTTCGCCGCGAATGTCCATGAAACGGCGCAGCGGCAGCGGACTACCCTTTTCCGCCGATATTTGTAAGGACTGAATCTGTTCGAACCGGTGTAAAACCGTCGCCGGCTGCTCGAAAGGTTCGGTCTGCAGGATTTTCTCCCGGGTACAATCAGAGACGGCTCGTTCGGCAACCAGCTCCAAAACACGCGGCAGTCCCAGGTTTTCTGTAACGGCACTCACGGTGTGGCTCGCCGAGTGGATGTTTGTGAGTCAATATATTCCAGGCGATGTCCCAGAGAATCAGGCATACCCGGCAACGGCACAGGCAGCGGCGTTTCCATGCGGAAAATCCCCCGGATGCTTTCCTGAAGAGCAGCCGCCTTGTCCTGCAGACCAAGGGTCTTCAGCAGGATGTCTTCGGTTTCATCCAGATAGATATACGTCGGTGAGGAGCTTGCCAGTTTGTCGATAACAGCCGTGCCGGAGAAGATTCCGAAGCACCAGGTCACGATCGCCATGATCAGAATCCCTTTCAGCGCTCCGAAACCGAGCCCGCTGAGACGGTCCAGCCAGATCAGTTTCAGGCGGCTGACAATGCGTTTCAGGATCGATGAGAGCAGCTGTACCGCGAGATAGACAATCAGAAATATGATGATAAATCCCGCCACCGTCAAAACACCTTCGGAAAGATTGAAGATATACTGAATGAGCCGCACGCCCAGACCGTAAAACCGGACTGCCAGGATCGCCGCCAGGATCATTCCGATCAGTTTCAATGCCTCTTCGATCAGTCCGCGGCGCAAACCGATCAGTCCCAGTACTCCGATGAGGATGATTGCCACCAGATCAAAGAGGGTATACATCCATCATCCTTCAGGATAACTTTGCCCGAACCATCGCCTGAACCTGCGAACCGTCGGCGCGCCCCTTGACCTGTTGCATGATTTTCGGCATGACCTTGCCGATCTCTTTCAGGGAGGCGGCTCCGGTTTCAGCGATGACAGCATCGACAATCTTCTCCAGTTCATCAATCCCGAGGGCTTTTGGCAGATACTCCGTAATGATCGCCAACTCCGCCTCTTCCTGCCGAACGAGGTCATCCCGACCGCCGTCGGTATAGGCTTTGATCGCTTCACGGCGCTGTTTGGCGGCATTGTTCAGCACTCCAATAATATCGTTATCATCAAGGGTCTTTTTCTGATCGATTTCCAGTTTGCGGATCGTACTCCATAAAAGGCGGAGCACACCGGTGCGGCGTTCGTCCCTGGTTTTCATCGCCGCCACCATATCCTTCTGAAATGTTTCCCTGAGATTCATCGATTCCTCCTGTAATTTTACGATAGCGTTGCCGCCAGCATCATGCGTCCGCTGCGTTGTCCGTCACGGCGGTAACTGAAAAAGAGCTCTTTTTCACAATAGGTACAGCGGTGGCATGTATCAATATTCTGTTCCGTCACGCCGGATTTGACCAGGCGGTTTTCAATTGCTCCAACCAGATCCAGAAAGAGCCCCCCCTCTCTCCGGATCACGAACCCGCCGGAAAAGTGACAGGCGACATCCTCCTGAATTTCGTAGCAGCAGGAGCGGAGCGCCGGTCCGATGGCGGCATAGATTGAGGTTGTTCGTGAAGAGTAAGCGGCAGTCAGTCTGGCGATCGCCTCTTCAACGATATTTTTTACGACGCTGCGCCAACCGCAGTGAATCACAGCCAGAACCTTTTGCACGGGATCAAAAAGCAGGAGCGGAACGCAGTCGGCAGTTTTAATCGCCAGAACGATATTCTTTTCCGTTGTGATTAATCCATCGCAGGCATCATACAGACCGGGGCGTTCAACAGTGGTTATACTCCGTCTATGCACCTGTCTGCCACAAGCCAGCCGCTCCGGATCGGCGTCCAGTGTCGCCAAAAAGCGCCGACGGTTTTCACGGACATTTTCCGCGGCATCACCGGTACTGTATCCCAGATTCAGACTGTCCCAGGGCGCCGGACTGACGCCACCTTTACGTGAACTGAAAGCATGTCGCAGATATCCCCACGAATTCATCAGTGACGATTGCAAGATAAGCAGATTGTCCGTATGAACGACATCCAGCATGCTTATCGTTGAGGTGTATAGGATGTCAGATCACCGTTTTCGATCACGGCGACCGGTCTGACTTCCTCGCCTTGCAGCATTAAAATAAAGGCACAGGAGTTGACGCGGGGACGATTGCCTTTAAATGAGATATTTCGGCAGATACCGCGATAGGTCGGCATCTGCATCAACTTTTTCCGGATGGTCTCCCGGGATGTATCGCTGCCATCGAAAACCGAGAGCAACGCCCGCATCGTGTCGTAGCCGTACAGCTCAAAGCGTCCCGGTGGGGTACCGATCAGATGGCTGTAATTCCGTTCAAAGGTTTTGTAATAAGCGCTGTTTCTATCGTAGTAATAATCCGAAATAAAAATCAGCTGTCGGGCAATGGCAGGATGTTTTCTCAGCATCTCTGCATCATTCCAGTTGGCACTCCCGAGAATTTTCGCACTCAGATTATAATATTCGATCTGGGGAATCAACATTTCCAATTCGCTGGCGTAGGCGGGAATCAGCAGACCGTCGATGGCACTGATCCGAAATTCAAGGGAATCCTCCTCTGGAATTACAAATTCTGTAGAGTCCATGATGCCGGTTAAAATCAGCGCCTGCTGCAGATCGGTCACATAGACCGAATCGGTGGTAAAGATACGGTACTGATCGCCGTAAATATCCACATATATGCTGTCGGATAACCAGAGGCTGTCGGAAGCGGTCAGACGCAGCAGTTTTTGTCTGCCGGCTTCCATTTTTTCATCCAGGAGCCGGTGAACGATGTCGAGACCCGCCAGGCGAATATTGGAAAACTGGTACTTGAGCTCTTCGGGTTTGCCGTGATACCATTGCTGGGACACCACATACCCTCCCCGCTCATCAATCGTCCGGCAAAAGGCATCGGTCATCTCTTTGCCAAATTCATCGGCGGGAGAGAGGGACGCAACGGTTTTAATGGCGGCAATTTCATCGGCATAAATTCCGAAGAAGCGACCCAGATTTTCGAAATCCACATTAGCCTGGAAGATGTAGGGACCCAGCGAATTGATCTCGCTGCTGGTGGCAGTGGGGGTAATCTGCGGCACTTTACGCTGATTGGTCACGGCGGCGACGGCAATCGTATTGTCGGTGTTGACCGGACCGATAATTGCTTTCACTTTCGGATTATTGCAGAGATATTCGACCTTTTTAATACTTTCCACCACTTCGCCGCGGTTATCCATGGCGATGACGGCGATGTCCTTGACATTGTAGGCGCGATACTGATGCAGAGCATAGCGGATACCGTCCAGGATACTTTTCCCCAGTGACTTCATGGGTCCACTGAGGGGCAGGATCACGCCGATATAGATTTTTTCCTGGGCGCGGTTACGCAGGCGCTCACTGGTTTTGACATATTCATTGGCAAAATAGGAACCCCGGATCATCCCGCGGACGCCCCGCAATTCCTTCTCTGCCTGGCGGGTATTTCCCTCCAGATGATATTTTTCCACCATTTTCAGAGTCAGAAACAGTTTATGAAAATCTTCATGCGTGTTTTCAATAATGGAAACCAGCTGTTCGGTGCTGATGAACAGATCGATAATGGTTTCCAGGGTCTGTTTACTCAGGTAACGCAACCGCTCTTCGTCGGTTTTCTGCATGACATTCAAATAGTGAAAAATCGATTCGCTGTACTGCCCTTTCATCAGGTAGGCTTCGCCCAGGGTATATTCGGCATCATCCAGATATTTTGAATCGGTGTTGAGCAGCACAAATTCCCGGCCCAGCTGAATCGCCTGATCCAGATTGCCCAGGCGCAAATAGGTTTTCATCAGCATCAGACCGGACGCCGTCAGCAGATGGTTTTGCGACTCCGGAATACCGTTCACCTGTTCAAAGATATTCAAGGCATCCCAGTAGCGCTCGTGATTATAGTAGCGGACACCTTCCTGAAACAGTACTTTCAGAGAATCCACCGGCTCATACAGACTGCTGTCGGGGGTCATATCCACAAACTGGGACAGAGCACCATTTATGGACATCACGAAAACGATTACTATTTTTACAAAATTTATTTTGCGCATATCGAAAAATCCGTCACTATTCCCACTCAATCGTTCCGGGCGGCTTTGAGGTGATATCATACACCACCCGGTTGACGCCGCGAACCTCATTGACAACGCGGTTGGCTATCCGGCTCAGAACAGCGTGTGGCAGCGGTGACCAGTCGGCGGTCATCCCGTCGCTGCTGTTCACCGCCCGCAGCGCGATGACATTTTCATAGGTTCGCTGGTCGCCCATCACCCCGACGGTTTTTACCGGAATGAGTACCGCAAAGGCTTGCCAGACCCGGTTGTATTCAGCAGATTTCCACAGCTCGTCAATGAAGATGGCGTCGGCTTTTCGCAGAATAGCCAGTCGGTAGGCTGTAACCTCACCGATAATCCGCACCGCCAGTCCCGGACCCGGAAAGGGGTGGCGATTCAGGATCTCCTCCGGTAACCCCAGCTCCCGTCCGATGTTGCGCACCTCATCTTTGAAAAGACTGTTAAAGGGTTCGATCAGGCGCAGCTGCATGCGGGCTGGCAAACCGCCGACATTATGGTGGCTTTTTATAACCCGTGACGGACCGTTAACCGAGCGGCTCTCAATCACGTCGGGATAGAGCGTACCCTGGGCTAAAAATGAGAGGTCGCTGTAGCGACCGGCAATCTCCTCGAAAGCCTTGATAAACTGATGTCCGATAATCTTGCGCTTGCGTTCCGGATGTTTGATCCCTTTCAGAGCGGTCAGAAATTGACGGGAATAGTCATACTTCCGGATTGGTAGTCCCATTTTCTTCAATTTACGGATTACCTCGAAAGGTTCGTTTTTTCGCAGAACACCGCTATTAATAAAGACCGGTACACATTGAGTGCCGATCGCCCGGTATATCAACATTCCCATCACCGACGAATCCACCCCACCACTGAGCGCCATCAGCACCTTACCGCTACCCACCTGCTGACGAATCTGAGCCGTCGTCTGTCTGATGAAATGCTCCGGGGTCCAGTCCGGCTTCAGCCTGGCGATTCTGAAGAGAAAATTTGCCAAAATCTGCTCGCCTTTTTCCGTATGCTTCACTTCCGGATGAAATTGCAATCCAAACAGCGGTTTTTCCCGATGTTCGAGAGCTGCCGGAGCATTATTTTCGGACAGGGCGATCACTTCAAAACCGGCAGGGATACTATCCACATGATCACCGTGACTCATCCAGACAGTAGTCCCCTCTGTCACCTTGTCAAAGAGTGCCGAATCCCGTTTTAGATGGATGCGGCTGCGCCCGTATTCCCGATGATTGTCGCTGTGAACCCGGGCACCGAAATGTTTCGCCATTAATTGCAGACCGTAGCAGATTCCCAGCACCGGAATTCCCGGTTGGAAAATGTCCGGATCGATATCCGGCGCCTGGCTTTCATAGACACTGGAAGGACCACCTGACAGAACCAAGGCGGTGACCCGGTTCGCCGTCAGGTCCGGAGGGGTAATATCCTGAGGCAGAACGATCTCCGAATAGACAGACAATTCGCGGATTCGCCGCGCGATCAGCTGGGTATACTGCGACCCGAAATCCACGATCCAGACCTTGCCGGAATCCACCTTCACCATATCATCTTCTCCGGTAATTTACTTCGTAGAGTGTCGATGTATTCATAATTGGTCAAATCGTACTTGATCGGGGTGATGGATATGTAGCCGCGTTTAATCGCTTCATCATCGACAGATTCATCGTCATCCAGTTCCTCTTTCTTACCGTCCATCCAGTAATATATCCGGTTACGGGGATCAATGCGCTTATCGAAGGTCTCGGCAAAGTTCGCCATGCCCTGTCGGGTGATTTTAACGCCGGCAATTTCCGATTCGGGCAGGTCGGGTATATTGATATTCAGCAATGTCCGCTGGGGCAGACCGTTTTTCAGTACAAAATCCACCATCTTGACGGCAAAGCGGGCTGCCGGCTGGAAATCCGGTTCCTGATAGGTGGTCAGTGAGACCGCAATGGACGGAATGCCCAGAATCGTCCCTTCGGTAGCAGCCGAAACGGTACCGGAATAGATGACATTGATCCCGGCATTGGAGCCGAGATTGATGCCGCTGACAACCATATCCGGACGGCGCTCCAGCAGAGCGCTAACGGCAATTTTGACACTGTCGGAAGGGGTTCCGGAGACGGCAAATCCTTCCCAGAAACCGGCTTTTTTAAACGTCGTGACCCGGATAGGATCGGACAGGGTAATGGCGTGACCCACGGCGCTCTTTTCACTATCGGGCGCCACAACAACAACCTCGGCTACCTTTCGTAATTCCTGCACCAGCGCATGAATACCCGGTGCGGCGATACCATCATCGTTGGTAACTAAAATATAGGGTTTAGTTTTTGGCATTAAAGAAATCCAGCAATTTGGTTACGGTGGTTTTGATTTCCGACCGATCGGAAATGATATCCACAAACCCCTTTTCCAATAAGAATTCGGCACGCTGAAAACCCTCGGGCAGGTCTCTGCCGATCGTCTGTTTGATGACCCGTTGTCCGGCAAAACCGATCAGGGCACCGGGCTCGGCGATAATCACGTCACCCAGCATAGCAAAGCTGGCTGTTGTACCGCCGGTGGTCGGATCAGTCAGAATGGAGAGGTAAAAACCGCCGGCTTCGTGAAATTGGGTCAGTTTTGCGCTGGTCTTCGCCATCTGCATCAGGGAGAGCACCCCCTCCTGCATGCGCGCACCGCCGGAACTGGAGACTATGATCAGGGGCAACATTTTCTCCCGTGCCCGGTCGATCGCCCGGGCGATCTTTTCACCCACCACCGAACCCATACTGCCGCCGATAAAATTAAAATCCATGACACAGAGAACAACGCGGTGCCGGGCAATGGTTCCCTCCACCGTAACGACGGCATCGGACAAACCGGTTTTTGCCCGGGCTTCTTTCAGACGATCGGGATAGCGCTTGGAATCTTTGAACTTCAGAGGATCGTTGGATTTCAGATTCTGATTAAACTCTTCATGCTCGCCATCCAGTAAAATTTTGAAATAGTCAGTGCTACCGATGCGGAAGTGATAATTACACTGGTTGCAGATCCAGTAGTGGCGCTCCAGCTCGCGTTTATAAAGATATTCCGAGCACTTGGGGCATTTGATCCAGAGTCCATCGGGAATCACCTTTTTGGCGGTGCTTAATAAACCCTTTTTTGTACGGCGAAACCAGTCAACCATTCTCACACCTCACGTCAATATCTTGGTTAATAGCAGGGCATCGTAGCGATTTTCATAGTATTTCGTCCGCCTGCCGACCTGGGTAAAACCGGCTTTGGCATAGAGTTGCAAAGCCGTGTAATTAACCTCATTCACCTCCAGTGAGATCGTTTCCACTCTCTTTCTCCGACAAAAATGAATCACCCAGTTCAATAGCTGCTCTCCATAACCTTTTCGGCGATATTCGGGATGAACCGCAACATTGGCAATATGCGCCTCTTCTCTGAAAATCCAGAATATCACATAACCTGCTAATTTATCCTGAATTTCCAAAATATAAAAATAACTGACCGGATTATACAGTTCATGTGTAAAAAAACCAGGAGTCCAGGGTGTATTGAATGACAGGTTTTCAATGGCTATGACCGTCGCTAAATCGCTTTCGTTTGCTCGCCTTATCCGGACTTTGGGTTTTCTTTCCACTTCTTTACCTCAAATTCACTCAGATAGAGCGGCTCAAGCTCCTCCCGGTTCCGGACAGTCAGCCGGGAATAATGATGAAAGCCCAGGAGTGCGGCGATGTCCCCTTCCGGATAGACAGTTTTGTCAATCCTTAGGACATTATCCCGAATATCCGACGGGCTGATAATGGGATAACGATTTCCGTACCGGCGGTATATATCGGCAAACGTATCGTAGCCAATGACCATGGAATCGATATCCATATTTTGGTCTTTTTGGAAGAGCGTATGATACGCCAGGTCCCGGTGGGATTTGATTACCACCACCAGATCGGAGTCTATTGTCTGACGGGCTGCACGCTCCAGAATCGTCATGGTCGGTACCGGCAGGAGTGGTAATTTCCGCGGGTACGCCAACCCTTTTGCCGTAGCCAGACCGATCCGCAGACCGGTATAGGAGCCCGGTCCGATGCTGATAGCAATTGCGTCAATCGCTTCCATGGGTACTGTCTTTTTCAGCATTTCGTCAACCAGGACGAGCAAGTGCTCCGACGCCATTGAGCGCCCGATTTGGGCGTTGCGGGCAACGATTTCGCCGTCGGTGACAAGCCCTACGCTGCAATTATCCGTGGAGGTATCAATGCCGAGAATGTTCATTCTTTTTTACTAATCTCCGATATGTGTCTCTCAAACTGTGCATTACCGGTGAGCCGGATTAAACGGCTGTCGGCAGGATTCATGACATGCTCCATGCGGACCCGGATCGCTGTATCGGGGATCAGTGGAGCAATATGATCCGCCCATTCCACCAGGGTCACACCGCGATTGTAAAAGTAGTCATGGATACCCAGCTCCAGCCACTCCTCAAGACGGGTTTCCCGATAGCAATCCAGATGATAGACCGGAATCCTTCCGGGGTACTCATTGACAAGAGTATAAGTGGGACTTTCGACCGCCTGCTGAACGCCCAGCTGCCGGCAGATGCCTCTGATCAATGTCGTCTTGCCCGTCGCCAGGTCACCAAACAGAGCGACCACCGCACCCGGCTGTAACCCGGTGGCAATCCATTCTCCCAGACGCTCTGTCTCCGCCGCTGAAAAAGTTTGTATTTCGATCATGAATTTATTTGGGAGTTAGGGTCACAACCGGTAAAATCATCTCTTCCATGGAAATTCCCCCGTGCTGAAAGGTATCGTGATAACGGGATTGGAATTTATGATAATTCGTCGGATATACGAAGTAAAAGTTTTCCTTGGCAATCAGGTAATTGGTATTGATCCCCAGCACCGGCAGTTTATAGGTTTCCGGTTCCTTGATAATCAATGCATATTTCTGATGGCTGTTCAAATTTTTCCCGCATTTAAAACGGATATTGGTGGAGGTCTCCTTGTCGCCCACCACTTTCACGTCATTCAGAACCCGGATACTACCGTGATCACTGGTGATAACAACCGTAAATCCATAGTCGGCGAATTTTTTCAATACCGAATAAATCCAGGAGTGTTTAAACCAGGTGCGCACAATCGACCGGTAGCTGGCTTCGTTGGGCAAAATCTCCTTCAATATCTCGGAATCCGAACGCCGATGAGCCAGCACATCGACAAAATTGACCACCAGCGAAATAAAGGGATTTTCGAGATAGGTCGAAATCTTGCGATCCACCGACCAGCCTGATTCTGAATCGAGTACCTTAATGTATTTCGTCGCCGGTGAATAATCGGACAGCTCCGCATTAACCAGTTTCTGGATCATCTCATTTTCGTGATTGTTCATAGAGCCTTCGGTAGCCTCTTCGCGGTCCCAAATATCCGGATAGGTCTGATAAAATTCCGCCGGAAACATGCCGCTGAAAATCGCATTCCGGGCGTAGGGGGTTGCCGACGGCAATATTGAAAAACAGTAATCCGTGCTGATGTTGTAGAAGTCGTAGAGCAGGGATTCAAAGGTCAACCACTGATCCAGGCGCATACAATCGATCACAATGAACAGAACTTTTTCTCTGCTCCGGATTTTCGGAAGGATAAATTTCCGGACCACATCAGGAGAGAGTGTCGGTCTGAAATGGGGGTCATCGTTGACCCACTGGGCATAGTGTTTTTCGATGAATTTCCCAAATTCAATGTTGCAATCACGCACCTGATCTTCCAGGGTCTCTTTCAATCCCAGATCGGGATGATCGTCGAACTCAATATCCCAGCGCGCCAGTTTTTTATAAATATCAATCCATTCGTCGGCATTCAGCTCCTCATAAAGACGCCGTGAAATGGCATGGAATTCCGCCAGGTAGTCGCGCGATACATGTTCCGAGGATATCCGGCTCCGTTCCAGAACCTTTTTACACGCCATCAGCACCTGACTCGGATTGACCGGTTTTGTCAGGTAATCGGTAATTTTGCGTCCAATGGCTTTTTCCATCAGGCTCTCTTCTTCATTTTTTGTGATCATGATGACCGGCAGTCCCGGTTTGATATCTTTAATTTCGGCAAGCGTTGTCAGACCATCTTTGCCGGTCATCATCTCATCCAGCAACACGAGATCAAAATTCTGTTCGTTTACCAGATTTACCGCATCATTGCCGTTTGAGACCGGCTCCACTTCGAAACCGCGACTTTTTAAAAACAGAATATGGGCTTTGAGCAATTCGATCTCATCATCCACCCACATGATTTTTCCTTTTTTAACTCCCATGGTCCGCTTCCAATAAAATAGTTGAAAAATTCATTATAATATACGTGTATCGCCGTGTCAACCAATACAATTTTTAAACAAAAAGGCAGACAACTCTTATTCGATTGCCTGCCCGGATTGTTCCGTAAGTAGTCGGACTATTTGGTCGTCATGACAAATTCCCCCTGCCAGTTATCCCCAGGCGGGTTCTCTTTGAAAATCTCACAGCGTCCGATAAATACTTTGGAGGGTGGATCATCGCCGGTTACGGCAATCGCCTGGCGGAACTGTTCGATGGCGGCATCCCACTGGCGCTCCCAATAGAGCTCGATTCCCCTGGTAAAATGCGCCCGGATCAGCGCCTGCTCGTCGCTCAATTCACCCTTTTTCGCCATTAATTCATAAACGGTAATCGGGATTAATTTTCCCTTGACCACCAGTTTATCCAGAATTCTGGCTTCGATTTTATCCGCCGCCTGGCGCAGAGTTTCTTCGCCAATCATAATATAGGTACCGTACTGTTTATTCGCCCCCTCGAAGCGGCTTGCCTGGTTGACGGCGTCCCCCATCACGGTATACTGAAACCGCTGCGCACTGCCCATATTACCGGCACTGACAACACCGGAATTCACACCCATGCGAACATAGATATCAACGCCGTGGTCCTTTTTTATCTCTTTGCGCAGATCAACCAGGCACGCCTGCTGATCCAGGGCTGCCCAGCAGGCTTTCCAGGCATGATCGGGGTCCTCCATAGGAACACCAAAATCGCACATAATTGCGTCGCCTTCATATTTATCCACATACCCATCGTATTTCATACAAATATCGGTCATGGGTGATAAATATTTATTGAGCACAACGGACAATTCTTCGGCGGACAGACTTTCGGAAATCGTCGTAAAACCGGCTACATCGGAAAAAAACATCGTGGCATCCCGCTTTTCGCCAGAAAGACTGAAAGCGTCCGGGTGATCTTCGAGATATTTCAGGACTTTTGGACTCATATAGGTCTGAAACATGCCTCGGATTTTCTTCTTCTCTTTCTGCTCTGATAAAAACTGATACACCACGTTGCTGATATAACTCAACAGAACCACAGAGAGCGCCGGGATTATCTGGATCCAGGTATTTTTATCAATGAACAGCCAGATGGAGCCAAAGACGAAGCCGGCGATCAGCAGCAACGAAAAAACCCCGCCCAGTACCGGGCGGACAATACTGACCACCAGCGCCGTAATGACTCCCATGATAAAAACGATTAATATGTTCTGGTAAAAGGGAATCGCCGAGATGAAATTTTCATCCAGCATCGTCTGCGTGGCGTGGGCGTGGGTTTCGACACCGGGCATCAGCATTCGAACACCGGCATAGTTATAAAACGGAGTGTACTTATTATCGTGCAACTCTTCAATGGAAACGCCGATGAAGGCGATTTTATCCAGAAACGGATTGGTCTGATCCAGGATCATCTCCACCGCCGCCGTGTCTTCCATCGCCAGAGCCAGAAATGCTTCAGTTTGGAGTACCGAGTCGGCGAGCATGGCAATACGCATTTCATAAGGATAGATGGAATTTCTTTTAAACAGCTCCATATAATCGGTATCTTCTTCGTCTTTTAAATCAAAATCGGCGTCATCGAGTACAGCCGATAAGGAGTAGGTGGGAAAGGTACGTGCCGGTCCGTAGTAATTGATCAAGATGGTCTGTTCGTACCCCTGGCTGCCGCGGTGTGCTTTGATGCGAACCGATTGGTCGCCATTGTCATCGGGAAAAATAAAATAGCCCTCATCGGTAAATTCAAATTCGGGGGAGCCTTTAATCCCGTTTTCGGCAAAAAGCACCTTGGTACCCAGGGAATAAATATAGCGATTCTGATAGGCTTCAAAAATCGAATATCGCCGCATGAAACCATCGGGGTCCTGAATCTCGCCAACCACCCCCCATTCGCTGCCGGTTTCCATTAAAATCGGTAACGGTTCATTGGGATAGGCGTAGACCTCTCCACCTGCCTGTACCCGGTCAATTTTACCCGCCAGAATGGTATTCCCGTTACGCAGAATTGCATCCGCCAAGATAGAGTCCCCCTGCGGATTTTTCAAATCCGGCTCGGTGAACTGAATATCAAACATGATTCGACGAATACCGACCTCATTCAGATTATCGATAAGTGTGGCGTAGTATTCACGGGGATAGGGATAGCGATCGCGACATGCCGTAAAGGTCTGCTGATCGATGGCGATGATTATGATATCCGAATGGGAGACGTCCTGCGGTCCCCGCCAGCGAAAACGGAAATCCAGGGACTTCAATTCCATACTACGAAAAAAGCCGAAAACGAGCAAAACGGATACCGTCAGGGCAAACAACAGGGCAATCAAGACTCCCCAGGCTAATTTTTTAACGGCATCCTTTTTCATTTAGGCGACAGGCGGTTTAAAATAGAAAGGTATAATTCATCATAAAGCTGGTATCGTTAAATATTTCCGCCGACAGGCGATCGTCAATCCGGACGTATCGCAATCTCCAGCGAAACTGATGCCGTTCACCCAGACGATACAGACCGCCCGTATACGCATCATATTTGGTAAAATCCACCAGACCCGTCGCATTTGTGAGAGTATAGCCGGCTTCGGGAACCAGTTTTCCATCGAAAAATTCATATTCTCCGCGGAGAAACAGACTGAGCAACTGATAGGGCTCCGACTGCGAAGCGCTTTCAGACCTGTTGGATGAGATTCTGATATTGGTTTTCAGTGGAAAGTCAAAGGCTGTATTAACTCCGAAAGAAAAGGAGGAAACGCTGGTTTTATTGAACTGGTACCCCAATAACCGGTCCTTTATCCGGTCGTTCCGCTCGGAATTTGCATAGGAAATATTGAGGGAATTTTTGATCTCACCCAGGGTAACCACATGGGAAATCCGAAAATCCTGTTTGGTGGTGACGTTGGACTCCCGGGGATCCTTGATTTTCACCGTGTCAATGTCTCCCAGCGGCGTAAAGGTCGTATCATAACTCACATCCAGAATGCCCAGATCGTTTTCCCGCCCGTAGCTCTGTGTGGTAATATTGACATTGGGTAATCCGTCGCCGGGGTAGAGCGCCGCACTGGCGGTGAAATTTGTCGTTGTGGTGGTAGAGTTTTTATTTTTTAACAGGTTGTCGCGCTTCTGATCATAGGAAATCGTCACGAATAACCGATTATTAAACAGCTTGATTTTATCGGAAACATAAAAACCCTGCACATCGGTGCGCATATATGGATTCCCCAGAGAGGTGAATTCCGGTCCGACCCGCTGATATCGCAGGACCAGGAAATTATTAAAATAATTTAGTTTCAGGTCGGTTTTAAACGCCGTGGACGGCATATTCAGAAATTCCTGCATGCCGATCTGACCGTTTGAGTCGGGCACTATCGGCATCAGAGGACTGATGTTCTGGTTAATGATAAAAATATTTGCAAAGTCACCAGGATCGGGGAAACCCTCCAGAGGGATGTGCATATCGCCCAGCGAAATGCTATCATTCTGAAGAGTATCACCCGGCAGAAAGGTGTCCAATTTTTCCAGAGTCAGGGCACCACCGGTTATGTCGCGGTTAAGATAGGAAAAAGCGGCGTCGGTCTTCCAGACGAAGCGTTTGCGGTCAAACGCCACCAGCAGATCGGCACCGACCACAATATTATCCTGCGGTTTATTGGTACCGGTCATGGAAATAAACTGTGTGCCCCCCTCATTAATCCCGTTCATCTCTTTCTTTACCGAGAGGGTATCATCACGGGCTTTCAAGACGGAAAAACCCAACTTAAAATTTTTACCGGAGCCGAAATAGGGTCGCACAGCCAGTAAATTACGATCATAGGTATAACCACTTCGGGAGTACTGCAGCGAATCCTGACCGATGGTATCCGGAGCACTGATTGTTCCCTCGATCGCTCTCTCCGTCTGCCCGTAAATGACATGGGTATTAAAGTATTTCAATTTGAGATTGGCTTCAACACCGCGGACCCGTTTACCGTTGAGAAGCAACTCAGAGAACTGCGGTGTTACATCTCCAAGATTCAGGTCAAAAATCGATGTGTTCAAACCCACTGTCAGGCGGTTTCTGGGTTGCTTGTTTGGGTCTTCCTGAGAGGTAACAAAGGTTTTGGCATTGAAATTCAGCCAGTCGTAAGAACCGGAAGCATTGGCTCGAATATAGTTGATATTCTGCCGAACTCCGCGGACCTGTTCGGAATTTGCCTCGGCAATCACCCGACCGTTAGCTCGAAAAACCCGCTTGGCTTCTTCCACAGTTTTAACAACGGTAAAATTTATGACGACCGTTTCGTAGGGATCTCCAAACTGGTTCTTCATATTCAATGTAACCGTATGAAGACCCGGTTGCAGATTCCGTGGACGGCACACGATCAGGTCTTCACTGACTTCGGTCTGCTGCATCACCGAAGCACCGTCAAGAGTCAGAGCGATTGTGCTTCTGTCGAGGTCCATTACATTAAACAGGGAAAAGGCGATAATCACCTCCTCGGCGGCGATCACCTGCCCCTCCTCAGGGCTGAGAACGATAATATCACTCTGAACACCGCCCTGAATTTCGGATGGTTTGTCTGCGGTCACCGGTTTGCCCCTACTGTCGTTTGCCTTTTTCACTGCCAGGAACATGGGCACGTTATAGGGGTCAACCTCAGGAAATGCTGCCATTGTACCGTCGGGCATTTCGGCGATGATCAGGTATTCCAGCCCTTCAGGGGTGACAAAATTCGCCGGTATAGTCCCTGAGTATACGCCCATATATTTATACATATTCTCTTCAACATAGGTGTCCTGACCGGCAACACGGTAAAACAGACGAACCCGCTCCGCCTCAGTTACATCGCCTTCGATCAGCGCCTCGATTGCGATCGGACTACCCGCCCGAATGTCACGCGGCGGTGAGTGTAGAACCTTTGCCTGCCCGAAAACAGAACCAACCAATCCGATTATACAACATACAACTTTAACCCCAAACCTACCCATGTACGCCTCAAAAATGTGTTAGCCGTAAAATTCTATTAATATTCGATCTTGATATCTTTTATATCACCCTGCGGATTTTGCAGCTGAATCCGTAAAGTATTGGTGGTCTCCTCATCCTCATCTTCCGGTGCGGCACCCTCCTGAGTGACCTCCACCGTCAACTGCCCGTCGGGTGTAGAGGTACCGGTCTCATTGGCACCGATGGTAACCACCGTTCCGCTCTCATTATTTGTCACTTCGATGGAACCCGACATGCCATAAAAGACGTCCCCCATGACAGGATCGGACATAACCCAGAATACCGTTCCCTTTACCGATGCCACCGAGGTCGGCGTCGCGATGATGAATTCACCCTTTCGCTGCGGACTGACTTCCGCTTTGAGTGTGCCGACCTGCATGGCGATCTGTTTGGAAATCGATTCGGTGGTTCGCGTACCTGAGACTGTCATTTCCGAATTTTCACGAACCTTTATCTGGCTCTTGTCATCCAGGAATACCAGCACGGCGTAGCCGTCTTCACCGGTTTTGATTTGATCCTGATCGAACAGTGATGTGCCCGGTTTTATTCCAAGTTGAAATTTTTCCTCATCGGCGCGTTTTATGCTGGTTTCACCCCGGGCTTTTAACGCCAGCGCCAACCGATCACCGGCCCAGCCCTGGGTCGTAAACATCAGAAGAAATAAGATCAGTGATATGGGATACGATGTTTTCATGATTTATTCCTACTCTTTTACTCTACACTGATTGTTTTAATCGTAATCTGACCGCTCAAGACCTGCGACGCCAAAGCCGTCAACTGGTCCTGAGTTAATTGCTGGGTATCATTAAGGGTTACGACGCCCGTGGGGACGAACCCATTTAATTCGCCGGAAAAGAGAAGATTATAGGTATCGGTGTCCAGTATTTGTTCTAATATCTGAAGATAAAAATTTGCCCCGCTGGTAGCGGTACCGCCGGAAGCGGTGGTGCTGCCGCTCATTGACGGAATCGTAAATACGAAAATATCGCTCTCGATCATTTCCGAGCCGGAAGTAGTGGGATAGACTTTCTGAACCTGCCAGACGTAGGCCTGCCCTTCTTCGAGGGGTTTGGCGCCGGTAAACGGGTACTGAAAAGTCGTACCGACAGTTAACAATTTACCACTGCTGCCGGCGACCGGCATGGACGGAAGCGTATAAAAACCGCCGTCATCCGGATACGGAAGATTCGCCCGATCAGAGAGAGCCTCATCGATGGAGCTGTGAATGGTCGGATCATATTCTGCTACCCGAATAAAATAGCCACATTCGGGACAATGCGTCGCGGTCCACATAAAATCGGTCGATTCCCATTGAAACAGAGGGTAGAGGGAAAAAATCTCGATATTGTCATCCAGTTGACCGCCCGGAGCAACCAGTTCCAGATCGGTCGGATTGCCAACGGATATCACCTCCCGTTCAGACAGCGTCTGTCCGCCGACTTCGGTAACAGAAAAGTAGAAAATGTAATCGCCGGCAGGGAGTTTCAATCCGGACAGGATTGCCGACTGCAGCTGATTGAATTCTTCCTCGGGAATAAATTCAAATTCATCTTCTTCAATCCCGGTAACCTCGCGTCCGTCATCGTAATAGATGTTGTCCATATTCAAATCCAGGTCCCGGGTCGAGATAGATACGGTACCGTTGAAATCAAAGGGCTCTGTTTTAATATAGATGATTCGCCGGTTATTCAGTCCGAGACTGGGCACGTTGGCAATCATTTCGAATTCGATCACAATCCGGGCAGGTGTACCGCTGCCGGGAGTGCCGTCACCATCCGGTGCAATGTACTCGAGGCAGTACTCAAAAATATCGGGATTGTTTATTCCGTGATTGAAATCAAAGTCGCCAATATAAAACACTTCAACATTATTAAAATAATTCGTTCTGAGGGTCAATTGAGCAAATACCGACGAGAAGATCAGGGTGGCGGCAACACCTATTTTACATATCTTCGTTTTCATAAACACTCCTTCTCCTTCTACTCTAAATTAAAGGGTCGCTGAGACAATTGGTGTGAGATAGAACATAAATGAGAGCTTTTTTATTTATAAATAATGTATAAAGCAAATGTAAATAAGGAGTCATCAAGATACAATAAAAAAATCCCGCCAAAGCGGGATTAAAAGGTTTTCCGGCAGCGACCTACTTTTCCATCCCGTGGCCGGGACAGTATCATCGGCGCTAGAGGGCTTAACTACCGAGTTCGGGATGGGATCGGGTGTGGCCCCTCTGCCATTGCCACCGGAAAAAGATTGCATTGGGAAAAATGTACTTCGAAATTTCAGGAATCTAACTCATAAAGAGTTTTGGTCAAGACGCACGGTTGATTAGTATCACTCGGCTAAACTCCTTACGGAGCGTACACCTGTGACCTATCGACCTCGTAATCTACAAGGAACCTTAAGTCCCCCGATAAATCGGGGGAGGGAGATTTTGTCTTAAGGACGGTTTCACGCTTATATGCTTTCAGCGTTTATCCAGACCAAACGTAGCTACCCAGCACTGCACCTGACGGCACAACTGGTACACTAGAGGTTTGTCCACTCTGGTCCTCTCGTACTAAGAGTAGCCCCTTTCAAATCTCCTGCGCCCACAGCGGATAAGGACCGAACTGTCTCACGACGTTCTAAACCCAGCTCGCGTGCCACTTTAATGGGCGAACAGCCCAACCCTTGGGACCTTC
>JBNGDF010000035.1:0-21230 GCA_049975265.1 Fidelibacterota bacterium
AAGCGGCGTATCTGTACGAATTCCTTCGCCTTAACGAGAAATCCATTTCAAAGATCGTTGAAGCGCTTCAGCTGGGCGACTCGAAGCCGCTTCATGATTACCCCACGTCAAAGATGCAGTTTGATAAAATCTACCCCCCCGCGTTAATTGCAAGAAAAAAATATTTCAAATTCACTCGTTCTCAGTTTCAACCTGAAAACGAGTGAATTAGGGCAGAGCGAACAGATGACTCAGCCCGGAATCAGTTGTATTTTTACCGCCGCCGGTCTAAATTTCATCGTTAAAATTGAGAGTGTCTATGACAGAAAAATTAGGGATTATCGGTGGAACCGGCTTTTACGATCTGGTGGGTTTGGCGGACTCAAAGCGGGTCAAACTGGAAACGCCATTCGGCACCCCCTCCGATGATTTTATCGTTGGTCGGCGTGACAGAAAAGAGGTTGTCTTTATCCCCCGTCACGGCAGACATCACACCATTTTACCTAATAAGATCAATTACCGGGCGAATGTCTGGGGTTTGAAAAGACTGGGTGTGACCCATGTGATTACGATTTCCGCCGTCGGCAGTTTCCGGGAGGAGATTGAGCCGGGTTCGATTGTTTTTATTGATCAGTATGTGGACCGGACGAAAACAGCGGTCAGCGATACCTTCTTCGATGAGGGGATCGCCGTGCATATCTCTTTCGGCGACCCCAACTGCCCCTGCATGCACGCACAGTTAATTGAAATCGCCAGGGAGCTGGGTGTCCGGTTCACCGCCGGCGGTGCCTATGTCAATATCCAGGGTCCGGCGTTCTCGACCCGGGCGGAGTCCGTTCTCTACCGCTCCTGGGGCATGGCGGTGGTGGGAATGACCAATATGTACGAAGCCCGGCTCTGCCGCGAAGCGGAACTGCACTTCGCCACAATCGCCCAGGTGACCGATTACGACAGCTGGAAAGGTGCCTCGGTGGATGTGCCCGAAATAGTAGGAAATCTGCAGAAATCACTGGAAAGTGCCGGCAAGGTGGTCTCCGGCTTTATTGGAAAATTTCCCTTCGGTGAGTGTCGTTGTGACTGCTGCGACACCCTGAAATCCGCTATCTATTCGGACCTGAAGTTACTGACCCCGGCGCTGAAAGAGCGCTACGCATTGCTGCTGAAAAAATATTACCCTTGAAATTGTTACCGAAATGATTAAACTATCCCACTTATTTGATATGAACTGTTTTACCATTGTCCGTAAGGAGGTCTGAACCGGTGATAAAGAAGGTTCCTGCATCTGTCGATTTCATCGCGATTGAACATGAAATGCTCGATTTCTGGGAGAAAAACCGGGTTTTCCGGAAATTGATTGAAAAAAATGCCAACGGTCCGAAATGGTCATTTATTGACGGACCGATTACCGCCAATAATCCCATGGGCGTGCATCACGCCTGGGGACGTACCTATAAGGATGTCTTTCACCGCTACAAAGCCATGAACGGCTTCCGGACCCGCTATCAGAACGGCTTTGACTGCCAGGGACTCTGGGTGGAGGTGGAAGTCGAGAAGGAGCTGGGCTTCAAATCCAAAACCGATATCGAAGAGTACGGTATTGAGAATTTTGTCACTAAATGCAAAGAGCGGGTTTATAAATATTCACAGATACAGACCGCTCAATCGATCCGCCTCGGCTACTGGATGGACTGGGATAATTCCTATTATACCATGTCCGATGAAAATAATTATACTATTTGGCTGTTTCTGAAAAAATGCCACGAAAAGGGCTGGATTTATAAAGGGCACGACGTGATGCCCTGGTGTACCCGCTGCGGTGCGGCGCTTTCCGAGCATGAGATCGCCACCGAGGGTTACCGTGAGATGACCCATGCCAGCATTACGGTGCGTTTTCCGATTGACGGTCGTGAGAATGAGTACCTGCTGGTCTGGACGACGACACCCTGGACTCTGACCGCCAATACCGCCGCCGCCGTGCATCCGGAGAAACCCTACCTGAAAATCAGGCAGGGAGAAAATATCTACTACCTGATTGACGGTCGTCAAAACGAGATTATCAACGGCGATTTTTCTGTGCTGGAGACGCTGCCGGGCAAGGAGATGCTGGGCTGGAGCTACCGGGGTCCTTTCGACGAACTGCCGGTCCAAAAAGAGGTCAGGCACACTATCATATCCTGGGAAGAAATCAGCGAAACCGAGGGAACCGGCATTGTCCATATTGCACCCGGTTGCGGTCAGGAGGACCATGAGCTGGGTAAAGAGCACAAGCTGAGTGTCATTGCACCGCTGGATGAATTCGGAAACTATATCGCCGGTTTCGACTGGCTGACCGGGCGGAATGTCAGCGACATTAACAAAGATATATTCCAGAATTTGACGGAAAAGGGCTATAAATACCGTATCGATCAGTATACTCACCGCTATCCGGTTTGCTGGCGGCACGGCACGGAGCTGGTTTTCCGGCTGGTGGATGAATGGTTTATCGCCATGGATGATGTCCGCCAGGCGATGATGGATGTGACCCGCCGGATACGCTGGATTCCCGACTATGGTCTGCAGCACGAACTGGACTGGCTGAAAAACATGCACGACTGGATGATTTCCAAGAAGCGCTACTGGGGACTTGCGCTGCCGATTTATGAGTGTCCCGCCTGCGGTGAGATTACAGTGATCGGCGGCAAAGAGGAGCTGCAGGCGCGGGTGGTGGCAGGCTGGGAGGAATTCGAAGGTCATTCGCCGCACCGACCCTGGATCGACCGGGTCAAAATCCGCTGCGAAAAATGCGGTGCGGTGGTATCACGGGTGGAGGATGTGGGCAATCCCTGGCTGGATGCCGGCATTGTTCCCTATTCTACATTGCATTATACTACCAACCGTGATTACTGGAAGGAGTGGTTTCCGGCGGAGTTTATCTGTGAAAGCCTGCCCGGTCAGTTCCGCAACTGGTTCTATTCGCTGCTGGCGATGAGTACCGTTCTGGAAAACCGGGAGCCCTTTCAGACCATCCTGGGCTACGCTCTGGTGAAAGATGAAAAGGGTGACGACATGCACAAGAGCGCCGGCAATGCGATCTGGTTCGATGATGCCGCCGAGAAGATGGGCGTTGATGTCATGCGCTGGATGTATGTGGATCATAACCCCTTTACCAATCTGAATTTCGGCTACCGGATTGCCAAAGATTTCCGTAAACAGCTGATTACCCTCTGGAACTCCTACTCCTTTTTTGCTACTTATGCCGCCCTGGACAACTATTCGCCGCAGGAGCACCGGGTCGATTACGGGCAACTTTCTGAGCTGGACCGCTGGCTGCTGGCGCACCTGAATCTGCTGATCAAAGAGGTCCGCGAAAAATTTGACGATTATGCGCCCGGTCGGGCGATGAAACAGGTCGATGATTTTCTGGATATTTTATCCAACTGGTACATTCGTCGCAGCCGCCGCCGTTTCTGGAAATCCGAAGACGATACCGACAAATGGGGCGCTTATCAGACCCTTTATACCACGCTGAAAAGCCTGATTCAGATTCTGGCGCCGGTAATCCCTTTTGTGACCGATAAGATCTATCAGAATCTGGTGCGGTCGCTGGAACCGAAGGCACCGCTTAGCATTCATCTGACCGATTATCCGGTTTGTGATGATGCCAAGGTTGACAACACGCTGATCTCACGGATCGATGCCGTTATCAAAATCGTCAGTATGGGACGGGCGGCGCGCAATAAAGCCAATCTGAAAGTCCGTCAGCCGCTTCAGACCGTTTGGATCAAGTTGCCGGACGATCTCGCCACGGATACTCTGTCCGATGTAAGCGATCAGATTTTGGAGGAGCTGAATATCAAAGAGCTGGAATTTGTAACCGACGATTCCCATTTGGCAACTTATATCGTCAAACCGAATTTTGCCACTCTGGGTGTAAAATATGGCAAAGCCGTGGGCGATATCCGTGCCGCGATTACCAGACAGTCGGCAGCGGAACTGGCACAGAAAATTGCGAAAGGCGGTACTCTCGAAGTGCGGCTGCAAGACCAAAAGGTCTATTTGACGGCTGAAGACCTGATTATCGAGCGCCAGGATGCGGAAAATGTAGCGGTAGTGTTTGACGGCGATTATACCGTAGCGGTCTCCACCCAGCTCACCGACGAACTGGTCAAAGAGGGCTATGTCCGCGATCTGATCCGGCAGATTCAGACCATGCGCAAGGACGCCGATTTCAAAGTCGAAGACCGGATTGTCACGACCATTGAAACCAATGCTACCATCAGAGAGGCAATCGGGGAATTCAGCGACTATTTTCAGCGGGAAACTTTGACCAGTGAGTTACGATTTACCTTTTCAACGGGCGAAGCCGAACGGGAAATTACCCTGGATGGTAATAAAGTTCGTGTTTCTGTTTCCCGTATTCCGTAAATTCCGTTAGGAGAAAGATCACTATGGAAGCAAAAACAAAAAAGAAGTCATGGAGTCCGGAAGACCTCGAATATTTTAAGAACCTGATTCTTAAAAAGCGGGAAGAGATTCTGAAAGAGATCAAACGCCTCGAAGCCATTGCCATGAATGACGACAGTATCCAGAGCAACTCCACTCTTGATTCAACGTATGCTTATCACATGGCGGATGTGGGCACCGATTCTCAGGAGCGGGAGAAAGCCTTCCTGTGGCTGTCCCGGGAGAATAAACTGCTGTCCCACATGAATAACGCCCTGGAGCGAATTAAAAACAATGAATATGGCGTTTGTATCGAGTGCGGCGAGCTGATTCCCAAGGAACGGCTGGAAGAGGTACCTCATACGCAGCACTGCGTCGCCTGCAAGACAAAAAGCAAAAAGTAATCCGGTCGATCGATACGACAAATATTTTTTTAGAAATTGCCAAAATCCCGGTGGAAAATCAGCGGGGAATTTCGTATAATATGGTGTGAGAAAAATCTCAAAACCCACTAATGCAAGGATTAACCACCAGCGCTTGCTACTTCTGATTGATGCACTCAAATAATTGACCTCTATGATGCTCAGACAAAAGGTGAGCGTTTTATAATATGGGCATAGTGCGATTTTAATGAAGGATCCATTGTCCGTCAAAAGACAGATTTTTCGGGTGCAATCAGACCAGGATATGCGCCTCGATGTATTTCTTGCCGACCGTTTGAATACGCTCTCCCGGTCGAAGATTCACAATCTGATTCGCGCCGGTGAGGTCACGGTGAACGCAGCCCCTGGCAAACCAAGCCACCGTCTGAAGGAATCCGACGTTGTCACGATTCATATCCCGGAACCGCCGCCTCTGGAGTTGGTCCCGGAGCAAATACCCTTGGATATTATTTACGAAGATAACTACTATTTGGCAATCAACAAACCTCCCGGTCTGGTGGTCCACCCCGGCGCCGGCAACCGCCGCGGGACCCTGGTGAGTGGTTTACTAAACTATACCGAGCGGCTCAGCACCGTCGCCGGTCGCATGCGTCCCGGTCTGGTTCATCGTCTGGATAAGGATACCAGCGGAGTGCTGATCGTTGCCAGAAGCGATGAGGCGCACTGGAAACTCGGTCAACTGTTTGCCGATCACCGGATTTACAAGGAGTACCGGGCACTGGTCTGGGGCGTGCCGTCGCCGGAAGAGGGGACGATTGAAGCAAATCTGGAGCGGGACCCCCGCCACCGGCAAAAATATAGGGTTGGTGACGGAGGAAGATTTGCATGCAGTCATTACAGAGTCCTGACGGAGTATGAAATTGCGGCGCTGCTGGAGGTGGTGATCGAAACCGGTCGGACGCACCAGATTCGCGTTCATCTGCACCACATCGGTCATCCGGTTATCGGGGATAAAACCTACGGCGGCGGTAAACGGTGGTTCAGTAATCTGGGCAAGGCGGAGCAGGACCTGGTGCAGCAACTGGTCGCCCGCAGTGCGCGGCAGATGTTGCATGCATACCGGATACGTTTCGAACACCCTTTTCTGAAAGATGAGGTGGAGATTAGGGCGCCGTTACCGGAAGACCTGCAGTCGAATCTGGAACGTTTAGAGGACTATCGCAAAAACAATGGATGAGTTGATTCGGCGGTTTATCGATTATCTCAAACAGGAGCGTGCCTATTCGGTGCATACCATCGAAGCCTATGCGCGGGACCTGCAGCAGTTTGCGGATTTCTATACGGAATACGCCAATCAGGTTCCGCTGGATGTCCGGAAGATCAACCGGATCGGTGTACGACACTATCTGGGGATGCTTGCAGAGGCGGGATTGGCGATGAGTTCGATAACCCGGAAGCTGGCGTCGCTGAAGGCATTTTTCAAATATCATGTCCGGGTTGGGACGCTGAATGTCAATCCGGTCGCACTGGTTAAATCGCCGAAGACGGATAAAAAACTGCCCACGGTTCTGTCCGAGGAGGAGATTGCCCGCCTGATCGATGACATGTCCGGCGATGACGCCTTTGTACCGGTTCGGGACAGAGCGATTTTGGAACTGTTTTACAGTACCGGTATTCGGTTGAGCGAATTGTTAAATTTGAATTACGGAGATGTGAACTTCAACGGCTTGACAATCCGGGTTTTCGGAAAGGGTGCTAAAGAGCGGATTGTGCCCTTTGGCAAAAAGGCGGCTCAGGCGCTTCAGCAATATCTGAAGGTCCGGCGGAGCGAATTTGGACGTGTCAATCTGGAAGATGCGCTGTTTATCAGCCGCCGCAAACGGCGCATGGCACGTCCGACGGTCCAAAAAATGGTAACCCGGATGTTAAAATCCGTCTCCCATCAGAAGCACCTCAGCCCCCATGTTCTGCGGCACTCCTTTGCCACCCATCTATTGGATCGGGGCGCTGACCTGAATGCCGTCAAAGACCTGCTGGGTCACAACAGTCTTTCGACAACCCAGCTCTATACCCATATTCAGATTGAAACAATGAAGGAAATATATAAACAGGCTCACCCCCACGGGGATTAACTTTTTACAAGGGAGTGATTATGAACATTGAAGTAACCTCAAGACACTATGATGCCAGCCTCAAAGTCAGGAAGTACGTAACGGATGAATTGGGCAGATTGAATAAGTTTGACCACCTGATAACCTCGATCAGGGTCATTCTGGAAAAATCGAAGGAGGGTGAAATGGTGGAAATAACCGTCCATGTATCCGGTAAAGACCTTGTATGTTCCGAATCCAGTGATGATATTATTAAGTCGATTGATCTGGCGGTCGATAAGATGGAGCGACAGTTGAAAAAATTTAAAGGAAAGAGGTATTCACACTAATGCAAGAACCACTTACCGTTGAGAGAATGTTTAAGGAAAACCAGAAGGTTTTCAAGCTGAAGCGCTATCTCAAAGAGGTCGGTTTCAACCGGGTGATCACCTCCTCGAAGCTCAATCGACCCGGGCTGGAGTTGACCGGCTTCTGGAAGTATTTTGACAAGTCGCGAATCCAGATCATCGGGCGCAAAGAAAACATGTATTTCCGCACATTGTCGCAGGAGGACCGCAAACGGATCCTGCAGAAGCTGATCAAGTCGGGAACGCCCGCCATTATTTTTGCGCACGGTGCCAAACCGCCGGATTTCTCACTGGACCTCGCCAGGGAAGAGAGGCTTGCCCTGTTCTCAACTCCTATGTTGACCAGTAACCTGATCGGTCAGTTGATGGACTTTCTGGATTGGAATCTGGCTCCTTCGACAATCGTACACGGTTCGCTGGTGGATGTATACGGCGTCGGTCTGCTGTTGACCGGACGCAGCGGTATCGGTAAAAGTGAGGTGGCGCTCGACCTGGTTGAACGCGGACACCGACTCGTCGCCGATGACATTGTGAAAATTATCCGCCGGGCGGACAACGTCATTATCGGCACCAGTAACGAGTTTCTGGAACATCATATGGAGGTGCGCGGACTCGGCATTGTCGATGTGCGCAATCTGTTCGGGATTCAGGCTATCCGTCAGCAAAAACGGGTCGAGGTGCAGGTCGAACTGGTGGAATGGGACGACAATACCAGTTACGAACGGATCGGCTCGGTGGAGAAGTATGTCAAGATTCTTGAGGTTAATACGCCGATCGTCAAATTGCCCATTTATCCCGGAAAGAATATTACGGTGATCGCCGAAGTAATTGCCATGAACCATTTGCTGAAATTTATGGGAAAAAACACAGCCCGGGATTTCGAGCGCAAACTGGCGGCAAAAATACGAAAAAAATCACAAATTTCTCTGCTGCGGGAGTACCTGCAGAAGGATTTTGAATAATACTGAGAGGGATTATGAAAGCCATTATTCCGGCTGCCGGAATCGGAAAACGACTGCGACCGCTGACTCTGACCCGACCCAAGGTATTGTTACCGGTGGCGGGCAAACCGATCCTCGGTCACATTCTGGACAGATTAATTCGGTCGGGTATCGATGAGATCGTCATAATCGTCGGCTACAAAGGTGATTTGGTGATCGATTATGTTAAACGCCATTACTCTGTCAATGTCCGCTTTGTCGAGCAGCGGGAACGCAAGGGGCTGGGACATGCCGTCGGAATGGGACTCGATGATGCCGATGAACCGGTGCTGATTATCCTGGGCGACACCATTCTGGATGTGGATTATGACCGTTTTGTGAAAAGCACTGAGAACATTATCGGCGTGATGGAGGTGGAAGACCCCCGCCGGTTCGGCATTGTGGAGACCGACGGCGAAAAGGTCAAACGGTTGGTGGAAAAACCGCAGGAGGATATCGGAAATCTGGCGATAGCCGGCATCTATCTGATTCAGCATGCCAATCTTCTCAAAAAGGCTGTTCTGCATATCGTAGAGCAGGATATTACCACAAAAAACGAGTATCAGCTGACCGATGCGCTGCAGGTGATGCTCGACTGGAATGAACCGATGGTCGTAGCACGGATCGACGCCTGTTTCGATTGCGGCACCCGGGTAACCCTGCTGGAAACGAACCGGATTCTGCTGGAAAGGACTGCAACCGAAACGGCGGCGTACCGGAATACAGTGATCATTCCGCCGGTGACGATCGGGTCGGAGGTCAGCCTTGAAAACAGCGTTATCGGTCCCTTTGTCAGTATTGGGGATAAAACCCGGATTTCCCGCTCCGTTATCGAGGATACCATTGTCGATGAAGCGGCGGAAATTCAGACCGCGATTCTGAAGGAGACGCTGGCGGGACAGCGTACCCGCATCAGAGGTTTGGCACTGGGTGTGGATATTGGTGACGACTCGGAGCATGATTTCAGTTGATTTTATAGACGCAGAAGCGTATGTTTGTCTGGTAAAAAAAAAAAAACAGGAGCATGAATATGACGAAAAGATATCATTTTACTTCGGAATCTGTAACCGAGGGGCATCCCGATAAAATCTGTGATGCCGTTTCCGATTCGATTCTGGATGCGCTGTTGACCATCGATCCGGAAAGCCGGGTTGCGTGTGAAACGATGACAACAACCGGATTGGTGATGGTGGTGGGTGAAATCTCCACCCGCGCCTATGTGGATATTCCACGAATTGTCCGTAAAACATTAGAGGACATCGGGTATACCAATCCCGATTATGGTCTGGATGCCACCAGCTGTGCAGTCATTACCTCAATTCACGAGCAGAGTGAAAATATTGCGCTGGGTGTCAATCAGACCGAAAGTCACGAGCAGGGCGCCGGCGATCAGGGCATGATGTTCGGTTATGCCTGTGACGAGACCCCGGAGCTGATGCCGCTGCCGATAACGTTGGCGAATAAGATTACCATGCGCCTGGCGGAAGTCCGCAAAAAGGGGATTCTGAACTGGGTTCGCCCGGACGGTAAATCCCAGGTGACGGTGGAATACATCGACGGTGAGCCGACATCCGTTACCAGTGTCGTGGTGGCGGTGCATCATAATCCCGAAATACCCCATGATAAAATCGTATCTGATATCAAAAAGCATGTCATCGTCCCGGTGTGTGAAAAGTATTTGACGCCGGAGACGAAGTTTTATATCAACGCTACGGGTATCTTCACCGTGGGCGGTCCCGAAGCCGATGCCGGCGTGACCGGACGGAAAATTATCGTGGATACTTATGGTGGGATGGGGCGGCATGGCGGCGGCGCCTTTTCCGGTAAAGATGCCTCCAAGGTGGACCGTTCGGCATCTTATATGGCGCGCTATATTGCCAAGAACATTGTCGCCGCCAAACTCGCCCGGCGCTGCGAAGTCCAGCTGGCTTATTCCATCGGGGTTGCCGATCCGGTTTCCGTTTATATTGATACTTTCGGTACCGGGAAGGTTGACGAAGATCAACTGGCGACGGCAGTCCGGAAAGTTTTTCCCTTGAAGCCGGCGAAATTGATCCAGCATCTGCAGTTGAAGCGACCCATATTCGCCAAAACATCCGCCTATGGTCATTTCGGTCGCGAGGAAGAGGCGTTTACCTGGGAAAAGACGGATAAAGTCGCTGAATTGAAAAACTATTTTGGAGTAAAATAATGAAGGGCAAGATTAAAGATATAAAAATGGCGGACGCCGGACACTTGAAAATCGAATGGGCGGAGGCGCACATGCCGGTGCTGATGGCGTTGCGGGAGAAATATTCCCAAAGTCAACCGCTTGCCGGAATGCGGATCAGCGGCTGTCTGCATGTGACCAAAGAGACAGCTGTTTTGATTCGGACACTGATCGCGGCGGGCGCCGAAGTCGCCTGGAGCGGCTGCAATCCCCTCAGCACCCAGGACGACGTGGCGGCGGCACTCTATGCCGATAATGTTCCGATCTGGGCTTGGCACGGGCTCTCCACAGAGGAATTTTACTGGTGTATCGACCAGACGCTGATTCATAAACCGACCCTGACGCTGGATGACGGTGCCGATCTGATCTTTACGATTCATAACCGGCATGCGGAGCTGGCGGCGAAAGTCATCGGCGGTTCCGAGGAGACCACCACCGGAATTCACCGTCTGCGGGCGATGGCGGCGGACGGAAAACTGCTTTATCCTGTTGTGGCGGTCAATGACGCCGAAACGAAATGGGATTTTGACAACGTTTACGGCACGGGACAGTCCTCCATGGACGGCATTTTACGCGCCACGTCAATCCTGATGGCGGGAAAAACCATGGTGGTTGCCGGTTACGGACATTGCGGCAAAGGCTGTGCCATGCGGGCGCACGGTCTGGGTGCGAATATAATCTGCACTGAGGTCAAACCGACGGCGGCTCTGAAAGCCACACTGGACGGCTACCGGGTGATGCCGATGGATGAATGCGCCCCCATCGGCGATATTTTTATTACTGCCACCGGTATGAAAGATGTGATCGTCAGGCGTCATTTTGAAATGATGAAGGACGGGGCGATCGTCTGTAATACCGGACATTATGATTGTGAAATCAACCTTAAAGACCTTGAATCAATCACCGTCTCAAAACAGGAAATCCGTCCCAACTGCGTGCAGCATACATTGAAAAATGGCAGGCGTATCTTCGTACTGGGTGAGGGTCGGCTGGTGAACCTGGTAGCGGCTGAAGGTCACCCCTCGGAGGTGATGGATATGTCCTTTGCAAATCAGTTTATGGCGATGATGTTTCTGGCACGCAACCGCGACAAGCTCGAGAACCGGGTCTACGATATCACCGAGGAACAGGATCAGGAGATCGCCGCCCTGAAACTGGCAACGATGAATATCAGGATTGATCAACTGACCAAAGAGCAGGTTCACTACAGGACCGCCTACAGCGAAGGTACCTGATACGGCAGGTTCCATTTACTAGTGGATTAATGTGAAGCAAAAAGTCGGCATATATTTTTTCCTGCTGCTGCTGTGGTGGGTCATGAGCTGTGAATTTGAGCTTCCTACGCTGCCACGACTGCCGGATCGCTGGAATTCGAAACTGATTATTCCCCTGTTAAAGAAGAGTTACTCTTTTCAGGATATGGTTTACGATTCCACTGCCCGCCGCACCAATCCGATCTTGGCCGACAGTCTGACCAACCGAATGTACTATTTTGCCGTGGATACGCCGGGGCAGGTGATTACGGTGGATGACGAGTACTGGAAACTACCGGCGACTGAATTTGAAACGGTGATAGAGTTGGGTACGGCATTGAATGCGAAAGCGGGCGAGCCGGTGCCGGTTTTTCGGACCACCGCCAGGGGCTTATTGAACAGCCGAAGCGCCCGGATTGTCCGGGCGGTTATCAATACCGATAACGCTGCCGACATCAATGCGGTGCGCATTGCGGCGACCCTGTCCGATACCCTTCAAAATGACCTGGATATCGCCATCACCGCTCGTAATTTTAAGGATCATATCACCGATACACTTTGGCTCGACACCCTGCATTTGACCCAAACAAATCCCGGTTCGCAATTGACGCTGGATCTTTCCGGTGATTCTCTTTTCAGCCGGGACCGTGCGGCATTCCTTGATTCGCTGGAGTTCGGATTGGATATAATCATTCAGGATACGCTCCGGCAGGCGTTGACCCAGCAGCTGAGAGTCGGGTTTGATATCGGGAATCTGCATTTGGATTCTTTTTACGGTCAGGCGCTGGCATCCGGTTACCTGACGGCTCAGGAACTGCTCAGCAGTCCCGACGGCGCTGAAGGGATCCTGTTTTCCCGGGCGGATGCTGATATCGTGCTGCAGAGCCCCGGAAATTTCGAGTCTCTCAGAATTGTGGTCGCCGGAATCAATTGCTTCCAACCGGTCGCGGAGCTGGATACGACGCTTGTCATCAGCGGCGGCGATTATAGTCTGGACCTAGCACCGGTTATGGCAGTGCTGCCGGACAGCATCACCTTTTATGTTGAAGCAGCCCTGGCGCTGGGGCAATATGACGGCGGCGCGATCGGTGATGCGGTTACCGTCGGGTACCATCTCTATGCTCCATTGCAGATGACACTGCCGCCGGAGTTACAGCTGGCGGCTGCCAAACCCACCCGGTTTTTTATCAGCGACAGCACCACCCGGGCAAACATCAGCCGTTCCCAAAACGGTGCGCAGTTCGATATGGAGGTGATCAACCGAACCCCTTTTCTGGGGAAACTGATGCTGCTAATCGGCAGTCACCGTATGTTTGAGCGGGATTCGATGCTGGTCGGCAATTATGCCGGTTATCAATATATCAACGATACGCTTTACTATATCGACAGTGACACGGAGCGGGTGTTCATTGACACTCTCGCGATAATGGATTTACCGGCGGCAATCCTGTCCGCAGATACACTCTTATCAGCCGGACGGAACAGTCAGGTCTATTTTACCGATTCCAGTGCGCTGGCGTTGATTGCCGATACCTGTTATTTCCTGCCTAAATTTTTACTGGAAAATCCGGACAGCAACCAGGTCTATTTAAGAACCGACTACGGAATTGAGATTGAAAGTTACCTGAACCTGCTGTTTGATCCGGCGGTGTTGAACCAGGCGACTTCAGATACGACCGGATAGCCAATGCAGATGACCTTTTCAAAAATGTGGAGAGAGCATCGATACCTCACGCAGGTTGCGATGATGCTGGTCATTGTCGCAACCTCGCTATCCGGTCAGAATTTGATGCATCCCCGGGCAGTGGCAATGGGGGGTGCGTTTACCGCAATTCCGGAAGGCGTTTTCAGTGTCAGCAGCAATCCGGCGAATCTGGGATTCCCTGCGAAGTATCACAGCTATTTCAAATTGGGCGGAATTCATTGGCAGCTGACGAACAATTTTTATTCTTTGATGACGGCGGCAAAGTACGGCGGCAGGGACCTCACGGAAAATAACGGCGAGCTGCAGGCGGAATTTATCGGGGACCTTCCGGATAACGGCTGGCGGATGAACAATACCATCAATCTGGGGCTGCCGATCGTCAATTTTTCCACCGGGAACAAAGCCTTTACCACAAATATTCTTTACACCTCGGATTATTATGTTTCCAAGCCGGCGCTGGATGTGATTTTCGGCAATATCGAGAAGGGAACCGAATACGAAGCAGAGCTGCGCATGGATGCCATGACGGCGATTGAATATGCCTATTCCATGGGAATTCCCTATGAAAATCTGGCGGTGGGGTTTTCGTTGAAATATTACCAGGGGCTCGGCTATTACGGTCTGGCGCCGATGCACAGCAGCGGTACCATTGTGGTAGATACGGCGGCTTTTACGCTGAACGGTTCCGGTGATTATCTCTTTCGTCAATCCGGTGCCGGACGGGGCGTTGGCGTGGACCTCGGATTGACCTATCGTGATAAAAGCGGTCTGGATATGGGTTTCTGTATTCAGAATATCGCCGCCCGGATTAAATGGAATTCCCCGACCCTCTTTTCCGATGGGCTGGGCAACTCGATTCTGGGGATGATGGGTGACCAGCTGAAAAAGGGGGTATTTAAGGTCAGCGATTTGAAGCTGCCCTTTGACGGTGAAAGCTATCGCTATCGTTACGAGTTGCGTGATATCGCCGCCGATGAGTTGTTCGAGGGAGACAGCAGCTACAGCGATTTTTTCTACAGCAGCCGCACGATTATCGAAGGGGATTCCACCGTCTTTACGACCAAAATTCCGCTGGTTTTGCGCATGGGTATCGCCAAGCGAATGAATCGCGATCTGCTGGTGGCGCTGGATTTTTCCACCAGTTTCAGAGACCGGTTCCATTACAAAAAAGGGTGGCGCCTGTCCATGGGGATGGAGTATACCTATCTGTCGAAAACGCCCTTCCGTTTTGGACTGGCGTTCGGTGATATCAGCGGCTGGGAGGTCAATCTCGGCAGCGGTTTGCATCTGGGTTTCGCCCATCTGGACTGGGCGATCGGTTTTCACCGGGGCATCTGGCTGCACACCACGCAGGGGTTCCACTTTTCGCTGGGTTCTTATTTTACGGGTAAACATCGAACACGCTGACGCCGGTGGCAACAGGGATCAGAATAATCCCGGAATAGGTGGCTCCGTGATGAATTTTCGAATTCCATTCAAATATAAAACCGGATTACTATTTGTAGTGATGGGAGTGGTCTGGTGGTCTTTGAGTTGTACCTATGATCCCATCGGACCGCCGGAACTGCCTACCTTTTATCAGACTCTCAATCTGCCTCTGACCGATGTTTCGTTGCCGCTGGGGGATTTGCAGAACCCGGAGAACGGAATCTTCGGAGACAGCCTGTCGGATTCGCTCTATTTTAAATTTGAGGGATTGCTGGATACCGTTACTCTGACGGAGGAGATTTTTGTCATTCCGACAGCCACGGAGGTGACTTTTCACCAGGATTTCAGTGAGATGGAGGGCGCCAGTGAGCCGGTGACCATCGAGAATTCCCAGACCCTGCGACTGGCAACTCTGGCGGGAGTATCACTGCCCAAATCGCAAAATCATACCATTCCTGCCATACGCCGGGTGCATCTGATTGATCAGGAATTTTCCTATCAGATCTTTGACCGCCACGGAATTCCCTATTTCCAACGGGTGGATTACATGACTATCGGGGACGGTGTATTTACGACGACGGTGGAAAACGAGATATTGATGGACCTGGATTCCGTACGGATTCAGCTGCGCAACCGAGACGGTTCCCTGATCACCGAATCCTTCTACGAGAAGATTCCCACCGGTGAGAGCCGCAGCAGCAGCGACGATCTGGACGGCAAACAGATGCAGGATTCTGTTATGATTGTGATCAGTGCCATCCTGGCAGGCAGCAACAATGAGCCGCTGATTATTCCGGCTGGCAGCGACCCCTATATGACGCTGACGGTGGGAGTCGGCATTGGTGAGATTGAGAGTTTTACCGGTAAGCCGGAGCCCATCGAAACCCGCACCGTCCAGCCCCTGCCGGAGTCCAAAAATACGATTTTTAAAGGCATTCTTGGTGAAACACCCACCCTGAGTCCCGATACCAATCTACTCAGTTACCGCATCGAAAACAGCCTGCCGCTGAACATGAATATGGAGCTGGAGTTCCAGAATTTTTACACGGAGAGCGGCGCCCTGACGATTGATGCTCCGCTGAATACGGGCGATATTTCCCAAGGGGCGGAGCGACTCGACCTGGATACGCTCCGGAATGTGGATTCCACTTCCGTAGTTGATTCCATTGTCGTCCTGTCGACGGTGCTAATTTTGGCCGATCCCGGCGATACGGTCGCTACAATTCCTCTGGATTTCGGGGATGGTGCGCTGGATTTTTCGCTGACCATATCGGTTCTGAAATTCAAAGAGATCGTGGGATTTTTCAATGAATCCTTTGCCATTCCACCCATTTCCATCCAGGATATACCCGCCGGATTCGGCGATGTGGACTTCGGTGCGGTGCTGTTGAACCTGCATATTTACAATGAAATTCAGGCGCAGACGAACCTGGACTTTAATATTGCCGGTTATAAATCGGGGCAAACACCAAAGGTTATCTCAACGCGGGAGACGATCTACCGCGCCAGCGATCTGGAACCGGTCAAGCGCTCCGATGTGCTGATCGATATCGCGCCCATTTTCAATATGGTGCCCGATTCCATGATGGTTTTCGGAGAGGCGGCGATTCCCGCTAACGACACATCCCGCCTGCAGGTCAACAAGTCATTCTGGGGCGACTACGAGGTCATCGTACCCTTCAATATGAAGATCAACGATATGACCTTTATTCCGGTGACCTCCACGGAACTGGAACCCATGGACCCGGAGACCCGGGAGCGAATTCGGGACGGCTTGATTGAAGCCGCCATCGTTTCCCAAATCACCAACGATTTTCCCCTGGCGGGACGGGTGGATATTCTGATTTCAAGTTATGACTATTTTCCGCTCTATGCCGATAGCCTGGACTCCGGCTATCAGGTGATCAATGATACGATTTTTGCGCTGACCGATACCGGTAATGTCGCCGTGATCATTGATACCTTGACGACAATCGTTCTGCCGGAGGCGGTTCTGGACCGGGATTACCGGGTGCGCACGCCCGGTTTCGTTGAGCAGCGCTCGATCATCGATTCGGTGGACATCGAGGTCGTTCTCAGCGACCGTAAACATTTTATCCGACCGCGGATTCACCTGAATGAAACCGAGCATTTTGTCTCTGTCGGTTATAATGACTGTATCCGGATTGTCTCGCTTTTCAGCATGACGCTGGAAGCCGGCACCATGTTCGGAACGGCGGATACCGCCGAAACCGATACGCTGAGCGAAGAGGCACTTGAAAAGGCAATTTCCAACCGGTAGGATTTTCTTGAAAGAATTGCAAAAAAAACCGTTGATCGTTTTCATTACTCTTTTAGGTATTGTAACGATTGCCGGTGCCCAGACCCGGCGCGATCCCCGGGGTATGGCTCTGGCGGGTGCCTATGGTGTCATGGCGCGCGGTCTTTTTTGCGTGGATTACAATCCGGCGAATCTGGCGATTCCGGAACAATATAAGTCCTACCGGGTCTGGGGCGGGGTGGCAACGAGCCTGACCAACAATATGCTGTCGTTGAAAAATTACGGTAAGTATAACGGACAGGACCTGGAAGCCGATGACGGTCTGTTGAAAGAGGAGTTCCTGGCAGAAATCCCGGACAACGGCTTTCGGTTGTTTACCGATCTTCATCTGCCGCTGCCTTATCTGAATTTTTCCAGGTATAATAAAGCCTTTACCACGGATCTGATCGCGATCGGTGATATCGGTCTGCCGAAAGGCATAATGACATTTCTTTTTGAGGGTAATCCCATCGGCGAGGAGATGAGTCTGGACTTTCGGGAAGATTTCCTGATCATGAATCAATATGCCTACTCCTTCGCTTTCCCGGTGAAAAAACTGTTTTTTGGTGTTTCGCTGAAATATCTGCAGGGGATCACCTGTTTTGGTCTTAATCCCGACTCCTCCTATGGCTATGTGAAAACCAACTTTGGGACCCAAAAAAATTATCTGGAGGGCGAAGGCTATTACCTCTTTCAGCAATCCGTGGGCGGGCGGGGGTTTGCCCTGGACCTGGGCATTACCACTCAGGAAATCGACGGCTACCGCCTCGGTTTTTCGGTGACCAACCTTTTCGGGAGGATCAACTGGAACAAGAGTACCATTGTTTCCCGAATAATGGGAAACAAGGGCTTCATCGGCGACGGCGGCAATTATGCCTACTGGTTTCAGATCAATGAAGCCCGGATGGATAAATTTTTTGGTAAAGCCGGTTTCCAGGAGCTCTTTCCCGGCGGCAACCGGGCGCTCTCCGATTCGTCGGAATTTAGCATGCATTATCCCAGTTTAGCCCGTTTCAGTATGTCGAAATGGCTTGAAGAGGGAATGCAGCTGGCGATGGATTTCGTTGTCGGCTTTGAGGATCGGTTGTACTCTTTCGGTGCCTGGAAGTGGAGTACCGGGATCGAGATTACGAAAAATCCCCGTTTTCCGCTGCGGGCGGGCGTCTCGGTGGGTGGCTGGAAGCAGCTGGAGCTGACCTTCGGCAGCGGCTTTCACACCGGATTCATTCATGTTGACTGGGCGCTGGGTCTCAATCAGGGTCTCTGGTTCACCACCGCCAAGGGTCTCAATCTCTGCCTGAATGTCTATACCACCGGCAAGCGCAGGGATTTTCAGAAAGGTGAATCGTGAACGCCTGCCCGATCTCTTCATCGGCGAAGATGTAGAGGTCAGAGATTATCTGGTCAATCCGTATAATTTGAATCTGTTTCCCAATGCAAGGGGTTGTTGATAATATATTGGTGAATTTTATCCGATTCGTTTACATTGCGCACAATATATTCATAATTCCAAGAGAATGTCCTCGACATAATTGCGTTGCCATATATGGTGGGTATCCGTGTTTGCGCGTATCCGTCATAAAATAACTGTATTTTTTTGATAAATTTTTACCCCCTGCTTTTGTCAATAAAACTCTTTGATTAGCAAAAACTTATATTTTTCTTTTTTTTCTTTTTAATTAAAAAAAGAGTTTTTTACCCCTGATTTTTGTCAATAAAATATCTTCTAAATTTTTTCCCACCCTTTGGTTTAATCTCTCTTTCCTTAACCAAATTATAGACAGTGGAGCTTAATCTTCTAATCGGTATTTCCTCTCCTACTCTTTTATGAATATCCCTAATCCCTGAGTATGGATAATTTTCTATGTCTTCGATAACTAGATTTTTCAATCGGTGTTCTGCTATATTGGATAGGTCTGTTTTTTCAAAAGCCGTTCCTTTTAGTATGGCGGGATTAATAAAATATCGCATACCTTTAGTTTTACCTTTTGTCTGAACTATTTTAGATTTTAAAAGATTTCCGAGCCAGTTTTTGATTTGCTTATCATCTTTGCTTTGTATCTTTTTTGAAAACTCTGTCGCTATTATAGATTTATGTTGAGCGATGATTCCAAGGCAAATAATTTCCTTCTGATTGAGTTGATATGTCGATTTAACTTTTTCAATCAATTGAATTATTTCAGGACTTTTAATAGCATTATATACTGTTACAACAACTCTATCATTTTTTTCATCAACAACCGGCGGATGTTTTGCTTCGCTCAAAAGTATCTCATACATTTTATCAAAACCACTGCCTTCTCTTTCCATAAGGTTCAAGTCATAGAAAATTTTTGATAAATGTTCGTTCCTTCTTACCGACTGGTGTAAAATGTTGTAGGGGGTCACACCTAATGGCAACAGTCCGGGATTATGAACTTCCAGTCTATCCGGATAGAGGTTGATAAAAATATCTCCTCTGGATGTATAGGGCTTATGTACCAGCGCATTGGCAAGTAATTCTCTGATGACATTTTCATTGTAGTGATTTATTATTCTTCTACCAAAGATCCCTTCTGAAATTTCAATGCCTTCTTTCCATTCCGGAATTCTTTGCCAGATGTCTTCTATTAGTTCTTTTGGATTGAGTGAAAAATTATCCCATACTTCTTTTTTGATTTTGTTGCCGTCCTGGTCAAACTTTATAAATTGAACAATAGGTGCATATGACAAATTGGCTCTATGTTCTCTTTTGCCCACCCATAAGATACCTAAATTGGTTAAATATTTCCCGTCGAACATCTGATAATATGAAAGGAGTTCTTCATACGATTTTTGTTTAACAAAATTATTTACTCTTGCAGAATTTTTAATATTACTTAGAAACTGATCCAGCTTTGCCTTGTTACTCTGATCAATCGTAATTTTTTGAACAACTTTTGTTTCCCAGATGAATGCTGGCTTGTCGGTAAATAATCTGGATAATTCGTCCGGTAAAACAGGTTTACAATCGTCTGAAATACGGATATAATATTGCCCATCAGTTGTTGAAGCAATGGTAGATTGAGAAGGAAAAACGTTTACTTTTATCCATTCTCCACCGTTTTGTTCGGTCTCCTTCGATACGGCAATACCAACATTTATAGTCAATTCGTTAATTCTCTTACGAATGGTCTCATCTAATCCTGCAGGAATTTCTTGATTTGCTGGTGGCAATTCTTCGTTGTTTTCGATCCCAATAGCAATGCTGCCTCCTTTTGCATTGGCAAAACAAACACAATCTTTTGCCAGCGATTTCCAGTCGGGGTTTTTACAGGTAAAGAGTTTCAATGATTTTTTATCATAGGTTGTATGTTCCATATTTATTTTTTCCCTTCAACTATCCTTATTTCCTCCTCGGTCAGGCCGTAAAGCTGGTAAACCAGCTGGTCTATTTGCCGCTCCTGCTCTTGCGTGTTCGCTTGCGGATTATCTTTCTTTGCAGCCAGGATGCTGTCAACCAGCGTCTCTATCTGCGAAGCAATGGGCTGATTGGCTGGGGTGATGGGGGGAATTTTAATTTTACCTAAATAATCTATTCCCTTACCACCTGTGAGATTCGCACTTACAAGAAATACGTGTTTAAAAAGAAAACTATTAAAGATACCTAATAATAACCTCAAGTTGGAACCAGTAACCAAATAAAGTTTATTGGTTAAAAACAATCCTTTATTAACAATTGTTGCGTCCATATTCTTGGATATTTCTCTATATACCACCTTCTCCTTTTCGAATTCGGGGTAGTACCCTATTTGGTCCTGGGTCTCAAACCATTTATTGCCTGTTTTTTTTCGAGATTTGGTTCCGTCTGCTAAAGTTTTTCCCGCTTGTTCTAATCTCTCTTTTCCGAAGTTCAGTAAATGTTTTTTTACTGCCGGATATTGATCTATATCTACATGCAAGGGGGGAAAAGTGGCAATCACCCACAGCCCTTTCCAATCATAGCGGTAGCGTTTAATATCCCGGCCGCGCAGGATGGGTTTCAGTATCTCGGCGGATTTGGGATCTTCGGCGCAAAGCCGTTCTTTGACCGGCGTGTCTATGATAAAGGCTTCATTCAGTCCGGTCTTTATTCCATAGTAAATATTCACGTCCC
>JBNGDF010000036.1:0-21219 GCA_049975265.1 Fidelibacterota bacterium
TAGAGCAACGGCCTTTTAAGCCGTGGGTCGCAGGTTCGATTCCTGCTGCACTCACTTCCTTTAATAACAATATCTTAGAGAGAATTAACAATCATTCTCCTGCAACATTACCTGCTACTAACAGGCTGGATACTCCAAACAATTACTGCTAAGCTATAATCCATTAAATATCCAAAATCTTATTCGATATAACCGTATCCTCGGTCGATATGCTTTATTGGAATATCTTCCTCTCTAAAAAAATAACATTGACTTGGTGCCAATAATTTCTTAATGTATAATTAAATAGTGCCTGCGGACAACATGAAAGCTCCAGACTTGAATAGTATTCATTCTCATCTGTCGGTTTTTTTCAACCTCTCTCCCACTGTGTCAATGGCTAAAAAACGGTAGGCTGAAAATGTTTGACAAACTCAGTCGCGCTCCAAAATCGCAGTTTCAAAACCTGACCGATTCCGGTTCATGGGAACTCGAAACAGCCGGTGGAGGCAAACACTATCTGCGCTGGCAGGGCATCTGGGCTGGTAAAGAGCGCAACTGGCGCATCGCCCAGATCACCACGACCGGTCGTCTGTACAGCATTCTGTATGTCAATGACGACAGCGCCGGGATTCGACGCCGCCTGCTGAATGAATTTCAGACGAAACCGGAATTGCAGTTCGCCCGTGACCGGTTAAAACGGGTATTGAAAGAGCTTCGGGAAGTTAAGAAGCCGAATCAACCGGACTGGTAATCCCATCGCTTCCGGGCGTTTGCCGCGAAATCATACCAGCGGGATAAGCACAGCAACCCCGGGGGCAGCGGTGTAAATTACCTAAAACAGTGACGTTTTGGATTTCTCAATCTGTTTCGGAACCGGCTTTTCCACCCCGTAATACGCCTGCAATTCATACAGTGCCTCTTTCAGCTCTGCGATCGCAGCCTGGTATGCGGGCATATTATAACCATTTTTCAGCTCCCGGGGATCATTCTTCAGATCGAAGAACTCCCATTCGTCCGTGTAACCGTAATAGTGGATCAGCTTGTAGTGCTGCGTCCGAATTCCGTAATGGGCATCCACCATATGCCAGGCGGGATATTCGTAATAATGATAATACATCGCCTGCCTCCAATGGCGCGGGGTCCGGTCACGCAGAATGTTCCGAAAGCTCTCGCCTTGCATATCAGCGGGAATATCCACCCCGGCAAAATCCAGGAGTGTCGGCGCAAAATCAATATTCAAAACCATTTCCCTGCTCACAACGCTCTTCGGAACCACGCCCGGATACCGCACAATCAGGGGCATGCGGAGCGATTCTTCATACATGAAGCGCTTGTCGAACCAGCCATGATCGCCCAGAAAAAATCCCTGATCGGAGGTATACACCACGATTGTATTCCGCTCCAGTTTGCTCTCTTTCAGGAAATCGCGAATCCGCCCGATGTTTTCATCAATCGAGGCGATACAGGCTAAATAATTGCGCATATAGAGCTGATAGCGCCAGCGTACCAGCTCCCATCCTTTTAAACCCTCCGGCGGCGCAACTCCACCGGTATCCAGCGGGTGCATGTGATGTTCCAGGGTCATCTCCGCATTTCTGACGGCTTCCGCCTTGCCCTCGTAATGATCAAACAGCGTCGCCGGTTCCGGGATCTCGCGGCTTTTGAATCGCTCCCAATGTTTCGGTGGCGGTTGCCAGGGGCGATGCGGGGCTTTGTGGTGACACATCACCAGAAAGGGTCGCCGGCGGTCGGCATTCTGCATATATTGAATAGCTTCATCTGTAATTACGTCGGTGACATACCCACTTTCCGTTACTGTCTCCGGCCAGGTCTCCTTTGTCTGAAAATCCGGATCAAAGTATTTCCCCTGACCGGGCACAATTTTGTAATAATCAAATCCCGTTGGTTCGCTTTTCAGGTGCCATTTTCCAATCATAGCCGTCTGATATCCCACCGGCTTAAGCAATTTCGGAAGGGTCGGTTGACTGCCGTCAAATTCGAGTTTGTTATCCAGCATCCCGTTCAGGTGATTGTACTTACCGGTCAAAATCGCCGCCCGGCTGGGCGCACAAATCCCGTTCGTGCAGAAACAGTTGTCGAAACGCATTCCCTCCGCCGCCAGCCGGTCCAGGTTCGGCGTCTGATTAATGCGGCTTCCATAACAGCTGATGGCATGGGCGGCATGGTCATCGCTCATGATGAACAGAATATTTGGTGGCTTTTGCCCCTTGCCACAGGAGTAAATCCATGATGGCAGTGTGGCAGCTACCGCCCCGGCGACAATGGTCCTGAGAAATTCCCGCCTGGACTGATTATCCATGGTCAACATCCTTCCTGCAATTATGTTGTGGAATATTCACTCCAAGAAATATACATTATTATTCGAAATAAGAAAACGTTCATCACGGAGTAGCCAATGCAATTCAATAAAAAATTCCAAAGAGTCGCCGGCATATTGCTCGGTTTCCTGCTTATCCCGGGAATCATATCCTGCAGCCGGAAATCCGCTCCGACCGTCTCATCGCCGGACGGCAATATTACTCTAAAATTTTCCCTGCAGAGCGGAATCCCGCATTACTCGATCTCATACCGATCCCATCAACTTATCGAGGATTCCCGGCTGGGCTATCACTTCAAAGATACAGCGCCGCTGGCAGACAATTTAAAAATTATATCTGTGCAATTCTCCCCATTCGACGAAATCTGGACTCAGCCCTGGGGCGAGGTCAAAGATATTCGCAATCACTACAACGAAATGAAAATCTTTCTACAGGAGAAGGATCACCCAAACCGACAGATGAATCTCATCTTCCGGGCGTTCGATGACGGCATCGGGTTCCGCTACGAACTGCCTGCACAGGAGAACCTGAAAGATTTTCAGATTACCGATGAGTTGACGGAATTCAACCTTTCCGGCGATCACCGCTGCTGGTGGATCGGCGCTTACCGCTGGAACCGCTACGAGTTTCTCTATAATGAAACCCGCCTCAGCGAAATTGATACGGTACACACCCCTTTCACCATGGCAACCAGCGACGGTCTGTATCTTTCGCTGCACGAAGCCGCCCTCACCGACTACTCCAGCATGGCGCTGGCGCGCTACGAAGGAACAAAACTAACCTGCGATCTCTACCCCTGGTCCGACAGCACCAAAGTCAAAGCCGGCACACCCATGCTATCGCCCTGGCGCACCCTGCAAATCGCTGAAAAACCGGGCGATCTGATCACCTCCTATTTGATTCTCAACCTGAATGAGCCCAGTAAAATTGAGGATACAAGCTGGATTAAACCCCAAAAATATGTGGGCATCTGGTGGGAGATGCATCTCGGTAAATCCAGCTGGGAATCCGGGGCAAATCACGGCGCCACTACCTATAATACGAAAAAATATATTGACTTTGCCGCTAAATACGGTTTCGACGGCGTGTTGGTGGAGGGTTGGAATACCGGCTGGGACGGCGACTGGGTCAGGGATGGTCACTTGTTCGATTTTACGCAGCCGCACCCGGATTTTGATATCGGGGCAATCGCGGATTATGCTGCCCGGAAAGGTGTCCGCATCATCGGGCATCACGAGACCGGCGCCGCAGTGATGAATTATGAAAGACAGCTGGAAGAAGCATTTCAATTCTGCAATCAATACGGTATCAACACCGTCAAAACCGGCTATGTCGGTCACGGACAGACCATCAAACGGATCGACGAGAATGGCGGGGTTCGAAAAGAGTGGCACCACGGACAATATATGGTCCGGCACTACCGCAAAGTTGTCGAGACCGCCGCCAAATACCACATTATGCTGGATGTTCACGAACCGATCAAGGACACCGGTATCCGGCGGACCTGGCCGAATATGCTGGCCCGTGAAGGCGCCCGGGGCATGGAGTACAACGCCTGGAGCCCCGATGGCGGCAATCCACCAGATTATATGACTATTCTGCCCTTTACCCGCCTGCTCAGCGGACCGATGGATTTTACACCGGGCATCGTGGACCTCTTTTATGAGGAATACAAACCCGATAACCGGGTCAATGCAACCCTGGCAAAAATGCTGGCTTATTATGTCGTGATTTACAGTCCGCTGCAGATGGCTGCCGATCTGCCGGAAAATTACGAAAACCAGCCGCAGTTGTTTCAATTCATCTGTGATGTACCGGTGGACTGGGAAGACACCCGGGTGATCAATGCCGCCATCGGTGATTACCTCACAATTGTCCGCAAAGATCGCAATTCCGACGACTGGTATCTGGGCAGCGTAACCGATGAAAACAGCCGGATATTCGACATTCCACTGGATTTTCTGGATTCAACAACATCCTATTGCGCTGAAATCTATGAGGATGCCGGCGACGCCGACTGGGAAATCAATCCCCTGGCGATTGAAACGCGCCAAGCTACCGTGACATCGGGACAGCAACTGATCCTGAACCTCGCCCCCGGCGGAGGGACGGCGATTCGATTCACACCAGTGCATTGACAGCCGATCCCTTACAATCCTGAATGATTGCTGTTTCAGTCGGTTGATCCGCTCCGTTCGCAGGCTGTCATTGCCTTCCGAATATGGAAAATCGCACCTGAACTGGTTGGCGGAGATTGATCCCGGTCAGCCTCCTTCAACCCTTTACCGGAAACCCTATTTCATCAGCATCATTTTCCGCAGAGCCGTAAAATAACCCGCCTGAAGCCGAATGAAATAGACACCGCTCGAGAGATGTGACGCATCCAGCCGGAAATTGTAAGAGCCGGCCCGCATCGCCTCATTTTTCAATACAGCCACTTGCCTGCCGATCATGTCATATATTGTCAACCTGACATGCCCCTCTCTGGGGATATCGAAGCGGATATTTGTCGTGGGATTAAAAGGGTTCGGATAATTTTGATAGAGTGCATATCTCGCCGGAATACCAGCGGCGGCACAATCAATAGCGGATACACCGCTGGCATTGACCTGACCGGGAGTCGGGTCCATTGCGATCCAATTATTACTGCCATCTTCATAACGACCGTACGCAATATCCGTCGTCTGAGCTCCAAAGGATAATGAGTCAACAAAGGTGGTATCATTGCCAATAATCTGGACCAGCCCAATTTCCTCTCCATCGGCACTGAGTTTGATATCTACATGAAGAACACCTTCTTCGGGCTCTTTATCCGCCCAGAGTACCAGAAAGCCGCCGGGTTGAATGGTGGTCAAAGCGGAATTTGTTTCGGGAATCTGCCAGGCGGTGGGTTCATCAAAATCATCGGTGATGTACAGCCCACCGATATCTACCGCTTCATCGCCGAGGTTATAAAGCTCAATATAATCATCATAATCACCTTCTTCATCCGTGCAGCAGGAGTCGTTACTTGCCAGGAATTCATTGATCACGATCCCGGTAACAGGTTCCGCCGGTATTTCGAATTGCCGCTTGATAATCTGACCATTATTGGCAACCCCCCAGAGGGCATAATTAACATAGATGATATCATAAATCGTTGCGGTGGTCACACCGGCTTCGGCTGCCCAGGTTTTCCCGGTATCCTCCGAGCGATATATCTTTCCGCCCTTACCCGCCACATATACCAGCGTATCATTGACAAACTCGATGTCATTGAGTTCATCGGTGTCTGCATCGACGGTAATCCGGGTCAATGAACCCAAATTATCAAGAGAACCTTTAAATACATTGCCCTCATCGGAAACCAGCATCAGGGAATCTTCATAACCCACGACAGCATTCAAATCGTCATCGGTTCCGGTGGCATACAGACTATCCTCAAGCGTACCGGTTTCCAAAAATTCGGCTTCATATAAATAGCCCGACTGCCCGCAGGCAATCACCGTTGTTCCGCTCAGGGGCAAAATCCCGTAGATCGTTTTCGTGGCGCTGAGATGTGTATCGCTCCAGGTCAAACCACCGTCAACGGAGCGTACCAGATAGCCGGACTGTCCACCCGCAAACAGTGTATCGGCAGAGTAATAGGCAATGGTATAAAACGAATTTGCCATTGTATAAAGTGGATTTTCGACAAATTTCCAGTTGGCGCCACCGTCGCTAGTTCTCAGTAAAATACCGTCATTGCCAACAATTATGCCGTTGTTGTCATCGTAAAATTCGCATTTTACCAAATTCCCGACGACTCCGGTGGGGATATTGCTTGGATAGGTCCAGGTCTCTCCGCCGTCGTTACTGCTGGTGATTTCACCTCCGGCAAAAGCGGTAGCGACAATGGTATTGCCTTTGGCACCAATACCCCTGAAATAGAGATTCGGCCAATCGAGCAGCGGTGCGAAGCAGCCGCCGCCATCAGTCGTTTTGAGCCACTGGTTATATTCGGTGAAAATAAATCCGTTATCGGCATCGAAAAAGTTCATGAATATAACAGTATGTCCGGTACCCGTCTCTAATGTGTCCCAACTGGCACCGCCGTCGGTGGTTTTTACCGTCAGACCGTCTCCCCCCAGGTACCAGCTGTTTTCATCGATCACCGATACGGCCCAATAGTAATCCATCGCAAATGTATAATCACCCCGCTGTGTATATGTCTTACCACCGTTCTGGGAGATCAGGATGACCCGGTACTGTGTTCCCAGCACAATCGTAGAATCACCCCCGGCACCGACATACCTCACAGAGTACTTGCTGATTCCGTAGGGGAACAGGTCATCGATTCTGGTTAGATTCCAGCTGGTTCCACCGTCGTGTGTGTACCAGGTATAGCCGCCGTAATCATCGGAGGCTACTACACCGACATTGGCATTGCAAAAATTCAATCCGCCGTCCAGATCGAGCCCTTCGAATGGTTGATCGCTTTTGACATAGTCTGTCCCGCCATTGGACGTTTTTAATAATGTCGCCTCTTTTCCGGCGAAAAAAACCGTGTTGGCGTCGATAACTTTCAGAAACAGCAGGTCTGTTTTATACGCGGCTGTATCAGCCACCATGGTCCAGTTGGCGCCCCCGTCAACGGTTTTGAAAATAAAGCCGTCGTCGGCACAGGCATAGCCGGTATTGGCATCGGCAAATTCCACATCATTCCAGTCAATTCCACCCTGGTCGGCTGCCCGAACCGTCTGCCAGTGCGCACCGCCATCGACGGTTTTCATAACAAACCCTCCTCTTCCAACCAGCCAGCCGGTATCGGCGTCCAGCATAAACCCGTCGCCCCAGGCACGAAAGTTGAAATTTGCCAGCAGCTCGTCGCCCTGCCTGACCATCTCCCACTGGGCTATTGCCGGCGCTGTCACGACAATCGCGACAACCCAAATTAGCATCATTTTCCTCATCCTGTTTCCCTTCTTTTATTATCTGTTTCTATTCATCAAACTCATCCTGAGACAAACATATTCAATCCTGTTGTTCGAAACGCCGGGATCCCAAACCCCCGCATCAATGCGTAATCCGATCTGCCCGAAAACGAACTGCCGATACCAAGCCAAATATACATCGGTAATGTCAAACTCCGGAGTATTCCAGTAGAAAAACGGTTCCTCGATACAATTTTCATACCCCAGCTGCAACATTGTAATTTGGTTGAGGTGAACGGCAAAATCCACAAATACCCGGGATGTTTTCAGGTTCTCGCTGAAATCAAAGGCGGCGGTGTACTCGTGATAATCTACATCACTAAAAGCGATCCGATAACCGGTTTTCAGGCTGATAAAACGCCAGGGGTCGAGCCGCAGATCCAATCCCACCGCATGGTCGGACGCATGGTAATCCAGCAGGCTGACATCAAACTGACCATGCCGTGCCCAGTCAGTCGTCTCACCAATATCGTACATCAGCCCCAGCTCGCATCGCAGGGCTTCCAAACGATAGGACAGCCTGTTTTCCATTCGAACCGCTTCCCGCACCCAATAGCCCACCTGTACCGGTTGCGAACGGGAACCGGTTTTGATCATACTTGCAGCGTTTCCAAAGAGCAGCACCGAACGCCATCCCAGACCCGGAATAAAGAGAGCTTCCTTTTGAGTATAGATACCCATTTCATAACCGGTCTTCCGATCGCTTTTATGATTGGAATCCCGGGAATTTTCCGGTTGGTAAACATGATAACCGATATAGGTGAAATTGACAGCCTCCAGCAAACCGCTGACCGCTTCATACCTGCCCTGTCGATCAAAAACACGCCCGTATATTCCTGAAACAAAGGAGCCGTCTACCGAGCGGTATCCCAAACCCAATTTGATATCGCAATTTCTAAAAATGGTCATACACTCCGTATACACATCCTTCAGCCCTCTCTCAACGCCATATTCTATCTGGACAGCCGACTCGACTCGGGGAACGATTGTACGTTTATACAACACCCAGAGACGCGGACCATAATAGACCGTATTGCCGGTCGTACTGTCGGCAAAGGAGAAATAATGCTCATAAAAATGTTTCTCCAGCGAACCGTAGGTGTTGTAATTCTTGGTGCCATCGATTATCACAGCGGTTGCCAGGATGGATTTACGGTTCAGTGTTTTATTGGTAAAAATACTGATACCATACGACCGATTCATCGCCGGATCGAAACGGCGCCTGTAATGATTTTGTAGCAGCGTACCGCTGGCATCATAAAAATAATAATCCTGCTCTACCCCATCGTTAAAAAACACCGGGTTACGGCTATACTCATATTCACCTGCGGCGATTGCGTTGCTATATTTGAATTCAAGGTTTTGAAACAGATAGCTATCGTAGGCATACACTCCCGAGATTGAAAACAGGAAAACCGACAGAACCAGAACGGCTATTTTCACAATATCTCCCATCGGTGGTCTACTCTCCATGCTGATATCCAACGGTGGGTGCATCAATGATCTCGAAGTCAATCGTAGAATTATTCGTATCAAAGCCCGGTTTCCTGCGTTCGATGGATTTTCCGCTGTAGACCATCATGCCGATACCTGTATAACCATAATCCAGATCCTGCCCAATCTCCTTAATATGGTCCGGGTCCTGTGAATATTCAACGCAATCAATCACCGAATGAATATCAATGCCATCCAGATAATTATCATCTGAACCGTCGGCAATTAATATTACATCGCCAATTAAATTTACCGAAAAATCCCGATAGTGACCGTCAAGAATATTGCCGATATTGGGCACATCCGGATTATCATAATCCGTAGGGTCCGATTCATTGACAAACTCCCAGTCGGCGTGACTCAGATCGACACTCGTCCGGTTGTTAAAAACATACTGACGGTGGTTAAAAGCCGTCCGGGCACAGACGACAAATTGCCCGGGATAAATCGGATATTCCCGACCGGTCACCGGCTCACCCGGAAACTGGAAAATATAGGTTACATTATCCAACCCGATACCCATCCGGCAGAACTGAATTCCGTCCAGATAGAGTGTCTCGGCGGATGAGTTGTACAGCTCAAAATACTGGTCCGAATAGTAGAAAAAATTGTTGGGCGGTCCGCAGGTATAGAGTTCGTTAATCTTGATACCCGGCGGTTGCGGTCCGGTCAGATAGAGTGTGTCCACGTAAACTTCATTATCCGGTACAACCGGCTGAGCGCCGCGTAATGTGGCAATTTCAAACCCGTCAACCGTCGGCACCGGATATCCTTCGCGCAGCCCCTTGACATAATAATTCGCCCAGACCAGCCCCTCAAACCGGACAAATCCGCCGGAGTCCGTTACCGCCGTCCTTTCCGGAATATTATACGCAATAGTGCTTAACGTCACCTCCGTGGAATCCAGATATTCATCGATACCATAAAATTCCGCTTTCAATTTGACATATATCCCAATGCTTAAATTGCCGTCGTTGAAATCCGGTTGCTCCCGAAAACAGGCAAAGCCGGTCAGGAACATTCCTATCGCGAACAGTGTCAAGGTCAACTTTTTTACCATTGCCAGCTGACCTCCATTCCAAAGTACAGCTCGGGATTTCGCTCCCGCCAACAATCGTCATATTCCAGAATCATGGCTCGGTCATCGAACAGGTTATTAATATACAGCGATATTTCACTGCTGGCGGATAACGACTTGGTCAACCGAAAATTAAACAGCCAGTATCCCGAATAATCCTCCATGAGATAATTATACCAATGGTCCATCCCCTGATACCACACCACGAATTCTTTAATAGTATTATCAAACAGGATCGTCGAATTGGATCTGTATTCCCTCCGGCAGTGTTCCAAAGGAATATACTGAGCGTCTACCGTCAGCCAGATTCCCAGCCGTTTGCTGACGTAATTGATCTGCATGTCGACAATGACTTTCTCTTTCCAGATGGTAAACAGAGGATACCAGATATCCTCCCAGGTTGTATCCGGGCTGCTATCATATTCCAATCCCCGCCTACCACTTTTTGTAAACCGGTAGGTCAGGTTGGTTCGCAATTGTACATTCCCGATCCGTCCGGTGTGAATGGTCCATTCGACGCCGCTACTACGATAGGTACCGACATTATGATTCAGCGAAAAGGATTTCCGGGTTATCGTATCGGGATTCACATAATAGCCCCAGGGATAGCTCACCGACCGAATTTGATCATCGGACCGGTTGACATATCCGGTTATGGACATGCCAATCATATCAGCTGGTTTCCAGTCCAGCGACAACTCATATTTAGCGGTGGCATAACTCTGCAATTCGGGATTGTATTCCTCCTGAACTTCCTGCACAACCTTACCATCCACCACATGCGTAATATACGTAGGCGGATCGTATATATTTCCCAGACTAACCGTTTTGGCGGTCCGCCCGACGCCGAAACGAAGACGGACGGCATTACTGAAAAAGAACCGAAAATTGAACCGCGGATTGAGAAACACTCCATGCTGAGCCGTCGTCAGTCCGGTTGGGTTAAAGCTATCATAGCGCAGCCCGACCATCATATCGTAGCGATGCTTCCAAAGCACACCCCGAATGTCATCCTGGAGATAGAGACTCAACGTCTTTAAATGCGGATACCGATCAAAGCGATAAGAACGTCGCATCGAAGCGGTTCCGTAATAATTGAAAACCGAATCGAGCACGACACCGGCTCCGGTATTAAAATCGTGCCGGTATAAAAGCCCCGCCAGAATCCTGTGATCCGTATTCGCCGAATTGATCGTCTGCCAGCGCTGCAGCTGACCCGCTATTTTCCATTCTTTTCCGATCACATCCTTCTCACCGACGAAACCGTAGTGCGAATTTTTCACATCAATAATTGTCGAATCATAGGTGATCGTCTGACCGTCAATCTCTCTGGTAAAAGTGCTATCCTTGTAAACATAGACATTATCATTGACCCACTTTTCTGCATGATTCTGTTTGTGGTTGACATTGACATCTATCTGCCCGGCGTAACGAACCTGATGGCTCCGTTGGATATCAATCTGGAACGAGTTATTCAAATAGTAATCACGCACGAAATTCTGAATTCTCTTCTCGTCTTCTGGCTCCTGATTCTGCATCATCTGGATGAAATTACTGCTTATTTTTGTTTCGATCCGGTCGTGACAAAATTTCCGGCTGTATGTACCTTTTACATTGTAGCGATCCAGTGCATCCCGGTCGAGACGCAGATTGTTTTCGCCTCTTGCCCAGTTGAAATGATAATCAAAAATTCCCTTACCGGCGCGAAAGCCGTGAAGAAAGCTGAACTCTTTCGTATCCGGATTAAATTTAAATTTCAACTGCGGTGCCATGACGCCCGATTTGGTCTCAACCCGAACGACCCCGTTACTGATATTGCTGTATTCCACTGATGGAATTCCGGTAACCACCTCCACGCTCTTGATATTGTCAGCCGGTAGAACCCGCAAATCCAGCCCGTAAATCGATTCCGTGCCCACCGTGGCATCACTGGAGAATTCGTTTCCGTCGACCACGATGCCGGTGCCAAAGGATTCCGGCACATCGACCGTTCTGCCGCCGATGGCAATCGAGCGCAGCCCGACATAACTCATTTTCGACAGACCGGGATTTCGGGATTTTTCCACACCCGGCACCAAGGTCAAAATATCTCCCAGGTTCGTGGCTTGCATGTGTTCGATCTCACCCGAACCGATCTTGCGGGTTGTTACCATCTCCTCCGGAATAATCGCCTTTGAATCGCCGGGAACCTCAATCCCCCCCAGCATAAAGCAGTATTCATTTTGATCATCCCGGCTCCTGCGCAACAGCCGGATAGTAACCCTGCAGTCACGCCCGGACTCCACCAGCAGATCAAAGAGTACATTTTTAAAATAGCCATCCCGAACCACCTCGATGTTGTACTTCCCGGGCAGAACATCCAGAAAGATAAAATTTCCACCGGCATCGCTGACACTAGTCCGGGCAAAATCCTCATCGTCCGTTTTTATGAGGATAACCAAAGCATCGGCAATGGCGGTCTTCTCCAAATGACACAACACCTTTCCGGAGATCGTGGCTGCCGACAGACGGCTGCTGCCTCCAATCAGCAGCGCAAAAATCCCCAGCACTACCCTGTTCATCAACCGTAACCTGTTCCTATGGTACCCTCTATCCATAGATGTAAATTGACCCTGGTTTAATATATTCATTCTGCATTTATAAACAACAATTTCCGGTAACAATGGAATGCAATCGCTCTGCTCAATATTATTATGGTGCCGGCAAATGCCTCAATCACCCGACTTTCCGGTCAACTGCGAACCGCCGCACAAGGGTCGTTGAACTACCGGAAATTAACGAACGTATTCTTCACTATAAAAGCCGCAAATACCGAATCCGGCGGCAAATAGTGAGATGTAATATTCGGTATACCCTGTTCGATAAAATTTTGAAGAAATCCGATCGGGAACTGGTTGCCGCCTGACCGGTACCGATGGTAGAGATCACACCGCCAGTTGGTCCTTTAAATATGCCACAACGTTCTCTTTGGCAATCCGAATCTGCTGCAGGGTATCCCGGTCACGGATCGTCACCGTACCATCCTCAAGCGTCTGGGAATCCACAGTAATGCCAAAAGGCGTTCCGGCTTCATCCTGGCGACGATAGCGCCGTCCGATGGAACCACCCTGATCGTAAAAGGCATTCATATATTTTTTCACATCATGATAGATGTTCAGCGCAATGTCCGGCATACCGTCCCGGTTCACCAGCGGCAGAATAGCAACCTTAATGGGCGCCAGTTTCGGGTCCAGATGCAATACAATCCGCACATCCTTTTCCAGTGCTTCCTCTTCATAGGCGTCCACCAGACAGGTCAGCAGTGTCCGGTCAAGTCCGGCAGACGTCTCAATGATATAGGGAATGAAGCGCTCCCGGGCGACATCGTCAAAATAGCTCAGATCCCTGCCCGAATACTGCTGATGTCGGGAGAGATCAAAATCGGTGCGGTTATGGACCCCCTCCAGCTCCTTCCAGCCGATGGGAAATTCATACTGAATATCGAAAGCGGCTTTGGCATAGTGCGCCAACTCTTCGGGACCGTGCTGGTGAAAGCGCAGTTTCTCCCTGCGGATACCGATACGGTCATAAAAATCGATCCGTTTCTGTTTCCACTCCTCAAAATATCGGTCGTCGTCCCCGGGTTTGACGAAAAACTGCATCTCCATCTGCTCAAATTCCCGGGTGCGGAAGATGAAATTGCCCGGCGTAATCTCATTACGGAAGGCTTTCCCGATCTGGGCAATTCCGAAGGGAATCTTCAGGCGCGAGGAGTCCATGACATTTTTATAATTGACGTAAATTCCCTGCGCGGTTTCCGGTCGCAAGTAGATCACTGCGGCATTCTCCTCCACGGCACCCATATGCGTTTTGAACATCAGGTTAAACTGCCGGGCATCGGTGAGCGATCCGACGGTACCGCAGATCGGGCACTGTCTTTTTTTCAATTTTTCCGGCGGAATGTCATCCTCCCGGAAGCGGTTCTTGCACTGTTTGCAGTCCACCAGCGGATCATGGAAGCCCGCGACGTGTCCCGAGGCTTCCCAAACTTTGGGGTGCATCAGAATGGCGGCATCCAGACCGACGATATTGTCATGCTCATAGACCATTGCCTGCCACCAGATATTCTTGATGTTGTTTTTCAGCTCCACACCCAGCGGACCGTAATCGTAACAGGCGTTTAACCTGCCGTAAATCTCGCTGGACTGGTAAATGTATCCGCGCCGTTTGCACAGGGAAACGATTTTATCCATTGTAACAGCTGTCATTGACTCCTCCGCGTGGCGTGAGCGATCTTATTTATTATGCCTATTCGCTGTCGTTGTATTCCGTTTTGCATTTCGGGCAGATAACAATTGTCCCTTTACTGCGAGTCTCCCGACGCTCCAGAATACCGTAACCGCAATTTGTGCAGGTCCGTGCAATCGGCTCATTCCAGGTGGCGAATTTGCATTTTGGATAGTTGCTGCAGCCGTAAAAGGTCTTGCCGCGACCGGTGCGCTTCTCCACCAATTGCCCGTCGCAATCCGGTTCCGGACAGGGAATATTCAGGGTAAAGGGTTCGGTGGTTTTGCATTTCGGGTAATTGCTGCACGCCCAGAATCGTCCGTAGCGACCCTGTTTGACGATCATTAATCCGCCACAATTCGGGCACCTTTTTTCGGGTAACTCCTGCCTCGGTGCATCCCCGTCCAGCGGTCTGGTATTCCGACACTCCGGAAACCCGGAACAAGCCAGAAATTTCCCGTTCTTACTCCATTTAATCACCATCGGGCGACCACAGCGTTCACAGACCTCGTCCGTGACCTCCTGCAATCCGGCTTTGATGGTTTTTTTCTTATCATCCAATTTATTCAGCGATTTTTCAAATGATTTGTAAAATTCACGAATGACGGTCAGCCAGTCCTTTTTATTGCCTTCGACATCATCCAATTCTTCTTCCATCAGCGCCGTGAACTGGACATTAAAAATATCCGGCATGTTCTCTACCAAAATTTTATTTACCGTCCGACCCAGTTCTGTCGGCTGGAGAAAGCCCTTGACGCGCTCGACGTATTTGCGGGTCAGGATCGTGCTAACGATACCGGCGTAGGTGCTCGGTCGTCCGATTCCCAGACTATCCAGATCCTTGATCAGAGTTCCCTCACTGAAGCGGGTAGGTGGCTCGGTGAATTTCTGCTCGGGATGCAGTTCGAGCAGAATCAACTGCTCACCTTTGGAAAGGTTTGTCGGCAGTTTGGGCAGGCTGTTTTCCGACGACTCTTCACGCCAGGCGCGCAGATAACCATCGAAAATCAACTCACTGCTGGTCGCCCGGAACAGATAGTTTTCCGCCGTAATATCCACATTTCGCTGTTTATAACGGGCGGGGGTCATCTGACAGGCTGCGAAGCGATTCCAGATCAGGCGGTAGAGCTTTTTCTGGTCGGGGGTCAGAAAGGCGTCCACCTTCTCCGGCGGCAAGTCAAAGCGCGTAGGGCGGATACCCTCGTGAGCATCTTGGACATTCTTTTTTTTCGTCTTGAAATAGCGGGGATTCGCTGGTAGATATTCGGCGCCATATTCCGTGCCGATGAACTTGCGAATGCCGGTTATAGCTTCTTTGGAAATCCGCACCGAATCGGTCCGCATGTAGGTGATCAGACCGACGAGATCGCTACCGACTTTAACACCTTCGTAGAGCTGCTGGGCGATTTTCATCGTTTTCACCGAGGGGAAACGATAGCGTTTGGTGGCTTCCTGCTGCAGCGTACTGGTGATAAACGGCGGCGCCGGTGACCGGGATTTCTCCTTTTCTTCCACAGACTCAACAGCAAACCGGGCATTTTTCAGAATCTCGAGATGCTCTTCTGCCGCCTGCCGGTTATCAATTACCGGCTTCTTATTGTCGATTTTGACACACTTGGCGGTAAAGGTTTCATTTCTGACTGTTTTTACATCGGCGGTCAAATCCCAGAATTCACGGGGTACAAACGCCTCTATCTCGGCTTCCCGCTCACAGATAATCCGCAGCGCCACTGACTGCACCCGTCCGGCACTGAGCCCGCGGTACAGCATCCTCCACAAAAAGGGGCTCACCTGATACCCCACCAGCCGGTCAACCACCCGGCGCGCCTGCTGCGCATTGACCAGATTCTGATCAATCCGGCGGGGATGTTTGATGCCGTATTGGATACCGCTATAGGTAATTTCATTGAAAAGCACCCGCAGAATCCGACTGTCGGCAACCTTGAGTGAATTGGCGATATGCCAGGCAATTGCCTCACCCTCCCGGTCGGGATCAGGCGCCAGATAGACAGTATCCGCCGACTGAGCCGCGTTCTTCAGCTGCTGAATTATTCTCGTCTTCCCTTTGATGGTCACATATTTCAGGCGAAAGTCTCTGGCAATATCGATCCCCAACTCCTTCTCAGGCAGATCCTTGATATGACCGACCGACGCCAGAACCTGAAATTCTTTACCCAGATACTTTTTTATCGTTCTTGCTTTCGATGGTGATTCTACGATTAAGAGCTTTTTCGGCATACTTCCTTTCGCTTGGCGGGGTGAATTTACAAAGTATATCCAGAAATCCAATAATTTTTACAAAACAGAACCGCAGACAGTTAAAAAAAACCCCACGATCGATCGCGGGGCTGATTTTTCAGGAAGACTGATCCTTTACGATAAATTCTCAATCGAGAGTTGCAGGGTAATTGCTTTCTCTTCACCAGGCTGCAGCGTCACCAGAAAGATCGGTACTATCACCGAACTCTGGTAGACCCTTTCAAAGCCCGCTTCCGACAGCGAGACTGTTTCGATGGGGAATCGCCAGAACTCGTCGGCATCCGGAGTTGCGACCGTTAGCCGGAATTTATCCCACTCATTGACCACCGTCATGGCTGAAACTTTCGTCAAAACACCCTTCCCGTTGAGTGCCGGTTCCCTTAGCTTCTTACCGTCCGCGGCATAGTAGCGATCCGGACTGTCGCCGCCCAGCAGCGCAAAATTGAATTCCGGACCGAACCGAAAGCTGTTTGCCTTTTCACCGGAATTGGTCAGCCGGTAATTGATTTCAAGGGCGGACTTGGCGAATCGAATTGTCTTCTCAATCCGAAAGCGTTGCCAGTTGACCCAGCCCTCCCGACGGAAGTGAACGGTTTTCGCTTTTTGGTCAACGGAATAGTCATAGGAGCCCTGGATGAAGTCGCTGTCCTCGTAATAATCGCATTGGCGGAACTGATCAAAGGTTACCGCCGGATTGAAAATATGATCCAGTAAATTTTTTCGGGGATAGGGATCGTATTTCAGATAGTTTTCGAGCCCTGTCTCTTTGGCAACGACATTGTCGTGAATCGAGCCGCCCTTGCTCTCCGAGCCGGCTTCCAGCACCCGCCGGTGATAGGATTCCCGGTAGCGTTTCAGACTGTTCAGAACATTGAAGGACTTATCCAGCAGCGATAATTCCGTCACCATGGCGCCGCGGTGGGGCGCAAACACCGTCTGGATTTCATCGGACGTAATCAGCAGTTCCCGGCTGCCGTCAATATCAATGTCCAACTCTTCGACGTGGAAGCGGGGACGTTTTTCAATTTTATTCAGCAGCCGCTCGCAGCTCAGCAGTTCGGTATAGATGGCATGACGCAGATGGGGCAGATAGAGACCGCCGAAGACCCCGTGCCAGTAGGCGCAGTTACACATGCTCCGCCAGAGATGCTCGCGGGCACTGGTGAGTTCGGTTTTCCCGGCGGCATTCAATTTGTCACTATCAATCTTATGATACCGGTCGGAGAGATGCTGCATCTTTTTCTGCATCCAGTTGGCTTCGTCGTATTTAAACAGAAAATTGCGCCAGATACCGCCCTTGATAAAGGGGCGCACGTCGTCGCCGCGTTCCAGTTGATCGAACTCCTTGACCAGATCGTCGAATTTTTCACCGGCTTCCCAGGGCAGCGACCACTCACTCATTTCAAAATAGGATGCCGTCGGCAGATAGATGCGCCCTTTGGGAGCATGCTGAGAATAGTAATCCGCAAAGGTGCAGGTTTTTAACCAGTCACTGTTTTCCTCCAGGGTCTCCAGGAATTTTTGCAGCCAATTCTGTTTAAAGACCGTTTCGTAGGTGCTCGGCCAGACGCCGAATTTTTCCCCGTCGTCCGCCATCACGATGGCGTTACCGGCAGATTCTGCCGCGAAGCGGCGCAGATGATCAATGGTCGCCTGAGGCTCCTTGAAGGGAATCGCATAGCGCAGCTTCTGACTGATGGGAAAAATCGAAAGTGCGTAGCCTTGCTCCTCGGTTATGAAGTGCCCGGTCAGGTCTTTTTCCATTTTCCCCGTCCCGAGAAAATGATAGTCATCCACGGTGATATATTTGATTCCGGCTTCGGCAATCGGCTTCGCCAGCGCGGGTTCCCAAACCCGCTCGGTCAGCCAGAGCCCCTGGGGTTCATAGCCAAAGCGACGCCGGATGTAGTCGTTCATCATCTCGATCTGTCCGAGCTTGTCCGTATCGGGAATCATCGCCAGGACCGGCTCGAAAAACCCGCCGCTCAGGATTTCCACATTGCCCCGTTCCACCAGCCTGGCTATCTGATCAATATATTCGGGATGCTGCCGCTCCAGCCATTCCAGCAGGCAGCCGCTGAAATGAAGTGTCAGCGCAATGCTGGGAAATTTTTCCACCACCTCCACAAAGGGCAGATAGCTATGCCGGTAGGCATGCTCGAAGACGAAATCGAAATTGCCTACCGGCTGATGATTGTGTATTCCAAAAATAAAATGAACCGATTTCAAGCAAAACAGCCTTATCTACATCTTATCAATCAAGGCTTGAACCAGATCAACGACCCGGCAGGTATAGCCGTATTCATTGTCGTACCAGCCGGATACTTTGACCATTCCATCAGGTAATACCCGGGTCATCTTCGAATCAAAGGTCACCGAATAGGGTTCACCGATGACATCAGAGGATACAAATTCATCCTCGGTATACTGCATGATTCCCTGCATGGGTCCTTCCGCCGCCTTTTTCATGGCGGCATTGATCTCTTCCACGGTCGCCGGTTTTTCCAGTTCGAGAACCAGTTCGGTCAGCGAACCGTCGGGAGTCGGGACGCGGTAAGCGACGCCATCCATTTTGCCTTTGACCTGGGGGATCACCTGACCAATCGCTTTGGCAGCGCCAGTGGATGTGGGCACCACCGACATAGCCGCGGCACGGGCCCGGCGCAAATCTTTATGCGGTGCATCCAGTAAATTCTGATCCATGGTATAGGCGTGGATTGTCAGGAGAAAACCCTGTTTGATGCCCCAGTTGTCCACCATCACTTTCGCCATAGGAGCGGCGCAGTTGGTGGTGCAGGAGGCATTGGAAACGATCTCTTCGGTACCTTTGAGTTCTTCACTATTCACGCCCAGGACGATAGTTGCATCAATTTCGTCCTTGGCGGGTACGGTCAGGACCACCTTTTTGGCGCCGGCAGTCAGGTGCGCCGCAATCTGAGCCCGTTTGCGGAACACGCCGGTGGCTTCGATCACGACATCCACGCCCAATTTTTTCCAGGGCAGCTGCGCCGGGTCTCTTTCGGCAGAAACCGGGATTCGCTTGCCGTCCACCACGAGGACATCCCCGTCCACTTCCACACTCCCGGGAAATTTGCGGTGAACTGAATCGTGTTTCAGTAAAGCACCCAGGGTCTTCGCATCGGTCAGATCGTTGATCGCAACGATCTCCCAGTCTTTGCCCATCTCTTTTGCCGCCCGTATAAAAGCTCTTCCTATACGCCCGAAACCGTTGATCGCAATTTTTGTTGCCATGTTCAACTCCTTCTGGTTTAGGTTTTCAATGATTCAAACAAGGTCTCTGTTTTTTTCCGTTACTCCGTTATGAGTTAACGGACGTTGAATTTAGGTTTTTCAGACCACTTTTACAAAGGAAAATCCATCGTGCGGCGCTGATTCTATCCAGCGGGATTCGTCACTGGTGAGCCCACCCGCTTCGGGACTGAAATTTGAGAATCAGAAAGAGTTCATCTCCCGAAAGTTCGACTCCTTTTGCTGTATCGGAACCTCAATCCCAACGGTGAGTAAGGACCGAATATGGGCTTTCGGCATAACTGGTAATATACCCTACTTCACCAGCAACATCTTCTGATTCAATTGGTGTTCCGTGGAACAATAAACAATGAAGTAAACACCGGTCGGTACAACCGATCCGGAGTTATTTCTTCCTTCCCAAAGAATCGTATGATAACCGGCGGGATAGATATTCATGCGCCGGTTGTTCAGACGCCAGACCTCATTTCCGGCAATATCATAGATTGCCAGCGAAAAAGACATCTTCTCCAGTAAATCCAGTTTAATCAAGAGAATTCCCCATTGATGCTTGCGTCGGGTAGTTCATTGAATTCATGACATCTCCAATCTAAGATGGATTGAGATGCCCTCTGACAATCGCAGCTTTGCCTTCCGGTGAACTTCCGACTATAACTATTAATTCAGAATTAACATCAAGAGAATATAATTTTAAATAGGGAGTATAAAATTCTTTATACCATTTCCACGATTCTCCATTATAATGAAGAATTGTACCCCTATCACCTGATACAAACACATCATTATCAGCCGTTCCCCGAATGGTGAATAATTTTCCATAGGAATTATCCTGCGTCCACCAGCGTGGATAGACCCAGCGAAACTTACCGGATGATATGGAATATTTAAAAACACCCCAGCCATTGACTAGCCAGAGACTGTCTCCATATTCTGATATCCAAATCCCGTCAATTGAACCGAAAAGGGTGTCATATGGCGCCGTTGTCCCGGTTTCCCGCATATTGGTCTGTATGATCGTTTCCCAGGAATCACCCGATTTCTCAAGAAGTATTCCCTCGGCAGCATCACTCGTCGCTCCGCATACCCAGATTTCATCGTCCGATCTACCCCAAATATCAACCAAATTAATATCAGTCCCAGTCTCCATTTTCTTAAACGACTTATTACAATATCGCACTATGGTACCATTGTTACCAACAAAATAAAATCCCGATTGAAAATTATTAGATATAACGTATACGCCGCCTTCATCTTCATTCAGAATGTTCATATCCCATAAATGGTAAATATTCCATTCTATACCATTCCAATATTCTGGTACACCAGTACAAGCCCAAATATCATTATCGCTTATATACTGAATTGAATACATCGGAGGATTGACCAAAGCTGTCCCGTAATAAGCCTCAATATTAAATACATGCCAGCGGTTACCATTCCACTTTACCGCATTGTAGGTGCCACTGTCTGTCTGAATTTCACCAACTGCCCAGATGTTGTCTTCCTTGATTATCACTACATCACGTAAAATGCTGTGATATTCTCCAATAACAACCATTTCCCAGTGAATATTATGACT
>JBNGDF010000037.1:0-19755 GCA_049975265.1 Fidelibacterota bacterium
CTCCTCATGTGCCGCCTGCGCGATGCCCAGCGCCTGCGCCGCCACCGCCAGCCGGATCAGGTCCCGGGCGGCGTTTTCACAACCCTCCCGGAACGCAAGGTGGCGAATGACCAGCTCCGACAGAGGCTTTCCCTCATCAGGAACCAGTTTCAGCGGACGCGTGAGGATTTTCAGAATTGAATAGATGCCACCATAGTGGCTGATCACCGTATTCTTAAACCGCGTCTGATCCCAGAGACTGAGCGCCGCTACCAGTGAATCCTGCTGAAACGCCAGATAGGTATTTCCCGGAAAAAAATCCTTCTGTTGGTATAATGTCGCCAGGTATTTTTCAATCCAGTCAGGCTTGAGTTCGTAATGTCTGTAAAATTGCCGGTACAGATCCGCCATTTCACACAAATCGCTTGCCGTGGCACAGCGGATTTTATATCGCGCCGACGGACTCCTACCCGGCATGAGAATCAGATTTCTGACCCGATACCGGCTGATCGGATCAAAACGGGGAATCCCGGCGCGTCCCGAAAGCAGCGCCTCCATCGCCCGGTTGGCACCGATCACCAGAATAAAAACCGAATTTCACCGGCGTCTCTATTAAAAAACCCATGACATGTTTCATCAGCCGGAATGCCAGTAACCGGTTTTGCGCCGGATTCTCGATCTTGATACCACCGATATAGGCAACGGGAATCGGTACCTCCCGGTAGAGCACATTGCGGAAAACCACCGCCACCGTGCCGATGATGCGTCCGGCGTCGTCCGCCACGAAAACCGACGCCTGATCACCCAGCAATTCATCGATATAAAAGTAGTCCGGTGTCCGGTCATTATTGACCACCAGCCGTGCCGCCATGGGCGAGCGGCGGGAGAGTTCCAGCAAAGCCTGATTGTCGGCGGGTGTGGCTTGACGAATTTTCACGGAATCCTTTACTGAGCAATTGATGTAAATATTAGAGTAGACGGTGATAACATGCAAGGCGAATATTGCCCGCCGATTCAAATTTTAAGCATGCTTCACCATTTGTCACCGTTTGTTTCCTGATTTACTTTCTCCGAAATATGTGTAAATTTGCGCATGAAAAATTTCCTGCTTGCCTTTTTAATCCCCCTCCAAATCCTCAGCGCCACCAGCCCCGGCGACAGCCTCCGCCAATTAATCAATCATTCTGAGGGTTCTCAAAAAGTGGCGCTCCTGATTCAGCTGGGAAACCGTACGATCATAAACTCCCGACCGGATGCCGTAGCGGTATATGAAGAAGCCATTGATCTGGCAAAAAGCCTGAACGACAAGCCAGCACTCAGCGATGCCCTCTATGCCGCCGGCGAAAATTACTACCATCTCGGTCGTCAGCAAACCGCCATTCTGCGCTTGCAGGAATCGCTTCAGACCGCTGAAGAGCTTCAGGATTCCAGCCGAATCGGCGCCTGCCTCCTGCGGCTCGGCAACGCCACGGCACAGCTCAACGAACAGGATAAAGCCGAGCAGTATTACCTGGACGCCCTGAGTGTCATTCAATCGCTTAATGACCCGATTTTAGCCGGGCGGACCCTGAACAACCTGGCGAATCTGTACGGACAGTGGGGTCAGTATGTGGAGGCGTTGAATATGTTTGACCGCGTCCAGGAGTATTACAAGGAAGCCGGATTTATTGAAGGATTGGGCTGGCTCAATTTCTCCATTGCCCGCCTCTATAAGCAATTTTCAGATTATGAAAATGCCCTCAAATATGCGCAGCTGGGACTTGAATATTACCTGGAATTGAATCGCCAGACCGGCGATAGCACCGGCATCATGATCAGCTATGGACAGTTGGGCGATATTTACATTCAAATGGGGAAAATGAACGAGGCGCTGCAATATCACAAAGCAGCCCTGAGACTGCGTAAAAAAACTGGCGTTAAATCGGCGATTGCCGACGGCTACCGCGGGCTCGGAGAAATCTATTACTTTCAACAAGACTACCCGAAAGCGTTGGGGTATTTCCAAAATGCATTGCAACTGCGCGAAGAAGCCCGGGCGACGCTGGGCGCCGCCTCGTTGATGAAATATGTCGGACTGATCCACCTGGAACAGGGCGATATTAAAAAAGGGCGCAACTATCTGCTCGGCGCGCTGGCGCTGGCGCGGAAAAGCAAACAGCCCAATATCGAAAAAGAGGTGCTGGGCAAAATCGCCGATATTTATCTCGATGCTCAGGATTATAAAAAAGCCAGCGACTATTTTCACCGCTACATCGCCATCAGCGACAGCATTATCAACTTCGAAATTTCCAACAAAATCACGTCCTATCTCGTAAATACGGAAATTGAAAAACAGCAAAAGGAGAAGGAGCTGTTGGCGCAGGCGAAACGGATCACCGAGCTGGAATTAGCCCAGCAGGAAAATGTTAAAAATATTCTGATTATTCTGATTGTCTCAGCTCTGCTCATTCTGAGCGGTTTCTGGATTCTGTATAGGCAGAAAAGCCGGGATAACCACCTGCTCAGGGAGAAAAATGCCCAGATGCTCCAGGAACACCAGCAATTGGAAGAGGAAATCACCGAGCGGGAACGCATCGAAAAAGAGCGGGAAACACTGATCGGCGAATTGAAAGAGTCGCTCAGCCATATCAAAACCCTCAGCGGGTTGATTCCTATCTGTGCCCATTGTAAAAAAATCCGCAACGATCAGGGCTATTACGAACAGCTGGAAAAATACATTATGGATAACTCCGACGCCGTTTTCAGTCACGGTATCTGCCCGGAATGTATGAAAGATCTCTATCCGGATCTCATAGACCCAAAAACCGATTAAGTATCTTTCAAGGATATAAAAAGTCCCGGAAGTACCGGGAATATGGATTCTTTTATGCTTCTGTGGCTCACCGGAAGTTATATTCTCTTTACCATCGGGAAGCAAAGTGTCTTATAGAGACCGCAAGGCATTTTTGCCTATTCGATTTTCCGTATCCCGGGCGGAGGAATACAGGTTTTTATAGTCAGTAAGTTATTCTGAGCCAGATCAATGATTTGATGCCTGACACCCTGTCCTTTCGCATCAAATAATATTTTTACCTGGGGACGATTCGGAAAATGTCGGTCGGTTCTGACGACTTTGGCAACTTCTCCCGAATTCAGTCTGACGTAGCAGCCGACGGGATAGATCGATATGGTCTCAATCAGGGCTTTCATCAACGGCCGGGAAAACCGTTTGCCCTCCTGTTTGATCAGTTCCTGAATCCCCTCCGGTGGGATCAGGGCGTCCCGGTGATTGCGGGGATGAATCAGCGATTCGTAAATATCAATCAGCGACAGAATCTGAGCGGTCGGGAGAATCTCTTTTTCGCTCAGGCGCTTCGGATATCCCGAACCATCCCCCTTTTCATGATGTTGAAACACCGCTTGCGCCAGTTCCTCCAGTCGCTTGTCAGACCCGACAATGATTTCATATCCGAACCAGGAGTGGTTCTTGACCGTATTGATTTCTTCCGGTCCCAACTCTGCCACCATTTTACGCATAATGTCGACATCCAGACGAGCAACCCCGATATCGTGCAGCAACGCCGCTGCGCAGACCCGGATCAAATCATCCCCGGTGTACCCGTTTCCCCGCGCCACGACCGTCGCAAAAATAGCGGTATTGATGACATGACTCCGGGTTATGTCGGCAGTATCAAAGTAGTAAATTGCAAAAGAATTCAACTGTTCCGATTGTTCCGTTGAATCAACAATTCGTTTCGCCAATTCAAATAACTGCGCAACGGTGATCTTTCCGGTTTCACGAACTTCCCGCTCTTTTTGAACGACATAGCGCAAGGCTTGGATATAGACATCTTTTGCAGCCGGTGAAAATTTTTCTGATTCCATCTGATTCTTCCTGTGTTGGTTTTAATATAGGAAATGAAAACGAATACTTCAATCAATGTTAATAAAACGCCACTTGGAATCAACTCCAACAGGCATTCCTTGCTCCTACCTGCCTCGTAAATATAAAACAAAACCTTCTAAGAGGCTCGTTCGGTCTGCGGAGAGTCTTGCGAAATATTCCGGAACTCTCGTTTACTTCCCGCCTTGCACCTTTCACGTTTTACTCCTAACCAACCCGCTCCCCGGTTTTCTGTTATTTGAAATAAATTTGCCAAAATTTTTTAAATCCGGGTTGACAATTGTAAAAATAACCGCAATATTCCGGCGTTGTTATCAGTTAAGAGAATTTACTCCAATTCAAAAAGGTCCTATGGCACATTTAAACTTCAGAAATTTAATAAAAACCCTCGGACCGGGCATTTTGTTCGCCGGTGCTGCTATCGGCGGGTCACACCTTGTCCAATCCACCCGGGCAGGCGCCAGCTACGGTTTTGATCTACTCTTCATCGTAATCCTGATCAATCTGTTCAAGTACCCATTTTTCGAATTTGGTAACCGCTATACCGCCGCCACCGGTGAGAGCATCCTGCAAGGTTACGCCAAACTCGGAAAATCGACACTCTGGGTTTTCTACATTATGAATATTTTCACCTCGGTCATCAACGGCGCAGCAGTCACCCTCGTCACCGCCGGTCTCTGCGCCAACCTGTTCGGAATAACACTCACTCCAGCAACCGTCAGTCTCATTATTCTGGCAATTGTCACCATAGTACTCTTTGTCGGGCGTTATGCCGTACTCGACTCTGTCATGAAAGTCATGATCACTCTGCTGGCAATCGCCACGATTATTACCGTCTTCGTAGCTCTGGGAATCGATACCGGCTTCGCTGACCGCAGCCAGTTTGCCAAACCGGATTTGTGGAGTGCCGCCGGGATCGCCTTTCTGCTGGCACTCATGGGCTGGATGCCGGCTCCCATCGAAATCTCCGTCTGGCCGTCACTCTGGGCGCTGGAACGTAGCAAACAGACTCACTACCGCCCCACGCTCAAAGAAGCTCTGCTCGACTTCCACATCGGCTATATCGGAACCACCGTGATCGCCATCTTTTTTGTTGGGCTCGGGGCTCTTGTCATGTTCGGCACCGGTGAGGTTTTTTCCAACAACAGCGTCATATTCTCGTTCCAACTCGTCTCTCTCTATACGAAAACCATCGGTGAATGGAGCCGGTTCATCATTGCCGCCATTGTCTTCACCACCATGCTCAGTACAACGCTGACGGTCTTTGACGCCTACCCCCGAACACTCGCCGGCTCCCTGCAGCTGCTCTCGCCTAAACGCTTCGGAAAGAGAACCTTCCTTTACCATGTCTGGGCGCTGCTTATGGTGATTGCCGCGTTTATCATCATTACCGGCTTTACCAGCGGGATCAAAACTTTGATGGATTTTGCCACAATTATCGCCTTCCTGGCGGCACCCGTTTTCGCCATCATCAATTACCGGGTGGTAACCGCCCCTTTCATGCCGGTGAAATATCAGCCGCCAAAATGGCTCCGAATCCTCAGCTGGAGCGGCATCATCTTTTTAATTGCCTTTTCACTGGTCTATATCGTCAGCATTCTGTTCTGAATGTCATAAAACCGGCGACAGCTATCCAGGTTAAAAAAAAAGGGCGCTTGAAGATGCGCCCTTTCCCAACAAACCCACACAAAGGAGCGGTTTATTCCAAAGAATGAATTATCAGACCGCTGCGCAGCTTGGGTTCAAACCAGGTGGTTTTCGGCGGCATGATCCGACCGGCGTCGGCAATTGCCATAAGCTGTTCAATGGCGACCGGATAGAGCGCAAAAGCGACCGCCATTTCGCCGGAATCGACCCGCCTCTCTAACTCGCCGAGACCGCGAATACCACCCACAAAATCGACGCGTTCATCGGTCCGCAAATCGCCGATTCCAAGAATCGGTTGAAGGATATTTTTCGTCAGAATTGAGACATCGAGGCTGTCCACCGGATCGTTGGAATCAAAAATTCCCGGTCTGGCGTGCAGCCGGTACCAGTGCCGATTCAGATACATACCGAAGCTGTTGGCAGCTGATGGTTTCGCCGATTCCCGGCTGTCAACCGGCGTAACCGTAAATTTTTCGGCTGCCTTCTCCAAAAGCTCCGGCTCGCTGAGACCGTTCAGGTCGCGGACGACCCGATTATAATCGATGATCTTCAACTGATTGTGAGGAAAAAGAACCGCCAGGAACCAGTTGTACTCTTCCTTACCGGTATGCCGGGGATTGGCTTTTCGGCGCATTTCACCCACCATTGCAGCAGATTTGGAGCGGTGGTGACCGTCGGCAACATAGCTGTGGGGAATCCGCTCAAAGTTTCGGATCATGGATGTGATGGTCGCACCATTGTCAACGACCCAAAGTGTATGGCAGACGCCGTCGGCGGCAGAAAAGTCGTATTCCGGCTCGGCATTGACGGTCTTTTTGACAATCTCATCGATCTCCTCGTCGGCACGATAGGTCAGAAAAACCGGTCCGGTGTTGGCATTGGTGTAATTGACATGGTTGATCCGGTCCTTTTCTTTGGCTGCCCGGGTCAGCTCATGAATTTTGATTCTTCCGTCAAGATAATCATCCACCGCGGCATCCACCACCAGCCCGTACTGTTCATGACCGTCCATTATCTGGCGATAGACATACAGACACTCCTGTGGGTCCTGAATCAGCCAACCCTTTTGCCGCATTGCCTGTAGGTTTTCGGCGGCTTTCCGGTAGACCTTTTCATCATAGGGATTAATCCCGTCGGGCAGATCGATTTCCGATTTGACTACATGCAGGAAGGAATAGGGATTGCCGGCGGCTTCGCGGCGGGCTTCCGCGGAATTCAGAACATCATAGGGTCGCGAGGCGATTCTGTCCGCCAGTTCCTTCCGCGGGCGAATGCCCTTTAATCCTTTAATCTTTACCATAACAGTACCCCGGATTGTTCAGTTTTTCAAAACGGCGACAATTTTTTCGGCAATCTGGATACCTACGCGGTCCTGCGCCTCTTTGGTGCTGGCTCCGATATGGGGCGTAACCGATACATTGGGATGGTTGACCAGTTCCGGATTGGGGGTCGGCTCATTCTGGAAAGCATCAATCCCGGCGCCGGCAATTTTGCCTGCCCGCAACGCCTCCAACAAATCGTCTTCATTGATAACGCCGCCGCGGGAGCTGTTGATAATGAACACCGTCGGTTTCATCAGCTCAAATTCGGCTTTGGTAATCAAATTCTGCGCCTCTTTGGGAACATGCAGTGTAATAAAATCCGACTCCCGGAGCAGCATGTCTTTGCTGACGGCGCTCACCTCAAGATCGGTTTGATTGTCCATCTGATCGTACACCAGCACCTTCATGCCGAAAGCGAGTGCCATCCTGGCGACGATCTGACCAATGCGTCCAAAGCCGATGATTCCCAGCGTCTTGCCCGCCAGTTCGTGACCTTTGTAGGCTTTCTTGTTCCACTCCCCCCTGCGCATGGTAATATTCGCCTGGGGAATGAAGCGAGCCAGTGCAAACATGTGGGCGAAGACCAGTTCCGCCACCGAGGCAGAATTGGCGCCGGGTGTATTCAGCACCGGAATATCCTTTGACCTGGCATATTCGTGATCAATATTGTCGATACCGGTGCCGCCGCGGGCGATCAGTTTCAGATTTTTTCCGGCGTCAATGATATCTTTCGTCACTTTCGTAGCGGATCGCACCAGGATACCGTCATATTCGGGAATCACCTGCAACAATTCTTCGTGTTCATAGTGCTGAATATGAAACTCGATTCCATTCTTTTTTAAAATCTCCTGCCCGTATGGGCTGATACCGTCTGCAATTAGGATTTTCATTGCCTTTTTCCTCCACTTAATTACCGGAGCCCTCCGACGGCAACATGATCATGCCCGGCGGATTGTCCGGCACCCTGATCAGATTTCCGTGTCCAGCAGGGCAAGCAACTCCTGCAATTCCGCCACGCTGCGATCCCCCATGTGGGCAATCCGGAAGGTCTTTTCCTTGAGATCGCCGTAGCCGTTGGAAATCATGTAGCCCTTTTCCCCGATCCGTTTGTTCAGATCGGCAATCGAGATACCCTTTGTATTTTTTACGGTCGTCAGAGTGACGGATTCATAACCCTTTGCGGCAAATTGCTCGAAATGCTTGTTTGCCCAGGCGCGGGTGATTTGCGCCATTTCCAGATGACGGGCAAACCGGTTTTCCAATCCCTCGACATCGAGGATATAATCCAGCTGTTTGTCCAGTGCAAAGTAGTGCGACAGGGATGGCGTGGAGGGATACTGATAGGGCTTCTTCTGCATGTAATCGTAAATAGCAATCAGGTCGAGATAGAGTCCGCGATTCTCCACTGTACGTCCACGCGCCAGGGCCTTTTCACTGATAGTGCAAACCGCCAAACCCGGCGGCAGTGCCAGCGCCTTCTGGGTGCTGGTGATACAGACATCAATTCCCAGTCTGTCCACCTCAATTTTCACCCCCACCGCCGATGAAACGGCATCCACCAGCCAGAGAACGTCGGGATATTTTTTCCTGACTTCGGCGATCTCCTCAACGGGATTCATGACACCAGTGGAGGTTTCATTATGGGTGATGGTAAACACATCGTATTTGCCGGTGGACAGATACTTGTCCACGGTCTCCGGCAGCGTCGGCTGACCCCACTCGGCTTCCACCTTGTCACAGGGAACACCGTTTACCTGTGCCATTTTCGCCCAGCGGTTACCAAACGCACCGACCGAAAAGACCACCGCCCGTTTCGCCGTCAGCGAACGAACAGAGCCCTCCATCAACCCGGAACCCGAGGTAGTGGACAGCAGAACCGGATTATCCGTATAAAAGACCTTTTGCAGCTTCCGGCAGATACTCTCGCCGAGTGCCGAAGCTTCCTTGGTGCGGTGTCCGATCATAGGCATCCCCATGGCTTCCAGGATTTCCGGACGGACATCCACCGGACCGGGAATAAACAGTTTTTTATGCATAATTCCTCCCATTAATTTTGGTTTGACTTTTCATCTTAACCATTAGTCTGTGCAATTTTTTTACCAAACCGATCGCATCTTTAAAATATTAAGTGTCCTGCCGAAAAACAGACGTTATACTTTAATAAATTAGGCGACCATCTCCAACAGAAAAAATAATTGTAAAAACTATATCCGTTTGATCGTCTTCTGGAACGGACACCAACGACCCCGCAAAGAAACCTCCGGTTTCGTTTCTTAATTCCAGAAAAATAACGCCATCGTAATTTTCAGAATTAGGAAACAGATTTTCGCAATATAATCGAACAAGCCCCGGAATTTTCCGTAAAAGCAGCAATATCCTTCGGTGTTAACGGTATTTATGGTTATTGGACCTGAGATTGCCCGACGATCATTACGTTGTCGGATATCAGGTGGCATGAGTTTTGACATTCCCCATTCCGAACGGACAACAAACGGGTAGTCTGAAACGCTGATGTCAAATTCAATGACCCAAACAGAAAAGAGAGGAGTCACATGGATCCAAAAACGATAGAGTGGAGTACACTGGATTTCAGTTACAAATATGTCCCCTATCGGTTTCATCGGCACTGGAAGGACGGCAGTTGGGATCCGGGTCAGCTGGTCACGGACAACAAACTGCTCATTGACGAAGGCGCTGTCTGCCTGCATTATGGACAGGAAATTTTCGAGGGTATGAAGGCACAACGCTCGAAAGATGGAAGAATCTGGCTTTTCCGTCCTTATGAAAACGCCAAACGGTTCAACGCCTCCGCCCGACGGCTGCTCATGCCGGAAATCCCGGAAAAGGAGTTCGTCGCCGCAATCAAACAGACATTGCTGGCAAATGAAGAATATATTCCCCCTTACGGTACCGGCGCAGCAATGTACATCCGCCCCTTCATGCTGGGGGTCGGTGAAAACCTGGGAGTGCGTCCCGCCAAAGAGTACCTGTTTGTCGTATTCGTGACGCCGGTGGGACCCTACTTCAAGCAGGGCTTCAAGCCGATTAGTCTGAAGGTGGAAACCGAATATGACCGGGCGGCAGCACACGGCATCGGACAGGCGAAAGCCGGTGGCAACTATTCCGCCTCGCTGCTGCCCTTGAAAAACGCCCGGGATGAGGGTTTCGACGAGGTGGTCTATCTCGATTCCATTCAACATAAATATTTCGAAGAGACCGGCGCCTCCAATGTCTTTTTTGTTCTGCGGAACGATGTCATCGCCACTCCGAAATCCGATTCCATTCTGAACAGTATCGTCCGCCGCTCGCTGATGAAGGTCGCCCGGGAGGATTTTGGTTTAACCGTGGAAGAGCGACCGGTATCGGTGGAGGAAATCGAAACATTCCTGGAAGCCGGTGCCTGCGGTACAGCCGCCGTCATCACGCCCATTGGTTGCCTCGGCTATCAGAATAAGCGCTACACATTTTACGCCGACGGTAAAGAAGCCGGACCTGTGACAACCCGGCTATATCGCCAATTGACGGCATTACAGGTTGGGGATATCGAAAATACTCACGGCTGGCTGGAAGAGGTACGCTGATACAATCCCGGTGATAACGTAGAGGAAATCCAATCATGGTTATCGAAAAATTCAAATGGGACGATCTGGATAAAGACGGCATGACCTATCTGATGGAAAACCGCAAAGAGGTATTTAAGAGCTACCAGAAAATGGTCAGTAATCTGGGTACTCATCTGGACGAAAAAACCAGGGTGCTGATCATGCTGGCGATTCAGGTCAACAGCCCATCGCCGGAGGCGATAAAAATCATTATACCCAAAGCCATTCGGGCGGGTGCCACCCGGGATGAGATCATCGACACCCTGATCCTGACCATTCCGGTAGTGGGACTGTCTACGGTTTTAAAGATGCTGCCGTTTGTACTGAAAGAGCTGGAAGCCTACGAGACGGCGTACGGCGAGGTGCGCTGATTCTCAGTTGTGAGAATGGTGTAAAACAAAGGAAGCGAATGCCGATTTCCAAAAAAATATCCGAGAGCCTAACCCGTTCATCCTGGATCCGCAAGATGTTCGAAACCGGAATTGCTCTGAAACAGAAATACGGCGAGGGAAAAGTATACGATTTTTCCCTGGGCAATCCCGATCTGAAATCACCGAGTGAGTTCAGCACCGCCCTGCTCCGGGAGGCGTCCAGAGTGGGGGATGCACTGCACGGTTATATGCCCAATGCCGGCTATCCCGAAACCCGTCGCTGCATCGCGGAGATGCTGGCGCGGGAAAGCGGCTTACCTTTTACGGAAGAGCATGTAATCATGACCTGCGGTGCCGCCGGCGCGCTTAACGTAATTCTGAAATCGATCCTCGATCCCGGTGACGAGGTGGTTGTCATCGCCCCCTATTTTGCGGAATACAATTTCTATATTGACAATCATCAGGGCGTCCGGGTGATTTCCGAAAGCGGTGACGATTTGCTCCCGGATTTGAGGGACCTGGCGCGGAAGCTTACACCCAAAACGAAAGCGGTCATTATCAACACTCCCAACAACCCGAGCGGACGGGTCTATTCCGAAAAACTGCTCCTGGAGCTGGGGGCTCTGCTTCAGAAGAAAAGTACCGAATTCGGACAGCCAATCTATCTGCTGGCGGATGAACCCTATAAAAAAATCATCTTTGACGGCGGTGAATATCATTCACCGCTTCGCTTTTACCGCTCCACGATTCTGGCAACCTCATTTTCGAAGGATTTATCCATTGCCGGCGAGCGGATCGGCTATCTGGCGGTCAGTCCGCTGATTGAAGACGCCGGCGCCATCATCAACGCCGCCACCTTCTGCAATCGGATTCTGGGCTACATCAACGCTCCGGCGCTGATGCAACGGGTCGTCAAACATGTGCTGGATGCGGAAGTCGATGTGGCGGTCTACCAAAAACGCCGTGACCTGATCTGTGCTGCGCTGACGTCGATCGGGTACGAACTGATTAAACCGGAAGGCACCTTCTATGTTTTCCCAAAATCCCCCTTGCCCGACGATGTCGCCTTCGTACAAACATTGCAAAAACATCTGATCCTGACGACGCCGGGCAGCGGCTTCCAGCGACCGGGCTATTTCCGGATCTCGCTGTGCGTTCCGGAAAGGACCATCGAAAAATCGATTCCCGGATTTGAACAAACCTATCACGAAGTGGTAAACTGACAACGTTCTATTTTTAAATGGAGAATCTTATGGCAGCAACAAAAAGTAGAGGACACGTGGTCATCAATACAGAGGAATGTAAAGGGTGTGGACTCTGTATCGAAGCCTGTCCGGTGAACGTATTGGTTTTATCCGACAAATTCAATACTCACGGATATCATCCGTCGTCCTACACCGGCGAGGGTTGTACCGGCTGCGGTATCTGTTTCTACACCTGTCCGGAGCCAGGCGCCATTACGGTATTCAAACGCTGGGACCTGCTCACCGAAACCGCCTTTTGTCCCGACTGCAATGGCGAATACAAGGTATATCACCCGGATGAAAATCCCAATGTTACGATCTGTACCAATTGTCTAAAACCGATTCGTGATTCCCAATAGAGAGTGAGGTTGACATGGCAAAACAATTTTTAAAAGGAAACGAAGCGGTAGTTAAAGGCGCCATTCTGGCGGGTTGCCGGGCATACTACGGATATCCTATCACACCCGCCAGTGAAATCGCCCATGCGGCGGCGATGTATCTGCCGCTGGTCGGCGGAACCTTTGTTCAGGCGGAAAGCGAAGTAGCGGCTATCAATATGGTCTACGGTGCATCCTCAGCCGGCGAGCGGGTTATGACCGCCTCCTCAGGTCCCGGGATCAGTCTGAAACAGGAGGGCGTTTCCTACTGCGCCGGATCGGAATTGCCCTGCGTCATCGTAGACGTGGTCCGGGGCGGTCCCGGACTGGGCAACATTGCACCGGAACAGGGCGACTACAACCAGGTGGTCAAAGGCGGCGGTCACGGCAACTATAAGGCGATCGTTCTGGCACCCAATTCCGTCCAGGAGATGTGCAATTTCGGGATGCTGGCGTTTGATCTGGCAGATAAATACCGGAATCCGGTCTATGTTCTGACCGACGGATTTATCGGACAAATGATGGAACCGGTGGAATTCCCCGAGCCGGTCACTTCCGTTCCGGAAAAAGCCTGGGCGGTCAAAGGCACCGCCGAAACGTCCGACAACCTGATCACCTCCATCGATCTGGACCCCGACGACTTGGAACGCCATAATCAGAAGCTTCAGCAGAAATATGCTATCATCGAAGAACAGGAGCAGCGCGCCGAAGAGTATCGTACCGATAATGCCGACATTGTCATCATCGGCTACGGAATCGTCTCCCGGGTTATCCAGACGGTGGTTGATGAATTGCGGGATGAGGGTGTCAAAGCCGGGATGCTGCGTCCGATAACGCTGTTCCCATTTCCGAAAAAGATACTTGAAAAACTGACCGGCAACACCCGGTTCTTTCTGACAGTGGAGATGAGTAACGGACAGCTGGTCAACGATGTCCGGCTGATGGTGGCAGGACGCAAACCGGTTCACCTGTTCACCCGCATGGGCGGCAATGTCCCCTCCACCAAGGAAATTCACGACGAAGTGATGAAACTGATGAGGTTATCATGAATACAATTCTGAAAAAATCGACCAGCTTTTACGATGTCTATGAACGGCGTCCCGGCGCGGATAAACTGACGACCACCTATTGTCCCGGCTGCGGACACGGCGTCCTGCACAAACTGATCGCCGAAGCTCTGGAGGATTTCGGCGTGCGGGATCGCACCATCTTCATCAGCCCCGTGGGCTGCAGTGTGTTCGCCTATTACTACTTCCACACCGGCAACGTCCAGGTGGCGCACGGACGGGCGCCGGCAGTCGCGACCGGAATCAAGCGGGCGCATCCGGAGAGTGTGGTCATCAGTTACCAGGGAGACGGCGATCTGGCGGCAATCGGCACCGCCGAAATCATTCACGCCGCCAACCGTGGCGAGGGCATCACTGTTTTCTTCGTCAATAACGCCGTCTATGGCATGACCGGCGGACAGATGGCACCGACCACACTCATCGGGCAGAAAACCATGACGACACCGCGGGGTCGCTCGGCGGATAACGAAGGATTTCCCATTCGCATGAGCGAAATCATCGCTACGCTGGACTCCCCGGTCTTCGTGGAACGCGTCATGCTTGCCGACACCAAATCCATCATGCATACCCGTCAGACCGTCCGCAAAGCACTCAAACTACAGATCGAGAAAAATGCCTTCTCCTTTATCGAAGTGCTATCCGCCTGCCCTTCACAACTGAAAATGACGCCCAGCCGCTCAAATCTGTGGGTCAAGGAGGTGCTGGAAAAACAGTTTCCTCTCGGCGTAACCAAGGATATTTCACAGGAATTTGAGGGACGCAGCTTTGCCCGTAAAAGCGTTTGTCCGGAAGAACTGTCCGACATTCTGGAAATCGAAGCCACCCGGATCGATCCCCGGAAAATAGCACAATTCAAGGATAATCCCATCAATGAGGAGATCAAGATCGCCGGCTTTGGCGGTCAGGGAGTCCTGAGTCTCGGAACCGTCCTCTCTGAAATGGGCATGCGCCATAATTACGAAGTCAGCTGGTTGCCCTCCTACGGTCCCGAAATGCGCGGCGGTACGGCGAACTGCAGCGTCAAAATCTCCAAAAAGAAAATCGGCTCGCCGCTGGTCGCCAACCCGACCATCCTGATCGCCATGAACCGTCCGTCCCTGGATAAATTTGAAAACGACGTGGTCTCCGGCGGCTTGATTATATACGACAATTCCCTCATCGATCGCACTCCGCTGCGCGATGACGTCGCTGTCATTCCGATCCCGGCAACCAAAATGGCGGATGAACTGGGCAATACCAAGGCAGCCAATATGATCATCGTCGGCGCCCTGATTAACTACAAAGAGATTATGTCCCAGCAGGTGATTCTGGACTCACTGGGTGACATTCTGAAACGGAAAAATCTGGTGGAGCTGAACCAGCAAGCAATTAAGGACGGCGCCGAATACATCAAAAATTACAAAAAGTAACTCTCGCATTTCTCACTTAAAAAGCCTTTTCCGCCGTAAGCGGGGAAGGTTTTTCATTATTCCAACCGGAATATTATATTAAAACCGAGAAGAAATGTAGGAATGAGACGCCTCACTCTCTTAGCACTGATCACGTTCATCATTCAGTTCCCGCTGCCGGCACAGCTGATCGGCGACCAGCATCCACCGGGACTGCGCTGGCAGCGAATCCGAACCGATTATTTTCATATCATTGTCCCGCAGGAGCTGCTTGCCGAAGGGCAGCGCGTGGCGAATACCCTCGAGTACCTGCGCCCCTTTCTGGTTAAAACCATGGATACCCGGCTGCGCCGGTGGTCAGTGGTGCTGAACAGCCGCAGCGCCGTCTCCAACGGCTGGGTCGGCTATCTGCCGCGTATGAGCGAATGGTACCCGGTAACACCTCAGGATGAATTCGGCGGGACGCTGGACTGGTATCACCTGCTGGCGGTACATGAAGGTCGCCACATGGCGCAGTTCGATGCATTCGACCGCGGTTTCAACCGTCTGGCAGGGATCTGTTTCGGCGAGCTGGGTCTGGGAGCCTTCAGCTTTTTCGGAACACCGCTCTGGTTTCTCGAGGGTGATGCCGTGGTCATCGAAACGGCACTGAGCAATGCCGGTCGCGGACGGCAACCGCTTTTCGATCTGGGTATCCGCACATTGCTGCTGTCGGGTAAGCGCTATTCCTATTACAAAGCCTACCTGCAAAGTTATCGGGATTACTTTCCCGATTATTACGCCCTGGGTTATCAAATGGTTGCCCATACACGCCGGGAATTCGGCGCCGATGTCTGGTCCCGGATCATGCAGCGCTCCGCAAAATACTCCTACCTGCCCTGGTCTTTTAGTCGCTCGATGAAAAAAATCACCGGGTACAACGCCCGCACCACCTATGAAAAAACCATGGACGAACTGGAAAAAGTGTGGCAAAAGCAGATTGCCGGAATTCATGAGACCCCGGTCGACATTCAAAACAGGGAAAAAGAGGTCTGGACAAGGTATCAATTCCCCCGGCAGATTTCCGACGGCAGCATAATTGCTTTGAAAAGCGGTCTGGCGGACCCCTATACACTGGTACGCCTTGAATCAACCGGCAGGGAGACACGCCTGAGGCAAATCGCCTACACGGAAAATATCTCTGTCAATGCCGATAAAATTGTCTGGTCAGAAGAATCGGTCGATCCCCGCTGGCGGGCACAGAGTTACTCCAACGTAATTATGTACGATCTTCAATCCGGAAAACGAAAGCAGCTGACCCGCAGGGGGAAATTTTTTGCACCGGCGTTGTCGCCCGACGGGCAGCGAATCATCACCGTGAAACACCATCTGGACCGGCACTGCACTCTGGTAATGCTGGATGCAGAAAACGGGCACGAAATCCGCGAATTTCCCAATCCCGGTAATGACGCTCTCAAAACGCCGGTCTGGTCGGAAGACGGGCAAACAATCGGCTTTATCCGTCAACGAAACGGCAAACGGGCGCTGACCGTACTGGACCCGGAGACAGGCAGGCAGCGCGACATCATCGCCGCCACCACAGAGGATATCAGCTATCCGATATTCTACAGCGACTTTATTCTCTACGATTCACCCTGGTCGGGCATTGACAACATCTATGCCGTGCACCAGAAAACCGGACGGCGCTATCAGATCACCTCCCGTAAATTCGGCTCGTTTTATCCCTCTGCGGTCAATGATACACTGCTCTTTTGCGATTATCAAATTAACGGATTGAATGTCGTCCGCACCCGGCTGGATACCGCCCTATGGGCGCCCCTGGAAAATGTTGAACAACGGCGGGTGAACTTTTTTGAGCCGCTGGTGGAACAGGAACAGGGTGGCAATATTTTACAGGCGGAAAAGATACCGGACAGGTCTTATCCCGTCGAATCTTATTCACCGCTGCGGCATGCTGTGAATGTTCACAGCTGGTTTCTGCTGCCACTGCCGCCCAACCTGATTTACGGAATCATCTCCAACGACTATCTGCATACAATGACGCTGAGCGCACTGGCAAACTATCACGCCGGTGAACAGGTAACCGCCTATTCCCTGATTGCCAGTTATGCCGGCATTCGCCCAGTTATTGATCTGGAAATCGGCTTCGGCAAACGGGCGCAGCTCTACGATTTTCAAGGCAAGGACAGCAGTGATGTCTGGGACGAAGCCGGCACGTCTCTGGATTTGCGTTTCCCGATTCAAATAAATCGCGGGGCATGGACAGTGCTGGTGGAGTACTCCCTGAGCGGCGGACTGGTGCAGGTGTCCGGCAAAGAGGGTTTTAACACCGATACACTCCACTACGGCAACTTTCAGATTCTTTCCCACGGCATTGATTTCTCCAGCAAACGGCAGAGAGCCCGTCGTGATCTCGCGCCCCGCTTCGGGACGGATATCCGGCTTTATCAGGCACAGGCGCTGCACGAATTCAAAAGCTGCAACAATCACTATTTCGCTTCAGTCCGGCAATTTTTACCCGGGCTACTCAGACACCACAGTCTTCAGAGTTTTCTGGCTCTGGAGCACAGAGACAACCGGTCGCGCTACATTTTTCAGAGCCGCATGCCCCGGATCAGAGGATATCAGCCGGATGCCGACATCCTGGGTGCGCTGGATTACTCGTTTCCGCTACTCTATCCCGATCTCGCGCTGGGATCATTTGTCTTTTTTAAACGCCTCCAGGCAAACCTGTTTTACGACTATGGCGTCGTTGGCGGGAATTTACGTCGTGCCGGCGGAGCGGAGCTGAGTATGGATTTCACCCCGCTGACACTATACTATCTGGAACTGAATGCCGGGGTTCGCTGTTCCTATCGAATCGAAGACCATCGCTGGGTGCTCGAGTTTATTCTTGGTAGTATCGGATTAATGTAACATCCAAAGTGCGGGCGGAGATGTCTTCACCGTTTTTTTTAACCGCAAAGACACAAAGTGACGCTAAGAAATTTTCATTACAATATGTGGAAAGTTTCCAAATAGTCGTGTTTTTAATACCCGATTTTACCGATAATTAATTCTGTTTCAACACTATTTGATGGTCCTGTTTGAACCTTTTGGGGTCTTCCAGGACCTTTTTGCATATCTGTTTGACCTTTTGATGGTCCTGTTTGAACATCGGAAGGTCTTATGAGACTTTTAGGAGGATAAAAAAAGTCCCGGAGTATCCCCGGGAGACCGCAACGACGCAATGTGTCGTTAAAACAATTTCTTTACAAAGAAATCAGCGGAGAGTTTCACCAATCTGTCATTTTTATTTATCGGTTTTTCTGCGATTTCTGCAGGGCGATCTTCACCGCTTCCAGCATTCTGCTGATGGAATAGGGCTTCTGAATGAAGTTGATGGAGGTGTCTTTCCCGATTTGTTCCCGGATACGTTCGTCGGTATACCCGCTGCTGAGGATGACGGGAATATCCGGTTTTCCGCTGGACAGTTTTTGGACCAGTTCATACCCGTTGGTATCCGGCAGAATCACGTCGCTAAAGATCAGGTCGAAACGACCCTTTTCGGCGGTAAAAACCCTGAGTGCCTCCCTCCCGTTGGATACCGGGAAGACCTGGTAGTCGTATTTCCGCAGAGCATTCAGGGTAAATTCCAGAACACTTTGTTCGTCCTCGATCAGCAGAATCCGCTCCCCGTCTCCATACAGCGATTCGATGATCTCACGCTCATCCGTTTGATCGGAGGTCGTCACTTTTCCGGCAGCCGGTAAATAAATGTTGAAGCGGGTACCTTTGTCGACTTCGCTGTAGAAATTGATCCAACCGCCATGTTTTTTGACAATACCGTAAACCACGGACAGACCCAGCCCGGTTCCTCTGCCACTTGCCTTGGTAGTAAAAAAGGGATCGAAGATTTTATCCCGGATATCCCCGGGAATCCCCTTCCCGTTATCGCTTACCCCGATACGGACATAATTGCCCACTTCAGCATGTAAAATATGTTTTTTATCGGATTCGGTGATTTCCACATTTTCGGTCTGAATGGAGAGTTTGCCGCCGTCGGGCATGGCATCCCGGGCGTTGACCGCCAGATTGGTCAGGACCTGTTCGAGATTGCCCTCATCGGCTTCGATCGTCCAGATTGCGGGTTCCAGGGTGGTCTCGATCGCAATATTTTCACCGATCAGCCGTCCCAGCATCTTCAACAGGTTCTGAATCGTCTGGTTGATGTCGACCGGTTTGAGCTCCATCACCTCTTTGCGGCTGAAAATCAGCAGCTGGCGGGTCAGATTGGCGGCGCTGGTGGAGGCGGTCAGGATCTGCTTCAGGTTGCGATGCAGCGGATCGTCTTCATCGGTATTCATCAAGCCCATCTGGGCATGTCCCATGATCACCGTCAGGAGATTATTGAAATCGTGGGCGACACCGCTGGCGAGGGTGCCGATGGATTCCAGTTTCTGACTCTGGCGCAGCTGCGCCTCCAGCGCCTCCTTTTCCGCCAGCATTCCGTTTACGCTCGGTAATATCTTCAACCGTCGCCATGCTGCCAACCATATTCCCCTTTTTATCAAAGAAAGGCGCTGTGGAAACGCTGATGATAATGGACTCTCCGCTTTTCTTGCGGCGAACCAGCTCCAGTTACTACCGATATGTCATCCCTGACGGGATTCTGTCCCTTTCGAATTACAGCAAGTCCGTAGGACTGATATGTCGGTAGCTTCATCCTAACCACAAATCCTATCAACCCCGTCAGGGGTGGCACAGTCACCATCATGTCACCCCTAAAGGGGTTGGGTTTTGATTTTGGTTTGCTGTTTACCGATATGTCATCCCTGACGGGATTCTGTCCCTTTCGAATTACAGCAAGTCCGTAGGACTGATATGTCGGTAGCT
>JBNGDF010000038.1:0-18175 GCA_049975265.1 Fidelibacterota bacterium
GAGTGAAAATGTAAAAGAGTTTATCACGTCGTTTTTTATGACATGTTTTTATTTATCACCCTGGTATCAATGAATCTAAAAAATATAAATCAGAAAATGGAGAGGATTCAGAGAGAAATCATCGTTCGAATGATCGGCAGGGAAAAGTATATCAGCCGGGTGATTTTTGCTTCTCAACTATACCGTTCATTTTTGCCCTTTAAAAATCGAACGATGAAAGTAATCAGAAATTACATACTATTTCCGGGTGCCGTCGTAATAGATGTTGGCGCTAATATTGGTCGCTTTACAGGGTTAGCATCTGAACTCGTTAAAAGGAATGGTCAGGTACATAGTTTTGAACCTGTTCACATGGCGTATAGGGTGTTGAAAGCCTCAGTGAGATTAAAACGATTACGAAACGTCAGCCTGAATCCCGTTGCATTATCCGATAAAAATGGCAAAGCCGAAATATCCGTCCCATTGGTGGATGGCTGGAAACCAAAACTACCGGTTGCCCATATGGGTGCGGACCCGAGAATTACATTAAAACAGGAAATAATTACTAAAAAACTCGACGATTATTGCAGAGAAAGCAATATCAGCAGAGTTGATTTTATCAAATGCGATACCGAAGGGCATGAATATTTTGTCCTTATGGGGGAATTGGAATGTCTTTTAAAAAACAAGCCCACGGTGTTATGTGAAATATATGGTAAATATTGCGGGAGACAGAATGTGAATCCTTCGCAAATATTTGAACTGTTCTACAATATCGGATATCAATCCTTCATATCCACAAAAGAGGGAATGTTGCTCCAGATAAAAGGATACAAAAATCCATCTGACTAGCTCTTTATTCATCCTTCAAAAATGGCGATCAGCGATTTGAAACATGCAGTCGTCAATGCCGGTGGCTAAATGCTGAATCGTCAGCGGTGTAAAGCGGCATAAACGCCTGTACGGTTTTCACTCGTGGTGGTAAATGGCAAACAATGTAACCTGCCGGGCTGAAACGTACCTAATTTGTATAGTAAAAGAAGGAACGAAATATGTTAAAAGAACGCAAACTGGGAAATTCAGGAATATCGGTTTACCCCATCGGGATAGGATTGTGGGCTATCGGTGGAAAAACCTGGGGACCTACCAATGACAAGGAATCTCTGGATACAATCAGCAGGGCTTTGGACCTGGGGATCACTTTTTTTGATACGGCTGATATCTATGGCGATGGTCATAGCGAGGAACTGTTGGGCAGAGCCATGCAGGGACGCCGGGATAAATTCATTATCGGGACGAAAATCGGCTGGATTGATTTTAATGGTGAACAGAATCGATCCGCCTATACTTCTCCCGAAAAGGTTATCGCAGGGGTTGAGAATAATCTGAAGCGATTAAACACGGATTACATCGATATTCTGCAGTGGCATGTGAGTTTTCTTGACCCGACAATGGAAAACTTTATCATAGGCTGTGAACGACTAAAAAAGCAGGGTAAAATTCGCGGTTATGGAGTTAGCACCAGCGATTTTGATTATTTACGGTCTTTTGTTTCCACCGGTAATCCGGATACGTTGCAGATCGATTACAGTATTCTTAACCGGACCGCCGAAAAAGAGATTTTTCCCTTTTGCCGGGATGAAAATTTAGGTGTGATTGTTCGGGGCGGTCTGGCAATGGGAATCCTGACCGGGAAATTCAACCCGGAAACCACGTTTCCGGAAGGCGATTTCAGAAAAAGCTGGATCGAAAATCCGGATCAAAAAGAACAGTTTCTGGAAGATCTGAGAGTCATAGACAAGCTGAAAAATGCCTTTCCTTCCCAACACCTGGCTGAACTCGCTATCCGTTTCATCATCTCCAATCCGGCTGTGTCGGTGGTGATCCCCGGAGCAAAACGTGTATCACAGTTGGAGTCAAATTTCCATGCCGGTGACGCGGGTCTCCTCACCGATCAGGAAATGGACGCGATCAATCATATTGTGGCGCCGGGAGAAGGTCGGAAGATCTGGCCGGCTTGAGGTAAAAATCACGAATTTTGTTGTTTTCTGTTGAATCGGGATAATGAAAAACGGTACGAGCAGGCGATCGGACTTCTGAAATCTTGTGAAGAGTCAGGGGAACCGGTTTTTATTTCCAACCAGTCTGGAAGTGCTGATTTTGCCGATTATCTGATCGGTCATGATACTCAGGAAGGGAATGCCCGTACAACATTTACTTTTGATAAACGATATAAAAAAGAACGATTGTTTCCTTTGCCGGGGTAATATTCTATGTCTAATATTGCCAGAATAAGCGGAGCAGGGACTCTTCCGATAAATCGGGATCCCTTTGGGAGAACCCCGTCAGGTGCCGGTTAGGCGGACACGCAGATAATCATCTGGTCGCTCGGGGCGGCTGAACTACCCGGCACTAATAAATGAGTTTTAAGTGTATGTAGCGGAGCAGGGACTCGAACCCCGGACACGCGGATTATGATTCCGCTGCTCTAACCGACTGAGCTACTCCGCCATTCAATAAGCGGCGGAATTTAATAAATCCGCTTATTGGAAACAATAATTAATTCCCGTTTCAGAGAGGACTTTTCCGTCACAGGAAAAGCCCTCTTTTTTTATTGCAGGTAACGTGCAGTCGCCCTCTGGCAATTTTCCGGTTGCAATTTCTGTCTGGGATGACCAAATTCAACTTCCATTAAAATTGGGATTGTTGAGTAATTTCGAAGGAGCAATGATGCAATGTTTTCTGAAAACCGTATTGATTTTTGGCATGATAGCGACAATCAACCAGGCGACCGCTGGGGAGAAACCCGACTGGGAGGGTGGCGTTCCCGAGGGCTGTACCACAATTACGGTGGGTAAAGCTGCCAGTGCCGACGGTTCGGTGATGACCTCCCACACCTGCGACAGTCACCGGACGCGCAGCTGGCTGGATATTGTCCCGGCACAGGACCACAAAAAGGGCGCAACCGTCACACTGGTCAGGCGCACGCCCTGCGATTCGCTGGCAATGCCGACCTATCAGCATCTGCCGGTGGGGGAGATACCCCAGGTGGAACATACCTATGCCTTCATCAATACCGCCTATCCCTGTATGAATGAGAAGCAGCTGGCGATCGGCGAATCGACATTCGGCGGGCGCGAATCCCTGCATGAGCCGGACCTGAATCTGATTGACTGCCAGATGCTGGTGCGCCTGCTACTGGAACGTTGTGCCTCCGCCCGTGAGGCGTTGGAACTGGCGTCGGAACTCCTCCAAAAATACGGCTGGAGTGATGAGGGGGAATGTCTGACCATTGCCGGTCCGAAAGAGGTCTGGCACTTCGAAGTTGTTGGTCCGGGTAAAGGCAATATTGGTGCAATCTGGGTCGCCCGGCGTGTCCCGGATGGTCACATCTCCGTCAACGCCAACGGCAGCCGCATCCGGCAAATTGACCTTGATGAACCGGATTACTTCATGGCTTCGGAGAATGTATTTCAGGTGGCGCAGGACAGCGGCTGGTGGAATCCTCAATACGGACCCTTTGAATTCGTCTACGCATACGCCCCGGAAAGCCGCCAATCCTACGCCGCCCGGCGGCGGGAATGGCGGGTCTTCGATCTGATCGCCCCCTCACTGAATCTGCATCCCGACTCCGAAAATTATCCCTTTTCCGTGAAACCAGATACGCTGATTACCCTGGCAAAAATGGTAGAGCTCTTTCAGGATTGGTATCAGGGTACGGAGTTTGACATTGTGAAAAATATCAGATGGGAAAATCCCGAAACCGGCGATTATGAGATTTCACCGCTGGCGAATCCCTGGATGCCCTACGATATGCTGCCCCTGTTCAATATCAATGGCGGCTGGGGCTGGCGCGGCGAACGCCAGATCGCCCGCTGGTACACCATGTACGCCACGATCACCCAGTCCCGCGACTGGCTGCCCGACGAAATCGGCGGCGTGGTTTGGCTGGCATTTGACAATGTCGCCGCTTCGATTTATGTACCGCTTTACTGCTCAATTGCGGACGTGCCCGAATCCTTTAAAACACCCGGTCGCGTCAACGGCTTCAATCGCGAATCCGCCTGGTGGGCGTTCAACCGGCTGGCGACTCTTGCAGCACAGCGCTGGGGCGATATGCACAAGGATGTCTGGGCGGTCTGGAAACCGCTACAGGCGGAACTGTTTGAAAAACAATTGGGAGTAGAGCAGCAGGCTTTAGAATTATTACAGAAGAATCCGAAGAAAGCCCGCCGGTTTCTGACCGATTATTCGCTCCGGTGGGGCAATCAGGTTGTCCAGCGCGCCTGGCAGCTGGGCGACGAACTCTGGACAAAATACGACGAGAAGTGGTAAGATTTTAGAATATTGGAACAATCTGATGTTATTATGCAAATAGTGTCGTACTGAGATACTTTTCACCGCGGTCGGGAAAAATAACGACAATCGTGCCTGTATCAATCTGACGGGCGATCTCCTGCGCCGCCAGCATTGCGGCGCCGCTGCTCATGCCGACGAAAATGCCCTCCTCCCGGATGATCCGACGCGCCATTTCGAAGGCTTTTTCCGTCTGGATATTGACCATGCAATCAATTTTCGAGGGATCGTATATCGAGGGAATAATCGCCTCTTCCATGTTTTTCAAACCCTGAATATAATGCCCTTTTTCCGGGTAGGCACAGACGATCTTGATCGCCGGTCTGTTCTCCCGCAGAGCCTTACCGACGCCCATGATCGTGCCCGATGTACCGATGGCAGAAACAAAGTAATCAATATCGCCGTTGGTCTGTTCCCAGATTTCCTGACCGGTTGCCTTGTAATGGGCGATTTTGTTGTACTTATTGGTAAATTGATCGGGTAAAAAATAGCGCTCCGGCTGCTCCTTGACCAGTTTGCGGACGTAGCAGATTGAGCCGTCGGTGCCCTTCTCAGCGGGGGTGAGAGTGACATTGCCGCCGAAGGCTTCGATCATTTTGCGGCGCTCCACCGAGACTGCCTCGCTCATGACGATTTCCACTTTGTAGCCCTTGACCGCTCCGATCATCGCCAGCCCGATGCCGGTATTGCCCGAGGTAGCCTCGATGATCGTCTGACCCTTTTTCAATTCCCCGGAATTCTCCGCCTGCTCGATCATTTTCAGTGCAATCCGGTCCTTAATGGAGCCCGAGGGATTAAAACCTTCCAGCTTGGCGTAAATCGCCGCCTTGGGATTGGGATTGAGTTTATTGATCTGAACCATTGGGGTTCGTCCGATGGTCTGGAGAATATTTCGATAAATCATTTTCAGTCCCCATTAATTATTACAATGCGGTCAAAGTATAATCATCCGGGGCGTTTAAATCAATGTTTATAACGATTATTCACCCTCTTTTATATTCGATGGGATGGAATTTCGGCGTAATCCGGTTGTGACTGCCCTCACAATCCGGGCGGTGCTTTGCCGGTACTGACAACTTTCGGCAATCCAAGCCGTCTGAAGGAGCATTCACAGTGATTCTTTCTTTCGAATAAATGGATGATTCGTTGTAACTTTAGCAGCCTGTTGGATGGAATTTCGATGAACCGGAAAAAAAATGAAAACCTCTGTTTTTACATTATGCCTCCTGCTGGTAGTTTCTGCATTTGCCAAAGAGACCGGGCGGATTTCCGGCTATCTGCGCAATGCCGCTACCGGCGAGCCGATCATGTACGCCAATGTTGTACTCGAAGGCACCTATCTGGGTGCCGCCTCGGACGTGCACGGACATTATGTCATTGTCAACATTCCGCCCGGCAAATACACCCTTAAAGCCATGATGATGGGTTATGAATCCCGTACCAGAGCGGTCACGATTGTGGCGGATGAGGATATTCGGCTGGACATGGAACTGACGGTTAAAGCCATTGAAGGGGAAGCCGTGGAGGTGACCGCGGAGCGCACCCGCTTTGAGGAGAAGGTGGAGATCAGCCGGATGAACCTCTCCATGGAGCAGATTGTCAATACGCCGGCAATGGTGGAAGCCGACCTGTTTCGCACGCTGCAGATGATGCCCAGCGTGACCGCAAAGAACGATTTCTCATCGGCGCTGATTGTGCGCGGGGGTGGTTCTGATGAAAACCTGATTCTGCTTGACGGAATCGAGGTATACAATCCCTATCATCTGGGCGGCGTCTTTTCCACCTTCAACGCCGAAGCCTTGGCGGATGCGGAATTTCTCGCCGGCGGTTACCCGGCAAAATACGGTAACCGGAACTCCGCCGTATTGAACATCACCTCCCGGGAGGGAAATTCCCGGCGCAGCATTCTGTTCAGGGAAAGTCTGCGGGCGGATTACGTTGATTTGAGCGGGCTGAAAGGGGAGATCAGCATGCTCAGCAGCAAGATTCTCGCCGAAGGACCGCACAAATGGGGCACCTGGATGATTGCCGCCCGGCGGACCTATTACGACCAGCTGGCGAAATTGTACTTCCGGATCAAGGACGGTACCGATTCACCCGGCGCCTATTTCTTCTGGGATTCCCACTGGAAAACCTTCTTCGATATCAACGCACGCAACCGGCTCACCGTCGCCGGCTATTACGGGCGGGACTTCCTGACCTTTGACTACGAAGACGATGAAAACGGCTTCAATGTCGATCTGGACTGGGGCAACTACACCACTAGCCTGCAGTGGCGCTCAGTCCCGTCATCCAAAATCCATTCACTTCTTTCAATTGCGCATACGGTCTACGACTGGGATTTCGGCTTTGCCTTTACGGAAATCGATTCGGCGGTGGGGAAGGTAACTACGGAAATTGCCGAAAATGTAGACCTTCGGGACTGGACTGTCAAGGAGGAACTGGATTGGTTTGTCTCCAACCGGCACACCCTGACCGGCGGCTTCGAGTACAAGGTTCTGGAAATGGCGATTGAACAGGAAATCGCCGGCATCATGTTCCTCGACCGGACCCAGAGTCCCTATATCTTTTCCGTCTATCTCCAGGATAAATGGAAACCCTTCAACCTGCTGAATATCCAGCCCGGTCTGCGAATCAGCCGGTACGAGCTCCATAAGCGGCTCTATCTCGAACCCCGCATCGGTTTCAAATGCCTGCTCACGGAAAATACCGCCCTGAAAGGCAGCTGGGGAATTTATCGGCAATATATGTTTACCAATACCAACGACGAGGAAATCATCAACTTTGTTGATTTCTGGCTGCCGGTGCCAAAGGAGTACGACGCCCAGTCCTGTCAGCACTTTATCGCCGGTATTGAACAGCGTTTTCGCAATAATGTCTTCTTCAGCATCGAAGCCTATTACAAACCCTATGACAACATGCTGGAGGTCAATCCGAACAACGATCCGGTGACCGACGAAGACGATTTTGTCGCCGGGACTGGTACAGCCTGGGGTGTGGAACTGCTGCTGAAAAAGTCGCTGGGACGCTTCAACGGCTGGCTGGGCTACAGCTACAGCCGGATTCGTAAGGAGATCGACTTTAACAGCGATGGAAAGGTCATGAAGGAGGAGGGAGAAGTTTACTTTGTGAAAAACGATATTCCCCACTCCCTCAATGCCGTTCTGAATTATAAATTGAACGATAAAAACAGCTTCGGAATGACCCTCTCCATCAACAGCGGGCAACCCTTTACGGTCAACGAGGGAATGGTCTATGCGGGTACGAACTATGCCAGTCCGCTGACGCCCTATGCCGGTTTGCAGCCGATCCCCGGCGTGAAGAACGGCGCCCGCTATCCGTACTATTTCCGGATTGACCTGAGCTATGTCCGCGCCATCCAGCCGTTCGGAATCAACGGCAAATTCAAATTTCAGGTCATCAATGCCACGAACCATTTTAATGTCCTGTTCGCCCAGACGCTGCGCAATACCAATCCGACCCGCCTCCGGGCGTTCAGCATGTTTCCTATTATCCCCTCGCTGGGATTGGAATTTGAACTTTAAGAGCCACAGAGCAACATTATGAAACAATTTTACATATTAAACGGAATATTCTTAATCCTACTCGGGCTGGGCGGCTGCGAAGAGGAGATGCTGCTGACCGAGTTTACCGATTATGAATTCGACTATCAGCCGGAAATCCGGATCGAGGCGATTCTGAATACGGAATTCCCCGGGCAGACGGTGGTGCGGATTGACTACAGCATTCCGGTAACCGATACGACCATTTTTAATAAGCAGGATGACGACGGCGACTGGGTCGGCTTCACGGACCTGAATGGAAACGGAAAGTGGGATAACGGCGAACCGCTGAACGATGATGTGGGCGCCGACGGCTACCCCAGTGTAGACAATGAATATCTGACACCCGATGAGGGCGAGGGCGACGGTCTGCCGACGCCGGGCGAACCGCATATTGATGAGGTGGACGAAATCATCAGTCAACTGCACGACTCTACCTTTACGGTGGAACTCTACCATAAATCCAGCGGAGACAGGGTAGCGGATTTTACCTGGCAGGCGCAGGCGGACTCCTTCGTAACCATCGTCAACTATGAGACGGAACAGAAGGAGATCATCCGGTACGGCGGCTACAAATTGACGAACCTGCTGGATTCCATTACATTTAATGAGGAGTACGAGTTTCGGGTCTCAGGAGATGACCGCGAAATCCGAGCCTCCTTTGAGCCGAAACCGCCGGTTCGGTTTTTGACAATGTTCTCCGCCATGCATAACGATACCCTGATTGTCACCGAAGCGGATACGCTGGCGCCGGTCTGGACTACCGGGGCAAACCCGATTGTCTTCTGGATCAAGGTGGAGAAAATCTGGCGTCCCGACTCCATTGAGATCGTCAGTGACTATCCCTCGGCACCCCTTAGCGTGCAGAACGGGATGTACATCGGTGGTGATTTCGTCGGAATGTATTTTCCCGGACTGTATCGCTGGACGGTCTATGTGCCCAGCCACAATTACGGACGCTATGTCTACTCATCCCTGCCAATCACCGATTCCAGCATCAGCAACTGGCGAGATCAGGACGGCAAAGTAGTACTCGGCTGCGCCGGTTCCATGGCGCCGCAGTCCATCTATGTGCGGATTGACCGCCCGGTGGAAAAGTTATAAGCCTTCCGAAGGCTGAATAACTTCGGAAGGCTGGCAAATTCAGCGGGTTTTTTTTATCACTCTTCGGCGGGTTTAAGTATCAGTTCGATGGAAAGGGCAGCGATCCAGAGGAAATACGCCAGCCAGGCAATCCCGTTTAAACTTGCGAAAAATCCCGCCGGGTCATTTTCGACAATGGCAAATACGCTTGTCACGGCTGCCAGACCGATCACCAGACCTGCCCAGCCCAGCCAGCGGCTGAAGACGGCGGTGCGCAGGATGATTACTGCCGCGCCGAGCATCGCCACACCCCCGTAAGCTTCCGAAACCGTATAGGCATAAAAGTTGGCGGCGACTCCGTATGGTGCCATTTCGGCGGATAAGCCGCCTCCGATCAGCGCCTCCCCGATAATGAATGCACCGGCAATAGTCCCCGCCGCCGGTGACATGATAGCGCCAGCCCAGGTAACCCGCGTCCACAGCGCCGGTTTTCCCTCAGCCGCCTGCAGCTTCTCGCAGAATCCGGCATAGAAGGGAAAATAGAACAGCAGAAAGGCAATTCCCGCCAGCCAGTGACCAAACCGGAACCACTGTCCGTTTTCGGCGAACCAGGTGGCAAATAGCGCCTTTTCCTGATTGTATGCCGGTGGAAGAACATTGATCACGGCGGCGAGAAAGGAGAGCCCGACGAACAGAATTCCGGCATAGCCGCTGATCCGCCACGAATGTTTGAAGCAGCTCATTATTCACCTCTTATTAATTGATTAATGTACACTTAACGTCCGTAAAATATCAGATAATATAAACAAAACCTACCTGTTAAAACAGCTTGATTTTCCCGGACTATATACGAATAACCTTCCGAAGGTTGGTTGTGCGTGATCGCGAGGTAAAAATCGTTTCAGAACGACAAAAACGGGCGATCAAGCCGTTTATCCAGCGCATTGTTCTTTTTCAGGGCTCTGTGCCAGCCGATATCGTTGAGCCCGGTCGCCGTGGCGGCATTAAATAATATTAACTGCAATTTGGACAGGCGAAAGGGCTTTGCGAGTTGAGCAGTAATATCTTCGTCGAAAGTATGCCTTTTTTCGTATGCAACCCCCAATTCGGCAATCCGCTTTAGCACCTTTTTGAATAATTTGGGATACATGTAAATGGCGGCGGCTTCGCCCTTTGTGACGGTTCCCAGATAGGTGTAATTCAGCCTCTGTGCCAATTCTCTAAAATAGGCTTTTACATAATCATGTTGCGCTGTTGCTACAAAACCTGCCTGGATGACGAAACCGATTGATTTTCCCTCCGCACTTGCTGGTTTCAGTTTCTCAATAAATTTCATCACGATGCCCGGCATGGCGTGGATATAGAGCGGCATAAACAAGAGAATCGTGTCGAAGGTTTGGATATAATTCGCCAGCTCCTGGGGATTGTTATGGGCGATGCATTTTATTTCACTGGATGTTCCATGTTTTTGACAAAGTGCTCAATGAAGATGCGGGTATTACAGTCCCTGGAATCTCCTTTGGGCGACCCATTTAGAATAATTGTTTTCATGTATTCACTCCAGAATTTGTGTAATTGCCGACCGGTTCGATTTTTATCAATTTTGAGTAAAATTGATAAAAAACCCGGTTGATATAATCAATGAATATTTGGCGGGCGTCGTCCGTTGCGAATTCTCCCTCATAATAAAATTCGATTTCCGGATACTTTTCGTATCTGGGAACGTGCATGGATTCGCCGGTTTTATAAGTCGTGTAGGAGAGATAGAGTGGAATCATCCGGTCAAACAGAGTCTTCAAATTTCCGCTCACGAAACCTTTGGTAACCTTGGCAAAATAGATCGCTTTATCGGCGGTGATGTATTGATGGTAAAACTGATTCAAATCCTCATAGACGCATCTGCCGGGGGTTTTCCACCAGCAAGTCCAGCAGCCGATACAGTCCCTGATGGCAGTTTTATTCAGAGCCAGATGGTAAGCCCCCGGAATGACTAAATTGTCACATTCGCTAATGACGACCAAATTCATGCAAATCTCCCTTATTATTTACTGTAATGTAACCGCAGAACGGCTTTTGTTTCTAAATCTACTTTTATTAACGGGATGAAATCTCGGCGCTGTTTTTTACTATTTCATAAGTCAGCCATACATATCCGCTTTTTAACAACTCGCAATGGGTGCAGCGTAAATTAATTTTTCTTTCGACTCCCGCAAACAGGAGCTCAGACTGTTTGCCGAGGATTTCAGGTGAGAGAATCAGACTGATTTCATCAATCAGGTCGTTATTTAACAGGATATTTCCCAAACCTTTCCCGGTATCCACTAAAATTTTATAGATCGAAAATTTTTCAGCCAGCTGCCTGATTGCGTCCCGATAATCAACATAATGCTCGCCCGTGATAATATAATCGTATCGTCTTGCTTCAAGATATCTCAAAAAATCGCCGGGCGTTTTTTTTTTAAACTAGAACGATCACATCTCTGCAAAATTCAAACCGACGGTAATAATGTAGCAATCCCTTTAATATCCCTCTGGAATCGGGAATGATCCAATAGGAAAGCGATTTGTCCTTTTTCGGTTTGGCAAAGTCAGATTTCGTTTCTGCCGGTACGCTTTGCCCGAACTCTTCAATTCCGGTTTTTGCCGTCACGGAGCCCGCCATGTATCCGTCGGGCTTGAATGAATTGACAATCCCATAATGCAATTCCAGGCTGGGTGTCAGACCGATGAACGAACCGTCCAAGCTGATTGAGTTATGCAGGATTAGTTTTGTTTTCATGTCGGCGTGAGCTCCTTGGGTTGAAATAATCATAGAACCTCTCGAAGATTTTGAACCTTCGGGAGCTTGCTTATTCAAAAAGTTTCAGATCAACGGTTGCCCCCATCATTTTATGCCCGGTTTCGCTGGGGTGCAGAAAGTCGCCGTCGTGGGCTTCCGGCAGGATGGTCTGCGGCGTTTCCGGATTTTGCAGCGCCTTTTCAAAATCAATCACCCCATCGAAGCGCCCGCTGCTGCGAATCCATTCGTTGATCATTTGACGGGCTTTTTCCCGGTAGTCGGTATAGTAAAAGGATTTGCCGAAGGGCAGGAGGGTGGCGCCGTATACCCGGATACCGGCGGCGTGGGCTTTTTCAATCATCTCTCCGAAGGCGTCAATCAGGTTGCGCGCAACCCGCTCCGCTTCGGCTTGCGAGGATGTCTGTCCGATATCGTTGGTTCCTTCGAGGATGATCAGCCAGCGCACCCCGTGCTGACGGAGGATATCCCGTTCGAAGCGGTCGAGGGCGGAGGGTCCCAGGCATTCCCGCAGGACGCAATTGCCGCCAATCCCGAGATTCAGGACGCCGATTTGCCGGGTCGCCGGATTTTCCAGCAGCCGCTGCGCCAGAATATCAGTCCAGCGATTCTGCCGATTGGTGCCGGAGCCGCGCCCATCGGTGATGGAGTTACCGAGGACAGCCACCGCGGCGGCACCGGGCGGGGCTTTGACATCAATCCCGTCAATCACGTACCAGTGGTCTGTCTTGGCGGAATTGCTGAAATCCGCTGCTGAAATCTGATTGCCGGGCAGGATATAGGAGGTGGTGCGTGATCCGGGATGACCGGTGACGTCGGGGGAGGTCTGCCCGAAATGGATGGTGATCGCCAGCTCCATCCGCGGCTGCAACGCAAAGTCCACCGGGTCGGACAGAGCCGCTCCGCCGGGAGCCATGGTGACACCGGCTGCGCCGTTGAATGTCAGGTCAGTAATCGTCTCTGTCTCGATGGCACCGTCGCCTTTGGAGACGGCGATCCGGACCGCCTGCATGGTCACCGGCTGACGGCTGAATTCGTTGGAGAAGCGCACCCGCAGACGGTTTCCGCCGATGGAGACGCAGACCACCTGACGCAGGGTATTGTTGCTCAGACCGGGTGCGGGCGGCAGGTTGTGCGGTTCCACCAGCTGCTGGGCGGTGCTCCAGGTGCCTACCCAGTTTTCCCTTGTGTCCGGGCAGCGGGACATTGCCGGCGCAGCGGATTTAGCAAATCCGACAATCAGCAGGGTGAATCCGATGACTACTGCCGGCAGCGAGCGACGGACAGGCGTACATTTTCGGAAAAAGGAGGTGCGAGGGGCTTTTAAAATATCAATCATGGTTCGTCGTTCTTTTTTAGTAATCCCTTGATTTTCATATATGGATTTTACAAATAAATATTAAAAATGCCAATGTCGGAATCGGAATCATCCGTTCATACTTGCCGGAGAATCTTCCGGTAATGGAAGGTCAGAAAAAAGCCCAGCAGGGTCACACAACCGCCCATTCCGAGATTGATCGTCAGAAATACCAGCAACGTGTTTTCAAAGACGTAACCGAGCCCGGCGAGCAGGCAACAGACACCGTTGATAATGAAGAGGAATCGGATCGCCCTTTGAAACACAGGCGCAAGCATGAGAGATGACAGCCCCAGGAAGAGGGTCCAGCCCAGCATGTTGATTGCCGAGAAGGCGGAGTCCGGCTTGCCCTGCAGGAAGTGTTCGATGCCCTGGAAATGACCGTTTAAGAGGTTTATCCTGACGGCGCTGATCTGCACGAAGTAATGGATTCCGATGAGGGTGGCGAAAATCCCGGCAAACGTCAGGGCATTTCTGGTGAGTATCTTCTGCTCAGTCCCCGCCATTTCGTGAATACTGGCTACCAGTATGACAAAAGCCGGACCGAAGAGGAGCATGGCGGTCTGGGCGATGTATTTCAGCAACTGGCTATGAGTGGTCGTGTAGGTGATATAGTCGTTTATATTCGTTCATTCGTAGATGGGACTGGTCAGGGCAATCCCGATAAAACAGCCGCTGAAGATGATAAACAGGATCGCCGAACAGGCGGCTGCCCAAAATGCCATGGTAAGGGGTAGTCTGTTCATGGAAAAATTCTCCTTTCTCTTTGGGTTTTTTCCGCCGGCTTCAGACGCCGGCTTACCGGACATGAGACGCTGAATCGCCGCTTACCGGATTTTCGGAGGTAGGGCTGAACAGCTTATAAAACAGCGCTTCCGGGTCTGTCATCAGCTCCGGTTGTTGTCCGGTCAAATATTCGATATAGCGGGCGCCGCCTTCGTAAAAGGAGATCCGGTGAAAAGGCGGTTCCTGACCGTAGTGATTTTCCGGGAGATCGAGTCGGCGGCGGATTCGGTTTTCGATAAAACGGGCAAAGCCCTCTTTCCACTCCTGCCAGACCAGATACTCGAAGTCAGGCTGAGGCAGAATCCGCTGCAGCCGTCGGCGGGATTTTGCAATCGCCTGTGAGTCCTTCTCTGCCAGTGCCTTCAGGAACCGGGAATAGGTTCTGGTGAAGCGGCGGTGGGTGTAGGGAAAGGGGTAGTTGATCTCCCATGAATAGTCCTGCCGGCTGAGTGCTTTTTGTGCCACCGTCAGTTTTTCTTTCAGTTTCTGTTCGCAGGTTGCCCACTGATGGCAGTGCATGAACTCGTGGAAAATTGTCACGTAGCCCTCCAGGGACTCGAACACCTCGCCCGATACCACGCAAGCCGCCTGGTTTCCGTAGCATTCCAGCGGAAAAGCGGCGCGGATACCGACCGGAACCGGCAGCGGTGTGGGGGCTTTCCTGACGAAAATGTACTTTTCTTTGGATGAGTCGAGGTCAAATATCAGGAAGCTGTCGTTTTCGACGACGGCAATCGGGAAGAGCCGGTCTAAAAAGGGGTGGATGTCGCCGATCTTCCTGCGGATTTCGACTACTTTTTGGAGATCGGCGTCGTATTTCGATCCGATTTCTTCCGCGAGCACCGCCGGACTGCCTGCCGGCAGAATCAGAAGGGCGATCAGGGCGGCGGGTATTCGCCAGAATCTGCTCATCGGTCTGAAGGTCCAAAAAATGGGTAAAGTGATATTATTGCGAACATTTTTGACTCCAGTCTGTCTTTTTCGCAGGGCATACGTAGTCGGATTTATATATTCCTTCAATATGATATGTGAATTCCTTAGATGAAATCATTTTTACAGTTTCCAGCTATCTTTAAATCTTTCCATCAGAAATATCAAAAAACCGTTCAAAGAAGCGTGTTAATTTCTCCAAAACACTCTCCCGTATTTTGGAACGCTCTCCTCCGGGAGAAAAGCGCGAAACAGGCGGTAAGACTTTGGCTAGATCAGTACCTGCGGTTGCAACATTGCCATTACGAAACGAGTTTCGTATAAATTTATAAGATTCGTCGTGATCAAGATTTTCATTCTTAATAATCTCCTCCAGTTCCTCGATCATTTTCTTTTCCACATACTTTTGCCAGTCTTCATCTACCACCGAATGGACATCAAGCGAAGCAATAAACTGATTGATAAGATCTTTTTTATTGCGTAGTTCAACACTTGAGTCGATAGCTCTATTAATATCAACAAGCAATTCGCGGTTCTTGATATGGTCTTCGTGATATTTTTTAACAAGCCCTATAATATAATCGATGTTAATCTCAATTTGCCTAATGAGTTCCATTTCAAACACGAGGTCGTCGTTGACATTCTCTTTCTCTCCCTTATCCTTTTTGCGAAACTCATTATAAAGGTCAATATAGATGCTGTGATAATCCTGAATATCCCGTTCGGTTAAAATTTCGTTGCCGCTAAATTCGTCAAAAGTAACCAGGATATTTCTCACGCGCAAGATCGCGCCATAAAGCCTGATGAAATCCTTTTGATTTTGTTCTCCTATAATCCGCTCGCCAACAGGAAATTTTTCCAAAAGCTCTTTAACCAGACTAACATAGCCACGGACTTCCTTGTCCCCGTCTTTGTAGCCGTTATAGTACTCGTCATAGGATTTTAACAACACGATACCGCTGGCTTCCTTGTCGCCAAAGAGCGCAATGGATTCATTGGTCGCTTTTTCCAGATTGCGGAAGCAGACTATGTTTCCGAAGGTCTTGATGGTGTTTAATATGCGGTTAGTGCGCGAATACGCCTGCAGGAGTCCATGCAGACGCAGGTTTTTATCCACCCACAAGGTATTGAGCGTTGTCGCATCAAAGCCGGTCAGAAACATATTGACCACCAGCAGGATGTCAATTTCACGGTTCTTCACCCGTTCGCTGACATCCTTGTAGTAATTCTGAAATTTATCGGATGAGGTGTCATAAGATGTTCCGAACAGGGCGTTATAATCCTGTATGGCGCTTTCAAGAAAATCCCTGGAGTTTTGGTCAAGTCCGCGGGTATCTTCAGAGTTTTCATCGATCATGCCGTCTATTTCTTCCTCATTGACACCATAGCTGTAAATGAGCGCTATCTTGAGTTTTCTATCACTCGGCGCGTCCGCCAGCTGTCTTTGGAATTCAGCGTAGTATTTTTTTGCCGCATCGATCGAAGAAACGGCAAAGATGGAGTTAAACCCGGCAAGTCTGCGGTCCTTGAGTTTGTAATAACTGTTCCGCTTGGTTTTCTGATCAAAATGCTCACAGATGTACCCGACGATGTTTGCCAAACGCTCCGGCGCAGCCAGTGCCGCTTCCCGGTCAATATCCCGCACTTTTTTATCTTCAATATTTTCCGCTTCGTGCAGGGTGGAAATGTAATCTATTTTGAAAGGTAAAACATTTTTATCGGCAATGGCATCCACGATGGTGTAAGTATGCAGCTTCTCACCGAAAGCCTGGGCGGTGGTCTTGAAATCCGGTCTGCCTCCGGAGGAGGCATTTACGGCAAAGATCGGGGTGCCGGTAAAACCGAAAAGGTGATAGTTTTTAAACGCCTTTGTAATGGCGGAATGCATTTCACCGAACTGTGAGCGGTGGCACTCATCAAAGATCAGCACGATGTGACCCTCGAATATGGTATGACCTTTATTGCGACTTATAAAGCGGTCCAGTTTCTGAATTGTGGTAATAATAATGCGTGCGTTAGGATCTTCAAGCTGGCGTTTTAATATCGCCGTACTCGTATTGCTGTTAGCGGCGCCCTTCTCGAATTTATCGTATTCACGCATAGTCTGATAGTCGAGGTCTTTGCGATCAACGACAAAAAGCACCTTGTCAACATAGGGTAATTTACTTGCCAGTCGGGCGGTCTTGAAACTGGTCAGCGTCTTTCCCGAGCCGGTCGTGTGCCAGATATAACCGCCGGCTTCCAGCGTTCCGAGTTTCTTGTAATTGGTACTGATCTCTATCTTATTGAGTATCCTTTCGGTCGCTACGATCTGATACGGTCGCATGACCAAAAGCTGTTTTTCAGTAGTGAACACGCAGTAACGGGTAAGAATGTTAAGCAGCACATGTTTGGCAAAAAAGGTCTTGGCAAAATCCACAAGATCGGGGATCGGCTTGTTGGTGGCATCCGCCCACCAGCTGGTAAATTCAAAGCTGTTGCTGGAGCGTTTCCCTTTTTTGATGCTGCCTTCTATGGATTCCCGGATATGCTCGGAGCGTGTGGTGTTGCTGTAGTATTTGGTATGCGTGCCGTTGGAAATGACAAATATCTGCACGTATTCATAGAGTCCGGATCCTGCCCAGAAGCTTTCCCGCTGATAGCGGTTGATCTGATTGAAGGCTTCCTGTATGGCTACACCGCGGCGTTTGAGTTCAATATGCACAAGCGGCAAGCCGTTGACCAGCACCGTTACATCATAACGATTCTGGCGCGTTGCAAAATTCCCCTCCTCAGGAGGGGTGGCGCCGTCAGGCGACGGGGTAGTCTCATACTGATTGATCACCTGCAGGTGGTTATTATGAATGTTGTCTTTGCAGAGCAGGTAAATATTTTTATCTGTGCCGTCATCGCGCTTGAGAATCTTGATATAGTCTTCCTGAATGGTTTCGGTTTTTTCGGCGATGCTTTGGTTGGGGTTGGCGATTTCGCCGGTAAAGAAGCGCTGCCACTCCTTGTCGGTAAAGCGGTAGTCGTTGAGTATTTCAAGCTGTGTTCGCAGGTTCCGCACAAGGTCTTCTTCGCTGTGTATGGCGATGTATTCGTAAGCCTGTTCCTGAAGCTGTTCGATAAAGGCGCGTTCCAGTTCCGCCTCGCTCTGGTATGTTTTGGCGGTGCGGTATGCGGGCGTGTATTCCGCCACCACTGTGCTTTGGGGATTTTCCGCAATGGTATTATACATGGTCATATTTCATTCCCCTTCTGTGGAGGGGTGCCCGTCAGGGCGGGTTTATTCCCCTTCTTTGGAGTGGTGTGACTCAGGGCGGGATTATTCCCCTCCTGTGG
>JBNGDF010000039.1:0-17955 GCA_049975265.1 Fidelibacterota bacterium
ACCGTCAAAAAAACCGGAATCAGCGATTTGGATACTTCATTTGACGATTCCGCCGACGTAAGCTTGCGCTGCTGGTATTCATAGACCAACCAGGTAACCCCACTGCCTAGCAGACCGCCGGCAATTACATCAGATAAAAAATGCCGGTTATCAACGATACGTGTGTAACCCACATAGGCTGCCAGGGCATGACTACCAACCGCATATATCCATGAACCAGTTTTATTTTCGCCTCCAAAATGATCCAGCGCATACAGCGAACTATAACTCGCTATCACAAAACTGATTGAGGTGTGTCCTGATGGGAATGATTTACCGGCGTCGATACGGTCGTCGGCCGGATAATGCGTAAAACACGGACGGCGGCGTCCAACAATATTTTTTGTGATGTTGGTCGCCAAGTAGCTAAAGGCCAGCGTCTGCATCAGGCCTTTGCTGTGATGATAGGCTGACAATTTTAACCAGCCGTCAGCATTGGGAATCAAACCGATACCCAGCCCCGTCAGCCCGGCAGCGGTGTAGAGCGTTGTCGTGGAAACGGTATTTTCACAATAGGGTTTATCGTCGGGCTGATTGAAAAAGCAGCGGTCAGCCCAAGCCGGCTGATGGTCCAGCCGATAAGCGGTATAAAATATCAGACCTGCTGCGCTCCACTCCGCTAATTCAGGTAAAAATTCCAGCCTTTGCTCGCCGGCTTCACTAAAATTTACATTCAACAGGAAAATAGCTGCAAAAAGAAACCTTTTAGTGCTCATTGTGATTTCCCAAGTAACCTGAGCAGCCGGTCGGGATAATCGGTAATGATCCCATCCACGCCCAATTTGATCAACCGCCGCATTTCGGCTTCGTCGTTAACCGTCCAGACGAGCACCGCATAACCCCGCCGCTGCCAGCGTCGCACATTGCGCCGATTGACCCGCACATCCTCGATGGCAATGTAGTGCGGTTTTATTTTCCACTGAAAAAGCAGGCGTCGCAGGACAAATTTTTCCAGCAGGCTCAGGTCCTCATCCTTAAAGGTACCGGTCAGCATGCCGCGGCGCAGCTCCGGATTCTTCTCCCGGGTACGCACCAGCATATAGGGATTAAACGCCGTGACAAACACCTCGTCCACCAGACCGAGCCGTTCAATCTCCGCCACCACCGCATCCGCCAGCGGTTCATGGGGCTTCCGGTCTTTGATTTCAATATCAATCGGCACCACCCCACCGAAGCGTTCCAGTACCTCCCGCAGGGTGGGAATTTTTTCTCCGGCAAATTCCGCTCCGAAACAGCTGCCTGCATCCAGCTCTTTAATCTCCGTCAGGGATACATCACCCACAGCGCCCCGACCATTGGTCGTCCTGCCAAGTGTATCGTCATGAATCACCACCACCTCACCGTCGGCGGTAAGCGTCACATCCAGCTCAAACGCCACACCCAGCTTCGCCGCCGCCTGAAACGCCGCCATGGTGTTCTCCGGCGCGACGGACGAAAAGCCGCGATGGGCAATGACCTGCAGATCGCCCGCCCAACATGTCGCTGCAATCATGGCCAAAACCAAAATGAACGTCAGAAATCGTTTCATCTGTAATTTTCCTCCTGCTAAAAGATAGATACGCCATCATCACCAGACAAGACTATTATTCACCATTTTATCTCCGGATAAAAAATCCGTTTATTATATTGTGAAATTTCAGTATTTTTACCCAACCGAACAATACAAAAGGAAATGGTTACACCACTCCCCAAGGACCTTATCACCGATAACAACAAAGGAGGAAAAAATGCGCTTTTCCAGGATTATTCCCCTGTTTATCACGTTGTTTGCAACCATACTGGATGCGGGTGATTCGTCCAATTCCATTCGCATTCATACCGATCAGGGAACCGAAACCATCAGCAAACACATCTACGGACATTTTGCGGAACACCTGGGTAACTGCATCTACGGTGGTTTCTGGGTCGGCGAAAACTCCCCGATTCCCAACACCCGGGGCATCCGCAACGATGTCATCGCCGCCCTCAAGGAGATCAATCCCCCGGTGATTCGTTGGCCCGGCGGCTGCTTCGCCGATACTTATCACTGGAGAGACGGCATCGGTCCGCACGACCAGCGACCCGCTATAATCAATTCCACATGGGGCGGTGTCACCGAAGATAACAGCTTCGGCACCCACGAATTTCTGGACCTCTGCGAAATCCTCGAAGCAGAACCCTACATCTGCATCAATGTCGGTAGCGGGACCGTTCAGGAAGCCGCCGATTGGGTGGAATATGTCAATTCAGGCAACCAAAGCCCCATGACCGATCTGCGCAAGGCAAACGGACGCGAGCAGCCCTGGAATGTGAAATACTGGGCGGTGGGCAACGAGAGCTGGGGCTGCGGCGGCAATATGACTCCGGAATACTACGCCGATCTGTTCAAACGCTTTTCCACCTATCTGCGCGCCGGCGAGCTCTACCGCATTGCCAGCGGCGGAACGGATCAGGATTATCACTGGACCGAAACGGTTCTGAAAAAAACCAAAGACTACCCGCATCTGATCCAGGGCTACTCCTTTCATTATTACACCGTCTGCCACGGCTGGGATAAAAAGGGCTCGGCGACACAATTCGACGAAAACGACTGGTTTCACACGATGCAAAACACCCTCGTCATGGAGGAACGGCTGGAACGGCATATCAACATCATGGATCAATATGATCCCGAAAACCGGATCGGCTTGATGGTGGATGAATGGGGTAACTGGTTTGATGTGGAGCCCGGCACCAATCCCGGTTTTCTGTATCAGCAAAACACCCTGCGTGACGCCGTCACCGCCGCGCTCTATCTGAATATCTTCAATAACCACGCCCGGCGGGTAAAAATGGCAAATATCGCCCAGACCATCAATGTCCTCCAGGCAATGCTGCTGACCCATGACGATCAGCTGGTGAAGACACCGACCTTTTATGTTTTCAAAATGTACAAAGTCCATCAGGACGCCACGCTCCTGCCATTGGAAATCCATTGTGAACAATACAGATACAATGACCTGACGCTGCCCGCCGTCAGCGCTTCGGCATCCAGGGATGTTCATGGCAACATCCACGTCTCGTTCTGTAATATTGATCCAAACCGAAGTATAGACCTGGTTGTAGAACTGCAGGGGGCAGGAAAATTGACCAAATCAACCGGCTCCATCATCACCGCTGATGTCATGAACGCCTACAACGATTTCGGGCAACCTGAGCAGGTGAATATCCGGAAATTTTCAGATTACAAACTGAAAAAGGAGCGGCTGTCCATCTCCCTGCCGGCGAAATCGGTCGTCACGATTGAAATCCGATAAGGAAACATATTGAAAACCGGACCATGCAAAAACACCCATCCATCGGCGTCAATCTTTTCATAATTCTGCTGTCCGGTTTCGCTCTTCTGCAAGCCCAATTTCCGAAAGTTCCTCCGCCGAATGTAACCAGCAAAATGGATCGCGATCAGATGCTCTGGCAGCTGGGAATAGAGCTTCCCCACCTTCCTCCCAAAACCACCGATCCAAACCGACCCAGACACTCCGTACCAGTCAACCCTGACGATCCGGAGGGCAACTGGACCGATGCCGCAGGACATATTATCACCCGCTCCGTCTTCGGGCTATGGAACAACTACGATGATGTCGCCGCAGGATTTTTTCCGGGACCGGAATCCTGGCGGGTGGGTAAATACATCCCGATCGACCTTTTAAAAATGAATGACGGAACGTTGATTGAGAACTGCGAACAGTGGTGGCAGCTGCGCCGACCGGAGCTGCTTCGGGATGTTCAGAAGCAAATCTGGGGTGTCCCGCCACCCGACAGCATTTTACCCCCGGTTTCCTGGAAGGTCACCAAAAATGCCAGCTGTGGTAGCTACATACCCTATATCGAAAAATACATCGAAGGTAACATTGATATCACACACTACCCGCAGGTCCGCAATGTCCCAAAGATATCAGCGGTTCTCAGAATTCCCGCCGGGCAATCCGGAGCGGTCCCGGTAATGGTCGTGATCGGTCATCCCCTTTTGACCAAAACAGATCGCTACTGGGAATATGTCAAATCCTCCGGTTGGGGTGTCTGTATCTTCAACAGCGACGCTCTGCAACCGGACAACGGCACCGGATTGACGAGTTACATCATCGGACTCTGCAACCAGGGGCGCTGGCGTTCACCCTCCGATTGGGGCACCCTCGCCGCCTGGGCGTGGGGCGTCAGCCGTCTGATCGATTATTTCGAAACTGACAATCAGGTTGACGCCTGCATGATCGGTGTCACCGGTCACTCCCGGTACGGCAAGGCGGCGCTGGTGGCAATGGCTTATGACACGCGTCTGGCAATCTCCTTTCCCTCCTGCGCGGGCAGTCTCGGCACAAAAATGAATCGTCGCCATTGGGGACAGGACCTGGAAAACTCCGTCTGGGAACGGGAGTATCATTGGGTTGCCGGTAATTTCATAAAGTGGTCCGGTCCCCTCTCTGTCGATTCCTATCTGCCCCGTAATATCGAAAAATGTCGTGTTGACGCTCACTCCTTATTAGCACTCTGTGCGCCGCGCCCCGTTTTCATAAACGCCGGTAGCGAGGATGCCTGGACTGATCCCTACGGCATCTTTTTAACCTGTATCAACGCAACCCCGGCTTATGAATTGCTCGGTAAAAAGGGTCTGGTGATGAATGATAAAAAACCCCGGCTTAACACCGCCTACCTCGAGGGGAATATTGCCTTCCGTTACCATGATGGCGGGCATACGGACGCACCCGACTGGCCGGCTTTTTTCAGGTTTGCGAAGAGATTCTATCCCTAGGCAACATTTTTTAGAATCATCGTTATCGTCGTATTATCCACACCCGGACCACCATTTTTTGACCGAACATTCAAAAAAGGCTTGATAGTGTTGCTATCACTCCCTATATTTTGACTGAACGGTCAGTAAATCAAAAGAAAGGAACGCAATGGTTCACAAATCAAAAGGGGATGTCCGCCAAAAAATCCTCTCCGCCGCCGAAGAACTCTTCGCCACGAAAGGATTTGATGCCACCGGCATCGAGCTGATCGCCAAAACCGCCGGCATTACCAAATCGCTGATTTACTACTATTTCAAAAGTAAGGATGAAATCCTCGCAGAATTATTCCAGGATTTCATTGGTGAATCCATCAAGATCAAGAAATACATAACCGATAAAACTCTGCATGACATTTCCCAACATAATATTGAAAAAATCCTAATAAATCACACCTTGCCTTTTTTGATGGCGCATAAAGACATAATCAAAATCGCTTTCACCGAATCGGTAAAAGAAGCACCCGTTACTCCGCATATTAACATATTTCAGTACTTTGATCAAAATTTCCAAGCCAGTCTTGATATTGCCAATCAATATGATATCCAATACAATAAAGATTTCGCGAACCTTAACGGCTTTTTTCTCTTCTGGGCACCGTTATTCTCTTTTGTAATTTTTTGCGATGAATGGTGCGAATACTACCATTGCGATCTGGAAACTGTTACCGATCTTTTTGTTGCTGAATATGCTAAAATGTATAAACTGCTTATCGATCCAAGATCTGCGGATATCACTTCTGGAGAAATGCCGAAATTGCATAAAAAGGAATGAGAATTCCAACCGTATATAAGTAACCTTCCGTCTAAATAAGGGAGTAAATATGAAATCGGAAGAAAGAATGATGACCGCTATTGCTGCTTTCGTCACCCGTTTTTACAAATGGATACCTTTTGTGGCACTGCTACTTTTTATTCTCAGTATTATTGCCGCCAGCAATATCGAAACCAAGACCGAAATCAAGGATCTGATGTCCGAAAAAGACCCGCTGGTCGCCAGCTATATTGAAGTGGATTCGGTGTTCGCCGGTGGCGCCACGGTCATGATTACCATCGAGGGTAGTGACAAAGCCCGCATGGGGCAATGCGCCGAGGATTTCGTTGCCGCGGTCCGGGCAAATGATCGCCTGATGGAGGACATCAAAGCCATCAATTTGAAAATTGACCGCCAGTTCATTGATGACTGGGGACTTATGTTGCAGAAAGCCAGGGATATTGAAAAAACTGCTGAAACTTTTGCAGAGTTGAACCTCTTGCCGTTTATCACCTCCTTGAACAATTCCTTCGAAGAAACCTACACTGGCGATGAAGCCGAAGAGGAACTGGAAACCAACAAGCAGGAAAACGAAGCCGTAGCCATGCTGAGTCAACTGGAGACTTTCTTCACACTGCTGCGGGAATATCTGGAAAACCCGGAGCTCTCGCCAGTCGAAGAACAGGGTAAAATTCTGGCAGAGACCTTTCTCTATGGCGAGCCCTACCAGTTCAACCATGACAACAGCATGTTGCTGTTTACATTTTCTCCGGCTTTCAGTGCGGTTGAATTCGATAAGATTTTCCCGATGATGGATGCAATCAAAGCAATTCAGGCGGACATGAATGCAAAATATCCCGATCTGCATATCAGTTATACCGGCGATATCCCGGTGCAGAGCGATGAACAGGATGCCCTGAGTTTCGATATGGCGGTTCCGTCGATCGTAGCGCTGATTCTGATTCTGGTGCTGTTTATCTTTTCATTCAGCCAGCTGCGCTCGATCCTTTTCATTCTGATCGTCTTGATTTTAGGCATCGTTTTTAACTACGGCTTTATCGGCGTCACGATCAAAGAGATCAACATGCTGACCAGTATCATGGGCGTGCTGCTGATCGGACTCGGCGTGGATTACGGCATCCAGATCGTCACCAATTTCACCACCTACCGCGAAGACGGCCTCGAACCGCAAGAAGCCTTGCGCCTGACCTATCAGAAAGCCGGCATGGGGACGTTGCTGGCGGCATTGACTACCGCCCTGGCATTTTTCGTCATGTCCGCCACCGGCGTGAAAGCCTTTGAACAATTCGGCATCATCATGGGCACCGGCATTATCAACTGCTTTCTGGCAATGTTTTTTATTCTGCCCGCCATGCTGCTCTGGTGGGGCAAAAAAGATGTGAGCAAAACCCATCTTCCCAATATAGACTATCAATTCCTGGCTACTCTTGGCAATACGATCTACAAACATAGAACTGTCACAATTATCGCAGGCATTGTCGTCACAGCCGGATTTTTCGCCGCCATGTTCCTGAATCGGATCGAATATGATATTATGAAACTCGAACCGCAGGATATGCCCTCAATTATTCAGTATAACAAAGTCATGGAAAAATTCGAGATGACACCCTTCGCTTCCATGGTTATCGCTGAAAGTATCGAAGAAGCCCGGGAAATGACCGAAAAACTGGAAAAAACGCCAATGGTCGCCGACATCAACTCGGTATCCTACTTTTTCCCGCCGGCAGACAAACAAAAAGCGCGATTGGCGGCAATCGCCGAAATTCGTAAAATGCCGCAACGATATCAGACCATGAATTATACAGCAGAGGATATGGAAAGCTTCGTCTATGAGGTGCAGCGCACCGAATGGAATATCATCGAAATGGGCGATCTTTCGGTAGCCGGACTGGGTGAAAACAATCAAATCGTCAAAAAACGTAATGCCATGATTCGGGAGATATTCGGCGCCGAAGTCGGCAAGCCGGGGCGCGAAGTATTCCAGAAACTGATCAAGCTGATCGAAAGCGATCCGGCGCTTTATGCTGAAAGACTCGCCAAACTGGATCGCTATTTTGCCAAGGAGGCGGATGCTATTGTCACCCGTATGTCACAGGCGAAACGACTGATGACAATCGACGACTTACCCGAACCAGTCCGCAAAAGCATGTTCGATGAAACCGGTACCCGCAATCTGGTAATGATTTATCCTGACGAAGATGTGCTTGATAACATTGACCGCATACGTCATTTTAACAATTCCGTTGCTCGGGTATCACCCAGAATTACCGGTTCCAGCCAAATCCTGACCGCCTGGATGAATGAGGTTACCAATGCTTCCGGTAAAGCCGGAATTTACATTTTTGCTGCGGTGCTCTTTTTCCTGATTCTGAATTTTCGGAATTTCAAGTATGTGGTCTTTGCGTCAGTGCCGCTGGTACTGGGGTTGATCTGGATGGCGGGTATGTATCCCCTGCTGGGTCAGAAATTGAATATCATCAATATTGCCGTGATTCCGCTGGTCATCGGTATGGGTATTGACTTTGGCATTCACATTACCCATCGTTTCCGGGTGGAACAAAATATCGAAACCGTCTACCGCTATACCGGCAAGGGTGTCTTTCTGGCGGCTTTCACCACAATGATCGGATTCGGGTCACTTGGACTAATCGGTAAATTCGGTTCGGTTAATTCCATGGGGCGCATTCTTTTTGTGGGTATTCTATCGTGTCTGCTAACAACGCTAATCATTCTCCCGGCATTTCTTACATTCGCCAAAAAGAAACAATCTTCATAAAGGAGGTCATTATGCAAACTGCAACAAAGCTATTTACGTTAACACTGATTTTACTGCTGTCATTTTCTCTGATTGCTGAAGAGGATGTCCTTTCGATTATCCGCAAGGTGGATGAACTGGCACAGATCGGCACCAGCGCCACGAAAATGAGCATGCTGACCTTTCCTTATTCGGAAGACAATTCCAACTATCGCGAAATGAAGGTCCTGGCGTATAGCAAGGGGAAAGACTACAGCTACATGGAGTTCATTTCTCCGAAATCCATTCAGGGCTTGCGGATTCTTTCGGTCGAGTGCGATCAGTGGGTCTTTTTTCCCTCCACCGGGCGCATTCGCAAAATCGCCGCAAAGGCTAAGGACCAGTCCATTCAGGGCGTTGGCGGCGATTTTACCTACGAAGACCTCGGCGGCGGTTCCATGGAAGAAAACTACACCTTCAAAATCCTGAATTCCGATGCCGAAAGCTGGACGCTGGAGGGTATTCCGAAAAAGGAATCTTCCTATTCCAGAGTAATCATCACCGTTTTAAAAGAGAATTACCAGACACCCAAAATCGAATTTTACACCACTGAAGAGGGTCATAAAAAGGACCTGATCGCAGAAGATTACAAAACCATCTCCGGACGGCTGATGCCTACCCGGCTGACCATGCTGAATCTGATTAAACAGAGTAAAACCGTCGTCATTATCCATGAAGCCGAGTATGATATTCCGGTTGATGAAAAATATTTCAATCCGATGCGGTTTTACAAATAATGTAGATTGGGAGTATCAGTGACAATGAAAAAAGCAATATTAAATGGATTAATTGGGTTGCTGGCAGGATTTGGATTTGCCTTTGCGCAGGAGAGCGATTTCCCCGATGTCAGCTGGGAATCCGGTGACAGTGAAAGTGCCTCTTTTTCCACCTATGAAGAATCTTTCAGCCTTTACGGCTATCTGATTGATTACGTCCAATCAAGCCTGGATTACCGGCAGCAGGAATTCAGCCGTCCGACGTTCGGCAACGCCATGCTCCTGCGCCTGAAAGGGGACTGGCGCCCCGAAAGCAAACTGCGTTTTCATGCCGAATTTTCATACCTCTCAAACGTCGGCAATCAGAATCCATACGTGCTTTATGAGAAATTGGGAATCGCCGGCTTTTCCCAGAGCGACTTCCCGCTGCAAGATTTCAATCAGCGCATGTTCTTCGATCATGTCTGGGGAATGGTGAATCTGGGCAATTTCGATCTGCAGTTTGGTAAATTTCCCATCGCCTGGGGTACCGGCTATGTTTTTAATCCTACGGCGCGGGTGGCGTTTCCACCCTTTCTTGATATGGTAACCGAAGACACACCCGGTGCGATGGCGATTCTGCCCAGTTATGCACTCTCCCATCGTCTCTCTCTCGAAGCTTATCTCGCTTTCCAGGATAAAACCCAGAAAAAGACCGCCTGCCAGGAGGACGGCGACGCCGCCAATCTGCCGTACGGCATTAAACTGAATACCATCGCCGGTTCCTACGACCTGTCGTTCAGCTGGATTAAGGAGGTGCTCTATAATGATCTGGATTACCGCCCGCTGGACGATATTCTCACCGAAGCCGGAATGGAATACATCCAGGGCTTGATTGCCAATCAGACCATGCTCGATCTGCTGGAAGCTGGCGATACCACCGCGGTTCTGGACATGTTTAAGCAGGGTGCGCTGGCGGAGATGACCGCCGGGCTGCCGTCGCGTCCCTACTATAAACGCAGCTATTTTGCCGGTTTTGATTTCGCCGGTGCCGTGGGAAATCTCGGGGTCTACGGCGAATTCGCCTGCCGGATTCCCCGGAATGACGCCGACAACGGATTTTCGCTGAAAAATTACAGTCTCACCGATAATCTGGAAATGTGTACCGGCTTCGATTATTTGATTCCCGGGATTGATATTGATACCCGCCTGGAGTATTACTATCAGGGCTTCGGCGCGAAAAACAAATCCGACTACAATCTGCTGACCATCCTCTCCGGTGAACGGCTGGTCAACGCCCGCAATTATACATTTTTATTTCTGGAGAAAACCGTCCGGAATTACCACCAATTCAGTCTGGCGTTTTTCAGCAATCTCGACGACGGCAGCTATGCCGTTCTGCCGGGATACCGCTACTCGCCGTACGGCAATTTCGATATCACCTTCGGCGCCTTCATTCTGGGTGGACCGAAAGGCTCGGAATTCGACGGACGCTATACCCTTTACGGGGTCAAGGAGCTGGACCTGTTCGAAAATCTCTGGCCCTATCTCCGGCTGAAACTGAGTTTCTAATCCGGCGACAATTGTAATACACTAACGATTTTTCTGATATATCCTGAAATTATCCGTTTCCGTAGAGGTTTTTGCCTCACTTCGGTGGTTCGGCGGAACGATGCTGCTCTTCCGGCTCCTCTGCCTGACAGTCCATCCCGCAGCTCTCTTTCATCAGGCAGGCGTCGCAGAGCGACTGCGGCTTCCTGACAGCTTTATAAATGCGCCGGATCAGGACCACCACACTGACAATCAGCACTGCGCCAACGATGATCATCTGCCCGTCCATCATTAGCCTCCAAATCCCAGTAAGCTACCAATCTGATAAACGCCCACCGCCACCACGAGGGCAGCTGTCAGCGTGTACGCCGCCTGAAATACCGGCCATTTCCAGGACCCCAGTTCCTTTTTAACCATCGCCAGAGTCGCCAGACAGGGAATATAGATCATCACAAACAGCATCAGTGCCAGTGCCGTTAAGGGTGAGTAATTGGGGTCCCGACTCAGATTTTCCTTGACTAAAAAGTCGCTCTGAGATGATTCATCAGATTCATTGCTATCCAGACCGTAGAGTATGCCGGTTGTCGAGATAATGACCTCCTTCGCCGCGACACCGGCTACCAGGCTGACGCCGATTTTCCAATCGAATCCCGCCCACTTCAGAACCGGCTCGATGCTTTTGCCCAAACGCCCGCCGAAACTATATTCTACAGGTGTAATATTATCTTGCCGAAGTTCCATCTCCTCCGTCGAGAGTTTTGGGTAAGACAGGCAAAACCAGACAATCACCGACGCTGCTAAAATGACGGTACCCGCTTTTTTGATATATTCCGACGACTTCTCCCACATATGCAGAATCACACTCTTAACCTGTGGTCGCCGGTAAGGCGGCAGCTCCATCACGAAGGGTGTCTGTACGCCACGAAACAGGGTCCGCTTGAACAGCAGTGCAATCCCGAACGCCATCAACCAGCCGGACAGCCAGATTCCCCAGAATACAACGGTTGCATTTTCCGGGAAAAAAGCGGCTGCCAGCATAGCAACGACGGGGGCTTTGGCACCGCACATCATCAGGGGCGAAACCATGATTGTGACGATCCGGTCTTTACGGTTCGGCAGTACCCGGGCGCTCATGATGCCCGGCACCGCGCAGCCGGTGGAGATCATAAACGGGATAAAGCTGCGACCGTGCAGCCCGAATACATGGAAAAATTTGTCCATCACAAACGCCGCCCGCGCCATGTAGCCGCTGTCCTCCAGGAAGGAGAGGCCCAGAAACAGAAACAGGACCAGCGGCAAAAAGGTTAGTACGCCACCAACGCCGTTGATGATACCGTTACTGATGAGATCCTGCAATACCCCTGCCGGTAAGATCTTGGCAACCAAGGTCGACAGCTGTGAGAAAGATCCCGATATGAGATCCGACATCGGATTGCCCAACGCAAATGTCATCTGATAGATACCAAACATAACGGCAAAAAAGATCGGAATCCCCAAAAACCGGTTCAACACCACCCGGTCAATCTTCTCCGTCAGATCATTGCCGTCATGATGACCGGTTTGGGTAACCGTCTCCTTCAACGCTCCGTGAATGTAGGCATAGCGCTGTTCGCCAATGATAATCTCACTGTCTTCATGAAAATATTTCTCCAGTCGTTGCTGCCATTCCCGGGTCGCCGTCAAAACCATTTCGGGAAAACGGTGCTCCCGCTGTACCTTCCGAGTGGCGTCCTGGTCTTTCTCCAACAATTTAATCGCCACCCAGTGCAGGGAATAGCAGTTTTTGAATTCGGGGTCCAGCTCCAACGTCGCAATGATCGCATTGTGGGCAATCTCCACCTGCTTCCCGTAATTCAAATGGCGCTTGTTGGATTCCAGCTTACCTTCCGCTAACTTCACAGCACTATCCAACAGCTGCTCTATGCCGCGTCCCGTATTGCCGACGGTTTTGACAAAAGGGATGCCGAGGATACGCCCCAGCTGCTCGCTGTCAATCACAATGCCCTTCGCCTCTGCCTCATCGGTCATATTCAGAGCCCCAACGATCGGAACGCCCAGCTCCTGAAATTGCAACAGCAGATAGAGATGGCGCTCCAGGTTTGTCGAATCCAGCACATCGACAATTACATCGGGTTTTTCGTTGAGGACAAAATCCCGTGAAACGACCTCTTCAAGCGAATATGCGCTCAGACTATAGGTTCCCGGCAGATCAATAATCTCGACCAATCTACCATCCATCTCGATCGTCCCGGACTTCTTTTCAACTGTAACACCGGGATAATTGCCGATATGCTGTCGCTGTCCCGTAATGGCATTGAAAACGCTGGTCTTTCCGGAGTTGGGATTACCCGCCAGCGCAATTCTGATAACCTTCCCGCCGGCAGTTAAGCGGTTGCGACCGAGACGGCGACGTAAACGATGCTGAACGGGCGGGTGTTCAGAACTCAATCCAGCTCCTCAACCCAAATCAGCCGCGCCTCCGAACGTCGCAGCGAGACCTTTGTACCCTTTATATCCACCTCAATCGGGTCCTTCAGCAGGGCTTCGCGGATGACACGCCCCACCTGTTTTTTAACAAAACCGATATCCAGCAGGCGGCGGCGCACCTCGCCAGTCGCATTAATCTTGACCACTTTAAAACGCTTTCCCGCCGGTATCTGCGCCAGATCCGTCACATGCCTGGTTTGCATATCCCTACCTCCCTCGATCAACGACTCAATTGGACTGTTCAATGGCTACCTCAATCATATTCGCAGCTCTCATCCCAAGGGTAACCAAACACCCTTCACTGGTCACTTTATATGGCTGACTCTTACTGCCTTTTTCTTCAAGCACAATGGCACTGCCGGGCAGCAACCCTTTTTCAATAATGCGGCGCCGAATCTCTGTGTCTGGTCCCAGCATAACCACCTGGGCTTTCTGACCCCGATCCAACTTTGACAACAGGGTATGAACGATATTTTTCTCAAGCCGGTGAGGATAACTACTGGCAACGAAACAGTTTTCACAAGCCGGGTCTCTTTCTATAAGGCCTTCCGAAACCGCAATACATTTTTGAAACAGGGCTAGCGCCTGCTGATCGTTTTTCCGACATTCACTTAAAAACTGGTACAATAAAATCAATCTTTCCAGCGTCATGACACTGAGATGATGCTCAATCTCGCAGGCATCCTTTTCGGCAATCTGTTCATCAATGCCAAGCACATCAATAAAAAAATGCTTCAGGAACGTATTTTTACTGGACAATCGGTAAGCGGCTGTCTTGCCCTTGCCGGTTAATTCCACAAACTCACGGGCTGAATACTGAACAAAACCATCTTTTGACAGCTTGCGCATCGCCTCCGTAACCGACGGCATACTGACACCTTTGCGCCGGGCAATTTCCTTAATTCTGGCGACCTTTTTTTCATTAATGAGGTCCAGAACGATTTTGAGATAATCCTGTTGACTTTCTGATAATACCGTTGCCATTGGATCTCCTGTTATAACTACCTAATTTAGTTAGGTATGCCTAATTTACCAACAAAAAAAACGGGTGGGTGGTTGAAAATATTTTACTTTGCTTTGCTGCCGGACTTACTATATTATCAGTAATTGATGGATGGGAAAGCGACCGTGGATTTTTTTAACAGGCTACAAAAGGGTATTATCCTTTTCGACGGGGCGATGGGTACCCAGATTCATGCTCTCAATCCCTCTGAAAGCGAATGGGACGGACACAACGGATGTCCTGAAATCCTGAACCTGACGATACCCGCTGAAATTCAGCATATACATGAAAAATATCTTGACGCCGGTGCCGATGTAATCCTGACGAACACACTCGGCGGAAATTCCCTTGTCCTGTCCGAATTCAACCTTGAAAATCGTGTCATCGAGATCAACCGACAAGCCGCCCGGATTGCCCGGCAAGCCGCCGAGCGCTTTTCCACACCGGAAAAGCCACGGTATGTTGCCGGTGACATCGGACCCGGCACGAAAATCGCCTCCCTCGGACAGACGGACTATGACACTCTTTACGAATCGTATCTGCTCCAGGCACAGGGTCTGCTTGAGGGCGGTGTCGATCTGTTTATCATCGAAACCTGTCAGGACCCCTTACAGATCAAGGCGGCGCTCAGGGCCGTGGACGACGTCCTCAGCAACGCACACCAGACATTGCCCAGGATCGTCTCAATTACCATCGAAACCAGTGGTACTATGCTGATCGGTACCGACGTTTCCGCTGCTCTGGCAATTCTTGAACCGTTAGATATTGATATCCTCGGCATGAACTGTGCCACCGGTCCCGAGCGGATGCGCCCCTATATCAAGCAGATATGTCAGTCCTTTCCCGGACCGGTCATCGTCCAGCCCAACGCCGGGATGCCGGAAATGATCAACGGCGAAACCGTATATCCTTTAACAATTCAAGAATATGTCGGCGTCCTGTCGGGTTTTATAGAAAAATACGGTGTCCAGATTGTCGGCGGCTGCTGTGGTACGACACCCGATTTTATCCGGGCGCTGGCGGAAAAAATCCCCACGCTTTCGATGGCTCCCCGGGAACCTGTGATGAAACCCGTAGTGGCGTCCCTGTTTTCCGCCCAGGAATTGCGGCAGGACCCGCCTCCCTTCTTCGTGGGCGAACGCACCAACACCAACGGCAGCAGGAAATTCCGTGAATGCCTGCTGCACGACGATTGGGACGGCGTTGTCAATATTGCCAAACAGCAGGAGCAAACCGGTGCGCACGGCTTGGACCTTTGCGTCGCCTATACCGGTCGAAACGAAGCGTCCGATATGCGTGAAGCCGTTACCCGGATCATTCGCCAGGTCAATCTGCCCATATTTATCGATTCAACCGAGCCCTCGGTGATTGAAACCGCCCTGAAGCTGATCGGTGGACGGGCAGTAATCAACTCTATCAATCTGGAAGATGGTGAAGAACGCGTCCGGCAGGTCAGCCATCTCGCCAGGCGGTTCGGTGCCGCCCTGATTGCCCTCACAATTGACGAAAGCGGCATGGCGCAGGATGTGGATAAAAAAGTATCGATTGCAAAGCGAATTTTCGACATCGCCGTAAACCAAATCGGTCTTCGACCGCAGGATTTACTATTTGACACCCTCACCTTCACCCTCGGCAGCGGTGACGAATCCCTGAAAAACGCCGGTGCCAACACCATCGCCGGTATCAAAGCCATTAAAGCCGAACTTCCCGGCGTATTTACGATATTAGGAATTTCCAATATATCTTTCGGGCTGCATCCCGGATCCCGGGAAATTCTCAACTCAGTTTTTCTGGGTGAAGCCATCAAAGCCGGTCTGGACCTTGCCATTGTAAATGTCCAAAAAATTCTCCCGCTTTACAAAATCGACCAGGCGGACATCGCTGTTTGCCGTAATTTGATCTACAATCGCGGTGCCGATCCGCTGCTGACCTTTATCCGCCATTTTGAAAAACAATCCGGGACTAAGAAAACCGAGCCGACGTCGGAAAAGTTGCCATTGAGCGAAAAAATACAGCAGCAGATCATTCAGGGTAATCGGGTCGGACTGAATTCACTCCTGGACGAGGCTGGCAAGAATATGGCGGCAATTAATATTATCAATCAATGGCTGATTCCGGCGATGAAAACCGTAGGCGATCTCTTCAGCGCCGGGAAAATGCAATTGCCATTCGTGCTGCAATCGGCAGAGGTGATGAAATCCGCCGTGAGCCGGCTGGAGCCCTTTCTGGAGAAGCATGCCGGCGATACGCAGGCCAGCATTGTCCTGGCGACGGTGCGGGGCGATGTTCACGACATCGGGAAAAATCTGGTGGATATTATCCTGACCAACAACGGCTATAAAGTGTACAATCTGGGTATAAAATGCGAAATTGAAACGGTGCTGCAAAAAGCGGCGGAGGTTCACGCTGACGCCATCGGGATGAGCGGGCTGCTGGTTAAGTCTACCACCGTCATGAAGGAAAATCTTGAGCTGATGCGGCAGCGCAATATCACGACGCCGGTACTACTGGGCGGCGCCGCTCTGACCCGCCATTTTGTCGAAAATATCTGTGCTCCGATCTATGACGGTCCGGTAATCTACTGTCCCGATGCCTTCGCGGGACTGGCGGCAATGAACCAGATCAAGGTTCACAGACCAACAGCCACCCTGCCCCCAAATTCATCAAGTCCAGAGAAAGCCGTAAAAACCATCCGTCCCAAAACAATCTCCCCACAGGAAAAAATCTATCGGGATATTGATATTCCTGAACCTCCCTTCTGGGGAGTGCGGTATGTCGATAACATCGATCCGGATACCGTTTTTTCCTTTCTAAACGAAACGGCTCTCTTTCGCGGACGCTGGGGTTATCGGCGGGGAAAACTATCCCGGGAGGCGTACGCTGAACTGGTGGAAAAGCGGGTCCGCCCGGAATTTGAACTGCTGAAACAGCACTGCAAAGACAAACAGCTGCTGCAACCGCAGATTGCATATGGCTATTTCCAGTGCAACAGCAACGGTGACGACCTGATAATCTACGAAAAAAATACCACCCGCGAGATTGACCGCTTCCACTTTCCACGCCAGAAAAAGGCGCCGTATCGCTCTATCGCTGATTTTTTCCTGCCGGTCGATTCAGGTAAAAGAGACCTCATCGCCCTGCAGGTGGCAACCATCGGTGCCCGTGCTCAATCCGAAGCCCGGCGACTCTTCCAGGAGGACCATTACAAGGACTATCTGCTGTTTCACGGGCTGAGCGTGGAGTCCGCCGAAGCCCTGGCGGAATACTGGCACCGGCAGATTCGCAAGGAGCTACATATTGACGCAGAGGACGGGGGTGGGATGGCGGAACTGATCGTCCAGAAATACCGCGGCTCGCGCTACTCCTTCGGCTATCCGGCGTGCCCCAACCTTTCGGAAAATGATAAAATATTACGGCTTCTGAATGCGGGAAAAATCGGCGTGACCACCACCGAAAGCCACCAGATGATCCCGGAACAGACGACCGCCGCCTTCATTGTCCACCATCCCCAGGCGAAGTATTTTACGCTCGAATAATGGAGCCTATTATGACGAGATACATCTGCACCAACTGCGGTTATATCTACGATCCAGAGATCGGTGACCTGGAAAATGGAATCCCTGCCGGAACAAGCTTTGACCGGCTTCCGGACGACTGGGTTTGCCCGGTCTGTTATGTCGGCAAGGACCAGTTTGATCCGCTTTGAGAGAAACCGCTCTTCTGACTGTTATCTACTGTTAGAAAATATCTTTCATCACTACTGTCCCGTTAAAAGTTGAATAATAACAATTGTTTAGTATTAACCTTGGG
>JBNGDF010000040.1:0-17141 GCA_049975265.1 Fidelibacterota bacterium
AAAATCTTTCCCTGATAACATTCTGACAGGAATTTATTCCTGGCGGAGGGATACTGGATAAATGTTCAGAAAATGGTAGCGGGTGCCTGTTATTTCAAAATGTCCAGATAGCGCCGTTTGCCAAAGAGATAAAAACTCAGCGCCACGGAACCGTGATACATGCGCTCCATGATCTTATGATCGGACACTTTACGCAGCGATGCGACCTGCCGGCGTTTTCGGGAAATCAATCCGGGATGAAATAATATCCATACATGTGCTTTTACAATAGCCCCAGCGCGTCCCCAATCCCGCTGAATCAGTGAGAATCCCAGCGCCATGTAGTCCAGCAGAATTCTAAGGGGGAAGATATACATTGTCATCAGCAGCCGGTAATTCGCCAGCAGCATTAGCAGGCTGTTGCGGTGATTCAGATACTTTTTAAAGGGCGATTCAGCGCCCAGGGTAAAGCCTGAGCGGTGCCAGATCAGCGCCTTTGGTTCGACGGCGATGTCATAACCCAGCAGCTGGATCCGCCATTGCAGATCAATCTCTTCCATGTGGGCAAAAAAGGTCTCATCGAAGAGTCCAGCTTTGTATAGAACCCCGGTCCGCGCCAGAAAGGCGGTTCCCGATGCCCAGAAGATACGATCATAAAACTGGTCATACTGTCCCTCATCCTTTTCCACATGTTCGGCAATCCGACCATGGGCAAAGGGAAAACCGAAGATATCCATTTCCCCGCCACAGGCGCCGGAATAATCGAAATAGCCCCAGTTTTGGAAGGAGTGAATTTTTGGCTGAACGACGGCGATTTTGTCATCGGACTGCAACTTCGACAGCAGCCGCTCGATCCAACCGGATGAGTGAACTGTATCGTTATTCAGGATCAGCACAAAGGGTGTCCGGGTCGCTTTTACGCCGATATTACAGCCGCCAGCAAATCCGTGGTTTTTCTCCATCTGAATGATCTCAACCGTCGGAAATTCAGTCCGAACCATAGCCACGCTGCCATCGCTGGAAGCATTGTCCACCAGGATAATGTGCAGCGGTAGCCGGCAGGTCGCAGAGAGTGAGGCAAGGCAATCCCGCAGGATGCCCTCGCCGTTATAATGTGGTATCACTACCGAGATTTGCGGATCGTTGCGGCTCAATTGAATCTATTCGTTTACTCCAGGACCTGCGGTATTATCAGTGAATCGGTGTCCATATCTGGAATCTGTGCCCGATATTTGTCCCGCATGGCTTCGGCGCCCTTGTCGTTTGGATGCAATGTCAGCCAGTTATTCAGGAGATTCGTCGCTGCCTGATAATTTTCCTGTTCTTCATACAGCCGAATCAGCAGGCTGATGAGTTCTGCATTTTCCTGATTTCCGGGGTAGATCGGTTCGGCGATCGCCAGTGCCTTCTCAGTGTCCTGCAGGTATTGATAGTAGATTGATGCATACCGGATTCTTTCTTCATCGCTGAGAGCCGACGTCTGCATTAGTCGTTCGAGGCGTTTCTCCAGCTCCTCCGGTCGACCACCCTCTTTGTAGAGCATACCCAGCTGCAGGGCGGTCTCGTCATTGCCGATGGGGAGAACTTCTTCGGGCATCCTGGCTTCCATCGAATCCAGCAGCGCCACCATTTTATCTTTGTTACCGGCGTAATAGTGATCGATCGCCAGCTGGAAGAAAGCCGCCCGGTAATTGCCGATCAGTTTGGTGATCGTTTCATTGAAATAGATCTTCGGGTTGTTCAGATTCCGGTAACGGTACACCTCGAGCAGGTTATGTTCGATTTTTTCGGGATCGGTGCGCTTGACCTCTTCGGGATAGACCCGGAATACCAGTCCCTGCATCTGCAGGTATTTGTCCATTCCCAGCCGGTTGCTCGGGGAGACAGTGGTGGCGAAGTAGATCGGTTTTTCCCACCGATTGGCTTCCAGAATCTGCAGGATCATGAGGTCCTGAACCCGGATTCCCTGCCCCATGATGGTGGGCTTCATTTCCCATTCCATTGGTTCCAGGTCCGATCCCGGCGGGGGTGAAATTTTGATTTTCTGCTTCTTGAAAGGCATGACCCCCAGGTTGTCGATCGTCTCATCGGACAGACCGATGTTGACCTTGGGTTCGTGGTGTTTTAGCTGTTTAATGTACCAGGGGGTGTTCAACAGCGAGAGATTGACCACCCGGACATCCTTGCGAACCCCCTCGACTTCCTGCATGTACCAGACCGGGAAGGTATCGTTGTCACCATTGGTGAAGATGATGCCGTCGGGTTCGCAGCTGTTCAGCAGATTCCAGGAGTAGTCCCAGGCGACATAGTTGCCTTTGCGACTGTGCTCATGATAATTGGCGATCAGCACGTTCACCGGCAGTGCGAGCAGGAGTAGTACGGTGACGAGATAGACCAGCGGCTTGCGCAGTTTGGCGAATTTCAATTCGGTCAGGTGCGAGATCAGGGCGGTTGCGCCAATCCCGATCCAGATGGAGAAGGCAAAGAAGGAGCCCACATAGGAATAGTCCCGTTCCCGGGGTTGTGGATCATCCTGGTTCAGATAGAGAATGATCATCAGTCCGGTAAATAGGAACAGCGCCAGCACGGAAAGCGCCTTCTGTTTGTCCCGATTGAAATGGATCAGCAATCCATACAGCCCGACGAGAAAGGGGAAGGGTAGCAGAAACTGGAAAGGATCGACGCCGGCACCGTCGCGTCCGATGAACTGCCAGTTGAAATAGCGGATATACATTTTCTTGATCTGATAGTTCCAGAAGTAGTTCCAGCCGCTTTTACCTTTCCATTTGTAATCGGCTTCTGGCTTCCAGACCTTGCGGTCAAAAATATCAGTAAATTCCCGCCGACCATATTGTTCCCGTTCGAGATAGGCGACCGCCTGATGCGTGGTTTCGGGGTCGTTTTCATCGATTGCCGGATTCTGGTGGCTGCGGATAAAGATTGTAGCGTATGATGAATAGCCGACGATGATCAGAACCAGCGACATCAGTGCCAGCGAGGCGATATGGTGTTTTTTACGAATCGCCCAGGCGGTTGCGAGAAACACAACGACAATCGTTAATCCCAGGGCGAAAAGTCCGAATTTGTCGGCGATTTTAGGTAATCCGCGAATGACCCCGCCGTTGATGATCAGAAAAGCGCCCGAGGCGAGCATTGCCATAATAACCGTCCTGCAGTGCTCTTTAAGGCGCGCGCTTTCGGCTTTACGATACAGGTAAAAATATGAGACGCCGAAGGTCAGCAGGGTCATGATCGCCTGCGCCGAAAAGGATTTGACCAGCAACGCCCGCCAGAACAGAAACACCAGCGCTACTATGGCGACTCCGATGATGACGTCCAAAACCAGCCAGCCGATATTTTCCACTTTTGTTCGTTTAAAATAGATAATCAGTGTGATAAAGAAAATTGCCAGCAGATTCAGCAGATGGATACTAATCGCCAGCCCCATGATGTAGGCGATCAGCAGCAGGTAGCGTTCGTGTCCCGGCTGGTCGGCGCGCTGCTCCCAGCGCAGAATCAGCCAGACGACGATGGCGGTCAGAAACGTCGCAAAGGCATAGACCTCCGCCTCCACCGCGTTGAACCAGTGACTGTCGGTAAACGCAAAGGTCATCGCCCCGACAAATGCGCCGCCGTAGACCGCGACTTTGTGCACCGTTGTCACCGGTTTGCCCCAGCTTTTCAGCAATTGCACAATGATTAAAAACAGGAACATCACGGCGAAGGAGCTGACCAGCGGCGACATCAGATTGACCCGGTAAGCGATATCATTGCCGATGGGCAGCAGGGAAAAAAACCGACCGAGCAGCAGATAGAGCGGACTGCCGGGTGGATGGGGCACTCCCAGAATATAGGAGGTGGCGATGAATTCGCCGCAATCCCAGAAGGAAACCGTCGGCGCAACGGTATCCATATAGACAATCCAGCTCAGTAAAAATGTCAAGAGTGCCAGGATAACCTTTAGCTTGTTATCTTTCTGAATTTTCATAGTGATTCCTGTCTGTCAATGGTTATGGTTCAGCCGGCTTCCGGCGGGTCTGCACCGGAGCTATAAAACATCCATGAAATTCATATAATCCGAATAGTGATCAATCAGGTGTTTCCGTGTTTCAGAATATTCCGGACGACGCAGGTGCGGGTCTGCCTTCACCAGCATAAAGGCTTCACTGCGTGCTAGTTTTAACAACTCTTTATCGATCAGTAAATCGGCTATTTTCATCTTTGGAAAACCATGCTGGCGGGTTCCGTAGAACTCGCCAGGTCCGCGTAATTTAAGGTCTTGCTCCGATATTTCAAAACCGTTCGTCGTGTCGCTGATGATCCGCAGACGCTGATGGGACGCCTCGTTCCGTCTGCGTTCTACCAGAACACAGACCCCGTTTTTCTCGCCTCTGCCGATGCGACCGCGCAACTGATGTATCTGCGTCAGTCCAAACCGCTCGGCATTTTCAATGACCATAATCGTTGCATTGGGATTGTCCACCCCGACTTCAATAACCGTTGTACTCACCAGAATGTCGACGGTTCCATTGGCGAAACGCTGCATGATGGCATCCTTCTCGGAGGTTTTCATCCCGCCGTGTACCAGCGCCAACCGAAATTCCGGGAAAACCCTGTCCCGCAAATATTCAAAGCCCTGCATTGCCGCCTGTAAATCCAGTTTCGCCGATTCCTCGATTAGAGGATAGACGATATACGCCTGTTCGTCGTGTTGAATCCGCCCACGGATATAATCGTACACCTGGTCCAGCTGATCTACGTTGACTATCCGGGTGGTGATGGTGCCCTTGCGCGCCGGCAGTTCGTCCAGCACCGAGACATCCATGTCGCCGTAGAGGGTCATGCTCATGGTGCGCGGGATCGGGGTCGCCGTCATTACCAACACGTCGGGATTGATGCCCTTTTCGATCAGCTGGCTGCGCTGGACGACGCCGAAGCGGTGCTGTTCATCGATGATCACCAGTGCCAATTTCTGAAACGCCACAGCCTCCTGAATGAGGGCATGGGTGCCGACGATCAGTTCCGCCGCTCCGTTTTCGATCTCCGCCAGAATCCGCTCGCGTTCCGATTTTTTCTGCCCGCCGATCAGTAGCCGTACGGTAAGACCTGCCGGTTCTCCCAGCCGTTGCAGGTTCCGAAAATGCTGTTCCGCCAGAATTTCCGTCGGTGCCATGACGGCAGCCTGGTAGCCGTTGCCGATGGCGATACTGGCGCAGAGCAGTGCCACCACGGTTTTTCCGGAACCCACATCGCCCTGGAGCAGCCGGTTCATTACCGTTTCAGATTTCAAATCATCCCAGATTTCGTGAATGACCCGTTTCTGGGCGTCGGTCAGCTCAAAGGGTAATTTTTCATAAATTTGTTTTAAATGTGTACCGGCGCGGTCGTAACGCAGCGTTTTCCGAACTTCCTTGATGCTGCGCCGTTTGACCGCCAGTAGCAGTTGCAAAAAGAGCAGCTCCTCAAATTTGAAGCGTCGAATGGCATGATCCAGAGCGTCCGCTGTATCGGGAAAATGTATCTGACGCAGTGCCCGGTTGATGTCGTAGAACTTCAGTCGCCCGAGTATTTCCCGGGGGATGATCTCCTCTATCTTCCAGTGCACTGTTTCGAATATTTTATGAAACTGCCGGCGAAATCCGCGGCTGTCCAGACCGACCTTTTTCAACTCTGTGGATGATGGATAGAGTGGAATAATGCGGGCTGTATGCAGCGTGGCGTAATCGTCGCTTTCCAGAATGTCGTAATCGGGATGGACCAACTGAAGACCCTTGAAATACTCCACCTTGCCGCTCATCGCCACCGCATCGCCGGGTTTAAAAACTTTCTGAATATATTTGGCACCATTGAACCAGACACAGCATAACTGTCCGCTGTCGTCCCCCGCCAGCAGCTGAAAATAAGAGCGCCTCCGGGTGCGAACCATGTTCATGGACAGCACTTTTGCCACGATCGTCGCCTCGCTGCCGATTTTCAGTTTGGCGATGGGCGTAATCGTCCGGCGATCCAGGTAGCGCCGGGGGAAATGGTAGAGCAGGTCCCGAAAGGTGGTGATACCGGATTTTCCCAACACCTCTGCCCGCTTCGGTCCGATTCCTTTTACATAGGTAACCGGTGTGTCGGGCTGCAGGGAATAAGCCGGTTGGTTCGGGGATGACTTCACGATCGATAACTACCAGCGCCGGAAAAAGGTATAGGTGATTGTCATCGCCTGATCGGCTGGTACAGACAGCGGAAATAGTATCCGGCGGCTGGAGAGTTTTTTGTATTCATGGCTGGATTTTTTTATCTCCCAGTATCCGTAAAGATACTCGTGAACCTCAACGTCGACCCGGCTTTTTTTGCGGTTGGTAATCGTAATGTTCACGGTCGCCGTTTCCGAGGTTTTTGACGAACGCTCCAGCTCCGTCACGACCCGCTTGCCCCGGACATCAAAGGCGTTGCCGATGGTCAGCTGCAGGGTGTCTTTCCGGCTGGTGTGATCAATGTGATCTTCGCCGATAAACTGCAGCGATTCGTCGGTATCCCGTTTAAAGATACGCACGGTTCCTTGCGGTAGCGCCATGCCCATGCCGTTCTGCTCGGTGTTTTCGATGCGGAAGACGATTTTCAGCGGCTCTGCGGACTCTCTGGCGGAACGGTTTTCAAAGAGGTAGACCTTTTTACCGGCAGCGCTGATTTCGTCAAACAGGCTGACCTGTTTCATTTCGCTATGACGCAGCGTTACCCGACCGGGCAGTTCATACAGGTGATAATCGGCGATTTCCCGCGTCTCTACCGCCTGTTTCTCCAGCGCCGGCACCGCTTCTGCGCGGCGGGCGGCGATAACCCTTTCCCGCTGATCCCGGGCGCGGTGAATATCGCCGGCAATCAGTTTTACGTTGGCATTTTCAAACGTTGTTCCGGACTGATTGTCCAGAGAAATCCAGGAATTCAGTACAAAGCCTCTTTCAGCCTTGTCCAGCACCAGTACATACTCGGCGTTCCAGGACATCCCGCCGGTCAAATAGCTGAGTTCTGCCGATGTTTTGCCCTTATAGGCAGAGGTGAGTGTCCACTCCAGCGTCGGTTTCAGAATCAGCCCGCCCGGCAGCGCCGGAAATTCATAATCGATGATGTGGGCGGTGGTGAGAACACGGATATGATTCTCCGGCAAACGCAGAATGACGTAACCCCGCTCGTTGCTGAGTAACTCGCCGGTAATCGTTTCGCCGGATTCCAAACGAAAGGTTACCTGTTCACCGATATATTTGCTGAAAATTTTGGCAGTGTTGACCAGATCGTAGAGATAATTCTGCTCCTCAATCCTGACTTGACGGGAAATGTTGGGAAAATTCAGTTTCACCGTAGCCGGCTGGACCTGTTGTGAGACGCCTTCGATCCGCAGATTGTTGGCACCCTTATTCAGCGCCAGCTCCTTTTCCTGGTATACCAGTCCGAGATTGACATTGTAAATGGTCAGGCGGGTGTTTTGAAAATCATCACCGGTGAATGCCGGCTGGCACAGTAACGTAAGGATAACCAAAAGTATCCATAGACGATTTCTAAGCATGATTACCCCGTTGTGAAATGTTCACATATTGTTCGCAAATCAGACAAGTGCCTGAAAATTTGATTCCATTTTCTGCAGCTGTTCGCGCAGCATTCGCTCCTTTTCCTGCTCTTTCTGCACCACATCTTTGGGTGCCTTTTGGAGAAAATTCTGATTCGTCAGTTTGGTGCGGATGGATTTCAGCAGCCCCTGCAGCCGGGCGATTTCTTTCTCCAGGCGCTGCTTTTCGGCGGCGACATCGATCAATCCCTCCAGGGGAATGAAAAATTCTGTTCCGTGAACGATCACTGTAGATGCCGGATGCGGCTTTTCACCCCCCGTGGCAATCCGGATATCGGTGACCTTCACCAGATTCTTGACATAATCCACCAGCGCCGTGTCCTGTATCAGGCGGAGCGGCAGCTGCCCCTTGTCGCCCCGTACTACCAGCCGCAACTGGGCGGCTGGTGGAATATTCATTTCGCTCCGGGCGGTTCGCAGGGCGGTGATCATTTCCTGGATAGTGTTGAAAATCTCCTCGGTGTCGGATCTCCCCGCCCGGTACTTCGGTGCCGGCCAGTCGGAAACAGTAAGGTCGGGCTCGGCGGCGGTTTTCAGATGCTGATAAATTTCTTCCGTAATAAATGGAGCATAGGGATGCAGAATTTTAAGGATATTTTTCAGGATATAGATCGCTACCAACAGCGCCAGCTGCTTTTCAGCGGCGGTTTTTCTGTACAGGCGATCTTTGATAATTTCGATGTACCAGTCGCAGAAGTCACTCCAGACAAAATCGTAGATGATCCGGGCTACTTCATCGAAGCGGAAGCGTTTCAGATTGTGGTCGATCTTTTCGACGGTCTTTTTCAGGCGGATCAGAATCCACTGGTCGGCGAGAGTCAATTCGGCTTTTTCCGGGTCAAAGGATGATTCAAGAATACCGTCGTCGTCAATATTCATCAGGATAAAGCGGGCGGCGTTCCAGATTTTATTCATGAAATTGCGCCCCACTTCCAGTCTTTCTTCCGAATAGAGGATATCCTGACCCTGCGGTGCAATCAGCATGATACCGAAGCGGAGGGCGTCGGCGCCGTATTTCTCCACCAGGTCCAGCGGATTGGGTGAATTGCCCAGGGATTTACTCATCTTGCGACCTTTGATATCCCTGATCAGCCCGGTGTAATAGACATCCCGAAAGGGAATATCGCCCATAAATTCCAGCCCCGCCATGATCATCCGAGCGACCCAGAAAAAGATGATATCCGGAGCCGTCACCAGTGTATCGGTGGGATAAAATATTTTCAGATCATCGGTCTGCTCCGGCCAGCCGAGCGTCGAGAAGGGCCAGAGCCAGGAACTGAACCAGGTATCCAATACGTCGGGGTCCTGCCGCACCGAACTGCCACATTGCGGACATTGCTGAATATCATCCACGGAGGCGTCCATCCAGTCGCAATGGGTGCAATAGAAAACAGGAATCCGATGACCCCACCAGAGCTGCCGGGAGATGCACCAGTCGCGCACATTGGTCATCCAGTGGTTGTAGGTTTTGACCCAGCGCCGGGGATGAAATTTGATGGCGCCCTCTTCAACGACCCGGATTGCCGGTTCCGCCAGCGGTTTCATTTTGACAAACCACTGTTCCGAGAGATAGGGCTCTACCATCACATCGGCGCGCTGACTGAAACCGACGCTGTGGGTATAGTCTTCGATCTTTTCCATCAGACCGAGGCGTTTCATCTCCGCTACGACGATTTTGCGGGCTTCAAAGCGGTCTTTACCGGCTACCAGCGGACCGGCGGCGGCATTCATGGTGGCGTCGGGATTCATGATGGTGATTTTCGCCAGCCCGTGCCGCTCGCCGATTTCGAAGTCGTTGGGATCGTGGGCTGGTGTAACCTTGACAGCACCGGTCCCGAATTCCGTATCCACGAAATCATCGGCAATAACGGGTATTGCCCGGTTCATGATCGGTAGTATGACCGTTTTTCCCACCAGTTCAGCAAAACGCTTATCCTTCGGATTAACCGCTACCGCCGTATCGCCGAGCATGGTCTCCGGGCGGGTGGTTGCCACAGTCAGGTGACCGCTGCCGTCTTTCAGCGGGTAGCGGAAATACCAGAGGTGACCGCGGGTTTCACGGTGGATCACCTCTTCGTCGGACAATGCGGTCTGCGACACCGGGCACCAGTTGATGATCTTGCGACCACGGTAGATCAGACCCTTTTTATAGAGATGGACAAACACTTCACGGACGGCGCGGGAGAGTCCTTCATCCAGCGTAAAGCGTTCACGGGTCCAGTCACAGGAACAACCGATTTTACGAAGTTGATTCAGGATAATGGTTTTATGCCGGTTAGCCCATTGCCAGACTATCTCGATGAATTCATCGCGCTGGAAATCGAAGCGGGTTTTGCCCTCTTCACGGAGGTTTTTTTCCACCACATTCTGGGTGGCGATCCCGGCGTGGTCGGAGCCGGGCAGCCAGAGTGCTTCATAGCCTTTCATCCGGGCGTGACGGATCAGAATGTCCTGAAGTGTATTGTTCAGAACGTGACCCAGATGCAATATTCCCGTCACGTTGGGTGGCGGAATGACAATGACGTAGGGTTTTTTCGACGAACGATTGTCGGCGTGAAAGTAATTCTTCGTCAGCCAGTATTCATACCAGCGATTTTCAACATGCTGCGGGTCGTAGACTTTTTCCAGTTGAACAGCCAAGCGATTTCCTTTCTATGATTCGATAATCAGACTGAATGCAGTGGTCAGTTTCAGAACATTTTGATTCGCCTGTTTCAGGCGATTGCTCAGCACTCTGGCGATGTTCTGCATGACCCGGTTCCCGATTTCGGGGTGCTCGTTGCAAATTTTAAAGAATTGATCCTTATCAATTTTTGCTATACCGCAGGATGAGGCGGCTTTGACGGTGGCGCTGCGCTTATCGTCGTCGCTGAAGAGACTCATTTCGCCGAAAAAGGGGCGAAAATCGCTGGCGAGGGTAATCAGACTTTTTTCGCGGGTGTCCGTCTGGGACAGATCGGTTTTCAGGGTCAGCGCCTGCGATATTTCCACTTTGCCTTCCAGCAGAATCAGAATCGAGTCACCGGAGTCGCCCTCCTGAATGATGACATCGCCCTTATTGTAGCACAGCGGCATGATAACCTGGCAGAACCGGTCGATCTGGTCCTCCGTCAACCCGGCGAAGATCTCGTAATCTTTCAGGATTTGAGGATTGTATTCGCAGCTGTTTTTGTGAATTTTTTTGATTTTCATCAGATCAACACCACGGCTTTTTCGTTTTCCTGAATGACATAGTCGTCACCGGGATTCAGGTTGACGACGGTTTTATTCTCTTCGCCCAGCGTGCGTCCAGCTTCTTTCAGTTTTCGTTCGATGAAGGCGTCGAGGTGGCTCGAATCCGATGACAGAAAATCCGAAATACCGACGGATTCGATTTCTGTAATCACTCCCAGCAGAATCTTTTGCTGCGTTTTGAAATATTCGAAAAGCTCCTTGAAGGATTTGCCGACCAAACGGGTCGGAATTGCCAGCATGGCGATGCGGTGGTCGCTGCGGACGTTGAAAAGGGTATTGATGACATCGGACAGCCCCGGTTCGGCGATATCACCGGCGAGAATATAATCGATGAACTGGTCGCTGACGATGACCTCGTCGGCTTTGGCGCGCTTGACATGCACCTCATTCTCCGCCACCATAATGAAGGCGATGACCTTCTTTTTTGGATAACTGGATTTGATATTCAGCGTCGCCAGCAGCGTCTTCTCGTCCGCCACCAGTGCGTCGTATTGATACAGATTGGGCAGCAGGATAATCGTATTGGCGTCACGGATATTGGCGCGTTCCAGCGGCGCATTGCGGGTGTAGTCGCCACGGATAAATTTCACCTTCTGTTTCCGGAAGCGATCCAGAATACTATTGATCTCCTCCTCGGGCAGCTCATTGACCAGAATGACCCGCGGCGGGCGGCTTTTCGACAGGGAAAAGAGCGTCTCCAGAATGGATTCCGCCTTGCTGTTCCAGCCGCAGATGATGATGTGGTTTTCATAATCGATGGATTCCAACCCCTGATCCTCCCTGATTTTACGGGCAACGAAAATCGATGAAATCGTAGCCGTGATTAAGGACACCAGCGTGACTCCGGACATCATGACAAAGATTCCCACCAGCCGTCCGCCGATGGTAATTGGGCGGATGTCTCCATAGCCGACGGTAAAAATGGTGACCAGTGCCCACCAGACCGAATCCCACAGTCCCCGGTATTCCTCGGGATTCTGATGGTTTTCAAAATATAAAACCAGCGCGGCTGCCAGAATCGTCACCAGCATCAGCGCCAGGAAGATTCTGAAAATCGCCTTGCTGAAAATTGATTTTAAGGTCTCTATAAAACCCAATTGTGACCCGCTCCTTAAAAAAACCTGAACAGGAAAGATATTACTTAAAATGAATCTGAAAGTCAATCAGGACGAATGGCGATTTGGTGAATCTCCATTGGTTTTTGACCGTTCCTGTTCTGGTTAGTCATGCTGCAGGAAAGATCGGAATTGAGTGGATCATTTCACTGGAAATAGTGGGCGCCCCGGGGATTGTAGATGATGTTCAGCGCCTTTGGGCAGATCCGAATGTTGAAATTCGCGGCAAAAAACATCTCCCCGTCCATATGATGCGGCACCTTTTGATCGAATTTGAGATCGATGGCGTCGGTCCTGAAATAGTGCACCTGCGGATGACTCAGATGACTGCCGCTGGGCACCATGGTGAATATTTTAAAGCGCTCCAGAAATTTCAGCTCTTTGATCAGGCAGACGTCCAGCAGACCGTCGTTGGCAATCGCCTGGGGCGTCAGAAAATAGCCGGCGGCAAAACGCCGTCCGATGGCAATCGTCTTGATAAAGCAGTTGCTGATTTCGGTCTGTCCGTTATTCAGCACTGTCATGGGATGTTCATGATATGTCAATAACGTTTTGACAATATGCCAGAGGTATTTATCCTTGCCACCCTTTTTGATGCCATCCTCCGAATAGTTTTGCGCGGCGACTTCCGCATCGAAGCCGATTCCCAGCCCGTTCAGAAAGTAGTGATCGTTGCAGCGCCCCACGTCCATTTGGATGGTATTTTTCTGAAAGTACGTCGTCCAGTCCGCAACGGTAAAATGATCGGAAAAGCCCAGAATCTGGATAAAATCGTTGCCGGTACCCATAGAGACCGGCGCTAAAACAACATCGGCGTGACCCACCACCGCCTGCGCCGCTTCGTTGATGGTGCCGTCGCCGCCCACCGGGGCAACATATTTATACCCTTTTTCAATGAAATCCCGCGCCAGTTTCGTTGCGTGCCCGACTCCTTCGGTGGTCACTACTTCCGCATCTACGGCATATTGCTTAATCATGCGTTCAACTTCATCAATGTGGCGACCCGCATAGCCGTTGCCGGCGATGGGATTCACAATAAAAGCCCATTTTTCCAGTCTCACAATTTGCCCCTCTCTTGATCTATTTTAACAATTACGATGATTTTCCCGGACGGCATTTTCGGCAATTTCCAGAATTTCTGCATCGGGCAGATGGTTCAGGTCCGCCTGTTTCAGAATTGGATGGATGATGATTTCGAGCCGGACTGTCGGATTGATGTGAAAGCGGGTTTTCGGTTTCAGTGAATAAAAGCCGTTTAATGTAATCGGCAATATGTCCAATCCGGAGGCTCGCATGATATGCAGGAAGCCCTTTTTAAATGCGCCCAGCTCGCCGGTGACGGTGCGGGTACCTTCCGGGAAAATCGCCACTGTCAGTCCGTCCCGGGCGTGCTCAATCGCCCGGGCTATGGATTCGCGCGTCTTTTCCCGCTGGCGCGGCTCGATCGGGACGAAGTGGATCTTTTTCAGTAAATGCCCGAAGCCGAAAATCTCCACCAGATACTGACGCCCGATCCAGGCGATTCGCGGGATGATTGTCATAATCGCCGGAATATCGTATATACTGGTGTGATTGGCGATCAGAAGATACTTTTTATGTTTGCGGATATGTTCTCTGCCCACAATGCGAATCCGCTTGCCCATCAGCAGAAAAATCCTCTTCGCCCACAGATACTGACCGATTTCCAGCACCGTTATCCAGCGCAGGTAGCTGATCACGATACCGATGGTAACCATCAGCGCCGTAAAGGTGTATTGCAGTCCATAGACCAGCAGGGTGTAGACAGTATAGGCGAAGCGCACGTTACTTTGCTTATGTCGGGGTGGAAACATGGGGGAAATTGTAAGAAAATTCAGTCCAAAAAACAATAATAAAATCGGTTTCCCGGATGTTTTTGTAACCGCTTTTCAAAAATAGTATCAGATAGTCGAATGCACTGAACAGTTGGGGAGATTGAAATGAGAACGTTGCTTTCCGGCAAATGGTCGTTTTCCATAATATTTCTTTTCCTGGCGGGATTTTTGAGCTGCGGCACCGGGCGCCATCTCAAAACACCCCGGACGCCGGACCTGATCCGCAGCAATATCGGTCAGGCGGGTCCGGAGCTGACCATCGAATTTTACCGGGGAAAATATCACAACCACCCCTCCTTTGCCATCTGGATAGAGGATATGGAGGGGCGTTTTATCGAAACGCTCTTTGTAACCCAATACGCCGCCACCGGAATATTCGGGCATGGCGAGCTGGAGCCGGGTCGCTGGAAAGCCGAACCCGGACCCGCCGTACGACCGGCGACTCTGCCGTACTGGTTTCACAAACGGGGTGAAAAGAGTGGCATCGTCCCCGATATTCCCACTCCGGAAAAACCCGTCCCCGACGCCATCAGTGGGGCAACCCCAACGGCGGACTTTCTGCTGAAAACCAACACCGCCGATACCTGTCCCGCCAGGTTTCGTCTGCTCATGGAGATCAATCAGACCTGGGATTCCAATCATTACTGGACAAACGGAAAGTATCCCGATGACCCCGACTATTTCACCTCTCTGCAACCGGCGCTGGTATATGCCGTCACCATTGATCTGGACAGCGGAGTCACGGAATATTTTCTAAATCCCATCGGACACAGCCACTATTCCGGTAAAGACGGCTTACTCTATACCGATCTGAGCACCTTGAGCAGCGCGCTTCAGATCGCCGAGAAGATCATCGTTCGCATAAACAGCAGGTAAAAAGCATGAAAATCGCCAAATATACGATCCCCCTTTTCCTTTTATTGACTCAGTTATCCGCCCAAAGTGCCGTGATTCGCGGGCGGGTCTTTGACCAGAAAAATAACGATCCGCTGCCCTTTGTGAATGTGATCGTCATGGGGCAGGATATCGGTGCCGCCAGCGACCTGGATGGCAATTTTCTGATCACCGGTCTGGAACCCGGATTTTATACTCTGATGGCTTCGTTCATCGGTTATAAAATTGCCTACTCTCCGGAAATCCAGGTTAATAATGCCAAATCCGTTTTTATCGAAATTCCCATGGAGCAACAAGCCATCGAATTTGAACAGGTTACCGTCCGCCCGTCGGAATTTAAGAAAAAGGTCGAAGCACCGCTCTCCGTTCAGAAAATCCGCTTGTCCGATATTGAGAAGGCACCCGGCGCCAACCGCGATATCTCCAAGGTGATTCAGTCCTTTCCCGGTGTCGGCTCCACCGTCTCCTTTCGGAATGATATCATCGTACGCGGCGGCGGTCCCGGCGAAAGCCGCTTTTATCTGGACGGCATCGAAATTCCCAATCTCAACCACTTTGCCACCCAGGGAGCATCGGGCGGTCCCGTCGGCATCATCAATCCCGATTTTATCGAGTCGGTGGATTTCTATTCCGGGGCGTTTCCCGCCAGTCGCGGCAATGCTCTCAGCGGGGTCTTTGATTTCAAGCAGAAATCGGGCAACCGGGAGCAGAGCAGCTATCGGGCGGTGGTGGGCGCATCGGAACTGGCGCTGACGATGGATGGTCCGCTGGGTGATAAAAGCAGCTTTCTCTTTTCGGTGCGCCGCTCTTACCTGCAGTTTCTCTTCGATGCCATCGGCTTGCCCTTTTTGCCGACCTTCAACGATTATCAGTTTAAATCGGAAACCATTTTCGATCAGAAGAATAGGCTGGTAATCCTCAGCCTTGGTGCGCTGGATCAAAACCGCCTGAATCTGGGCATTCAGAATCCTACAGAAGACCAGCAGTACATTTTGAGCTATCTGCCCGAAAGCGATCAGTGGAATTACATGATCGGAGCCTCCTATACGCACTTTATGGGCAAGAGCTTTCAGACCTACGTTCTCAGCCGCAATATGCTCCACAATGAGTCTTTCAAATACAGGGATAATGACGACAGCGACGCCGCGAATAAAATCCAGGATTATATCTCCCGGGAAATCGAGAACAAATTCCGCTTTGAAAACACCTGGCGTGACCGGGGCTATAAAATCACCTTCGGTGGCGGGCTGGAGTACGTGAAGTATAGCAATTCAACCTATCAGGAACTCTTTCTGAACAACAACCTGTTTATCCGGGATTATGACTCGGATTTGCAATTTTTCAAATGGGGGATTTTTGGACAGATCAGCAAACCGGTTCTGCGGGATCGCCTGACCCTCTCCTTCGGATTACGCAGCGATGCCAACAGTTATTCCCGGAGGATGGCGAAGCTCTTCAGGCAATGTTTACCCCGCTTCTCAGCGTCTTATATTCTTACCAAAAATCTGAATCTGAATGCCAGCATCGGGCGCTATTACCAACTGCCGGCGTACACGACGCTGGGCTACCGTGATGCAGCCGGCGAGCTGGTCAATAAAACCAACGGTTTGACCTTTATCGCCGCCGACCATCTGATTGGCGGCGTCGAAATCATTACAGGCGTCGACACACGGATTGCTGTCGAAGCCTTTTATAAACGCTATAGCGATTATCCGTTCTCGGTGACCGACTCCATCAGTATCGCCTCCAGGGGTGGTGATTTCGGCACCATTGGCGACGAAGAGGTGGTCTCTGCGGGGAGGGGACGCGCCTACGGACTGGAAATTTCCGGGCGGTACCGTTTTTTGAGTGACCTGAGCGGAATTTATGCCTACACCTATGTTCGCAGCGAATTTCAGAACGCCACCGGTGACTATATTCCCAGCTCCTGGGACAGCCGGCATATTCTGACGCTCACCATGACAAAACCGTTTCGAAACAGCTGGCAGATCGGAACAAAATGGCGGTTTGTCGGGGGCCCGCCCTACACCCCCTATGACCTCGAGAAGTCCGCGCTGGTGCAGGCGTGGAATTCCCAGGGAAGGGCTTTTCTGGATTATTCCCAATTCAATGCCCTGCGCCTGAACAGTTTTCTGCAATTGGATGTCCGGTTGGATAAAACCTACGATTTTGACCGTTGGTCGCTGCTGGTCTATCTCGATATTCAGAACGCCCTGAATTTCAAGTCCCGGCAGCCGGATATTATTATCCCCGCCGCTGATACCGACGGCAATTTCATCGTCATCAACCCGGACGATCCGGTGGAAGAGCAGCGCTATATGCTCAAACGCATTGCCAATACTACCGGTACGGTCCTGCCGACTATCGGTATTACGGTGGATTTCTAACCAATACGAATGCCTTACCAGTAGGCAAAGGGGGTCAGGAAAAAGTTCCAGCGCTCCACGTTTTGGG
>JBNGDF010000041.1:0-16985 GCA_049975265.1 Fidelibacterota bacterium
ATCAAACGCATATTCAACCAAATCAAGCACTTCCGTCCGATCCGCCGCCCACAAATCCAGATAGTAATTACCCGGATTCAGCGGGACATTTTTTACATGGCAGAAAATTGAAGTGTTATTCTCAGTATTACCGAAGTCATATTGGGAATCTTTGCTGTAGAGTTGCGTCAGGGTCTGTCCGAGTTTGTCTCTCAGCGTGATGGCGATACGCAGGTTTGTTACCGGCTGCCGGACTTCCAGATCCAGTTTGATAATGAAATCATCGCCCGTGGCGATTTCCGGTTTTGGCTGCATCTTCTCATCTAGAATCCGGACTTGAGAAAATTTCACAGAACCGTTTCCAGAGCGGACAACTGTCGGAGAGAGCAGATTTTCCGGTTGTGTCTGGTGTTTATGCAAGTTGTAGTAATGTTCAATCGCCTCGGGCGTATCACCGTCGAATACCTTTTCCCCGGCATTGATCACAATTGTGCGGTTACACAATTTTTCTATTGCGGCGAGGTTGTGACTGACGAAGAGAACTGTGCGCTTGCTCTGAGTGATACTGTCGATTTTATTCAGACACTTTTTTTGAAATTCGTAATCGCCGACTGCCAGAACCTCGTCAATCAGAAGGATGTCGGAATCGAGATGGGCGGCGATGGAAAACGCCAACCGCACATACATCCCGCTGGAGTAGCGCTTGACCGGCGTATCCAGGAATTTCGAATCAATTCCCGAAAAGGCGACAATATCATCGAATTTGGCTTTGATCTCGGTGCGTTTCATGCCCAGAATAGCGCCGTTCAGGAAGATATTCTCCCGCCCGGTGAGGTCGGGATGGAAACCCAGACCGATGTCGAGCAGAGATGAAACACTGCCGTGAATTTTAATTTCGCCGCCGGTTGGCGGAGTGATCCGGCTGATCAGCTTCAGTAACGTGCTTTTCCCGGAACCGTTGAATCCGATGATTCCCAGAACTTCACCGGGATAAACCTCCAGATCAAAATTCCGTAATGCCCGGACGACTTTCTGGTCAGCGAGTAGCGGCGGCGGATTTTTACGGAAAAAGGCTCCGAACCGGTCACGCAGCGTATCAAATGCCACTTTCTGTCCCAGACGGTACTGCTTGGACAGGTTCTGAATTTGAATGACGGGTGTTGATTCCATTTTAGACCAGGTCGGCGAAGCGGTTCTGAGCCCGGTGAAAATACCCAATGCCAATAATGAAAATGAGCATGGATCCGATCAACGAAACAAATAAAAAATTCCACTGAAAAGGCTGATTCAAAACCGCCGACCGGAAGCCCGAAACGATCCCCGTCAGCGGATTCAGATTCAGTAGAAATTCAAACCTGCTTCCAATCAGCGAAACAGGATAAATCACCGGTGTCAGAAACATCCAGATGGAGAGCAGAAAGGGCACAATGTGCCGAAAATCCCGATAGATTCCCGAAAGCCCCGCTATCCACGCACCAAATCCAACTGCCGCAATTACGGTCAGCAGGATTAGTGGGACAGTCATAACAAGATGCGTAGTAAAAGGAAACCCATAATAGATCATAATGCCGACCAGCAGGATAAAGGATATTCCAAAATCAATCAGCTGACTGCCGATGGCGCTGAGCGGAATGAGCAGCCGGGGGAAATAGACTTTACTGATCAGTCCGGCGTGGTTAATAATGGAATTGTTGCAGGCGGACATGGAATTAGCGAAGAACGTCCAGGGGATCAGGGCGGAGTAGACGAAAATCGGATAAGGGACATTGTCGGAGGGAATTTTAGCAAGCCTTCCGAAAATAATCGAGAAGACCACCATTTGCATAGCCGGCTGGATTACCGCCCAAATGACGCCGATCAGGGTCTGTTTATACTTGATAATAAAATTTTTAACGGTCAAAAAGTATAACAGATCCCGATAACGGACCAGTTCTCTAACGGATAATCCGATTGATTGCCGACCGGGCGCGGTTATGATTGTTTCGGTGCTGGGCATGAAAAAATCGTTGCTCTGTTTACGGCTTCGCCGTCCTCAGTCCCATGTTAATAAAATTTGGGACTGCTTATAAATGTCACCGGATTAAATATCTGCATCTTTTGCCAGAAATTCAGTAAAAAACTTAGATATAATAACCGAGGACATCATAAATTCGGACCAGCGCCTGTTCTTCATTTGGAAATTGGGATGGATATTTCTGGCACAGCACTTTAGCAAGCGCTTTAAATGTCATTTTTTGTTGAAGATGCTTAAAAATGGTCTGGGCAATCAGCCCGTCTTGATTAAGATGCACAGATTTTTCGGGATTGAATTTCTGCAGAAATTCTTTACTGCCGATTTTCGAAATGAAGGTGTTGTAATCCTGCCCGGTGTCATGAAATTTAACCGACCAGCGGTAGTTGACATCACCCGAATATCTGGACTGATAGCTGTGCAATTCCACGTCGACAAGGTCGCCTTTTTTGACCGTGACAGGATATCGGATTGGAAAGAACAGCTGCCCCCAGGTGTTCGCCGGAGCGAGGGGCGAATTGGAGAAAAAGTGGTCTGGCGTGAACCAGCAATCCCACCAGCCGGCGAGACCGTGGAGCGTGCCGTCATGGTCAATCGTGATTTTATCGGAAAAATGAAAATCGACATTCCGGCAGGTGATCAGGTCAAATTTTACCAGAGGAATGTCCCGGCTCAGCAGGCGCAATTTTTTGCCACTTACGGAATGGGTTTTATTAAACATCAGCTCGGTGAGATATTCCCAGTCAATTCCGTAAACCCGGTCGTTTTTCCAGCTGCCGGACCGGTGCGTCTGAAAAAATTCGGGATATTCCACCGGCGCAAATTTTAATTGAAAATCGTTGGGAATAAATTTGCCTGTGGGTTTTAAAAAGCGTTCACGGGCGTCGCTAAGCGTATCCATTAGTCCGGGAAATAGAAACAGCGGTGGATAATCTTCCATGATGATGTAGTCTACTTTTTCCGGCAGGGTGACATTTTTGGAGTGATCATTGAAAAATGTGATCTTTTCTGCCAGTCTGTTTCGGCGGGCGAGTTCCTTCCCGACGGCAAATATGGCGGCGTTCTCCATGGCATAGATTTTTCTTGCCCCACTCATGGCGGCAAAGAAGGAATAGGTGCCCAGCCCGAAGCCGATTTCGGCAACGACGGTATCATTATTGACCAGAGTAGTGATGGCTTTCCGGAAAGCTTCAATCCGCAGATCGTCGTAGAGCAGATGGCGGTAATAATCCAGCATTAAAATCCCCCGGCTAATTGTGTGCGCAGCTTCGCCTGCTGTTTTTCTGTCAGTGTAAATGGATTCGGCAGATGCAGTTCAAAATGGCGGATGTCGTTGAAAATCGAAGAGGTAAAATCGAACAGCATGGTTTGTAATATTTCCGGATTTTGCAGATGGTTCAGCAACAGCGGCAATGCTTCGTACTGTTTCAGCCTTTTAATTGAAAAATACGAAGACTCTGAGTTTTTCAGGTAATAAATCTGTTTCAGTGGCGTGGATTTGTTCCGGAGAACACCAAATTCTGAAGGCGGGAAGTAGTGAATTTCCAGTCGTTTTTTTTCAGTCTGATAGACGGTATTTAGAAATTTCTCTTTGCGAGCCGAATCAATTGGGTGATGGGGCTTGATGATGATATTGCGGAGGAAGGGCTGAATCGTCAGGTTCGCCGCATCCAGGATGCCGAATTCATCGGACAGCAGTTGCCAATCGGTTTTCATTAGCACCAGACTCAGACTGGTTTTACCGGTGCCCGAATGCCCGATGAAGAGAGCTCCTCTGTTTTTATGGCTGAGTGCCGCGGCGTGAAATTTAATATAGTTTTTATAGGCATTTAAAAAATCGTTGACAATTTGCCATTCCAGCGCATAGATGATTTTATGACTGTTCCGATTGCGGTGTGTCAGGCGGCGGTTTCGATAGAGTAAATATTTCTCGCTCTCTTGCCTGATCTGATAATTAATCTCATTGTCGTCGGTGGTGGGATTATTTGTTATTAATCCGGAAAACACGCTGGTGCGGATATTTTGTTCAAGTTCAGGTGGAGAACCGATCATAATGGTTTTCGCCGGAGTGGGTATTGAGAGATAGTTCATGAACGTTTTAACAGATCCAGCGCCTGGAATTGGTTGATGATATCCGTGACGGCTTTTTCGGGATCGAGTTCGAAATCTTTGAAATGGTTCTTTACCAGTTCAAGGATGTCGCGGATGGAATGGTTGCCGTCGCAATGTACCCAGATGAAAGCCGCCGAAGGGTTCAGCGTATGGACCAGCTCGGTCTCCGGCTCGAACAGCACGGCGCCGTCATCCAGCGGTTTGAAAAGGATATTGTCTTTTTGTGTGGGGTGAAAGTTAAAATCGGTTATCATTGTTTAAATTGCACCTAATTTTACTTTTGTAACTTCATCCTGGAGCTCTTCGAGTTTTTCGGTCTCGATTTTTTCAATATACGGGATTGATATCACCAGTCCGCAGACCAGCCAGAAGGGTTCCATGATTCGGATGATGATAAAGGTATTGGCGCCGATGCTGTGTGTCATCATGGCAATCGTGGCGACAAAAAAGCCCTGGGCGAAATATTTAAAAAAGGGAATTTTTGCGTTCTTAAATACTTTCCAGGTTTCAAGCAATACGGAATACAGAAGATATAAAAACAGACCGAGACCGATAAAACCGGTTTCGATTAATACACGCATATATTGAGCATCCAGAAATCGCCAGCCGGTAATACCATAACCGAATAAGGGACTCTTTTTAATTCCCTGCCAGGCATCCCGCCAACTCCGGATTCGCTCCGAAGCGGAGGTGTCCAGAGTGACGCCGCCGATATTTTCCTGCAGGGTAGCGGCATAACCTGTTTGTTTTTGGAAAGTGTATCGAAACCTGTCGATAACAGCATCAGGCAGGATGATTGGCGCCATGAGCAGAAAGAAGGCGGTAAAACCGATGATAATCCAGCGCCGGTTACTGAGAAAAATATAGGCGATCAGTACCGGAATTGCCGCTGCCCAGGAGCCCCGGGAGTTTGTCAGAAAGAAGGGGAAAATAGAGATAGCCGTGATCCATAACAGCAAACGCCGGTATTTCGGCTGGGGAATGATTCCGGGCTGTAAAACGAGACTTAGATTGATCGCAATGATAAAAATCAGGTAACCGCCAAGGGTATTGGGTTCTCCGGCATCCCCCTCAAAAGGCGCTGTCAGGCGCTTGCCGGACGGTATTTGCAGTAATGCCACGATGACCACGATGGTAAAAGTTACCAACAGTGCAATCACAAAGTTATCAAACTGCTTTTTTGAGCGGACCTGATTGACGACGAGAAAATAGACCAGGAAATATTCGATATATTTTAATACGAAAAACAGACCGCTTAGCGGATTGACATTATGAAATAGCATTCCGGCGCCGGTGGCAAAGAAACAGATGAAGGTATAATAAGCGATCGGTTTGTTCAACGGAGATTTTCTGAACAGTCCCAAATCTTTATAGAGGGCTGTCTTCGCTAACCAGGTGAACAGAATAATGAATAAGAGGACATCGTCGATTCGGATGGTTACGCCTTCTCCGTGAGTTGTTCTGCTTCCAAATTCCGGTGACAGTAGCATCGAGAAAATCAGGGCATAAATGGCAAAATCTGTATCGATAAAGGTCAGGACCAGAACGCCCAGCCCGATAGCCGCGGTGATCGCATAAACGGTATCCACTTTCACCAAAATTAAGGCGACTACAATAGAGATAGGAATGGCGATGATCGTTGTGATCAGGTTGGTGTTGTAATCGAGGAGCCGGTTTGCCATTTATGAGGTTAAAATCCTTCGGATTCTTCCAATTCCTTTTCGAAGTACTTTTCGTATTCCTTCAGCTCTTTATCTCCGCGGTTTTCGAGAATATCAATATATTCTTCATTATAATTCTTGTTTCTTTCCCGATAACTTTTTTCGTAATCCTGGCGCAGTTTGGTTTCCCGCCGGACTGCCGAACCCTTTATAAACATTCGTGCAATTGTTTCTTCCATGCGCATATTGCTGACCATGATGGTAATCCAGCGGGGAATACCCTTGATAACCACCTGTATTCCAAAAGCGATCAGAAAACTAAGCGGAATGATGGCATATAAGATTTTCTTCTCTATGCTTTTCAGCTTCCGTTTTTTCCGTCTTGAATGGTAGTGATAACCCATATAAATTACACTCTATGGAAAGTCTTTTTCTTCTTCGAAAATCTCCTGATATTTTTTGATTTCCTGTTTGCGCTCGCGGCGTTCGATTTCCTGATAAATACCATCGTCGTGTTCAGTTTGATTCCGGCGATACTTCTCAAAATCACGAATGAGGTCCTCTTTTGAGGGTGTATAGGGGTTGGAGCTATATTTAAATGTTCCAATTTCGTAAGATTCGTCTACCTGATAGTTTTTCTCAGTCCGGAAACTGGCATCTTTTTCTTTCTGGGCGGCATATCCGGCGATAATTTTGCGTGATCGGTCGGCTTGCTGATTAATATAAGTTAAAATGTTATCAAGAAATACCGGTATTCCACGTACGGTAAGCTGGATAACGAGAGCTGCGAGGATTGTTACCGGGATTCCGATCTTGAGAACGAGTTTGTCACCCCGTTGCAGGCGCTTTTTTTTCTTTTTGTTGAAATGATAACCCATATATTTTTTATGTCTGTCCGGCGACGGTGTTCCAATTTTAACGCATTACAATCTGCTTGTCCTGCAAACCGAGATATTTTTGCCGAAATAGATTGGCGATATCTTCGCTGGCAAAAGCCCCGGTCAGGACGTAGGAACCTGAAGTACCGGATTTTATATAGCTGAAATTCCGGACTTCCTGATGACGGTTTGAAATCGATTCAACCCGATCCGCCGAGCGGTGTTCACCCAGCAGAATCGAATAGGGCAGGTGAACGGGCACAAAGTCGCCTTCAAACCCGAGAAACTGCAGTTCGAACAGCTTGTTCCGGGCGTCGGACTCCTTCTGAAAGTTACCGTAGCAGACGATATACCGTCTGTCGCCCGGACTGCTGAAATCGACGGTGATGAAGGCATCGGTCAGTCCCTCGCGGATAAAGGATGCCGTATAGCGTCGGGCTGCTGCCAGCGAAGCGGTATTGGCAATACGAATTGAATAGGGTGTAGAGGGCTCTAATCGCCGAACCGGCGCACTCTCCATTGCCGGGAGCGGTCGGGTGCCCGGTTTTCCACCAGTGAATCCGGCTGGCGGTTGTGTGGATGGTTGTTTTGGCGGCGGTGCCGGCGATACCTGCGGTTTTGTCTCCGGCGTTTCAGTCCGGCTGTTTTGCGGTGAGGTGGTTTTTGGTGGATATGTGGCTTGCGGTTGCACATTGTACTTTTCCCGCAGATCCTGGAGCTCTTCGGGCACAACTATTTCGGCGCCGGTGTCGGTGACGACCGCTTCGGGAACCATATCGGTGGTGGTATCGATTACTGCGCTTGGCTCAGGTATTGTGGGTGGTGCCTCTTTCTGTGTGCAGGATTTGACCCGGCTGGAGATAAAACAACCTCCGCCGATAAATAAGATGATCGCACCAAGAAGCGCTGCCACACGCCATTTGCGGATCCGGTCGATAATAGTGGCATGCAGACCTTCCTGCTCACTGATGAACCACTTTTCCAACAATGCCAGGATTTTATTTTTCGGCTCGGGGACTTTTGCATCGCCGTAGGTATACTGATATTCATAGCCGTAGTGGTAGTCAGCGTAATCAGCGCTGACGTCAGCCTTCATACCGTTTATCGCCACGCCGAGCACGTCGGCTTTGACCATTTCCAGCTGATTTTTCGAGCGTCGTAAGGTACCTCTGGAAATTTTTCCCTGGTAATAGACCAGCAAGGTCGTATCAACTTTGGACGCCAGAACCGTGGAATCGGTCGCCTGAATCACCGGTGCCGTATCGAAAATGATCAGGTCATAACGCTCTTTCAGGTCACTGATGACCTTATCCATCACTTTGGAGGCAATAATTTCCGACGGATTGCGCTCATGTTTGCCGGCGGTCAAAATGTTCAGATATTCGATTCCGGGAATATTATCCGTCCGAAAGGTGTCCGTAGCCATGGTGCCCATCATCAGGTCACTCATAGTGCGGATGACTGAATCCAGATCGTCGCGGCGCAGAACCACATCGGTCAATCCCGGTTCACGCTCAATACCGAACAGTTTGGAGATGCGCGGTTTGCGCAGATCGGATTCCACCAGAATGGTATTCAGCCCGATTTGTGCCATGGAGACCGCCAGATTGACGGCAATGGTGGTCTTACCTTCGCTGGCAACTGACGAAGTGATCATCATGCATTTGTAGCCTTTATCCATCAAACCGAAGTTGATATTGGTTCGCAAAGCCCGGAAAGCCTCAGCCATGGTGGATTTCGGATTGTAATGCGATACAAGCCGGGCTTGCATCTCCAGGATTTCATCGGGAATCGGTGAGTCAATTTTCTCCAGCAGCTGTTCCTTGATGTCTTCAATGTCCACGTAAGGGACGATTCCCACCACGGTGGTGTCCAGGGTTTTCTCGATGTCGTCAATCGTGCTGAAAGTGGTGTCGAGAGTCTCCGCCACGAATGCCAGAATGACGCCCAGGATGATGCCGATGACGGTTCCAATTGCCGTTGTCGGTCCGATCATCGTGGGATTGACGGGATTGGTCGGCATAAAAGCCGGTTTAATCAGAAATACCTCGTTGACCATCTCGGACTGTTTGATCAGCGCTTCCTGATGGCGGACTTCCAGATTTTGGTAGATTTCTTTGTTGATTTCCAACTCCCGCTCGAGATTCTGCATATTGAAATCCATGAGCGGAATCGAACGATAGTCGGTGTTTAATTTTTTCCAGCGTTCATAGACATTATTTTCTGTCTGAACGAGGGTCTCCCGATAGGTTTTCAGCTCTTCAATAAATCGCCGTCGGCGGGATTCAATCTGGTGCTGGTTTTCCACTACCGACGGATGATTTTCGGTATAATATTGTAATAGCTGGCGTTGTTCGGAAGCCAGCTGATTCAATTGCGATTGCAGAGCGTTCAATACCGAGTTTTGCCGATTGAGTAAGAGATTGAAAGATATATAGTAGATGTAATCGGGATTCTGATCAACCTCATATAGTATATTGTCAATCTGGTTTATATCGGAACGCAGCTGTTCGAGTTCTTCCTGTAAGGCGGTAATTTCGTTGCTCAGCCGCGACACCGTACCTTCGAGTAAGAGCAGGTTATTTTTATTTTTATATTCACGCAGCTTGCGTTCGGCATTTTGATAATTTTGTTCCGCCTGAGCCAGCTGTTTCGTAATGGTCTGCATAGCCTTAATGGCTTTAGAGTTTTTAATCTGAAAGCTCTCTTCGATATATACCTGAGCCAGGGCATTGGCGAAGTCAGCGGTTCGTTTTGGATCGTAATCGGTAATTACGATATGAATGATGTTGGTGAGACCCTCCTGCTCCGTGCGGACACGCTTTTTCAGACGGTCGACGATACTGTAATACTCGGGATTGTTGCGAATCTCCTCTGATGTCAGACTGGAATCCAGCAGCCCCATCCGCTGAGCGGCTTTTTCCACCATGGGGATGCTCTTGATTTCTTCGCCCCGGGACGCCATTTCATCGCCGGCATACCAGTTAAAGCTCTGCAGATACATACCGGTCAGGTCGGTGGATTTTTCGATTTTCAGGCTGGCGGTTGCCTGATACATGGGGGTCGGTTTATTCATCAGCGCAAAAATAAAGCTGAAACTACCCAGCATAATGACCGTCACGATGACGATAATTTTCTTCTTTTTGATAATTCGCCAGTAGTCGCGCAGATTTAGTTCATAGGATGCCATTTACAGCTCAATTTAGTATCTATTAAATATTAAGAATTAAGTATATGGTAAGTCCGGCGGTGATCACCGAGAAGATAATCTGAAGCGGTTGCAGCTTTTCTGAGAGTCGATAGATGAAGCCACGTCTGCGTTTTTGGACAATGATCCGGTCACCATCTTCGAGAAATACGTTTTTGCTGTCGTCGCGTTTGAACAGAAAATCCTCCAGATTGAATACAACCGGTCGTCCCTGTCGTCGGGTCACCACTATTTCGCGCAGGTCGGCTTCGTCCGTAACACCGCCGATATTGGCTAAAAATTCTGCCAGTTGGATATTTCCTTCGATAGGGTAAATCCCCGGTCGAACGACTTCACCGAAGATAAACACATTTCTGGAGCTCAGCTCCAGAACATCCACGGTGACCACGGGTTCACGGAAGTAGCGCCGCGCCATCTCGGCTAAAATTTCCTGGGATTTATCCACGGTCAATCCGCCCAGATGGACCAGCCCGAACAGGCGATGAAAAATATTTCCTTCACTATCAATAACATAGGTTTCTGATTGAGCCGGGTTAGTCTCCATCAACGCCATTTCATTAATGGCAATCTCCAGGACGTTGCCGTACTGGAGCACATAATTCTTCGAGAGACGACCATATTTCTCCTGGACTTTGAAGCGGGGCACGATGACTTTGTCTTTGTCTTTCAGAATAACATTATTTACGGGATCGTTGGTGAACAGGTATTTTTCCATGTCGAAAATAATCTTATTGCCGTCGCTGCGATTGATCGTGATTCGGGAAAGATCGGCTTCGGGAGATGTACCGCCGTTTTCGATGATAAACTCCGCCACCCGGGTATTGGGTTTGATGGAAAAAACTCCGACTCGGGAGACTTCACCGTAGAGAATCACCTTGATTGTCGTCTTTTCCAGTACATTGACCGCCACCCGGGGTTGATTAAAAAATTGCGAAAAGCGGTCAATCAGAAGAGCCTCCGCTTCTCCCACTGTCAGCCCTGCCAACGAAACGGTGCCGAGCAGTTCGTGAAAGATGGTGCCGTCCGGGCGGAGGGTAAAAATGTTGCTGCGCTGAATCGGATTACCTCTGGCGTCAACATCAATGTAAGAAATGGTGATTTTATCGGCGACCTGCAACATGATCATGGCATCAGTGTCGGATTCAATGGTAAGGGTATCCGTCTGCGAATATCCGAACCAGAAGTTGGTCAAAAGCAGAATGCCCAAGACCGTAAATTTGAACATATTTCTCATGAATTTCCTATTGATACTTTTTTGACAAAACCAAGGGAGGTTACGGACATTGATTCGCTTAGAAGGAAAACCCGGTGACGACTTTTGCCAGGACGCTATTCGATAAATAGTTCAAATCAATCGGTTTGGTGATATAATCCGAGGCTCCGTTTTTCAATGCATCCAGCGCAATTTCCTTATCCGCCAGCCCGGTGATCATGATAATGCCGAGGTCTGCGTATTTGGGTCTGATTTTCTTCAGAAATTCAATGCCGTCACCGTCGGGAAGTTTGATATCCAGCAGTAGGATAGCCGGCTTGAAAGCTTCCAGCTGAGCCCAGGCTTCCGCCTGCGTATAAGCCTTGGCGACTTCGTATCCCTTCTGAAGCAAAAAATCTTCCAAAAGTTCTACAATCTTGTGTTCATCGTCAACAATTAGAATTTTTGTCTTCATACGCTTTTTCTCTCTGGTGCAATTTAATTATCTATTCTTACTTAGTCAAATTATTAATACCGGTTTAATAGCGAAAGAATTCGGTACATCCTTTGGAACAGACCGGGAACTTTTTATGAGTACGGATATATCGGCGATAATCGCAGTAGGTCTCGTTGTTCCAGATTTCGCTGAAACGGTTCTCCCGGATATTGCCGGTGACGAAATTCATACTGTGATAGGGACGCACCGTTCCGTCGGGGAAAATATAGGAGGTCATCCAGAGGCTCATGCAGCGATTGCGGTAGGAACCGGCTTCGAATTCGAACTGCGAGTACCAGCGCCGGGTTTCAGCGTCGTTTAAGTTCGGATAGACGCTGATATCGGTTTTTGAGCGGCGGGCTTTGGCTGCTTTAAGTTCTGTGATAAGATACTCCACATCAATTTCCGGCAATGTGTCCCGGGCAAAGCCGATCCAGTCGGTGGGTCGCTGATGAAATCTGCGGCTGAAGCTATCTAAAAATTGATTGACCGTCGGTTTGGCTAAAAAGAGTAAGTGATGAAAGGTCAATCCATCGGCATTGATGCTTTCGGCAATTGTGATGATGTCGTTGATGTGACGGTGATTTTCTTCCCAAAGGGTGCTGTTTATATTAATCAGGGGGTGTTTACGGGAGTATTTTTGCTTGAGCTGGTTGAGGCGTTGAAATCCCTCCATGGAGAGCTTGTAAGTACCCGGCACTCTTCTGATGGCATCGTGAATTTCGGCGGGACCGTCGAGGGAGAAGATAATTTCATCCAGCCGGGATTCAATAATCTGTTCGGCGTATTTCCGGATAAAGGTTCCGTTGGTGACGATGTTGCAGCGCAGACCGGCGCTCTTGACCGATTTGATAATTTTGAACCAGTCGGGATGCAGAAAAGGTTCTCCGCCGAAAAGGGTAATGTTGGGCTTGAAATGATGAATGTCGGCGATGACCGACCGGATTTCATCAAGACTGAGCTGCTGCTTCAGGATGTCTCTACTGTATTCGTTAAAGGCACCCGCATCGCCCCACTGACCGCACATGCGACAGCGCAGGTTGCAGCGGTAGGTCAGAAACAGTGAAATTGTTTCCGGCCAGTAACTTCGCCCGTGCTTATCGAGATGATAGGAGAGCGCTGAACGGGTACGGTGGATCAGATTTTGGGTGGCATATAGTGGTTGCGTTGCCGATTTTTTCAGGGTGCGCAGGAGATTTTTTCTGGGTATCATAGGAGAATCAAATCATGATTTTAAATTGAAAGGGAGAAGAGCTGCTGCCGAGAATTACGCTGTTTTCACCGGGCTGGAGAACCGCTTTATAATTCGATATATTGCCGCCGATCTGTTTGCCGTTGACAATGGTTCCCAGGCTGCTGCCGCGATCCAGTATGTACATCTCGTTTTCGTGCAGGTTGATGGACATGTGGTTTTTCGAAACGTTGTAGGGCACATTATCGTCGATAGAGAGATCGTTGTTGGTAAAAATGGCGTCGGAAATGTGGTTGCTGTTGCGACCGATCTTAAAGGGGAATTTAGTAATCACCAGATCTTTTCCCTTGATCACTTCTGCGGCTTCTTTGGTCACACCGCTGAATCTGACTTGAGTGATATTCTCAGCGGGACTACTGCTTCTGCCGCCGATCTGATTTTCCAGCCGGACCACCAGATCGTTGGTCTGGCGCAGCCTTTCGAAAAAAGCGCGCAGGATGGGAATGATAAAGGACTTTTTGTCTTCCAGAAGCCCGAGAAAGTCTTCCCGGGTAATCTCGTCGACAACAACCTCCGATTTGGCAACTATGGAGGCTGAGCGGGGCTTGTCTTCGATCAGTCCCATTTCCCCGAAAATCTCCTCCGCTTCCAGCAGCGCCAGTCGAAAGTTTTCGTGCCTGGTTTTCTTTAAAACCTCAACGGTACCGCTTTTCAGAATATAGGCGGTAGCTCCGAAACTCCCCTCCTGGATAACTGTCTCGCCGGAACGATATCTGATTTCTCTCATAAATCTACCTTTTATTTGACTGATGCAAATATATGCTTTTTATTTGTAAAATTAAATCTTAAAAATAGTAAAACGCAACGCTTAGCCGTTTACACAGAGCAGTTAGTAAAAATTAAACCTTCTCTGAGTTGTTTTGTGTAATAAGGGAAGCGGCTGAATCACCATCAGAGTGAGATAAAACGAATCCCGATCCCTCAAATACAAAATTCTGCTCGCTGGTAATCGCCGGTGTGCGGATTGAAGTGGTACTCTTTTTGCCATGCGTTATAATTTTTGGTAACGGCGTCTACGGCGTCGGCGATCAGGTCGATTTCGGCATCGCGCATCGTAGGATGCAGGGAGATGCGGACCCAGCCGGGCTTGCTGCTGAGGTCGCCCTGATCGATTTTCTTCGCGATCTCCCTGGATTTACGGGCGTCAATATGCAGCAGGACATGCCCGTATGTACCGGCACAGAGGCAGCCGCCCCGGGTCTGAATCCCGTAGCGGTCGTTCAGGAGGCGAACGAAGAGGTTGTGGTGAATATCGTAAGAGTAAAAGGAGATGAAAGCGATCCGGTGACGGTTCTGCGCCTCTAGCAGGATTATGCGGTCATTTTTCTCCAATTGATCCATCAGCCGGTTCACTAAATAATGTTCCCGCGCCATGATTTTCGCGATCCCCATTTTTTCCTTGAGTAAAATCGCCAGTGCGGCGCGGATCGCCTGCAGGAAGCCGGGTGTGCCGCCGTCTTCGCGAATTTCGATGTCGTCGAAAAAGCGGTGGGCGTGCCAGGGATTGGTCCAGAGTACGGTGCCGCCTCCGGGGTGATCGGGAATCCGATTATGATACAGTTTTTTATTAAAAATTATAACGCCTGACGAACCGGGTCCGCCCAGGAATTTATGGGGTGAGAAAAAAATCGCATCCAGGTACTGTTCCGGATGCTGCGGGTGCATATCAATATTGACATAGGGCGCCGAACCGGAAAAATCAACAAAACAGTAGCGACCGTATTTATGCATGATTTCAGCCATTTCGTGGATTGGTGTAATGATACCGGTGACGTTGGACGCCGCGGTAAAGGAGCCGATGATCGTTTTGCGGTGGCGGTTGGCATCGAGAATCGTCTGCAGATGGTCAAGATTCGGCGTGCCGTCATTCTTTTTGCATAAAATGACGGTATCGACGCAGCACTCTTCCCAGGTTGTCTGATTGGAATGGTGTTCCATGTGGGTGATAATAACAAGCGGACGCTCTGCCTCGCAAATTTTAATTTTATCCCGGTATTTTTCCGGAATCCGCAGCCCCAGAATCCGCTGGAATTTATTGATCACTGCGGTCATGCCGAATCCGGCGAAGAGTAAAACATCGTCGCTGGAGGCATGGCAATGGTGCTTGATTATCTGATGTGCCTGGTGATAGGCGGAGGTCATTACCGTACCGGTCAGAGTGCTTTCGGTGTGGGTATTGGCGACAAAGGGTCCCAGCTCATTGATGATGTAGTTTTCGATCGACCGGTGCAGACGTCCGCTGGCTGCCCAGTCGGCGTAGACAATTGTCCGTTTCCCCGATGGAAACCGGTATTGTAAATCATTTCCGATGATATCTTCCCGAAATGGTTCAAAATAGGATTCGGTTGATTTCATCCGTCCGTTTGTCTTGTCAGGTTTACCATTCACCTGGTAAATATAAGCAATCCGGGACAATGGCGCACCTTGAATTTTTTCGGGGTGTTTTCAAATCTGCTATTTGATGATGGTGAATATGCGAGAGGTACGCCCTCCGCCGGTTTCCATGGTACACAGATATGTGCCACTGGTAAGCAATTCGGTTTTGAACGACAGCCGGTGGTAGCCCGAAGCGAAGCGTCTGTCTGCCAGACATATCACTTCACGCCCAAGCAGATCGGTAATGCTGATTCTGGCGAATCCTTCCGTGGATAGCCAGAAGCGAATGATCGTCGTATTATTAAAAGGATTCGGGTAGTTTTGAAAGAGGGTGAAGCGGTCGCTGAAAGTCCGGTTTGGTTCAGGCTCCCACCCGGATGTGCCGATAAAATAGCCGGTCCCGATTGCCCGAATATCGATTGTGTCGGGGGAACTGTCTTGCAGGACAATGATTAATTCCGTTGCTGTCAGACAGTGAATCAACAGTATCAGTAAGAGGCACCATGTTTTAAAAATTTTCATGAATGTAATCAATACCAGTAATAAGGCTGGCTCATCGGTGCGGCTTCGTCGCTGAGCAGTTTATAGAGAACCGAATCGCGGAGAATGTTCTGCGCCCGCATGGCGACACCGTCCACCCGCACGACCGCATTGACCAGGCGGATACCGTGACTGTAATCCACATACTGATCGCTGTGTCCGGCGTAGAGCGGCTGGATGGGATTTCCCGACGGATAATGCCAGCCGTAAATCGCCACTTTGCCCGGGTTTGTCTTCAGGGCGTTGCAGATGACGACGTCCTTTTTAATTCCGGCGATCAGTTCGCCCAGCTCACCACCGGTGGCGATTCGGGCGGAATCGATAACGCTGCTGTGATCTCTAAAGCGGGGTACTTTTGTACTCTCTTCAGTCCAGGGATAGGGAAACGGGTCCAGTCTGACTGTCGCATGTTTCCAGATATCATCCACCAGCTTGCGGGTCGGCAGAATACAGCCGAAGGAATCGGCGATTGCCTGAGCGGTCTGGGGTGTCATGGGCATACGATAGAAATCCTCTGTCGAGCCTATTGCCAGGTAGTCCGGCATGACGTCATATTCGACGGTATGAGCGATGCCGTTGAGGTCATAGAACTCACTTTTGATGGTGATCAGGTTGCGCAGGAAATCCGGGAAATTCCCGGCAAGGATTTGCGCTTGAATTTTTTGTTCCCGGGAATAGAGGGCGTCATTTACTATCCGGGTAATAAACTGCGTACCGCTCAATGCGTCTGTTCGGCGATCGGGAATAGAAACCGGACAGATCGTGAAGCGGATAATGTCGGAAACCGGGATTGTGCAGACGTCTGAAGGCTGGTGGATTTGGAGAGTCAGCGGTTCCGAAAACAGGATGCTGTCAATCGTTGCTATTCGGAATTGACGGATGCCCTGATTCGTATACAGGCTGAGGGAGGGGCGTGACAGCGAATCATCGCTTTTGAAATGGATTTGTTCGATGTTTTGGAGTTCATACTGCTTTTGACCGAATTTACCCTCGAAAACGAGACTTTGTGGGAGCAGGAGGTGAGAGATTATAATGATTGTAAAGAGAGTTTGGAATGGTTTCATATTGATAAATTTACTCTTTCGAAGGCGAAAAATGAAAGAGTATGAATCAACCCTTCGGAAGGCTCTGATGGGTTTTGGGGATAGGGGGTTGGTTTTTTGATGAGCCTTCCGAAGGGTTTAAGAAGTCGGCGAGGGGGTACCAACCTTCGGAAGGTTCTATGAGACTTGATAATAAGTAACTGGTTTTTTTAAGAACCTTCCGAAGGTTTATTTTCG
>JBNGDF010000042.1:0-16872 GCA_049975265.1 Fidelibacterota bacterium
AATCTCTGTGATCCTCTGTGTCTCCTCCGTGTGTCTCCGTGTCATAAAATCTTTCAACTTGCCCCCCGCCTGAATGATGCCGATTCATCGGGAATCCCTCAGAATGAAACGCGTTGGTAATCACAAGACCGATACTGTGTAAGGGACAAATCACAAGCACTAGGCACCAAATCCCAAACAAATCACAAGCACCAAGCACCAAATCCCAAACAAATCACAAGCACCAGGCACCAAATCCCAAACAAACACTAAAGTTTGGAATTTAGAATTTGTGTGTGATTTGAAATTTGTTATTTGGAATTTACTAAAGAATTGTCTCCTGTTTCCTTTTCACTTTTCCCAATATATTCCGTATATTTTTCCCCATATTGTGAAACCTCTGTGTCTTAGTGGTAAAAGGATTTATTATGAAAATTGATCTGATTGTTGGTGCCCGTCCCAATTATATGAAAGCCGCGCCGGTCTACCGGGAACTGCTGAAATATCCCGATGAGTTCCAGTGCCGCCTGGTGCATACTGGTCAGCATTACGATGAGAAAATGTCGGCAATATTCTTCCGGGAATTGGAACTGCCGGAGCCTGATATCTATCTGGGAGTCGGTTCCGGATTGCACGGCGAGCAAACCGGTAAGATCATGATTGCCTATGAAAAAGCCGTTCTAGCTGACCGACCAGACCTGGTTCTGGTCGCCGGCGATGTCAACTCCACCGTTGCCTGTTCGCTGGTAGCCGCAAAACTCCACATCAAGGTCGGTCATATCGAGGGCGGTCTGCGTTCCCTGGACTGGAGCATGCCCGAAGAAATCAACCGGATCGTTACCGACAATATCGCCGATTACCTCTTTACCACCTGTCGCGACGCCGACGCCAATCTGCAGGCGGAGGGGATTGCCAGAGAGAAAATTTTTTTCGTCGGCAATACCATGATCGATTCACTGCATTATTATATGCCCAAAATTGATGGTCGTACGATTCATGCTCAACTCGCCGTGGTGCCCGGCAATTATATCCTGATCACCCTGCATCGTCCATCCAATGTGGACCAGGATGAGATTTTCAGAGGACTTTTTAATGCTCTGGAGAAAATTCAGGAGCGGCTGCCGGTCGTCTTTCCCATGCATCCCCGCACCCGTAAGATGCTCAAAGAGTTCGGCATGGGGCGCTACCTGCAGTTGCCCAATCTGAAAATCACCGAGCCGCTAGGCTATCACGATTTTATGAAACTCCAGAAGCACGCCCGCCTGGTTCTCACCGACAGCGGTGGTCTGCAGGAGGAGACGACGGTGCTGGGAGTGCCCTGCCTGACGCTGCGCAAGAATACCGAACGACCCATCACGATCTGGGAAGGCACTAATGAATTGGTAGGACCCAATCCCGATATTATTTTAAGCCGGACAATGGCAATACTCGACGGCGCCGTGAAAAAAGGTCGCATTCCCGAGTACTGGGACGGTCACGCCGCCCGGCGTCTGGTCGCGGTTCTGCGGCAGGTAAATTCTCATTGATTGAGGATTGCGTATGACGCTCCGGCGCTGTCCTCTGGCAGATTGTCTGAATAAATCTATTGACACATAAGCCGCGCCGTAACTATCTTTATCCATTATGAAAAATGCCCTTCCCATCATATTTTTAATAACCGCGATAATGGTTTCCTGTGAAGAGGGTCTGGACCCCGTCACCGGAATCGAGGGGGTAGTGCATTTTCCGGTGGATTCTCTGACAGAGACGGTGAATTTTCCCGATTCGCTCGAAGGCGCCGTAGTGGTGGTCGCCGATTTCAGTCCCACTTATACGGCGGTGGATTCCTTCTTTGCCCATATTGTCGCCTATAGCGCAGCGCTGGATACAACCCTGGCTGAGGCGCCCTATTATGTGCAGCTGGCGCCGGGCTTCTATTTTGTAGGCGTCGTAGGTTTGACAAGACCGCTGACAGAGATTCTGTTCATGCCGCTGGACAGTCTGAGTGCGCATCCCGAATATTTCAAACCGATTGGTCTCTATCATCTGCCGGAAAGTACGCTGGGCATCTCCTCGATCCGGGTGGGAGAAGGGGAGTGGCTGACGGAGATTGATATTGATGTGGACTATGAGTTGGAATTACCTTTTTAAAGGTGAAAGTTCAAAGCTCAAAGTTCAAAGTTTAAAGTTTAAAGTTTAAAGTTCGAAGGGCAGGGGGCAAAGGTTAACGTTCAAAGGGTAAAAGGTCAGGGTTGATGGTGAAAAGGGGAATTCTCATCTCTGAAATGGCGGGGCGCCGGCGGGTTTTTTATTTCCGATCGTTGCTCTTCAGCTATATCAGATATATGTTTCCGCTGCTGATTGTGTCGCTGATGCTTGCGCAGGCGCAGGCGGCAAGTGGTCAGATCGCCGGCGTGGTCTATTCGAAAGAGAGTGGCGAACCACTGCCCGGTACCAATATTCTGGTAAAAGGCACGCTGCTGGGTGCCGCGGCGGACCTGGCTGGAGAGTTTCGCATTGATGCCTTGCCGCCGGGTACCTACACGTTGCAGATTTTGAATATCGGCTACCAGTCGCAGGAGCTCTCTGTTGACGTTGCCACAGACAGCGTAACGCAGCTGATCATCGAGCTGGAGCCCAAGGCGATTCGTTCACCGGAGATCGTTGTGACCGGTGCCCGGCGTGCCATGCGCAAGATCGATTCGCCGGTGACCATTGCGACAATCAGCGCTGAGGATATGAGCTACCGCAATGCCGCAACGGTGCAGGATATTCTGCCCTACGAGTCGGGTGTGCAGCTGCTTGGCGGTCAGATCAGCATGCGGGGCAGCAGCGGATATGCCCGGGGTGCCGGCAGCCGGGTAATCGTCCTGGTGGACGGCTTTCCGGCAATGTCTTTTGATAACGGCACAATCTACTGGGATGCCGTGCCGGTCCAAAATATCGACCGCATTGAAATTCTGAAAGGACCCGGATCGGCGCTGTACGGCTCCAACGCCATGGGTGGCGTCATTAACATTATTACGAAAACTATGGCACCCGGTGTCCATACCGATGTCAGTTTTGGGGGCGGTATATACAGTAAACCCAATCGCGAGTCGCTGATCTGGAACGATCGTCCAATGTTGCTGGAGGAGTGGCGGGTCAGTCATACGCGGCATTTTGGAGCCCTTGCCGCAAAAGCCGCCATTGCCCGATTCCGCTCCGAGAGCTATTACGAAAACGGCTGGATTGACCGCTGGATTTTCACTGGTGAGCTGGATTATACCTGGCAGCAGAATCGCCTGCTCCGCTCGCGGCTCTATCTGGTTCTCGATGATCATGGCTCTTTTACCGAATGGAAAAGCCCCTATCAGCCCTTTCATACGCCTCTCAACACAGAAGACGACCATATCGAAACCCATAAAATGCAATGGTCCACCCTCTATTCCCATGTGGTCTCTCCGTCGCAATCCCGCCTGCTACGCCTGAATCTCTTCAAAACCCGCTTTGATAACTACCTGCATAACAATACCGGCTATTCCGATTCACGGACACTGAATCCGGAGTTTCAGATAAATTTGCGACCGGGCGGGCGTCATTATATCAGCAGCGGGGTGGATTTTAAATATCATCAGGTATCCGCCGATCTCTGGGGCAATCACCGAGGACTGGAAGCCGCCGCCTATTTCCAGGATGAAGTTCCGCTGTTGAGCTTTTTGACTGTCAGCTTCGGCGCCCGCTGGGATGTCAACCGGGTGGATGATCAACCCTTTAACAGGCAGGTCAATCCAAAACTTGGTCTGACGCTGGATATCAGCAAACAGCTGGTACTGCGCGCTTCCCATGGTTGGGCATACCGGGCACCGGCGATGGCGGAGATGTTTATCAACACGCAGCAGTACATTTTTCAGGTCAAACCCAATCCGGACCTGCAGCCCGAGACCAACCGCGCCAGCGAAGTCGGTCTCTACCGGCAGGGTCGCCGGTTCAATCTGGACCTGGCGGTTTTCTCCAGCGATTACCACGATCTGATTGAGCCGATTATGGACCGGCGGGACCAGCGGATTCAGTTTCGCAATGTCACCGAAGCCCGCATTCAGGGTGGCGAAGCGACCCTTGATTGGGTATGGCAACGCTTACCGCTCACCGGGAAAATCAGCTATACCTATCTCGATCCCCGGGACCTGAGTGCCGACGATATTCTGGCGTATCGCCATCGCCATACTCTGGTGGTTTCCGGGCAGCTGATCCTTTCGAAAAATTTCACCGCCGGAGCAGACTACCGCTATCTGAGCCGCATGGAGCGGGTGCAGCTGTACGATGAGAATCCCGATACCGGCGCCGATCAACGGGTGCCGGTCAAACTGGTCAGCGGCTTTTGTCAGTTCAGTATGGATAATGTCCTGCGGATCAGTCTGAGTGTGGAAAATCTCCTGCAGTACTACTATGTGGTGGTGGAGCGCAATATGGGTCCGGTACGACTGATCAAGCTCAGGATTGATTATACATTTTAAGGAAGATAAGTAGTTTGGATAAGTCTGAAGACGAGGACATATGCCGAAACTCCTGATTTTGATTGACATTGACGGGACTTTGCTCTATCCCGGAATGGCGCCCCGTTATGCACTGGCGGCGGCAATTGAGGAATTTGTGGGCAAAACACTGCGCTTTGAGGTTGACCATCTCGCCGGAATGACCGATCCGCTGATTGTGGCGGATGCCCTGCGGCGCTTAAATATCCCGGCTGAAAAACGGGACGGTTTGCCGGAGAAGATTCTGGACCGTTATCTGGTTCTTTTACAGCGGCGTTATCCCGACGCCGAAGATCATCACCTCTATCCCGGCACGCTGACCTTGCTGAATTATCTGCAATCCCAGGCGGTTCGGCTCGGTCTGATCAGCGGCAATCTGGAGCAGGGCGCCCGAATAAAGCTGGCGCCCTTTAACCTGATGCGCTATTTCAGTCTGGGGGTGTTCAGTAATGATCACGCCCGGCGTGACCGGCTTCCGACCATTGCGCTGGAAAAGTGCCGGCGTCAATTCAAAGAGGATTATCCGCCGCAGCGTGTCATCATCATCGGTGACACGATTCGGGATGTCCGGTGCGCCCACCGTAACGCCATGCGGGCGATTGCCGTGGTGCGCCATGCCGAGAGGCGGGCGGGCATCGAAGCGGAAAAACCCGATCTGATTGTCGAGAATTTCGAAGATATTACGCCGATTCGAAAGTATATTGAATCGTTCTTGATGTAAGCGCTGCGGGAATTCGGAGAAGCCGGGTTCCGCTTTCCCGTTGGAATTTTTAATTTCACCGTAAAACCGCTATCTTTTAGCATGTTATCGAAAAAGACCAAATATGCCATTATTGCCTTGGTGCGTCTGGCAAGAGAGTATCGCAAGGAACCGCTCCAGATTGCCACGCTGGCGGAGGAGGAGAAAATTCCCAAAAAATTTCTGGAAGCGATTTTGCGGGACCTGAAAAATGCCGGCATTCTGAACAGTGTCAAGGGGCGCTACGGCGGCTACTATCTGAGCCAGGACCCTGAAGAGGTCAATCTGGCAACCATCATTCGCCTGTTTAATGGACCGATCGCCTTTATTCCCTGCGTCACCTATCTCTATTACGAGTCCTGTGATGTGGACAAAGAGGAGGAATTCTGCGGGATCCGCACCTTTTTCAAAGAGGTACGCGATGCGGCGGTGGAGATTTTCAAACAGGCGACTCTGGCGGAGATTATCCGACGTGAAGATGCCTTAAGAACTTCGGGAAAAGCCGCAGATTAAAATTTTTTTCTTGCAAATGTCTACTATGTAGGTAGATTATATAGGTAATGACGCAAATCCAATGCCTTTTTGACTGATTGGTGATGTGTAGACATGGGGATGCGATCACGCTGAGAGGAGGGAACGGCATGCATTTTTCAACAAGATGTTTCAAAGCGACTCGGTTGAACATCATGATCCTTACAGTCGCTTTCACCGCTGTGATCGGCTGTCGGAAGCCGGATGCAGAAAAAGTAACGGATAGTAATAAATTATGTGGGATCATTACGATTTCCGGCGCCTTTGCACTCTACCCCATGACCGTTCAATGGGCAGAGGAATTTCGGAAAATTCATCCCGATGTCCGGATTGATATCTCTGCCGGTGGTGCCGGCAAAGGCATGGCAGATGCGCTTTCGGGAACCGTGGACCTGGGGATGTTTTCCCGGGAGATCATGTCAACCGAAAAAGCGCGCGGCGTCTGGTGGATTGCTGTTACCAAAGATGCCGTGTTACCGACGATCAGCGCCAGGAATCCGGTCGTGGCGGAGCTGAAAAAACGGGGTGTTACGCAAGACCGGTTCAGGGCGATTTTTATGGATGAAATGATCCGGGATTGGGGGCATTTGGTCGGCGCCGCAGCGGGAGCCCCGATCCATCTCTATACCCGTAGCGATGCCTGCGGTGCCGCCGGAACCTGGGCGCAATATCTGGGCGGTGTTCAGGAGGATTTGAAAGGTATCGGTGTGTATGCCGATCCGGGGCTGGCAGATGCCGTCAGGAAGGACCCGCTGGGAATCGGTTATAACAATATGATCTATATTTACAGTGCCGAGACAAATCAAAAGTACCCGGGACTCGAAGTCATCCCTATAGATATCAATGCCAACGGGCGGATTGATCCGGAAGAGGATTTTTACGGTTCCATGACCGGAATAATGGCCGCCATTGCCGCCGGGCAGTATCCGTCACCCCCGGCGCGGGAACTCTATTTCGTTGCTCGGGGAAAACCGGAATCACCCGTCGTAGCTGAATTTTTAAAATGGATTCTCACCGAGGGTCAGCAGTATGTGTCCAAAGCCGGATATGTGCCTCTGTCCCGGGATGTTATTTCCAAACAGCTGGAAAAATTGAGATAGAAACAGACCATGCTGCACCGCAACACAATCGACAGATTGAGTTCCGGCTGGATGCTGGTGTGTCTTTTTTTTGTGTTGTTGATTCCGCTGGTGATCGGTTTGGGGCTGGTGCTGAAATCCCTGCCGATTCTGAAAACGGTCCCGCTGGGAGAACTATTGGGGGCTTCCGACTGGAGACCAATGAGCGGTTATTTCGGCTTCAAGCCTTTTATCATCAGTTCTGTTTACGTGACGTTGATATCCTTCATCATCGCCGGACCGGTCTGTCTGCTGGCGGCGATTTATCTGACGCAATATGCGCCGCGGCGCCTGCTTAACCTGATGCAGCCGGCGATCGATATACTTTCCGGTATTCCATCGGTGGTCTATGGCGTCTGGGGTATTTTGGTCATTGTACCTTTTGCGCTGAAGTTGGGCTCTTTCCGGAACGTTCCAACCAGCGGCTATTGCCTTCTCTCCGGGGGAATCGTCCTGGCGGTCATGTCGATTCCCTTTATCCTGAATATTCTGATTGAGGTCTTTCAGACGATTCCGGTGCAACTGAAAGAGGCGTCTCTGGCGGTCGGTGCCAGCTACTGGGAAACCATCAGGTTGGTTCTCCTGCGGGCGGGCTTTTCCGGGATTATGGCGGCGTTCGGTCTGGGAATTTCCAAAGCGCTGGGTGAAACGATTGCGGTTCTGATGGTGGTGGGCAACGTGGTCCAGATACCCCAATCGCTGTTTGAAGCAGGGTATCCCCTGCCGGCATTGATCGCCAACAATTACGGGGAAATGCTGTCGATTCCCATGTACGATTCCGCTCTGATGTTCGGAGCGCTGATTCTGTTTGTCATTATTGTCCTGTTCAATATTTTCGCCCGAATGGTAATTAATCATGGAGAAAACCGGTGTTAAGACGGAAAAGGGTCGAAGAGCAGATATTCAAATCCCTGGGGGCATTGGCAACGTACCTGATTATTGCCGTGCTGTTATATCTGATCATTGTCATTTTGAAAAACGGTTGTCGGGCGCTGGACTGGGACATGCTCAGCCAAGTGCCCCGGGGTGGTTTTTACTTCGGCGAGGAGGGCGGTATTCTGAATGCCATCATCGGCTCATTCTATCTGGCAATCGGTGCCACGGTGCTGGCATTTCTGATCGGATTACCGGTGGCTCTCTTTATGAATGTTCACCTGATTCGGCATTGTTTCTGGCTCAACCGGATTCGTTTTTTCCTGGATGTGTTGTGGGGTGTGCCGTCTATCGTCTATGGCGCTTTTGGCTTTAGCGTGATGCTCTTTCTGGGACTGCGGGCGTCACTATTGGCGGGGATTCTCACCGTGACGCTGCTGATTGTACCGATCATGATTCGCTCCATTGATGAGGTGCTGAAAACCGTTCCGAAAGGTCTGCTGGAATCGTCTTATGCCCTGGGATCGACCCGCAGTGAGGTGGCTTTGAAAGTCTATATCCGTCAGGCTTTGCCGGGGATTGTAACGGCGATATTGCTCTCCTTCGGACGGGGTATCGGTGACGCCGCCTCGGTGCTGTTTACAGCCGGGTACACCGATTACATTCCCACCTCCCTCAGTCAACCCACCGCAACATTGCCGCTGGCGATCTTTTTTCAGCTCAGTTCACCGATACCCGCTGTCCGGGAACGGGCGTATGCGTCGGCAGTGGTATTAACGGTCATTATTCTCATCGTCAGCCTGACCGCCCGTTTCATATCCGCCAAATATAGAAAGCACGTTATTAAATGAATGATGCCATCATCAATATTCATAATCTGAATGTCGCTCACGCCGGGACACCGATTCTAAAGGATGTCAACCTGGAAATACCCCGCCATAAAGTGACGGTGATTCTGGGTCCGTCGGGTTGCGGCAAAACGACTCTGTTGAAATGCCTGAATCGCCTGATCGATTTGTATGACGGATTGACGATAAGTGGCAGAATCTATCTTGATAACGAAGAAATTCTGAATCGTAAAAACGATCTGACCCGCATTCGCCAGAAAATGGGATTGTTGTCCCAGCGCCCCTATCCACTGCCAATGTCGATTTTTGATAATGTGGCTTACGGATTGAAAATTCAGGGCTTGCGTAATCGCTTCGAATTAGCCGATCGGGTGGAATTTTACCTGCGACAGGTCAATCTCTGGGAGGAGGTCAAAGACCGGCTGAAATCGCCGGCGACCCGGCTCTCCATCGGGCAGCAGCAGCGGCTTTGTCTCGCCCGGGGTTTGGCGGTGGAACCGGAGATCATCCTTGCCGATGAACCCACCTCGGCGCTGGACCCGCTTTCCAGCACCTGTATCGAAGAGCAGTTTATGCAGCTGAAACGGGATTATACCATTCTGATCGTCACCCACATCATGCGGCAGGCGCGGCGTCTGGCGGATCACGTGGTTTTTATTTACCTGGGGGAAATCATCGAGCAGGGCTCGCCGGAACAGCTTTTTGATCATCCCCAGCACCCGACGACGAAACAGTATCTGCGGTTGGGGCATTAAAGCAAATCCCGGGTTTAATACCAACCTTCGGAAGGTTATTCTGTAACATCGTTACAGGCTGAAACATTGTGAATAACCTTCCGAAGGTTGTTCCGGCGGGGTTTTGTTATTTAAACGTCATACGATTACCCGCCGGACAGCATCGATAATGGTGCCGTCCACCCATTTGATCACCGCCACGATCTCATCGCCCAGTTTTGGTTTTTCGGGGACGCCACAGATTTTCTCCGCCTCGTCTTTGAGCTCTTTGATGGATTTTAACGGCAGTTTCGTGTTTTTCAAAGCCTTTAATAAATCTTTCCGTCGGGGATTGATCGCAATTCCACGTTCGGTAACGATGATATCGATCAGTTCTCCCGGACCGGTGATCGTCGTGACTGAATCGCGGATGACCGGAATACGATCCCGAAAGAGGGGAATCGGCAGGATGACGGTTTTACTGAAGAGACAGTTCTGCCAACCGCCGATGCCGTGCAGCAGGTAGCCGTCGGAGTGGGTATTGACATTGGCGTTGAAATCCAGGTCTACCTCCGTAGCACCCAGAATGACGATATCCACGAATTGCGCAAAATTGCCTTTTCCATGATAGTTATAACTGGTGAATGGCGATGTATCGCGGTGGCGGGGATTATCCCGCAGGGAGCGGACACCTTCGAGATCAAAGGTTTGTCCGTCGAGGATATAGTCAACCAGACCCTCCTCAAGCATTTTGACCAGGTACTGGTTGCTGCCACCCCGGGCGAAGCGGGCTTTAATGCTTTTTTCCCGCATCATCTGCTCAAAGTAATGCGTAATCGCCAGGGAGGTGCCGCCGGCTCCCGCCTGAAACGAAAAACCGTTTTTAATCAACCCGGCTTCGAGGCAGAGTTGAGCGGTCATTTCGGCGATCAGCAGGCGGTCAGGGCTCTTGGTGATTTTGGTCGTTCCGGAGACGATTTTTTCCGGCTCACCGATTTTATCCATCTGAACGACGTAATCCACATAATTGCCCTGAATTTGCCAGGGAACACAGGGAAAATCCACCAGATTATCGGTGACAACGATGACCTTGTGAGCATACTGGGAATCCGCCAGCGCAAAGCCCAGCAGACCGCAGGCTGATGCTCCGGTAACACCGTTGGCATTGCCGAAGGGATCGGCGGTGGGTGCGGCGATAACGGCGATATCGATGACCACTTCGCCGTCCTGAACCGCCTGATAGCGTCCGCCGTGGGAGCGTAAAACCCCCATGCCTCTCATTTTCCCTTCCGAGCAGTAGCGCCCCAGCGCACCGTTCAGGCTGCCCTCGATGTGATGGATTGTGCCGTTTTCCATAAAATCGATCATTTCGGCGTGGCAGGGAAAGGATGCCGAGGGAAACCAGACCAGGTCTTTGATCCCAAGTTCCGCAGCAATCCGGAAAATCTGGACCGCGACGAGATCACCGTTGCGAAAATGGTGGTGGGTCGAGATGGTCATACCGTCTTTCAATCCGGCTTTACGCAGGGCTGTTTTCAAATCCCTGACCCGTTTATCGCCGGAGGGGAAATCCGCCATGCTGGCGGCCGGCGGTGCATATTTACGATAGTCGGGTCTGTATTTACCAATTCCTTTATAGGGGACCTGTTTTTTGCCGTTCACTTCGGTGGGTACCAGGCGTCCCAGCGCATTTTTAACGAGTTCAGTTGCCATAAGAATCTCTCCAGTTTTCCGGCAGTCTGCCGGCGTCAATTGCCATCGCAATGGTTTTCTGCGCCCGCTTGACGACGGGCGGATCGATCATTTTGGAGCCCAGCGCCACGACGCCGAGTTTTTTCTCTTCCGCCTCGTGAAAGGCGTTGACGATTTTCTGAGCCTTCTCGATTTCAGTGTCAGTGGGCGCAAAGGCGTCGTGAATCACCGGAACCTGGCGCGGATGAATACAGCCCATGCCCTCGAACCCCATGGCTTTGGACGCCTGCACCGTCTGACGCAGCCCCTCTTGATCGGCAACATCGGAAAAGACCGAATCGATGGCTTGAATGCCGGCAGCTCTGGCGGCATTGACCAGCATGCTGCGGGCAAAAAAACTTTCACTGCCGTCCTGAGTTCTCTGGGTTCCCAGATCGGCGGTATAGTCCTCCAGACCAATCGCCAGCGCCACGACATTCGGACTGGCGGTAGCGATTTCATACGCATTGAGGACGCCTTTGGCGCTTTCAATAATCGGCATGAGGTACACCGGGTAATCGAGCCCTTTCGCCTTTTTTATGACTTGTACTTTTTGGTCAATTTGGCTCAGATAATCGGCATCTTCGCATTTTGGGACAAGAATAATATTGACATAATGGGGGACGATGAAATCAAGGTCTGCCAGTCCGCGTTCGCCCTGGTTGATCCGAACCATACGCTCGCAACCATAAAAATTATTGGCTCGCAGGGCATTGCGGACGAGATAGCGGGCTTCGTCCTTTTTTACTGGTGCGACGCTGTCTTCCAGGTCCAGAATGATCCCGTCGGCTTTGTGCAGCCCGGCATTGATGAAGAGCTTGGGGGTATTGCCCGGCAGGTAGAGACGCGAACGACGGTAGCGATCGCGGGTGGTGGTAACGGTGTTTTCCGGGAGCATTTTCGGTAGAAATTCCCGGTCTGTCTGCTTTATCTGATTGATCGCCGCCTCCAGCCGTGCCGCAATGACAAACGGCAGGGCGCCGCTGTCATCCAGCGTGAGCCGTGCGTGTTCAATTTCAAAAAAGTGCAGAATCTCCCGAAGGAGCTGATGAATAGACTCTCCGAACAGAACCGCGACCTTGCTCTGAACCTCCAGCCGGATTCCGCCCTGCATGGTCAATTCGATTTCCACGTAGCAATCGGAACGAACGTCGGTTCCCCGATTTCCTGTGGCTGCCCGTTTTCCCACCGTTACCTCCATTTTCAATTGAAGTCAAAATTGGGAAGATTTACGTTAAAAATCAATGTTTGGTAATGAAAAAAGATAGAAATGGCAGGATTCTCGGACATCAGGCGCCGGATTCATCAAACAAGATGATGATTTTTGAAAAATATTCTTAAAAAAGTAAAGCTTTCTATTGAATTTTAATCCACCGCTGTCCTAAATTGCCAGCTAAATGTTTTATCAAATCATGCATTTACAGGAGCAGCAATGGGAAAGACATTCAGTGAAAAAATCCTGGGAATGAAAGCCGGGAAAAGTGTCGTACCCGGCGAGATCATTGAGGTGGAACCCGATGTCGCCATGAGCCATGACAACACGGCAGCCATTTCCAAGACCTTTTATAAGATCGGTGTGGAGCGGGTCTGTTACCCTGAGCGGCATGTGGTTATTCTGGATCACTGCACGCCGGCAGCCAACGAGAAGTTTGCCCAGAATCATAAGGATATCCGGGAGTTTGTCCGCCAGCAGGGCATCCGGAATTTTTACGATATCAACGTCGGTATCTGTCATCAGGTAATGCCGGAAAAGGGGCACGTCTGGCCGGGTGCTCTGATTGTGGGCGCCGATTCGCATACCACTTCCTACGGTGCATTTGGCGCTTTCTCGACGGGAATCGGTCGCAGTGAAATGGCGGCTATCATGGCGCGGGGAAAGATCTGGCTGCGGGTTCCCGAGACGATCCGGGTGTATGTGGAGGGAAAATTCCCGCCGGGAATTTCCTCCAAGGATTTGATGTTGAAAATAGCTGGAACCATCGGTGCCGACGGCGCGCTGTACAAAGCCATTGAATTCTGCGGACCCACAATTGAAGAAATGAGTGCCGCCAGTCGCTTCGTGTTGGCTAATATGGCGGTGGAAGTGGGTGCGAAAGCCGGATATATGGTTCCGAACCGGGCGACACTGGACTTTTTAAAAGGTCGCGTTACCCGGGATTTTGAGATTGTCCGCTCCGATCCCGATGCGGAGTATGAGACCGAGTACCGCTTTGATGTATCGGATTTGGAGCCGATGATTGCCAAACCCCATACCGTTGACAATGTCGTTCCCGTGAGTACAGTAAAAGGGACGAAAATTGATCAGGTCTTTTTTGGTTCCTGTACCAATGCCCGGGTCGAGGATTTTGAGGTGGTTGCCGAAGTACTGCGGGGCAAAAAGGTGCATCGCGATGTGCGCATGCTGGTCTTTCCGGCATCTCAGGAAATCTATCTCGAGGTGCTGAAACGGGGCTGGATTACGGAACTGGTGGATGCCGGCTGTGTGATTATGAATCCCGGTTGTGGTCCCTGCATGGGTAACCATGAGGGTGTGCCCGCCAATGGCGAAGTGACGCTGGCGACCTCTAATCGAAATTTCAAGGGTCGGCTCGGAAATAAAGAAGCCTTTGTCTATCTGGTCAGTCCCCGTTCGGCAGCGGTTTCGGCATTGACGGGTAAGATCGAGGATTTCAGAGAATAGCTGCGGAGGCACGGAGGACTCTGAGAATAATGATACCGGACGAGAATATTAGGATACTTTAAGTTATTATGAACATGCCTCTGTGTCTCTGTGGCATTAAATAGAGAGGAGTCAGGAATGATTATAAAAGGAAAGGTCTGGAAATATGGGAACGATGTCAATACGGATGTCATTTTTCCCGGTAAATACACCTATACGGTGACTGAACCGGCGGAGATGGCGAAAGTGGCGCTGGAGGACCTGGACCCGGAATTTGCTAAAAATGTCCGGAAAGGCGATGTGATCGTCGGTGGAACCAATTTCGGTTGCGGCAGCAGTCGCGAGCAGGCGGCAGCCTGTCTGGTCTATGCCGGTGTTGGCGCCGTAATCGCCGAGACCTTTGCCCGGATCTATTTTCGCAACTGTATCAATTTCGGTCTGCCGGCATTGACATCGGCGCAGGCGGTTGATGCTGTGGTGCATGGCGAAACAATTGAAATCGATACGGACAAAGGTGAAATCCGCTGTCAGGCTGGGGTATTTACATTTCCGCCGCTGCCCCGGGAAGTGGTGGGGATTTTCGATGCCGGCGGACTGATTCCCTATACGAAGAAGCAATTAGGAATTGAATGAAATCACCCCTGTTTGAGTGGATTGTTCCCAGGTCACTGCGCAGGAATGCAGACCGGACTGCCTACGGGTGTCTGGAAGGGCGGGTCAGTATTGTGGTCAATTTTTTCCTGTTTGCAGGTAAATTGATCATCGGATTGCTAATCAACTCCATTGCGCTGATTGCTGATGCCGTCCACTCATTGTCGGATGTTGCCACGTCGCTTATTGTCATTTTAGGATATCGGATTTCTGCCAGACCGGCGGACCGCGAGCACCCTTTTGGTCATCAGCGTGCCGAATATGTGGCTACTCTGATTATGGCGGTATTACTGGTCGTAGCCGGAATAGAATTTATGAAATCCTCCTACGGACGACTGATCAATCCGCGCCTGGGCGTCGTTCACTGGGGAGTGCTGGTATTTGTGTTTGCCACGATTTTGATCAAGACCTGGCTGGGTGGTTTTTCGGCATATCTCGGCAGAAAAATCGATTCGGCCGCGTTGCGGGCGGATGCACTCCACCATTATACCGATTCGGTCAGTTCGGTCCTGGTATTGATTGCAATTTTCGGAGCAAAATTGGGGTATCATTTTCTGGACGGAGCCGGCGGAATGGCAGTGGGATTTCTATTGATTTGGGCGGGTATTTCTATTGCCAGAGATGCTGCCGATACGCTGGTGGGCAAAGCCCCGACACGGGAGTATATCGCAGACATCCGCAAGACTTGTCTGAGTGTGGAAAATGTACACAGCATTCATGACGCGGTAGTTCACAGCTATGGAGACCAAAAATTTATCAGTGTGCACGTGGAGGTGGATCAGGAAAACAGCAGCCTGCGGGCGCACGAGATTGCCACAAAGGTGGAGCAGTTGCTGGCGCAGCGGCTGAACGCCTATGCCATCGTGCATGTGGATCCCGTCGATCTGCACAGTCCAACCGTTGAGCGGCTGCGTCATTTGATTGCAGAATTTGTCCGAAACAGCAGCGCAATCCGGGAATTTCACGATCTGCGGGTCGTCACCGGGACCGACCGGCAGAAAGTCTTCTTCGATATCGTACCAGTTGGAGAAGCGGTAAGTCGCTGTGAGGATCTGGATGATTGCCAAAAATTGATACACAAGATTCACCGGTACTATCCGCAATACGAAGTGCAGATTCATATTGACCAGATATATGCGTTTAATTAGTTAAATTAAGAAGGAGAAAGATCCATGGCGAAACGAACAATTGTTACCATGCCCGGTGATGGGATTGGTAAAAATGTCCTCCGGGAAGCGCTGCGCGTTCTGGATGCAGCCGGTTTCGAAGCGGATTATGTGGATGCTGATATCGGCTGGGAATTCTGGTGCCGGGATGGCAATCCGCTGCCCCAACGAACCTTGGACCTGATCGAAAAGCATAAAATCGCGCTGTTTGGGGCGATCACCTCAAAGCCCAAAGATGCCGCGGCTGCCGAACTCAGTCCCGATTTACAGAGCAAAGGATTGGTCTATTCCAGCCCGATCGTCGGTCTGCGGCAGCATTTCAACCTGGATATCTGTATGCGTCCCTGTCGTTCCTATAAGGGCAATCCACTGAATTTCATCCGGCGCGGTGCCGGGGACTCAATCGAGGAGCCGGAAATCGATGTGGTCATTTTCCGCCAGAACACCGAGGGTCTTTACGGCGGGGTGGAGTGGAGCAATCCGCCGGATATCGTATACGAAGCCCTGATGACTCATCCCAAGTTTGTCAAAAATTTCAGTCAAACGCCCAGAGAGGAGCTGTCGGTCTCGACCCGGATATTTACCAGGAGAGCCACCGAGCGGATTTTGCGGGCGGCGTTTGACCATGCGAAAAATTACGGATATCGCTCGGTTACAGTCTGTGAAAAACCCAATGTTATCCGTGAAACCTCCGGAATGATGTACAAGATGGCACAGCAGATCCAGAAAAGCGATTATCCGGAGATTGAACTTTGGAATACCAATATCGACGCTCAGATGATGTGGCTGACCAAGAATCCGGAAGATTATGGTGTCATCGTGGCGGGGAACATGTTCGGGGATATCGTTTCCGACGGATTTGCGGGGCTCATCGGCGGGCTGGGTTTTGCCTGCTCGGCGCAGTTTAATCCCGACAGCGGCATCGGCGTTTTTGAGCCGACCCACGGCTCGGCGCCGAAGTATGCCGATTATCCGGTCTCCATCGTCAATCCGATCGCCATGATCGAGTCCGCCTGTATGATGCTGGATTTCATCGCTGAAAACGATCTGGCAGCCCGAATCCGTAAAGCCGTGGCAGAGGTCATTGCCGAAGGGAAGGTCCGGACATATGATATGCTCAAAATGCCCGGGCGACCGGATGTGCTGGAAAGGGGCGCCACTTCGACGCAGCAGATGGCAGATGCAATCATTGAAAAGATAAAGTAATTTTTTGCCACGGAGACACGGAGGGCTCAGAGACCTTTTATTGATTAATTTCAATTCACGTTTGATGAAAGAAGGAGTGAAACGATTTATTATTTGAACAGAGATGTTTGGAATATATTGGAAAAATAAAAATTTTCTTAGTGTACTCTGTGCCTCTGTGGCAAA
>JBNGDF010000043.1:0-16840 GCA_049975265.1 Fidelibacterota bacterium
GCTAAGGGAGTTGCATAATTGGTTTTATTGTCGTATATTCCGATCGTTGAAAGTGGGTTGACAAACCCACTTTTTTCGTATGATGAAAGATATCGATGAAAACGCTGAAGGAAAAAATAGCCGAATTAATTGAACCGATTGTAACCGATAATGGTGCCTATCTCATTGACATTGTGACCTCGTCACTGGGGCAACGAAATTTTGTAAAAATTATCCTGCAAAGCATGGCGGGTATTACGATGGATGAAATTACCCGGATTACCCGCGCAATCAATTCGAATAATCTGTTGGATGAGCTTTTTCTTGACGGATACCATCTGGAGGTCAGTTCACCGGGGATTGATTATAAACTGCGGGACTATCGTGATTTTCCCCGTAATATCGGTCGTATGCTCAGAGTTTATCATCGATCTTCGTCGTTTCCGTCACCCCTCAGCGGGGTATTGCGGGAGGTTACGACGGAACGTCTGAGTCTGGAAGTCGGTGAAACGCTCCGGATTCTGCCGCTGAGTGAGTTGGATTATGCACAGGTAAAAATTAAATGGTAGTATAAAGATAGGAGTATGACCAATTGATAAACCGTGAAATCATCGAAGCATTTTCCCAGATCGCTCGTGAAAAAAATGTCGATCGAAGTGAGCTGGGCGAGATTATCGAGAAAGTCTTTCTCACGCTGATTGAGAAGAAATACGGGAGCACTGATAATTTTGATGTGATTGTCAATATGGATAAGGGTGAAATTGAGATATATCAGCAGAAGACGATCGTCGAGAGGGTGGAGGATCCGCTGACCGAGGTCAGTCTGGAAGAAGCCCGGATTCTGGACCCCGAACTGCATGTCGGTGATCCCTATATCGAAATCATCGATCCGGGCAGCTTCGGGCGGCGTTTGATTTCGCACGCCAAACAGATTTTGAACCAGCAGATTTTGCGGGTTGAGAAAAACGCCATTTATGATGAGTATTCCAAGAAAATCGGACAGATTATTATCGGTGATGTTCACCAGATCCGCCGGGATGCCATTTTTATTAATATCGGGAAAGCAGAATTAAAGATGCCCCGCGAAGAACAGATCCCCGGCGAACGGTATCGCCGCGGTGAGAGTCTGAAGTCGATCTTAAAAGAGGCAGTCCTCGGACCCAGCGGACCGGAGATCATTGTCTCACGCGCCGATCCGCAATTCCTGGTAAAACTGTTTGAAAATGAGGTGCCGGAAATCTACGACCGCACAATTGAGATAAAAAAAGTCGCCCGGCATCCCGGTGACCGCAGCAAAGTGATTGTGGAGTCCAACGATCGTCGCATCGATGCCGTTGGTGCCTGTGTCGGGATCAAAGGCAGCCGGATTCAGGCGATTGTTCGGGAATTGAATAACGAAAAAATTGATATTATCAATAACAGCAGTGAGCCGGAAATATTAATTACCCGCGCCCTGTCCCCTGCTAAACCTTACATGCTGGAAATTGATGAAGAGAAGAAGTCGGCTCTGGCGATTTTTGATGATGAGGAGATCTCGGTGGCAATCGGCAAGATGGGACAAAATATCCGTCTCGCTTCGGAAGTCACCGGCTATACCATTGACGCCATAAAGAAATCCGATTATGAATTATCGGAATCGGAAACCGTGTATCTTGAGGAGATTGAGGATCTGACGGAGCACAACTGGAAGCTCCTCTATGCTGTCGGCATTGAGACGGCAGAGGAATTGCTCAGTACCCCCAAGGATGAATTGCTGAGCATCAAGGGGCTGGGTGAAAAGACCGTGGATAAGATAATTGCGGTCGTGGATGAGGCATTGCGTAAACGTAAAGAAGAAATGGAGGCTGCCCGACAAGCTGCACAAGCCGAAGCGGCCAGTTCGGATGATTTTGAAGAGGAAGAACTTGCCGACGAAGCGGAAAATGAGGCACTGAACGAATATTCTGAAGATGAGATTGCTGACGATCTGGTTCAGGAATAAGCTCGTAGATCGATTTTAAAAAGAAAGTATAAAATGACCGACGACTCAAAAGTGAAGCAGAAGCGTATTTTCGAGATTGCCAAGGAGCTGAATATCTCGCATATCGAGATCATCGATTTTCTGAAAAAAGAAGAGATTCCGGTAAAAACCATCATGTCTCCCGTGGATGAGTCGACCTATCTGAGGATTTTGGAGGAGTTTGCCCGGGAAAAGGATGTGGTGGAACGCTTTCGCAAAGAGCGAGCCCGTCGGGAAGCCGAGGCAAAGCGTAAGGCTGAAGAGGAAGCCCGCAAAACGGCTGAAATCGAACGGAAAAAAATTGAGTCGGAAGTTTATTCACAGGCAGTGCCACTGTTTAATGCGGCGATTCAGGTTACCCGTGAAGAGAGCCTGACGATTTATCAAAAGCTGATTCGGGACCTTGTCCAGGCGGACCAGGTAACCGATGTGACGCCCAAAGTCGTTGAAGAGATAACCGGGGAAACCGCAACCGCTGCGGTGGAGTCCGATAAGAAAGAGCCGAAAAAGAAGAAAAAGGAAAAGCGCAAACTGCGTCGGATCACTATTTCCGATATTGAAGCCCGGCTCGATCAAAAGGGTGGCAAACGACGCGGCGCCGATACCGAAGATTCCCGAAAAGGAAAAAAGGGTAAGCGGGGCAGCGCTATTGACGAGCGCAAAGTGGAGGAATCCATCCGCAAAACCATGGCGAAAATGGATGAAAAAACCACCCGTAAGAAATACAAGAAACAGGACACGGAAAAAGAGGGTGAACAGGAAGAAATCCGGAAAATTCGAGTCAGCGAATTTGCCACCGTGGAGACCCTGGCGAATATGCTGGATGTAGATGTGTCCGAGCTGATTGCTACCTGTATTCAGTTGGGAATGTTTGTGACGATTAATCAACGACTGGATTTTGACACGATTACGCTGATCGCCGATGAGTTCGGATATGAGGTGGAACAGGTTGAACAGTATGGCGAAGAGGTGTTAAAAATTGAGGATACCGAAGAGGATTTGAAGAATGCCGTACCCCGTCCGCCGGTGGTGGCGATCATGGGGCATGTGGATCACGGAAAGACCTCGTTGCTCGATTATATCCGCCGTACTAATGTGGTTGCCGGTGAATCCGGTGGAATAACCCAGCATATCGGCGCCTACAAGGTGTTGCTGGATGGCAACAAACAGATTACCTTTCTGGATACCCCCGGACATGAAGCCTTTACGGCAATGCGTGCCCGGGGCGCGCAGGTCACGGATATCGTCGTGCTTATCGTAGCGGCTGACGATGGTGTGATGCCGCGCACCATTGAAGCCATCAACCACGCCAAAGCGGCATCGGTGCCGATTGTAGTGGCGATCAATAAAATCGACAAGCCCGAAGCGGACATTGAGAAGGTCAAACGGGGTCTGTCGGAACACGGAGTTCTGGTAGAAGACTGGGGCGGGTCGGTTCAGGTGGCAGAGATATCCGCCAAGACCGGTGGGGGTATCGACCGCCTGCTTGATCTGCTGCTACTGGAGTCGGAAATGCTGGAGCTCAAAGCCAATCCCGATACGTTGGCAAAGGGCACTGTCATTGAAGCCAAGGTGGACAAACGGCACGGTCCCATGGCGACGGTCTTGATTCAGAAGGGCAGCGCCGAAGTGGGAGCCCCCTTTGTCTGCGGTCCCGCCGCAGGACGGATACGGGCGATCTACGATGAACGCGGACACCGGATGAAAAAGATCACACCTTCGGATCCGGCGGTCATCGTCGGTTTTGATGTATTGCCTAATCTGGCGGATATATTCGCTGTCGTGGAAGATGAACGGGAAGCCCGGAAGATTGCCGCCGAGCGGCAGAAGATTCAGCGGGAGCAACAATTCCGTCAGGCGAAAGAATGGACGCTGGATACGATTTCCCAACAGATTGCCGAGGGTAGGATTAAACAGCTCAATGTCGTACTCAAGTGCGATGTAGACGGTTCAGTGGAAGCCATCAGTGAGTCGCTGACCGATATAGGCAACGAAGAGGTTGCGGTAAATATTACGCATAAAGCCGCCGGTCATATCAGTGAAAGTGATGTGCTCTTAGCCAAGGCTTCAGAAGCCGTCATAATCGGCTTTAATGTCACTGCCAATCCGAAGGTAAGAGAGGTAGCGAAAAAAGAGAATGTGGAATTGCGTTTTTACAGCATCATATATGAACTGATTGATGATATCAAAGCCGCACTGGAGGGTCTGCTCAGTCCGGAAAAAATCGAAGAACACCTTGGAACGATTGAGGTGCGGAAAATATTCAAGGTTCCCAAAATCGGATTCATTGCCGGTTCCTATGTCAAAGAGGGCAAGGTTCACCGCAATGCCATGGGGCGGCTTACACGCGGTGATGAAGTCCTGCACGATGGTCAAATCTCCTCGTTAAAGCGCTTTAAAGACGATGTCAAAGAGGTGCAGGAGGGATTTGAATGTGGCGTCGCCCTGGAGGGTTTTTCCAAATATGAAAAGGGCGATATGATTGAGGTTTATGAAATCAAATCGGTAAAGCGCAAACTGGAGTAATCCGGATTGAACTGCCATTATGATAATTGGAATTTTACAGATGGAGATATTGCTGCCGGACACCCGCTCATTGAAAGATAAACGTTCACGCCTGAGCAACCTGAAAAACCGGGTTCGGAAGCAGTTTAACGCCGCCATCGCCGAATTGCGGCACGGCAATGATTTCAGTCGGGCGCTGCTCGGCATTGTCACCATTAATAACGATCGCAAAATCGTTGATCAGGCGCTCGGTCAGATTGAACGTTTTATTGAATTTCATTTTGGGATTCTGGTGCTGAATCGCAGCGTGGAGATTATCTGATGACCGATTATCGTCGCCAGCGTGTTGCGGATGAGATCAAACGGATTGTCGGAGAGATATTTATTAAAGATATTCCGCCGGTTGATTCGATTCTGGTAACGGTGACCAATGTCCGGATTACCAGTGATCTACGGGAGGCGAAGGTCTATCTGAGTATATATGACGAAAACCTGAAAATTCGCAAACGAGAGATGAAAAAAATCATCGCCCGCAGCTCCTATATTCGGGGTCTGCTGGGTAACCGAATAACTCTGAAATATGTTCCAAAACTGTTTTTTTTCGAGGATGATACCCTGGATTATGTGGATAATATTGAACGTCTGATCCAGTCGATTCACAATAAAGATGACGATGAATAAAACTTCTTTCGACCAGATTCTGAATGTTTATAAACCAGCGGGGATCAGTTCCTACGATGTGGTACGACGGGTAAAACGACTGATTCCGGATGTTAAAGTCGGACATGGCGGTACCCTTGATCCCTTTGCGGAAGGTGTGTTGTTGATTCTGGTCGGCAAAGCCACGAAGCGGATGCCGGATTTATTACGCCGCCGTAAGAGTTATTATGCGTTGTTAAAGTTGGGCATCGGAACCGTTACGGGTGATCATACCGGATCCATTCAAACCACCGGTCCTGTTCCGGCAATTTCAGGCGAATTGCTGCGTACCGTTGAGGGAAAATTTACTGGTGACATAACGCAGATTCCCCCGCGTTATTCCGCCAAAAAGATTAAGGGGCGCCCGGCATATAAATATGCCCGCGCCGGTCAGCCTGTACAGTTGGCACCAGTTAACATAACAATTGAGGATTTGACATTGAGCCTGGTAGAGAGGGACCTGTTGCGCATCATGGTTACCTGCTCCAGCGGCACGTACATTCGTGTTCTGGGCGAAGATATAGCGCGGATGCTGGGTACCTACGGGCACCTGGTTGCGCTGCAGAGGACGGCAATCGGGGACTACCACGTTGAGGATTGTATTGCCTTTGATCAGTTGCCGGAGATTATCCCGGGAGAGGTAATTGCGAGGGCATCTAATTAAGAGTGATGGTTGTTTTTCATGGCATTCATAAGCTGGCCGATGAATTTAAAGGAGCGGTTGTGACCCTGGGAGTTTACGACGGGCTGCACCGTGCCCATATGAGCATCTTGGAGCGGGTCATGGTTGCGGCTGAGGAGCGTCATGTCCGGTCCCTGCTGATTACCTTTAATCCGCACCCACGCAATTTTTTCCTGGAAAACGATGAACAGGTGAAGCTGTTGACCACCTCTCCGGAAAAAATCGCGCTGCTGCAGGATACGGCACTTGATGGCATTCTCTTACTCACTGTTGACCGGGAACTGCTGAATACAGATAGCAGAGCCTTTGTTGAATCGGTCCTGGTAGACAAACTTCGGATCAGCAAGGTAATTGTCGGTTACGATTATCATTTTGGCAGAGCGCGTGGTGGTCATGCGGAACAGCTGCTTGATTATGGTGGGCAATGGGGATTTGACGTTGAGATTGTTCCGCCGATTTTTCTTGATCAAGAGCCGGTACGGTCTTCATATATTCGCTCTCTGTTAGCCCGGGGTGATGTGGAAAGGAGCACCAAATTTTTAAACCGGTTTTACAGTTTACGAGGTAAAATTGTGCATGGTTCCGGAAGAGGCAGGCGACTGGGTTTTCCGACGGCGAATATTGCGGTTGAATCGTCAGACAAAATGGTTCCGGCGGATGGCATTTACCTGACGAGGTGCCGTGTAAATGGACGCCGCTATTTTGGCATGTGTAATGTCGGAACTCGCCGGACCTTTGATGAGACGGAGCGGATTCCCGAAGTTCATCTGCTGGATGCCGGCACACCGGAGCTCTACGGGTCTGATATCGAAGTGAGTTTTTTGGAGCGTCTCAGGGATGAAAAAAAATTCGGATCCGCTGATGAATTGGTCCGTCAGATGCACCAGGATGAAAAAGAGTGTCGTACAAGAATCGAAAAATATAAATTATGAAATGGAGGATAAACTGAATGTCATTAACAAAAGAGATTAAACAGGAATTGATTGAGAAATTCGGCAAAAATGCTACAGACTCCGGTTCCATCGAAGCCCAGGTGGCGCTCCTGACGGAACGGATCAAAACCCTGAACCAGCATTTTTTGGATAATCCGAAAGACCATGCCTCACGTCGCGGACTATTGAAACTGGTCAGCCGACGGAAACACCTCTTAGCCTATTTGAGCAAGAGGAACCCTGAGGTGTATAAGAAGTTAATTGAAGAATTGAATCTTCGTAAATAACCAAATTAGGAGAATATATTTTGTTACAGAAAAAGATGACCCTGGGAGGGCGAGAATTTAGTATTGAAATCGGTCGAATGGCGAAACAGGCTCACGGTTCGGTAGTCGTACAGTACGGCGACACGATGGTGCTTGTGACGGCTGTGGCTGATTTTTTCAAACCGGTGAATCAGGACTTTTTTCCACTGCAGGTGGAGTATCGTGAACGGACCTATGCGGCTGGGAAAATTCCGGGCGGTTTTTTCAAGCGGGAGGGGCGTCCTTCGGAAAAGGAGATTTTAAGCGCCCGCCTGATCGACCGTCCGATCCGACCGCTGTTTGCGGAAGGGTTCTTTTCAGACACCCAGATTATTGCGACGGTAATTTCCGGTGATCAGGAAAATTCCGGCGATATTTTGGGTATTACCGGTGCTTCACTGGCGTTAAGTATTTCCAAGATCCCTTTCCTGGGACCGATTGCCGCTGTGCGGGTAGGACGAATTGCAGGTGACTACGTTCTGAATCCCACCATGTCTCAGATTGAGGAATCGGAACTTGATATTGTGGTTGCCGGAAGTGAAGAATCCATTGTGATGGTGGAGGGCGAATGCAAAGAGGTATCCGAAGATGTGCTGGTCGGAGCGCTCGATTTTGCTCACGCTGCTATTGTCGAATTGATCCGGTTTCAGAAGGAAATTATTGATGAACTGAAGCCGGTGAAGGTGGCGGTTGAAATCGCCGAAAAACCGGCGGAGCTGCTTCAGATCGTACGCTCCCGGACGGAAGCCCATCTGGATGAGTGGCGTGAGATGGCACTGAAATCGAAACATACCCGCGGTGAAGCAATTGTCCAGTTTACCAAAGCACTGATAGAGGAGCTTGAAGAAAAGTATCCGGATCAGGGCAATCTTATCCGCAGCGAGATTGATGAGGTTTTAAGGGAGGATTTGCGCCAACAGATCGTCACAAAACAGCAGCGTCAGGATGGACGGAGTCTGAAAGATATCCGACCGATTACCTGTGAAGTGGGTGTATTACCGCGGGCGCACGGATCGGCGCTCTTTACCCGGGGCGAGACACAGAGTCTCGGTTCGGTGACGCTGGGTACCAAACTCGATGAGCAGATTATCGACGACATTGACCGTGAAGAGTATAAAAAGCGATTTATGCTGCATTACAATTTCCCGCCTTTCAGTGTGGGGGAGGTGCGTCCGATTCGGGGGACAGGACGCCGGGAAATCGGGCATGGGAATTTGGCGGAGCGGGCGTTGAAATCGCTGCTGCCCAGTGAAGTCGACTTTCCCTATACGGTTCGCATTGTCTCCGATATTCTGGAATCCAACGGCTCCTCCTCAATGGCATCGGTTTGTGCCGGCTCTCTGGCTCTGATGGATGCCGGTGTACCTATTAAAAAAACGGTTGCGGGTATTGCCATGGGGCTGATCAAAGATAACGATCAGGTCTTTGTCCTGTCGGATATCCTTGGTGCCGAAGACCATTATGGCGACATGGATTTTAAAGTCACCGGCACCCGGGACGGTATTACCGCCATCCAGATGGACCTGAAGGTTGCTGGAATATCCACGGCGCTGATGCGGGATGCGCTGGAGCAGGCGCGGGAAGGACGTCATCATATTGTTGAAATCATGGAAAAAACCATCAGAGAGCCGCGCCCGGATATTTCAAAATACGCTCCAAAGATGACTACCATCCAGATTCCCATCGACATGATTGGTGAAATCATCGGTCCCGGTGGGAAAAATATCAAAGCCATCCAGGCAAACAGTGGTGCCAAGGTGGAGATTGACGATGACGGGACGGTTTTTATCTCAGCTGTGAATACCGAATCTGCTGAGATTGCCAAGAAGGCGATTCTGGCTATGGTCGAGCAGCCCGAAGAAGGTAAAATTTATATGGACTGTCCCGTAAAACGGATCGAGAATTACGGTGCTTTTGTTGAATTTTTACCCGGCAAAGAGGGGCTTTTGCATGTTTCGGAGATTGCCTGGGAGCGTACGAACGACGTGAATGATGTTCTTAAAGTCGGTGACAAAGTTACCGTGCTGCTGAAAAAAATCTCACAGCCCGGTCGGTTTGAACTATCCATCAGAGAGCTGTCGGAGAAGCCGGAGGGCTGGGTTGATGAGAGACAGCGCAGCCGACCTCACCGTTCCAGTGGTGATCATTCCAGAGGCTCCCGTTATCACGATCGTTCCGACCACCCGAAAAAACGTTACTGATATGGATGATGAGCAGTTTCATCAAACCCGGTTAAGCAACGGAATCCGGGTCATCTCAGAATACATTGACTCGGTCTATTCCGTTGCGCTGGGTATCTGGGTCATAACCGGTTCCCAGGATGAATCCCGGGAAACCAACGGCATTGCCCATCTGCTGGAGCATATGGCATTCAAGGGTACCGTGAACCGCAGTGCCTTTCAGATTGCCAGTGAGATTGAATCCATCGGCGGTGCCATCAATGCCTTCACCGGTAAAAACGTCACCTGTTACTTTGCCCGGTTTATGAGCGCTCACCTCAGAATCGGCGTTGATGTGCTGGCGGATTTAATAAAGAATCCGGTTTTTGGAAAAGAGGATCTTGAGCGGGAAAAGGGTGTCATTATCGAGGAAATTCGCGAGATTGAGGACACTCCCGGAGAGATTATTCACGATTATTTCACCGAACAGTTGTTCCCCGATCATCCAATCGGCTGGTCGATTCAGGGCAGTATCGAAAATATTCGTGCCCTGACGGTTGAACAGCTGTTCGAATTTATCCATAAACATTACACCTCCGATCGTCTGGTTGTAGCGGCTTCGGGGCGGGTCGACCATCAGGAGCTGGCAGAGCTGGTAAATGAGTATCTGGGAGATTTACCGGGCGGTAACGGTCAGTCCGATCAGACACCGCTTAGACCCGTTGCTGAGCGCACGCGCAGGATCCAGCGCCCGATCAGTCAATCGCATTTAATCCTGGGACGGCGTGTTTTTCCGCAAAGCGATTCCCGGCGTTACCCGCTGGCGTTGTTGAATGTCATCCTCAGCGGCGGAATGTCTTCCCGTTTGTATCAAAACATCCGCGAGCAGTTTGGGTTTGTTTATGCGATCTACTCTTTTTATGATCTTTACCTGAACAACGGGCTGTTTGGCGTTTACGCCGGTGTTGATACGGACCAGCTGAATACGATTCGGGATATGATTTATACCGAACTGAATAAATTGGCGCGGGTGGGCGTCGATGCGGCTGAATTGCGGAAGGTCAAGCAGCAGTTTGAGGGCGGTCTGGTTATTTCTCTGGAGGGTATGCAGGCGCGCATGAACCGTCTGGCGAAAATGGAGATTTTCGAAAATCGTCTGATGACGATCCGGGAGCTGCTTGATATTATCAATAAGATTACGGTTGACAACCTGCAGGAACTGGCGATATATTTAGCTGAGCCCGACCAGTATATTGAAACGGTGATAGTCCCGGAAACCTTAAATAGGAGCGAAGAGAGATCATGACCGAGATTATTCAGCCCGCCGAACGGACAAACTATGTGACCTACGCAATTCGCGATATTGTCGTCAAAGCGCAACAGCTGGAGGCGGCGGGAAAACAGATTCTGTATTTGAATATCGGCGATCCGCCGGTTTATGATTTTGAAACACCGCGTGAATTACGCCAGGTAATCGTCGACCGCATTCTCGCTTCCAATGCCGGTAGTAAAGTCAATGTCTCAACCTATTGCGACTCCATGGGATTACCTGAAGCCCGGGAGGCGGTCGCCCGGCATGCGGTGGAGGTGAAGGGAATAAAAAATATCACCTCTGATAATGTGATTATCTCCAGCGGAGCGTCGGAGGCGATCACTACTGCCATTGCGGCGCTGCTCAATCCCGGTGATAATATCATGACACCGTCGCCGGGCTATCCGCTTTACAGCGGTCAGATCCCCGTCTACCACGGTGAGGTGAATCCCTATCTGCTGAATGAAGAGAGCGGCTGGCAGATCGATTTGGAAGAGCTGGAACGGCGGGTCAATCAACGGACAAAAGCCATCGTGGTGATTAATCCGAATAATCCCACGGGTGCCAACTACAATCGCAAAAGCCTGCTCAATATTTTACAATTTGCCGAAAGACATCATCTGGTCGTATTTGCCGATGAAATTTACGATAAGCTGCTCTTCGATGGACAGGAGCACATTTCCATCGCATCTCTGTCGGAAAATGTACCGGTGATCACCTTTGGCGGATTGAGCAAGAATTATATCATGCCGGGCTGGCGGGTCGGCTGGGCGGTTTTTCATGATCCGAGCGGCGTAATGAGAGAATACCGTGAAGCTGTTAACAAGCTGCTGCGGGCGCGTCTCTGTTCTCCACATCCCCAGCAGTATATGATCAAACCGGCTCTGGAGGGTGGCGATACCCACCTGCCCGAAGTGATGAGTAAGATTCAGAAACGTCGTGATATTACGTATACGAAGTTGAATGAAATTCCGGGGATTTCCTGTGTCAAACCGGGCGGTGCATTTTATGCGTTTCCGCGAATCGAATTACCGGAGGGAATCCGGGATGAGCAATACGTGATCAGCCTGCTGGAAGAGACGGGCGTGTTGGTTGTCTATGGAAGTGGCTTTGGGGAGAAGCCGGGCACCAACCATTTCCGGATTGTCTTTTTACCTGATGAGAAGACACTGATGCGTGCTTATGAACTTATTGCCGATTTCACGGGAAAGTTCTATCGCAAACACGATTTCGATCCTGACAGGTAAGGAGAAGGCTCGTCATTGCTAGTCCAAAAAACACCTGCAGGGTACTGACGTACCACAAGGTCGATCCCAAACCGGAATTGGGACTGACCTGCATTCATCCCGATACTTTTGAAAGTCAGATCAAATTGCTGGTGTCAAGGGGATATCGCTTTTCGACGATATCCGGGCTGCCGGACAGCTCGGACGGTCATCAACAGATGGCAATCAGCTTTGACGACGGATATAAAAACATCGTTGACTACGCCTTTCCGGTGTTATCCAGGCTGAATATTCCGGCGACGGTATTCGTCATCACCGATTTTATCGGACGGGACAACCGCTGGGATGTCGCTCTGGGCGGTATTCATTATTCACATCTGGCGGCTGTGGATATCCGCAAATTGTATCAGGCGGGTTGGGAGATCGGTTCTCACAGCCTCACGCACCAGTCTCTTCGGGGATTGACGCTGGTGGAGTTGCGGCGTCAGCTCCGGGACTCCAAGCGGAAACTCGAGGAGCTGATCGGACAGGCGGTGGAGAGTTTTGCACCGCCCTTTGGAAATGTCTCGCCCCGGATCATTGATGCGGCAGTGGGCTGTGGATATCGGAAGGTCTGCGGATTTTTCCCCCTGAAATACTTCAATTCGCCCATTCCGCCACAGCTGGTTTTGCGTCTGGCGGTCTATCGTTCCGATACATCACGTTCGCTTTTGGCGAAACTGTCCGGGACGAAGCGGCTTTATCGTGAAGTGCTGAAACAGAATATCATCAATTTTTGCTCAAATGCCACAATAGCAGTAAAATCTTTACGATAGATAAAAATTTACTTGACATATCTCCTTTCAGGGGTTATACTATTAAAGTAATGGTTTAAGTAAAGCGTAGAACAGAACGTAAAATGGGTAGGTCTATAAAAAAACTGTATTATTCAATCGGCGAAGTAAGCAAAATTACCGGCTTGAAGCAGTATGTTCTCCGTTACTGGGAATCGGAATTTCCCTCTCTGGCTCCGTCGAAAAACCGGGCGGGGAACAGAGTCTATCGGGAAAAAGACATCGTTCTGATTCAATACATCAAGCATCTCCTCTATGATAAAAAATTTACCATCGAAGGCGCTAAACAGTATTTGAAGTCCATGAAACCGGAGGATTTGCAACAATTCAGTGAGACCGGCAGTATTGCTGACCCGGTGCAGGAGTCCTACTCTCAGGAGCAACTGACGGAGATCATCCGGAAAATCAAGAGCGGTTTAGCAGAGATACTGACGCTGTTGAATGAATGGGAAAGTTAAGACTTTTTATAGACTTCAAGGGTTAAAATCTTTAAATTAGCAGGGTAATTTGAATTCGGAGCGTGGCGCAGTCCGGCTAGCGCACCTGAATGGGGTTCAGGGGGTCGGAGGTTCAAATCCTCTCGCTCCGACAGATTAAAAAGAAATAAGGGAGGTGCCGGTACTCCTTTATTTTTTACCTGACCGGTCTGGAAAGTACAATACATAATGGCTCTGTTTTTACAATATAACTTGGACCGCAATGACAGCGGGGATGACCACCGATTATTTTCTAATATAGGAAATACGAAATACAAAGGTATCTTTTTTTCACGACATCCGCATGCTCAGCTCAAAGGAAAACCGGTAAAATCGTCAGATGCGGGACGGCTGATGAGTCTGCTTAGGCAATCGTGGGAAAGTGGCTTGCAAACTGGTGTTGTCATCGATTGTTTCCTGGATAAAAAGCTCTACGCAGCGGAAAATTTTACAGCACCGGTTGCCTGGACCGGCGCCATTTATAGTCCGGTTGCATCCTACTATCCGGTATGTCCCAACAATCCGGTAGCAGTCCGGCAACTATTTGCGGATATGGAAACCTGTTTAACCCAATATTCACCTGATTATATCTATTTGAATCACTTTCAATTTCCCTTTGATTGGAAACATCAGGACCTGGATGTTCAGGACAGCATGCCGCAATTCTGTTATTGCCCTTTCTGTATCACGGAATTCAGCTCCGTAATGGGAGAGATAATCACCAACAGCGAGCAGATTGAAGAGACCATGCAGGAATGGCTGGAATGGCGAACTGATTCGATGTTGCGCTTGATTAGGCTGGTGAAGAAGAAGATTATGAAAACGTCAGTGCAACTTATTATTGCACTGCCGCCTCTGGCGCTGATTGATCTGCCCTTCTGCACAGGTTTATCGCCCTATGAGATGGTTGACGAGGGGGTTATTATCTCACCACAGATGTATCATCATACCAAGCGGAAAAATCTCAGCTGGATTGAGGATATACTCGACCAGTACCAGGTTGATCTCAACATGCAGAAAATCTGGCCCTCCTGCGAAGTGAAAAATCGGGAAGAACAAGACTATTTTATCCGGTTTGATTCGGTATACGGGAACATTATTGTAACGGATATAGAATCCGGTCGGTGATGCTAATGCCCATAATTTTTGGTGGGTGGGTTGTTTTTTCCGGGATTTCAATGTAGATTTTGCTGAGGATTCACGATTGTGGGGTCAAATGGTTCGTGAATCCGGAAAAGTGGTGGGAGATCATAGTTAGTGAAAATTTCCGCGATTCGGCTTCTAGCCCAATCCTTACGCATTGATATGATCGATAGTCCGCATTTAACGGATGAGATTGCCCGGTTTATCGAATCGCTGGAGAAGCGGGACCTGGCGGGAATTTTTCATTTAACCTTCCATGCTAAATATCTTGAGGATCTGATTGAGTCCGATTCTTCCTGGTCTGCGAAAATTCGGAAACTATGTGAGGATAAGAAAATCCTCATTGGTCCCTGGTATCTTACCCCCAATGATTACCTTGCCAATGGCGAGTCACTGGTCCGCAATTTGTACTTTGGTAATAAAATTTGTTACCGGATTGGTAACGTCATGAAAGTCGGCTTTACCCGACCCTGCTTTGATCACAATTCGCAGCTGCCCCAGATATTCAATGGTTTCAATATCGACACAATCTATATCCCGGTCTCTACATCACAACAGCTTCCACCGGAATTTATCTGGGAGGGCAGCGACGGGAGTAAATCGCTGGTTGTGGGGATTTTTCTGATTCAGGCGATTGATCAGATTAATTATCGCATTCTCGATGATATTTGCCAGTATATTTTACGGGATGGTAAAGAGAGCTGCGGCAAGCCGGTTATTATTTTAGAGGACATCAAGGAAAATATCAGCGATGATTCGCGCGTGCAGGAAATTGTGCGGTACCTGGAAAAACAGGCAGATGTTCAGGTGGATTTTGTCTCGTTTCCCGATTATTTCTGGAATATTAAGGAGAATTTGAATATTAAATCCATCAGGACTCTGACCCGCAATGTCATTCCGAGAATGAAGACACCGTTTCAGGAAAGCCAGGTCAGATGTCACCGGATAATTGTGAAAAATTCTCATGCAGAACAGAATCTGCAGTTTTATGGAGAGCCCTGGGACTGTATCCGGACACTTGTTCTGGGCGGATCTGTTAATAGCAACATTGACAGATTTTGGAAAATATTGTTAAGCCTGCAAGCCAGTCTGTACAACTGTCCCTATGATGACTATCAACTGAAGCGTATGACTCGCCATAAATACCTGGAGCTGATTAAGGAGATTGATGATCTCTATGCGGAAACGGTTCAGAAGATGTTGAATCATCTGCAGTTACCTGATGCTGAAGGTCAGCTCCATGTTTGCATGGTTAATCCGCTACCCTTCTCACGCACACAGATCGTCAAGGTGCTTTTGGATATTCCGGCTGAAGTCGCCCGGGAATATATCGACATTGAGGACCTGTCAGGCAATAAGATTCCCTGTATTCAGATATCGAGGACAGAAGTCGCACCGGTTTTTGAAGACCAGGGCAGTGGCAATCGTGTCCAATACAACTGCATTCTCGAGCTGAAAAATATGCCGGCGCTGGGTTACAAAACCTACCGGATTGTGCCGGTCCGTAAGCCGGTGCGGCTTCAGAAAAAAAGTCTTTCACCGGATGCAAATATCCTGGAAAATGATTTTCTGCGGGTTACCATCAACACCAACGGTACGTTTAATGTCTATTCGAAGGAAACCGGTGCTCAGTATCGTAATATGGGATATTTCATTGACCGGGATATGACCAATGAGATCGAAGGCAAGCCGATTTCAGACCCGATCGACAGTCGGACACAGCAACCATCTGTTGTTAAGCTCGATGACAGTATTCTGCTCAGTTCCTATAAGATCGAATATACCTGGAGCAGGAACGGTATTGCAGAGCGTACCAAATTGTCGGTGATTTTGTCTTTGGACCGGCTTTCCCGTTTGCTGGATCTGAAAATTGATATTGTTGATAAGGCGGACAATCATCAGATTTGCTACTATTTTCCCATTAATTTTAATGTAGATCATGTCTATTCTGATACTCGTTTTGATATTCAGGATATTCTGCCGAAAAGAAATATTCGCGATTTGGAGCAGTATCCGGTTTTTCTGAGTTCTCTGGTGGGTATTTGTGACGAAGTTGCTGGATTTATCCTGGTTTGCAAGGAAATCCGTGCTGTCACGTTGACCACCAGGCGCAAACCGCATTTGGCAATGACCCTTCTGGATAAATACAATGCGCATCTGGCTGCCAACGGAACGACTATTCTGAACTATTCCTTTGCGTTTTATCCCTATGTAGGTGGTCTGGAAAATGGACAGATCATCAATGATGCCTATAATAAAATATATGATGTCCGGGCACACCAGCTGTCGAATGCTAAAGGGGATTTGCCGACACAGATGGAGTTTCTGTCCTTATCGCCGTCGAGTCTCTGTTTTACAGCTCTAAAGATGAGGGCGGACGGTACTGTCCTGATGCGACTGTTTAATCCAACGGCGGAATTCGTGAATGGTCTGATTAGGACACACTATCCGCTGCAACATGCCTACAATCTGTCACTGGAAGAGTACAGGATTGAAAACATTGGGCTTAAGGATGATTACACTGTTCCGCTGCTGGTTCCACCCAAGAAGATTGTAACGGTGGAGCTGGGGTTTAAAAATAGTGTGTAAA
>JBNGDF010000044.1:0-16320 GCA_049975265.1 Fidelibacterota bacterium
TATTTATCAGTCGGTTACATTAACACTATCTGCAATTTTCAGGGGGTGGTCAGAAATTGAATTTTACTAATATCAATCCCACTTATACAACGTTTAATCAATGATTTTTACCCACTCTAAACAAGAAGGAACCATAAAGATTATTCGGCTGCTTTTCGGAATTGGCTACGAAATGCCAAAAAATGGAATCCCACTGAAAAGAAGGAGATTTCGTTTTGATAAATATCCACGAACATTCAGAACTGGAATTGGCAATAATTGGGGCAGTTTTAAATGACCCCGATTATTCCCGGAAACATATTACGGTGCTTCAGCCTGAGCATTTTTACACCGAATCACACCGGGCAATATTCCGGGCAATTCAGAGTCTTTATGACTCCGGGATTACTCCCGATATTATAAGCGTCAATAATTATCTGCATGAAGTTGGGCTAAATAATCACCTTGATCCATTGATTGCCAGCGTTGAAGATGTTCTACCCCGACAGAGTAATATCCCGACATCTGGCTTTATCAAACAGCATATCCGGTTATTGATTCAGAAATACATTGAGCGGCAGAACCGTGAACTTGGGAAAAGACTTAGTTCAGGTGGCGATTATGCGACGATCCGGGCGGAGTATGATAAGAGGATTGCCGACGCTCAAAAATTGCTTACAAGCGACGATATGCAGACCATTTCTGAAAGTTGTCATACTCAAATTTTACAAGAGTTGATCGAAGGGCAAAAACCCAATTTTCTGAAAACCGGATTTCCAGACCTGGATCACAGGATAATTGGTTTTGGAGAAACGGATTATTGGATTCTGGCGGCTCGAACCGGGCTTGGCAAGACAACGATGGGACTAAACATTTCCTTTGACATTGCCAAGCGTGGTATTCCGACATTATTCATTTCACTGGAATTACCGGAAACGATGATCTATAAGAAGATCATTTCCGCCGAAGCAAAGATTGATTTTTCAAAAATCCTTTCTGGTCAACTGACAGATTCCGAAAAATCAGTCATTGCAGATACCATTGATAAGATTCACCAGAACCCGTTTTACTGTATTGATAATGCTGGAAGCGATATTGATAATATCCTGCTTCGATGTTCTGAATACATACAGAAAAAATCCGTCCGGTTGATAGTTCTGGACTATATCCAGCTATTGGCAGAGGGTGACAATAAGCATTCTGTTTTATCGGATATTTCCCGGAAAATCAAACTGTTTGCGTTGTCAAATAGAGTTCCGTTTCTCGTAATTGCGCAGCTTAGCAGGGCGATCGAATCCCGTGTAGATAAGCGTCCGGTTCTGTCCGATCTTAAGGAATCCGGTTCTCTTGAGCAAGATGCAGACGGTGTTTTATTTATCTCCCGACTCCGTGAAAGTGAAGCCGAAACTCAGGATAACGGTGATACCAGTAAGACCCGACTCTACATCGGTAAAAACCGACACGGCGGTGAGGGTATGATTGAACTTCGATTCCGTGGTGAATACCAGCGGTTTGAATGCCCGAGTAGATATTGGAATGGGGTTTTGAATGATTGACTATCCGATTCCAAAAGAATTAATTGAACGGCTGGATCGAATCGAATCTAAGTTGACTGTCATAGGACAGACCTGGCTTTCTGTTTCCGACCTTACCAAATATCTAAAATGTTCTGAAAGTTCAATCCGGCGATTGGTGGCAAAGAACGAGATACCCTTCCGCCGGATCGGATCACATGGCAAGATCGTGTTCAACCGCCGTCAAATTGATTTTTGGCTTTTATCGGGTGAAAAGCATCCCGGAAAACGAGTCAGAATAATGTATCAAGACCTTTTATAAATGGAACTAAACCGGATATATTAGGGTGATTCTTTGGAGTTAATTCGGGATATTGAATCCGCAAGTATTGATTTAATATGCACGGATCCACCCTATTCTCGCTCACTGGCAGATATTTATCGTTGGGAAATAAATATTTCTGATTACGCAGAGACCTTTAGACGGATATTGAAAGATACCGGGCAAATTGCAATATTCGGAGACTTCCCTACTTCCGTTGAAATCGCAAGCGCTTTTCAGCCATATTTCCAATTCAGGTTTTTCTACACCTGGATCAAGAGCAACGGGCAACCTGTTAATAAGAAGCGACCCCGTAGCAACGTTGAACTGATCACAGTCTGGAAAAAACCAAATACCCTGATCAGAGATATTACATTCAATCCTGTTTACAGACCGGGCAAACCATATCGCAAAATAACCAAAGCAGTTAATCCAACCCGTAAGTCGTCGAAAAGTTATGAGACAAACAATGAGACCGGAAATAGATGGCCAGATCAGACGCTTTATTATCCAAGTAAAGACAACCTTCCAATCGCAGAAAGGCAATCTCATCCGACACAAAAAGCAATCGCCTTAATGGGATACCTTGTCAAGAGTCTGAGTAATCCGGGAGAAACAGTACTCGACCCCTTTTCTGGAAGCGGATCGGTCGCAGTTGCTTGTTATCACTTGAATCGTAATTTCATTGCAATTGAAAAAGACCCAAAATATTATCAGGAATCCATTGATCGAATGAGTAAAGAGAAAAATCACCTATGCCTATCACTTATTTAAGAAAATTTGCAGATACTGATTTAAACCCCGTATTTTCGTGTTATTTTAATTTTCTTGGCTTTTCTAATAGTTACTATTAATCAGAACAGATCGTTGCTTAGAGGGTAAATTAGAGCGGTTTATTGATTTGCGCCTGTACAATATATGGTATTTTTTTGAATGTTACTTGACATAGAAAACAATATGGTGTACTATATTATCAGAATAGGAAAAGAGCCAAAATGAAAGAATTACTCACCATCAGAGAAATATCAGAAATACAAGGTATACCAACCCGTTGGATTATTAAGTTGATCAAGGCTATGAAATTGGCTCCGGCTGAGTTCAAAGAGGAGCGCATTCATGCTTTATTACGATTAATCCTGGCAAAGCAAATCGAACTCCTAAAAGATATTAGGGTTAAATGAATGGCTGGATTGAGAAAAATTAAAGATAAATACTACGCCCGTATCTGGAACCACGGCAAAGAATCTCTAATCCCTCTAAATACTAAACAGGTTGCAAAAGCCAAAAGACTTCTATCTATTATCAATGAGCGGGAATTGCTATATAAACGTGGTGATATTGAATTTGACGAAATTAAAAACATCAATTACACAAATATTGAAGTCCTGACAGATCAATACATTGATTACTTGCGAAGCCGTGAAGTCAGCGAAAAGACAATCGGTATATACAAACTTGCCCTGAATGATTTTAAAGAGGTCTTTCAGGATTGCGATATTGATACAGTGAATTTAGTCTATTTTCGGGACTATATAAGGGCACGGTACAACAATCCTCATACAGCGAATATTAAAATCAGAACCGTCAACGCCTTTATGAATTTTCTTCATAAATCAAAACGGATAAAATCACAACCGGAGAAAATCGAGCAATTCAAGACACCGGATAAATCCCCAAAGTATTTCAGCAATCAGTAACTTGTCCTGATTCTCAATGCCTGTAAAAAAAGACGAAAAGAACTTTATTACAGGGTCTTTTTACACCTTAATACCGGGATGCGGCTTCGAGAATTGGATAATGCTGAGTTAAAGGGAAACCTGATTGAAATTTACCAGCCCTGTAAAAATGGAAAACCCCGAACAATCCCGGTAAACTATGTATCAAAGAAATATTTTATCTGGTTAAAAGAAAATGGCAAACACTCTCACTGCTTTATTTCAAGAGTGTTTACCGAGATTTTAAAAGAACTGAATCTTTATGAATTGCCGGACGGATCGACCCGGCATTTTCACAATCTCCTGGATACCTTTGCAACCATCGCTTATTATCTGACAAGAGATATTTTCCAGGTGGCAAAGTGGATGGGACATTCAAACAACGGCAGACCCGCCGTTGACACGACCGCTATTTATGCCCACTTTGACAGCGAATTACTTCATCAGGATTTCGGAATCAAAAGACTTGTCATCAAGGATATACAGGAAGCACTTTTGAGAAATTACTGTTTGAACACTGTCACAATAGCAAAAGCACGGGCTTCCAGAGTACGGCAATTCACCCCAAATTTATCCTATTCAGTTTATAATTAATGGTCTGACCGGATACCGAAACCGGATACGGAGACCACCTCTTGAAACTTCTCCTCGAGGAGGGTGACTAAAATTGACAACCCTCTTTTATCAAAATAATGGCATTTTTAAAGTGAAATATTGGGAGTTTTTTAGTTTTTGTCGTCGGAAGAGCGGGTGAAGGGAATCGAACCCTCGTATCAAGCTTGGGAAGCTTGTGTTCTGCCATTGAACTACACCCGCAAAAAAAAGAGCACAAATAATTTAATAGTATCAGACTATTTTCACAATCAAATTAAGCGTTTCGGCAAGTGAATGTACGGCTTCCGACGGGGGACTTTAGCACCCTTTTTGCACCTGCTTTATTAATTGAATATTTACAAGAATTTGTGGTAATTCTCGTCAATAAACACAAAATATAGGGTTTTACCTTGACATAAAACCCGCTTAGTTTTATATTTGCTGTAACGATTGAAAGCTTACCTTAGGGTAGCAGGAAAAAAAGAGATTTTTCAAGGAGTTTTTTTTAGTGTCTGAGCCCATCGCCATCAACTTCGAGATTCAACATCAGGAAAAACGGGAAGACATTAGTCGGAAAAGTGTGCCCGTCCCGCCTATTCATGAAGAGAAACCTTCGGACTCGATCTTTTCCGAAAATGCCATGGAGGTGCTGAAGCGCCGCTATCTGTTAAAAGATAAATCAGGTAAAATTATTGAAACACCGGATGAACTGCTGCATCGCATCGCCAACGCCATTGCTGTAGCCGATGCCAATTACACCAGCAAAGCCAACATCCAGAAAACCGCCGAGCAATTCTACCAGATGTTGCATAATAAAGATTTCCTGCCCAATTCACCGACTATTATGAACGCCGGGCGTGAACTGGGTCAGCTGTCAGCCTGTTTTGTACTTCCCGTCGACGACTCCATGGAATCCATTTTTCAAACCCTGAAAGACACAGCGCTGATCCATAAAAGCGGCGGCGGGACCGGCTTTTCCTTTAGCCGAATTAGACCGAAAAAGAGTATCGTTCGATCCACCAGCGGAGTAGCCAGCGGTCCGGTCTCCTTTATGAAAGTCTATAACGCCTCCACTGAAGCGGTAAAACAGGGCGGTACCCGCCGGGGTGCCAACATGGGCATTTTGCGCGTCGACCATCCCGACATTTTGGAATTCATCGACTGCAAACGTAACAATGCCGACCTGACCAACTTCAACATCTCGGTCGCCGTAACCGATGATTTCATGGAGAAAGTCCGCAAACGTGAACAGTACGAATTGATCAATCCTGTCGACAACAGCGTCACCGGCACTCTGAATGCCGCCGATGTCTTTAAATTAATTGCCCGCAATGCCTGGGCTAACGGCGATCCCGGCGTTATTTTCATTGATAAAATCAATAAAATGAATCCCACTCCCAAACTGGGCGATATTGAAGCCACCAACCCCTGCGGCGAACAGCCGCTGCTGCCCAACGAAGCCTGTAACCTCGGCTCCATCAATCTCGCCAACTTCGTGAAAGATGGCAAAATCGACTACGATCAAATGCGGGAAACAATCAACACCGCCATCCACTTCCTGGATAATGTCATCGATGTCAATCGCTACCCGCTGAAAAAAATCGAAACAATGGTAAAAAAGAGCCGCAAAATCGGGCTCGGCGTGATGGGCTTTGCCGATGTTCTGTTTAAACTCAATATTCCCTATAATTCCGAAGAAGCCCTCCAACTGGCTGACGAGCTGATGAGCTTTGTCTATAAATCCTCCCGGGACGCCAGTGTAAAATTGGGTGAATCCCGCGGCACCTTCCCTGCCTGGAATGAAAGTATCTATTTTCCCGACGGACCCAAACTGCGTAATTCAACCTTTACCACCATTGCCCCGACCGGTACCATCTCCATGTTGGCTGACTGCAGTAGCGGAATAGAGCCTATATTTTCCCTCGTTTTTACAAAAAGGGTCATGGACGGAACCGACCTGATTTACGTCAATCCCTATTTTAAGCAAGCCTGCAAAGAGTCCGGGGTTTACTCCGAAGAGCTGATGCGCAAAGTCGCTACAAAGGGCTCGATTCAGAATATGGAAGAAATTCCCGAAGCTATCAAGAAAATATTTGTTACCGCCCACGACATTACCCCGGAATGGCATGTTCGTATGCAGGCGGCGTTTCAGAAATGGACCGATGCCGCCGTCTCCAAGACCTGCAACTTCCCAAAATCCGCCACCGTTCAGGATGTCATGGACGCCTACTGGCTGGCTTATGAAGCCGGCTGCAAAGGTATCACCATCTACCGTGACGGCAGTCGTGAAGATCAGGTTCTGTATGTCGGCGATAAATCCGATAAATCTGAGCAGAAAGCCGAGACCTCCAACGCCGCTGCTCAGTCGGAAATCTATGAGTCCGACCGAATCCATCCCCGTGTCCGCCCTCAGGATACCCGCGGAGTCACGAAGCGAATTCGCACCGGGCTCGGTACTCTCTACGTCACGATTAACGAGGATGAAACCGGTCTCTGTGAAGTATTTACCAACATCGGCAAAGCCGGCAGTCAGGCTCAGGTCGAATCGGAAGCGATCAGTCGCCTGATATCCTTAGCGCTGCGATCCGGAATCGACGCCCGGGATGTTATAAAACAGCTTAAAGGCATCGGTGGTCCCAGCCCGATTTGGGAAAACGGCACCCAGATTCTGTCGACCCCTGATGCCATTGCAAAAGCGCTGGAGTGGTATCTCGAGGAGCGCGAAGGAAAGAAAAAGAGCACACCGCTGCACTCCCAGTTTCTGTTTAAGGATGTCGTTCCGGAGCAGGCGGTTGCAGCCGCCCCGTCTCCGGTCTCCAAAGCTTCTCAGGCAGAAAATAAAAAATCCATCACCACCTGCCCCGACTGTGGCGCCACGGTCTATCACGAAAGCGGTTGTGTTACCTGCCCGTCCTGTGGTTTCTCGAAATGCTGATGTAAATCTACATTGAATAGCAATAAAAAAAGGGGCTTGAAACAGCCCCTTTTTTTAATTCTTTGGAAACGACTCTATTCGTCCATGATCTCCTGCTCTTTTTTCTTAAGGAGTTCGTCAATTTCCTGGATGAATTTATCGGTCAGTTCCTGGATTGATTCCATACTGTCGTGACTCTGGTCTTCGGAAATTTCATGCTCCTTTTCCAGCTCCTTAATCATATCGTTGGCATCACGGCGGACATTGCGTACCGCAATTTTTCCATCTTCGGCGATTTTATGAGCATACTTCACCAACTCCCGACGGCGCTCCTCCGTCAGTGGCGGTATCGGCAAACGCAGCAGGTTTCCGTCAACTTGCGGATTGAGCCCCAGATCAGCCGCCTTGATCGCCTTGTCCACAGCCGTCACGGCGCTTTTATCAAACACCTGGATCACCAGCAGACGGGGATCGGGCGCAGCAACATTAGCTATCTGTTTTAGCGGAATGAGCGAGCCGTAATACTCCACTTTAATGGAATCCAGAATCGCCGGATTGGCACGTCCGGTTCGTATCGCCGCCAATTCCTGGTGGATCGTGTCAACGCTCTTTTGCATGCGATCTTCGGTATCTTTTAGGATATCATCAACCATGTACTCCTCCGGAGATTATAGTTCCCAGCTCATCGCCGGTCAACAAACGGCGAAGATTATCTTTGATATTCATATTGTACACCAAAATCGGCAGTTTGTTATCGCGACACAGAGTAATAGCCGTCAGATCCATCACCTGCAGCTGCTTTTCGACAACGGTTTGATAATCCAGTTCCTTAAAAAAGACAGCATCAGGATGTTTGACCGGGTCCCGATCATACACACCATCGACTTTCGTTGCTTTGATAATCGCATCAGCATGGATTTCCACCGCCCTGAGAGCCGCTCCTGTATCGGTGCTGAAAAAGGGTCGCCCGGTGCCGGCACTAAAGATGACAATATGACCGCTTTTCAGATAGTCCTCCGCCCGGCGGATAATCATCGGTTCGGCGACATCTTCCATCTTAATCGCCGACATGACGGTCACTTTCAAGCCCGCGGACTCCAGGACATCCTGGACAGCCAGAGCGTTGATCACTGTCGCCAGCATTCCCATATAATCGGCTTTTACCCGGTTCATACCCCGCTGGCTGGCTGCCAGACCGCGGAAAATATTCCCGCCACCAATCACGATACCCAGCTCAATCCTTAGCGCCGCAGCTGACTGAATTTCCCCGCACACGTACTCCAGAACGGCGGGATCGATACCAAAACCCTTTTCCCCCGCCAGCGCTTCGCCGGAAAATTTCAGAAGCACTCGCTGATATTTGGTTTTGGTCATTGGATGGATATTAAATTGACTGCCTATTTATTCTCGCCCAGCTGATAACGGACAAAACGTGAAATGCTGATATTTTCACCCATCCGGGCGATGGTCTCGGTCAGATATTCCTTAATGGTCTTCTGCGGATCTTTGACATACGCCTGTTCCAATAGACAGCTTTCCTGGAAAAATTTGTCCAATTTCCCATCTACAATCCGCTCCAGAATGTTTTCCGGTTTATTCTGTCCGCGTGCCTGTTCCAGATATATTTCCCGTTCCTTTTCAACTATTTGAGGATCGATCTCTTCACGGCGAATGGCAGCCGGATTGGTTGCGGCGATATGCATGGCGATATTTTTAACAAAATCCTGAAAGTCTTCGTTCTTTGCCACGAAATCGGTTTCACAATTGACTTCGATCATGACACCGATTTTGTTCCCGGGATGGATATAGGACCAGATCACTCCCTCTTTCACGGCGCGGTCGGCTTTTTTCTCGGCTTTTGCTTTGCCCTTTTTACGCAATACTTCCACCGCTTTCTCGATATCTCCCTGGGCTTCCACCAGAGCGGCTTTACAATCCATCATCCCGATCCCGGTTCTGTCTCTGAGCTCTTTTACCTGCGTAGCGGTAATTTCCATTCTAAAACATCCTTTCGAAATTAATTTGCCTGATCCGTAACTTCCTCTGCTGTGGTTGTCGGCACATCCACCAGGCGGGAATTTTTTGCCTCCAGAATCGCATTGGTCAATTCACTGATGATCAACTGAATCGTCTGAATCGAGTCGTCATTCGCCGGGATGGGAAAATCTACTTCCGTCGGATCGGCATTGGTGTCCAGAATCGCCACTACGGGAATATCCAGTCGCCTTGCCTCTTTGACAGCAATGTCGTCATGCAGAATGTCCACCACGACCAGCACGTCGGGTATCTTCTTCATATCTTTAATCCCGCGGTGCAGATCGGCTAATTTGATGCGTTCACGCTCAAGGGACAATTTCTCTTTTTTGGTCAGATTCTCACCATACCCGGAGGATTTCTCTTTTTCCAGCTTTTGTAGATGGCGAATGCTCTTCTTGATGGTCGAAAAGTTGGTCAGTGTGCCGCCCAGCCAGCGTTCGACGACATAGTACATGCCTGCCCGGTCGGCTTCGCGCTGGACGATGTCCTTCGCCTGCTTTTTTGTGCCGACGAACAGCACATCACCGCCCTTGCGAACCGTTTCCCGGATGAATCGGGAGGCTTCGTCCAGGCATTCGAGGGTCTTGTTTAAATCGATAATATGGATTCCGTTTTTAGCCATGAAGATATAATTCTTCATTTTTGGATTCCATTTTCGGGTCAAATGACCAAAATGAGCACCGGATTTCCAGAGCTGCTCGAATGTTACATTATTCATACAATCGTTCTTTCTTCTATTAACGTTTGGAGAACTGGTATGCCCGACGAGCGCCAGCCAAACCGTACTTTTTCCGTTCCACAACCCGGGCGTCTCTGGTCAGGAAACCAGCCGGTTTCAGTTTCTGTCGTAATTCCGGATCATACTTTTCCAGAGCCCGGGCAATCGCCAGACGAATGGCTCCTGCCTGACCGGAAAGTCCGCCGCCTTTGACATTAATCTGAATATCAAACTGACCGTTTGCTCCACAAAGTTCCAAAGGTTGCTTGATGATCTGCTTTAGATTTTCGCGACCGAAGTAGTCGTTCAGATCGCGTCTGTTGATCGTCACTTTGCCTTCCCCGGCACTCATTCTCAGTCGCGCCACGGCACTTTTCCGACGACCAAGGGCAACATATTCTAATTTCGGCATTTCTTTATTATCCTTCCAATTCGATTTTCTCAGGTTGTTGAGCCTGATGTGGATGTTCGGGACCGGCATAGATTTTCAGCTTACGAAACAGCTTTCGTCCGAGCGTATTGCGCGGCAACATTCCCTTCACCGCCCGACTGAGAATCTGCTCCGGATGCTTCTCCATGGCTTCCCGATAGCTCTCAAACCGACCGCCTCCCATATAACCGGAATGAGTAAAATATTTTTTCGACTCGGCTTTACGCCCGGACAGCCGGACTTTATCGGCGTTCACGATCACTACAAAATCGCCGGTATCCATGTGAGGTGTATAATAGGGTTTATTTTTACCACGCAGAATTGACGCCACCTGACTCGCCAGACGACCCAGCGCCTTGCCTTCGGCATCGACCACATACCATTTCTGATTAATTTCATCAAGTTTCGGATAATATGTCTTGTACATTCCTTCTCTCATACCTACAGTTAAAACAGCGGGTAAACTTACAATCCGACAGTCTTAGAATCAAGATTTTTTTAGAGAGAGATAATACGGGAAAAACGGGACAGAACTTTAGCAGGCAGGACTTAGAACCTTCCGAAGGTTTGTTTTAAATTTTGGCAATGGCTATCATACCGAACCTTCGGAAGGTTGATCAAAATCTCCATACATCCTATTGACATTGCTCCATTAAGAAATCCCTGTCTATATGAATTTTTTTACTGGCTGTCCGCCAGAAAGTCCCAAGAATTCCGCTGCCGTTTTTCACATTACTATAGACATTAATAGGAGCATTGAAACCGCTCAACTCATCGGGCTTTATTTCCAGTCTCTGGATATTATACAAGGCCTCATTCAACGAGTAGATATAGAGTTGAAGATAAAATGAGTCATAATTATCCAAATTATCCAGTTCAGGATTATTGATATTGCAAAAAAAACTGATTTCATCCAATAAGTTTGTCAATTCATACTGAATTGACAAACTTCTTTGAGGATTGGGAGATATTCCTTCTCCTTCAAGGTGATCATCGATATTACTGGTTTCCCAGGATAGATAGATTTCTTGTTGCCAGCACTCGCCGGTATTTTTTTCGGCTGTAAAAAGTAAAAACGGCAGATATCCGCCAGCACCCTCCGCCTGAGTCCAGGTGAATTTTAATTTTACGGAAGGTTCTTTAACAGTATCAGCCGGCAGCTCTGTCAAAATCACCGAATCCGGTACAATCGCCTCCGCGGAAATGCTATCAAAATCCGGATGGCTGACAGATAGTTCCCAGCGCTGCCCCGACCGAACTACAACGTTAGGAAATCGGTAATAGTAATAATGATAGATTTGATAAAATTCATTGTATTCTTTGACAGTATCTTCCTCGACTGGCAGGGTATTTCCATCGACGGTGATCTTTACCTTTGCGCCGGAAACACTCCAGTAATCGTAGAATGTCAAATAAGAGGCATCGTCATTTTCGTATTCGCTGATTTCGCTCCATTTCGATACAAAGACCTTCAACGTGTTTTCGCAAGGGCTGACGAGGCAGTTGGTCGTCAATTCCCGGCTGATGTCGGTGTAAGGCCCGGTCGGCGGCCCGGTGGGACAGCCCAACAATAACAATATCGGAATTAGTAGAAGTAATTTTGATTTTACCATAATTTTCCCCTTATCCCAACCGTCGCTAAGGGCGGCATCTGAATCCAAATATCGCCGTCTTCGGAATAGGCCAAGACATTCAGGCGGGCGTAAATATTGGTGACATCGATATAGAACTCCATGGGGCGGGTTTTCCAGCTAAACTTCTTGATAAAGTTCAAATCCAGGCGGTGATAAGCCGGAGAGCGCCAGGCGTTCCGTTCGCCATAGACGGCAAATTCCATCGGGTAGCTGTTCGATTGAAATTCATCATAGGTTGGTTGCCGGATGTAGCCGATAATTTTTGTAAACGGTGTGCCAGTGTGATAGATAAAGCGAGTTCCCACTGTCCATTTTTCCGATAAGCGGTAATTCAACACCAGGTCCAGGTCATGGGGACGGTCGTATTTGGGCGGGTAGGAAATACCGTTGACAGTTTTGCTAACCTTCGAATAGGAATAGGACAGCCAGCCCTGCAGCTTGCAGAAGTTGCCCTTTAGCAGTAATTCCAGACCGTCCGCTGTCCCGGTTCCGCTGACCAGGTCTGGGTCGAGGGATGAATATTTTGTTGTGTTGTATTCCACCAGGTGTTTGAAATCTTTATGATACAGCGCCAAATCCAAGTTTAGATTTCGGAAAATGTTCCATTCGTAACTGATGGCGTACTGCTCCGTCGCCATTACCGGCAAATCTGCCGGCACGGTGATCCAGGCGTCGAACATCGAAAGGATTGTCTCTTCGGTTCCAATCGTCATCAAATCCTGGTGATATTTGCCCCAGTGTACTTGAATTTTATGAGAAGGTGAAATGGTCCAGCCCAGTGATAGTTGCGGAGAAAACGTGATCGTATCCTGAAGCGAAAAATGGGTCAGGCGCAGACCGCCGGTGATGTTGATGAGCGCTCCAAAATTCCGATCGATGCTGACAAAAGCGGAATTTTCCCGCGATTCGTTTTTCTCGAAGTAGATCGGCTCGTAGCTGAATCCCTCGGTTTCCAGGTAATAATTATAAACGCTGAATTCTCCGCCGACATCGATTTGTCCCAGGAAAGGATTGTCAAGTTTGAAATAAGCGTTGATCGTTTTGCCGGTAAAGACATTGTCGATTTTTTCTGGATTTGTGGTGTCCGCCGGTAACAGCTGCGCCCGGAATTGACTGACGCTGCCCCGCAGATAAAACACCAGTTGGGGCGATATAATCGTGGAATAATTCAATCCGAGCGCCGCATTCTGCCAATCATATATGCCTGAAGTTGTGTCGTTGTTGACGGCATTCATATCGTAGCTGTCTTTTCCCAGGTAGGAGGTGATTTCCAGGCGATTTCGCTGACCCGGTTTGATGACAACTTTGCCCATCCCATCAAAAAAGTAATAAGGTAGTTTTATATCGGATGATAAGATTTTGGTAACAGTATTCACAAATAAATCGGCATAAGTTCGCCGGATAGTGAAAAGATAACTGCCGAATGGCAACGGTCCCTCCGCCCGGATTTTGGAACTCAGGAAACTGAGATTGACATAACCGGCATGTTCGGCTGAGGTTCCATCCCTGACATTGACATCGATGACCGAACTGAGCCGATTGCCATAGATCGGGTCAATCTTGCTTTTTGAAACGTTGGCGGACTGGATGGCCGACTCATCAAAAGTCGAAAAAATGCCAACTAAGTGAAACGGATTAAAAATCGGTATCCCGTCCAGCAGGATCAGGTTCTGGTCGGAGTTACCGCCGCGAATGTGTAATCCCATATTATAATCGTTCACGGTCGTAACGCCCGGAAACGTCTCAATGACCCGGAACAGATCGGGCTCGCCGAGTTTCGGGGCTAGATTCAACTCAATAGTGCTGATATTCAGCAGATCGCTTTCGAGCTCCCGCCTGAAGTGCCGCTCGCCAAATACCGAGACCGTATCGATCAAGACCGACAAAGAATTCAACCGAATTTCGAGAAAACGTCTCTCTTCAGCTTTTATTTCAATCCATTCCCGATACACTTCATAACCAATGTGGCTGGCAATTAATTGATATTTGCCCGGTTCAACTCCGGGAATCGAAAAATAACCATTAGGATCGGAACTGCATCCCAGGTTGGTATTCGCCAGGAAGACATTAACGCCCGCTAACGGCTCAAGAGATTCGGCAATTTTTATAGTGCCGGAAATGCTGGCGGCAAAGAGATAGGCTGAATAGAAGACACACCAAAAAACAAATATTAAGGTAAAGTGAATACATTTGATGTAAAACAATAAGTCTAATTTCCTATTTGAATTATCATTTCGATCTATTTTTTATTTGAAATGATATTTAATTCCGATTCCAGTGTTAAGAAAAGAGAAAGAATCAATTCCATTGATGACTTTAAAACTTGGTCCAAATTCTGCAAAAACACCAAATTTAGGATGAAGTCTGTATTGAACACCGAGAATCAGACCTAAATAAAACACCTCCTGATAGCCATTAAAAGTTACATCCGGACCTATATACTTATATATCGATTTATCTGAAGCTGCCCCGATAAGTACGCTTAAACTGGAGATGTTTGAATAAAAAAGATCTCCGTCATCAAACTCTAAAAAAGTTGAAACCCTTGTTTGAATCTTATCAGAAAAACCATATGAAATCCCAATCTGCGGAACTAACTGAGATTTAATTGTAATTCCAAATTTACCTTTTTCCTGGGCATTAATTTTTAAGGCAAAGATGATCAAGATTGACAAAATAGCAAATTGTTGAAAAAAATATTTACTGTTCATATCACATCCTCCTTATGGTTTGTTTATTATTCATTTGTAAAATAATAAAAACCGGGGTAAATGAAAATTACCCCGGTCAATTAGTCCTCCTAAATCGTGTATTCATCCCAATCAATGACAAATCGAACGGAACCAGTAGTATATGGATTACTTTTTGTCCTTAGTGCATCATCTTTATGAAAGGTGGTGGTTCCAAGGTCATCATCGCCACTTTTAATTGAAAAACTTATTTGGGCATTTAAACCTGTATCTTCGTCTAAATAACCAATTGTAAACGTTACAGTGCTACCATTGCCATCATACTCAAAAAACGAAATTCCAAACATCTTAGAATATTCATCATGCCATTCCAGCATATGAAGGTCGACATGGTGCCATGAATGATTAGTACCCCAGCCTTTCCACTCCGAGTACATATTATATCTGTTTGCAATACCCTCAGAATTCGCGAGTAGACAAAATATCTCGGGAGCCCCTCTCGAAAAGGGTTCACCATCGTCAACAAGATATACATGATCAAGTACTAAATCAGTATGCATTGAAGCAATTTTACCAAGAATACTATTAATATTTTCATATATTACTTTTTTTGTCTGAGGATCACATCTTTCATTTATACCAACAACTAATAATGGATAATCAGGTTCCGTTTTAGCATCCAGAATATATTCTTTCAGATCAGCATCATAAGCGTAAATCTCTTTCCATTCCATGTCATCGATTGTCAATGGCGTATAGGCAACCAGAATTGTCGATTCTCCATCCCAGTCATCAAAATTAACCGGTAAGGCAACCTGGAGTAGCGGAATCTCTTCAATCTTCTCAATTGGTAACACATTTTGGGTGCGCTCGCTAAACCGGCTATTGACTAATACTCTTAAGTCACGACCTGAAATCCGCTTGTTTTTGATATGATCCCAGAGAGCATCATAATCACCGTCGAACTTTTCACCAATCTTTTTCTTCAGAGTCTGACATATTTCCGGATGCTTTAGCGATTTTGCCACTGCCATCGCAAATTATTTTAATAATACCTCATCGATGACGGCATTGCGCTGTTCGCCGTCAGATGACTTTTCAAGAGCATAACTATTTAGTAGCGCCAAATCACTTTCACTGATTTCAATTTTTTCGAAATCATTTTCAAATTGTTCAGATGATGATGTTACGGCATTAGTCGGCAGGTTATCGGTTTCACAACTGATAATTAAGAAAAGAAACATAAGGATTGTTAAAAATACAGATAACTTTTTCATTTTATTCTCCATTCTCTTTTAATTTCAAAGAAACTTCATTAAAATCATTCGGAATGAGTGTAATCTCTTCTGAGATTACGATTGTTCTGCCCGGAGTGAATGCTCAATCATTGACTCCGGGCTTTGTCAAATAAAAGTGTACATACTTTATCCTCCTCTTTTTTTAAGACACATTATTATAGTTAGTAATTTGTCTTTGTCCCATCACTATTGAAATGAGATACTCACAAAATATCCGATGTTATCCTTAAACTTTTTCGACAGAGATAAAAAACAGCCCGCCAATAAATGGCTAACTAAAAAAACCGGGCGGTTTTGATTCATTTTAAGTAATAGTTCCGAAAACAAATCTACATCCTGTAAAAAAATGAGTCAAGAAATATTTTCTTACAGGAGAATGGGACCACTCCTGTCAGGCGGTCACAGGCAGATTTCAATATAACGGATTTTAAAAGGTAATATAATGACCCCTGGTCACAACCCCTTTGACACGCCC
>JBNGDF010000045.1:0-2944 GCA_049975265.1 Fidelibacterota bacterium
ATATATTAATATTTTTGTATGCAACAGTTTTTTGAATCATGTAATAATTTTTTTTTCGCCACCCATAAAAATATTTCGTCGAGTTGATAACATTGTTCATCCGCCTGAATAAATTTCCAAACCACTTGAACAAATGGTTAAATCGCTTGTACAAATGGTCAAACAACCCAAGCACACGGTTCATCCCCACGTACAAATGACCGGGCGGCACGTCACCATAAGCTGCAAAATCCCCGGATAACAAATGCTATCCGGGGTTTGCTGATGCACTTATCGTTTTGTACTTATTTGAATGAAAAGAGGATTTCGTGATGATATCGTTCGCCGGATCGCAGGATAGATGACGGAAAACCGGACTGGTTGGGGGAATCGGGATAGTACTGCGGCTCCAGGCAGAAGCCGTAATGTTGCCGGTAAGGCTTGCCCTCTTTGCCACGGTCCTCGTCGGTCAGGAAATTGCCAGAATAAAACTGCACGCCGGGTTTGGTGGTGCGTAGCTCCATGACTCTGTCGGTTTGCGGTTCACGAACGCGCGCCGCCAGCCGCAGCTCACCCATTTTGCCGTTCAGCACGTAATTGTGATCGTAGCCGCCCGGCACGGATTCGATATCCCTGCCAATGGTCTTGGGTTTGGTGAAATCCATCGCCGTGCCCGCCACCGGTTCAATCGCACCGGTCATCATGCCATTCGCGCCCAGCGGCGTGAAGTGGTCGGCATTCAGCATCAGTTCATGATTCAGAATATCGCCGTTGCCTTCGCCGGCGAGATTGAAATAGCTGTGATGGGTCAGATTGACCGGGGTCGCTTTGTCGGTCCGGGCTTCATACTCAAGGCGCAACTCATTGGTATTGGTCAGCCGGTATACCACCACACATTCCAGGTTGCCCGGATAGCCGGAATCCATATCTTTGCTGTGATGGGTTAATTTCAGTCCGACTTCACTTTCCGATGAGAACGGCTCCGCCTGCCAGAGCACCCGATGAAAACCCTGCGAGCCGCCATGCAGATGATTCGCGCCGTCGTTCTTTTCCAGATCGTATTCCACCCCGTCAAGAACAAATTTCCCGCCGGCGATCCGGTTGGCGTAGCGTCCCACCGTCACGCCTAGAAATTTATCATCCCGAAGATATTCGGTAAAACTGTCGAATCCCAGCACCACATCGGTCAGATTTCCCGACTTATCGGGAACCAGCAATGAGACCAGCGTCCCTCCGAAATTCATGATTCTGGCGGTCATCCGGTGATCATTAATTAATGAAAAGAGCTCGACGGTTTTTCCGTCCGGTGTCCTGCCGAATTCCTGTTTATCGTACTGCATAATTGCCTGCCTTTCTAGAGTAATTCCGCTCTGATTTTAAACGGATCGGCACCTTCCAGACCACGCACCCGTTGACTCAGCGCATCAAACAGCTTTTTCTGCTTGCGATAGACCTTTACATTTTCCTGAATCGGTTGCCGGCGGTGTTTTTCATCCAGAATCACGAAGGGCTTAACCAAATCTGCCAGCGACACAGAGCCCTGCCGCTCTTTTTTCCAGACCCAGGCGGCGTGCAATGCCGCCCCCAGAGCGGCGCCTTCACCTTCCACGCGCACCGTTTCGGCTTCGAAGATATCGGCAATCATCTGGCACCAGGTTTCCGACCTTGACAGTCCGCCGGTCAGACGAATCTCCTTGACATCCACCGGCATGCGTTCGAAACCGGAATAGAGATTGAGGATATGACCTTCAATGATGGCGCGTGCCAGATTTTCTCGTGTAAAGTCCGACAGACCGAAGCCGAAATAGAGCGGTGCCGCCAGCGGTACATCGGGAGTCCGTTCACCGACGTACCAGGGAATCAGGATTCTGCCGTTGTTCGCTGCCGGTGTCAAGTCAAGCATTTTATCGAATTCGGCGTGACTCAATCCGTGGATTCTGATGAATTCGTTATAACCGTTGGCTAGATTGGACACACACAATAGCGGCAAATAGTGACCGGTACTGTCGCAAAATGCAGCGATTTCACCAGTGGGATCGACATAAGGTTTTTCCATATAGGTATATGCCGTGCCGCTCGTTCCCAGACTGACGGTGACGATGCCCGGCTCGACATTGCCGGTTCCGACGGCGCCGTACATATTGTCGCCGCAGCCGGCGTCAATTTGGCATTCCGCCGAAAACCCGAACTTCTTCACCAACCCGGGATTTATCGTTCCGATGGTCTGATCCGAAGGCTTGATCTCCGGCAATTTCTCCGCCAAATCCGGGGCAATCGCTTCGATCACTTTCTGCGACCACTGTCCGTTCGCCGGATTCCAGAGCGCCATGCCGGAGGCGTCGCCGGGTTCCATGACGCAGACGCCTCCGGTCAGGTAGTAATTGATGTAATTATGCACCAGAAACAGGGTCGCCGTCCGGCGATAGGTTTCCGGTTCATGACGCACCATGTGAAAAATCTTCGCCGCGGTATAGCCAGTTCGCTGACTGTTACCGACCTCCCGGACCATCTGTTCGAGCCCGCCGATCTTTTCAGTCAGGATTTCACATTCCTCCAGAGTTGAGAAATCGTTCCAGAGTTTGCTGCGGGGACGCGCCAGATTGCCTGCGGCATCCAGCGCCACCAGTCCATGTTGCTGTCCGGAGACCGAAATACAGCCGATCCGGGACATATCGATACCCGCATCTTTGGCATTGGCAAAAACCCGGTCCACCGCCTCAATCCACATTTTGGGATCGGATTCGGAGACGCCTTCGCCCAGCCCTTTGATCGCACCATTTTCGGTATTATAGTGCGGCAGATCGGCGTCATAATTGACCGAATTCACATAAACGACCTTGCTGGTCTCGAGATCAATGATGACAAGTTTTGTACTTTGGGTCGAAACATCCAACCCGGCGAATAATTTAAACACGATTCACTCCTAATTTTTTTCTTAACGAATATACTGATTAAACAGGCTTTC
>JBNGDF010000045.1:3044-15673 GCA_049975265.1 Fidelibacterota bacterium
AGATTGTGCAGAAACTCATCGGTATCCCAGCCGTTGAAGGGATCCCCCTGATTGATATCCAGACTTCCGAACAGTCCGGCGTCGCAGGCGGTCTGCACTTCATGAGCAAAGGTATGTCCCGCCAGAGTGGCATGGTTATTCTCGATATTGATTTTAAAATCCTTATCCAGACCGTAGTGTCTCAGGAAACCGACGACCGTAGCCACGTCATAGTCATACTGATGCTTGGTCGGTTCCATGGGTTTCGGTTCGATCAGAAAGGTGCCTTTGAAACCGGCGGCGCGACCGTAATCCCGGGCTTTGGTCAGAAACATCGCCAGATGATCGATCTCACGCTTCATATTGGTGTTCAACAGGCTGTAATAGCCTTCGCGACCGCCCCAGAAAACGTAATTCTGTCCGCCGAGTTCAATGGTGGCATCGATCGCCGCTTTTACCTGGGCGGCAACCTGGGGAATGACATTGAAATCGGGATTGGTGGCGGCGCCGTTGGTGTACCGCTTATGGGAAAAGACATTCGCGGTGCCCCAGAGCAGTTTCACACCGGATTCCGCCTGTTTGGCTTTCGCCAGTTTTACCAGCTCTTTCAGATTCTTTTCGGATTCCACCACATTTTTGCCTTCCGGTGCCATATCGCGGTCGTGAAAGCAGTAAAACGGGACGCCCAGTTTAGAGATAAACTCAAAAGCTGCATCCAGTTTGTCTTTGGCAGCTTGCAGCGGGTCGCCGGCGGTATTCCAGGGGAAATCTATCGTACCCTCAGTACCGAAGATATCGGCTCCGTTATTACAGAGGGTATGCCAGTAGGCAATGGCAAAGCGGAAATGGTCTTTCATGGTCTTGCCGGCAACGACTTTGTTCTCGTCGTAATACTTGAACGCCAGCGGGTTTTTCGACTCGGGTCCTTCAAAAGGAATCTTGCCGATACCCTTGAAATACTCCTTCTTACCGATCGTTACATTAACAGACATAACTTAATCTCCTTCCAATTGTTTGTTTCATCGTTACAATCTTAACACTCATTTTCAAAATTTAAATTTACTGACGGCATCGCAGAACGCCTGAATGTTTTCCGAACTGACCCCCGGCGGCATTCCACCGCCACAGGAGGGTATGATGCGCGTCTTATCGGTCAGCGCTTCCAGCATCTCCGCCGTAGCGCGCTGCACGTCGGCGGAACTGCCTGCCGCCATTACATCCCGGGGTGGAATATTCCCCATCAGGGTCACCCGATTACCGGTCAGTCGCTTCAGTTCATTCAGGGAAATATCGAAGCCCATATTGAAGAGATTGACACCCATTTCGGGTAAAAAGGGCGCCGAGACTTTGCAGCTGGCGTCATTGTGCAAAAATTTTACCGAGACGTCAGCGTCGAAAAGTTCCTTGAAATAGGGTAATCCGAAGCGCCGAAACTCCGGTTCCCCGATAAACCCGATGATATCATCCAGCAGAAAAATACCGTCAATGGTAGGAAAGGTTGCCCGCTGCAGCTGCAGCCACTTTTTCAAATATTCGGTTACTTTGCCCATTAAATCATCAACCGCATTAGGGGCTTCCATCATCGCCATCATGAACTCGGTGGTACCCATCAAAAAGCTGGCGACATTCAGGGGACCGCGGGCGACGGCAAAGCGGATTTTGTGCCCGGCGGCTTCGATTTTGGAACGGGTCAGTTTCAGACGGTTCAATACCAGCGGCGCGAGACCGTCGGTTTCGGGATCGGGTACCGCAACCTTTTGAATCTCCTCAACCGACGGAATGACCGGAAACGCATGGGGAAATTCGTTGGACGGAAAGCGGCAGCGCGCCCCAAATGCCGACGGTTCGGTGCACATCCCATACTCCGACCAGAATCCGGGGAGAAACAGCACATCCGGAAAATCGTTAATGGCTTTAAAATTGGCGTTTAACCACAATTCTTCGCTGGTAAAATAATCGAGGATACTGATCCCGTACCAGTTCGGCAGCCAGGGACAGTCAATAATGAATGCCACCGGCAGCGATTTGAGCGGCTCGCCGCGGATAACTTCTAAAAGTGTCTCCCACTGTTTGTCATTCATCTGAAGACTCCAAATTTTCTCGCGGTGACCTGTACACCTCATCATCACCCCGATATTCATACCAGTCGAACCAGGCGGATTGATCGGTTTCCGCCCCCAGTGATGTGGCATAGAGTGCGAACATACTTCCCACAAAGCCGCCGGCAACCCTTGTGGATAAAAACCGCCCGTCCACATTATCCGTTAAGAGCTGCCATTCACCCGGTGTAACGGCGTAGTAAAACGAATAGTCGGCACCATCGGCAGCGATGCGCAACCGCAGAATTTGCCCGGCATTTTTCCCGTCGATCTTTTCCGATGCCAGCAATGTCATCGCCGGCAGACCCTCATTATCGTCATTCGACTTAAAGAGCTGGACAACCGGCACTTCGTCCTGCACCGATTTGCACAAAAAGTAGTAGTGGGTCTCATTCTGAAACGCCAGCAAACCGGCTTTTTCATTCTCCCTTTGCGGCTGAAAATCCAGCGCCGCGGCGGCAACGGCTTTCAGATGCTGCTGGCGGCGTCCCAGAAAGGCGGGATTGCTCTTACCGGAGCAGGTTTCCGGCAGCAAACGCACTTTGACAAAACCGGGTCTGTCCGCCAGATCGTACCATTTCTGATGGGGCGTCCGTAAGAAGGTCCAGTGCGGGTCGAGCCGGGTGGAATCGAAATCATCCCGGAGAGTGAAATTACCGCTGTAAGGAACCTTTGCCTTTTTCGTCTTTTCGGGCAATGGCAGCGGATATCTGTACTGCACCTCCTCATAATCGGGATTGATGACAGGCCAACCATCGATCCACTTCACCGGTGCCAGAAAGGTTTCCCGACCGGTGTTGAAAAATCCTTCATATTCGGGCAGATAGGGACGGCACCCCAGAAACACCGCCCACCAGTCGCCGGTCGGCGTCATCACCAGATCGGCATGACCGGTACAGGTAATCGGATTGGGTCGGTTAGGGTCTAAATGACGTTGCGTCAGAATCGGATTTTTTTCATAAGGGGTATACGGTCCGGTGACATTCGCACTCCGAAAGACGACCTCAGAATGCTGCCAGGAGGTACCCCCTTCCGCACAAATCAGGTAGTAATAGCCATCTTTCCTGAAAATGTGAGGACCTTCGATCCAGATCGGCTGTTTGGAAATATCGGTGCCGCCATTGACTAATATCATGTTGTCACCGGTCACTCTCAACCGCGCTTTGTCGAAAGAGAACAGCCGGATTGTGCGGTGTCCGTCATAAAGCGGCTGATTATCCGGCGCAATACTGTTGTAGACGAAATACGCCTGTCCGTCTTCATCGAAAAACAGTGACGGATCAATTCCGTTCACCTCCGGTTGCCAGACCGGATCGGACCAGGGACCGGCGGGGTCTTCGGAGGTCACTACAAAATTACCGCCGCCATCCACCAACGTACAGGTGACATAAAACACCCCGTCATGCCAGGCAATCGCCGGGGCAAATAGCCCTCTGGAGAGCCCCAATCCCTCCAGGTTCAGCTGCTCAGGGCGATCCATTACATGACCGAGCAGTTCCCAGTTCACCAGATCCCGGCTGTGAAAGACCGGAATGCCGGGGTAATAGCTAAAAGTGGAGTTGACCAGATAAAAATCATCACCGACCCGGCAGATACTCGGGTCCGGGTAAAATCCAGCCAGAATCGGATTGGTAAAATATTGATCGGTTGCTGATTTCATCTTTTTCTCACTGCATGCAGACAGGAACAGGATTGCAATCAACATCATGGACATCATTCTGTTCATCTGTGCAACTCCGTTACCTTATTCTCTCCTTTTCAACCAGTACCGGCACACCTATTCCGGGTGGTTAACGACGCTTTCCGGCGGACCCAGATAGCTCGGTTTCAATCCGCCCCTGTCAATGATAATTTTCTGAAAGACAATTCCGGAGTCCACCAGCCAGATTTTCAAAACATGCTGACCCGCCCCGGCGACATGGTGGGTTGTCTGGACCTTCATCACTTTGTCCGTTACTGCCGTATTCCACCACTGCGGATACTTCCAGTCGGGCACATCGCACCCAGCATGCATGTTGACTAATTGTGGCTCTTCATCATCAACGGAAATTCCGTAGACCAAGCCAGCGGTCTTTTTGAAATTCAGGGTAGGATTCAGATACAGCGTGATTTCGACATCTCCCCCTTCGAAAAGGGTAAAGTCGTATTCAAGTCCGGGGCTGTCATTCCCGATTTCCCAAGTTTCGATATTTACCGGACGGGCAATCACGGCGGAGTGGGTGCGCCCGAGATTGGGGATAATTTCCCAATGGATATCAGCATTGGAGACCGCCCGACTGTAATTGGCGGCATTGATGGATACGACGCCGTTGTTCTCCACAAATCCCTTGGCAGCAAGGTTTTTAAAATTGTTGATCACCAGCCGGACCGGAATCTTTTGACCGGCACCTTCGACAAAAACAAGCCCCTCTGCTGTCTCTTGCGGTACTGCTTCCCAATCGATGCTCACCTCTATTCGATCTTCGAATGTCACCGTTCCGGATGTGGCGGAAACATTGATCCACTCTTTTTGCGGTTTGATGAGATATTCTACCGGTTTCCGGCTTTTATTAAAAATTTCAAGATAGTGTTTCTGGCGATTGATCGGGTCAAATTCCGGCAGAACGGCTTCAGCGGTATCGTTGGGAAACGCCGCACGCGAGCCTTCCACGGCAACGCCGATTGCCGGTTTCCGTCTGGGTTTCAGGCGGTATACCTTCGGCATGATATTCTTTTCCGGCTGGTCCCAGGATGTATAGCCGATATGCGTCTGTGCCATCATGCGATTCCATTTGCCACCGGCTAATTTTGTATGATAATCATCGGTCAGGGCGGCATCTTTCCGGAACAGTTCCGCCACCTTTTCGGCATATTTGTTCGTGGAAGCCCTGCCCTGCTGCTTGTAAAGACGGTTTTTACCGGCGGCGACATACATCTCGTTCAGGTTGGCACAGATTTCCACCGGAAAGAGAACCAGCTGGTAAAAGGCATCTTTATATTCAGCGCCGATCAATTCATAAATACTCTTCGACTCGGCGACCAGTTTGTTATAATCGGCGACAACGATTTCGACTTCGTTGTAATCGGTCAGGCTGTAAGTAAAGGGTGTCAACATTTCCGGAGTCCGGCGGGCATTATACTTCGTGTAGAGGGCAAGGATTTCGCCGATTTTCCCGGCGTATTCAGTCCCGAACTGCTGCGCCGCCCATTGGATATAATAACCGGGCAGGTCGGCGGGTTCGATGGCTTCCGGATTCCAGGCGAAATCGAGGAAAAAGCTGATGGGCAACTCCATGGGTTTCAGATCGCCGACATTTACCAGCCACAGCTCCTTCGCGCCATAGCGGTAAGCAAGATTCATCTGTTCCCAGACCTTTTCGATCTGGGTCACATTCATCCAGCGGTAACTGACCGGACCGCCGACGAAATCGAAGTGATAGTAAATCCCGAAACCGCCCTTGCGGGAACGCTCTTCCGGCTTGGGCAGCACCCGGATATTTCCCCAATTATCATCGCATAACAGCAGCATTACATCGTCGGGAACGCGCATTCCTTTATCGTAATAATCCTGGACCTCTTTATACAGTGCCCAGACCTGGGGAGTATTTTCGGCAGGCTGACCGGTGACATCTGCGATAATGCGGCGCTGATCCCGGACGATCTTTTCCAGCAAATCTATCGCCGTTCCCTCCGTCATGGCTTCGTCGCCGTCGCCGCGCATCCCAATGGTAACGATGATTTCGTAATCTCCCATCCGTTCGATGCCTTCCTGCCAGAATCGGCGCAGAATATCGGCATTTTTTTCGTAATTCCAGGGACCGGTGCCGTAGCGTTCCCACTCCACATGGGCGCGCATCATGGGCTCGTGGTGGGATGTCCCGATCACAATCCCGTATTCATCGGCTAACGGGGCATTCAGGGAATCGTCATCATAAAAGGCTTTGCCCCACATCGCCGGCCATAAAAAATTGCCTTTACAGCGCAGAATTAATTCGAAAACCTTTTCATAGAACAGATGGTTGAAACCGCCGAAGTTTTCCCGCACCCAGGAGCCGAGTGCCGGTTCTTCATCGTTCAGAAAGATTCCGCGGTACCTGACCTTCGGTTCGCCGGAAAAGTACCGTCCGGGACGAATATAGACCGCCTCTTTCGGCATGACGGGCACATCCGCCCAGTAATACCAGGGGCTGACACCGATCCTCTCCGCAAGATCAAACATGCCGAACATCGTTCCGCGCTTGTTACTGCCGATAATCACCAGAGCGTGGTCAATCCCCAGTAGTGGTTTTTCGACGGTTTCAATAAAAAATGCATCCCACTTGCCCTCGATCAGAGTTGCGGATATTTTGCCGTTTTCCACCAGATCATCTATATATTGGTTCTTTCCAATAGTCCCGATCAGGACTATTTCGCCGGAGGAGGGAATCTGATCCAGCAGCAGCTCCGGTTCGGCGCCGGTCACTTTCCGGATATCCGTCTGCAGGATTTCGGCAACTTTCAGCACACCGGGGAAATCATGGGCACTCAAGACAAGGGGTACCGTTTGACCGGCTCCCGCAAGTGTCAGGGCACCGGTGCATTTTTCAAAGGTAACATAGGATGATTCCGCCCCGGAAATAACAGATTCTCCGGACGCCGCCAGCGACAGATTGGCGATCACCAGGATCGTCATCAACCATTTTCCAATACCAATGATACGCCGGAAAATCGGGCTTTTTGATAAAAAAGCGGCTGTTCTGTACCGGGACACAGTTGAGTTCATGGTTTCGATTTCATCTCTTGTGTTGCATTCAGTAAGACTGTGTGATAATTAATTTGAACATAATTGAACCGTTTCAATATTAACAATAATCTGGCTACTTGTCAAATGGAAATCACAATTGTTTCCATTAAAAATATTTATTGTGCATTTTCTCATGATTTGCAGACCACCAAAAAGATCATTCCCGATATAAACATGATCATCGGTGTCCACTATTTTCAAGATAAATAAAACGCTGGTTTGAAAAATATTTTAGTCCGGGGGGATTCAATCTGTATTTTTTTTATTGTTTTTTTCGCCCTTTGACAATATTTTTACTATTGAAGAATTGAACCGTTTTAATCAATTGATAACCGCAAGGGGAAAAGATTAATCCATGAAAAAAATTACGATTGAAGATGTCGCCAAACGGGCAGGCGTCTCAAAAGGAACGGTTTCGGCAGTGATCAACGCGAAAAATACCGTCAAGCCTGCCACACGGGACAACATCCTGAAGATCATGAAAGAGATGAATTTTCGCCCCAAAGCCATGGCGCGCAAACTCAAAAACGGTGATCAGGAAAACGCGATCGGGATTATCATTAAGGATTTGAATTATCCCTTCTACACCGCCATCGCCACCGGTGTCAGGGAGTACGCCGATAAAAAAGGTTATTCGGTCATCGTGACCAGTTCCGAAGATTGTCATGAGCGTGAAAAAAAATTCACCCACCTGTTCTCCGCTATGAATATTAAAGGTTCGATCATCGCCCCTGTACTGGAAGGCACCTCTGAAATCGAACATCTGTTTAAATTAAGAATGATTAACTACCCTTTCGTCCTGCTGGAGGATGTCAAGGGGATTCAGGCAAATGTTGTTACCATTGATAACCTGACAGCCATCAAGGACGCCGTAAAATACCTGATCGACAACGGTCACACGAAAATTGTCCATTTCGCCGGACCGCCCCATTCGTCGCACACCCAGGAGCGAATCGCCGGTTTCCGGCATGCATTCAGTGAAAGCCCGTTGGTATTTCACAATGATCTGATTGTTCCCATGGGCTCACACTATGAACCGGTGTTGAAAAAAACTCTCGATTACTTTAAAAATCTCGCACCGGATGATTACCCCACTGCGATTGTCTGTTACAATGACCAACAAGCCCTTGCTGTCATGACCGCCTTAAACCGATTGAAGATTCTGGTCCCTGACCAAATTTCCATTATCGGCAATGACGATATTCATTACGCCAGCGTCTATCCGATTCCGTTGACCACTATTAAAGCGCCGCAACATGAAATCGGACGCAAAGCGGCGGAGATCCTGATCCGCAACATCGAATCCAATGTGCAGATTCCCATCGAAAGAGTCGTCTTGGAAACCGAATTGGTCATTCGAAAATCATCCAGGGTTCTAACCAGCTGAATCGACGATAAATCTCCCCTGTCCACTACTATCAGATCAGCCGTGATGGCAGATTTGCTATAATGCAGAAATTTCAAAATTGTCTGTCCCTCCGGCTGTCTCTGTCCCGTAAGTAACAATGCCGATTCACGTTATAAGTTAAAAACTGTCTTATTAGTCGTAAAAGGTAAAAAAAGATGCATAATTTTTCGATTTATTTCTTGACATATTAAAACGGTTCAATTAATATTGAATAAGTGCAAATAATAAAAATGATGATTTATCACTCTGGAACAGCAATTTTGGAAGTCACTTCACAAAAAGGGTTGGGTTTTCAGACACTGCGGGGTAATGTACCATTCAGGTCAAATAAAACCGGTACAGCATTTGCAAATACCTAAATAGTCACAAAAATGAGGGTGGTGTATCAATGAAATACTTCATCAGTCATTCTGGCAAACGAAAAATTTTACCCAAAATTCGAGAAATCCGTCAGATTCGGCTGAAAGGTATCGCCGGTAGCCTCTTAATCGCTCTCTTTTTGGCTCAATCCCTGTCAGCTGCCGGCACCATCAAGGGCAGGGTGTACGATAAAACGACCAATAAGGGGCTTGCTGCGGCAAATATTGTCATTGAGGGAACCAGCTTCGGTGCCGCCGCCGATCTGGACGGCATGTACGTCATTACCAACGCCCCCGCGGGAAAGCAGACAATCGTGGTCTCCTATATCGGCTATGTCACCGAAGAAGTAGAGATTGAGATACCGGAATACGGGACTCTGAAAAGGGATTTCGGAATGCAGCCCGATGTTGTCAAAGGCAAAGAGGTGATTGTACTGGCACAGGGGCTGGGTCAGATTCAGGCAATCAATCAACAGCTGGCATCGGATAAGATCAGCAATGTGGTTTCCGAAGCGAAAATACAGGAGTTGCCCGATTTCAACGCCGCTCAGGCGCTGGCGCGTCTGCCGGGTGTCTCGACATTGGAGAGTTCCGGTGAAGCCAATAAGGTGGTCATCCGGGGACTGGCGCCGCAATACAATACTATCTCGGTAGAGGGAGTTAAACTGACCTCCACCGGGAGTTCGCAAATCGGTGTATCAGCACTAGGAAACACGTCCGGCAGTATTTCCAATGACCGCAGTGTTGATCTTAGCATGATTTCACCTTATATGATCAAATCCATGTCGGTCTTCAAATCCCTGACACCCGATATGAATGCCAATTCCATCGGCGGTTCCGTGAATATGGAACTACGGGAAGCGCCTTCCCAACTGCATTACGATTTGCTATGGCAATCGGGTTATACCGCCAAAACCGGTAACTACGGAAATTACCGCGCCGTGGCTTCCGCCAGTCAGCGTTTTTTCGTGGACAAACTCGGCGCCTATCTTCTGGTAAATGCCGAAAAATACGATCGTGACGCCGACAATATGGACGCCTTTTATAACACCAGCAGCAGTACTATTGACACGACCACCGGCTATCGTCCGGTGCGGGTCAGAGACGTCACACTGAGACGACATATTGAGACCCGGAAACGTTACGGCGGCAATCTGATCCTGGACTACAAACTGCCTTCCGGCTCGATCAAAGCGGTGAACATGTTCACCCGCCTGGCTTCCGATTACAGCGATAATAATACGGTATTGCACTATAGTGATGGGGTCCTGTACTTTAATTATCGGGAAGGGGAAAATATCACCGATCTATCTGTTAATTCTATCGCTTTAAAGTACGATTTCGGACGAATGCAGATGGATATGAATATCTCGCGCACTGCATCTGAAAATAATCTGCCCGAATCCCCATACCTTCAATTTCAAACCGGTGATATTCTCCCTTCTAACGTTCCAGACAACACAATACCTGAAGATTTAGTTCGATTGATTGATTTCCCGGGTGCCGACAAGGTGTATCTGACTAATATCAATATATTCAGTTCACTTTACAAAGAATCCAAAAATACAATTTCATCCAATTTTAAATTCCCCTTTGCAGTAAGTACATTCCTGACCGGTTACCTGAAAATAGGTGGACAATATTATCATCAGAAAAACAGCAACGATCAGAAAACCCCTTACGCCAGAATAAATAAAACCGGTGATTTCCAAACGGCAATGGTAGAGGATTTGGAAAAAGTTTTTGGGATTCCGGTAGACTCTGCAACCGCCAAATTTACAGGTGCCCGGTTTTTGGGTGATGAAAACCTGATGGGGTCTTTCCTTGATAATGAATTCGGGGAAATCTACTTTGCCTGCGACCCGACTATCCCGGCGGAGATGGCGGAATATCTGGCAAATAGTCCGCAATGGCGGGGTAAAGCCACCGGCGGTCCGGAGCAGACCGGCGGCTGGTACAGCGGTATGTTCCAGACCCTGGCAAATTCCTATAAATACATGGAAGAGTATTACGCCACCTACGTAATGTCGGAAATTAAATACAGAAATATCATGATCGTCGGCGGCGCCCGCTACGAAAAAACGGCGTCAAAATATACCGCCTATAATATGTTCGACATGCGCAATCCCGATGCTCAAAACTGCGATACGGTTGTCGCCAAACCAAAAAGTGAATTTGTACTCCCAATGGTTCAGGCAAAGTATTCACCCTTCGGCTGGTTCGATATCCGCTATGCCTACACACAGACCCTTGCCAGACCGGATTACCATCAGATGTCACCGAAAATCACCTACAATAATCCACGCAATGTTGTCCGGGCTGGTAATCCGGACCTGCAACCGGCGCTGGCGTGCAACCACGATCTTTATCTGACTTTTCACGGTAATAAGCTGGGACTCTTCTCTATCGGCGGTTTCTATAAAACCGTGGAAGATTTTACCTATTCCTACGCCTATAAACTGCACGAAACCAGTGATGACGAAATGGTCAGAACGATCGACGATTTTAATATCATGGGAATTAAACCGGATAAAGATAAGGGACCCACATTATATACCTATATAAACAGCCCTTACAAAGCGTACGTAAAAGGGATCGAATTCGATTTGCAGACACGGTTTTGGTATCTGCCCTTCCCGCTGGATGGTGTTATCCTGGGAGCCAATTATACCATGATTGAGTCAAGAACTAGATACCCGTATAATGATGAAGTAACCGATTATACGACGCGTCCGCCGGTAACCAAAACCCAATTTGCCACCCGCCCCGGACGGCTGATCTATCAGCCGAACGATGTTGTCAATGCATATGTTGGTTATGAGTACAAGGGATTTTCAGCCCGGTTGTCGTTCCTCTTTCAGGGTAATTCCGTGAGCCGGATCGGGACCTTCCCGGAACAGGATGGCTACACCAAAGATTATTTCCGAATCGATGCTTCGCTCCGGCAGAAACTGCCCTGGCATGGGACCGAAATTTATCTGGACGCCAGCAACCTGAACAATGCCCTTAATGAATCCGCCCAGATTACAATTGACGGGTTCACCAATGTCAAACACTACGGTGCCACCGCCAATCTCGGTGTGAGATTTAGAATGTAAAGGGAAATCAGTAATGATAGTGAAAAACAATGTAAATAAAATATGGAGGTTCAACTTATGAAACGAATCGTTACAGGAATGATTTGTGCCTGTTTTCTCAGCCTCTCCTTGTCTGCTCAGGTCAAGGATACGGTTGAAGTAAACGGCATGTATAGCGACGGCGGTGAAGGTGAACTGAACACCGCCATTCAGACAGTCATTGACGCCGGGAATCTCTCCAATAAGGTTTTCAAACTGAAATCCTACGACTGGTACGTCATTACCGGAACGATCGAAGTACCCGCAGGTGAAACGCTTGAGCTGGTTGGAGAGCCGATCGGTACAACCCAGGCGACTGCCCCACCGCAGATTCTCTGGACCGCCAGTGGCAGCGTTACGAAAAATTTCATGATTGCTGTCTATGGCGATCTGATCATGAAAAACATCTGGATCCGGTATGCCGATGCCGCCGGTGTTCAGACCGGAACGCCGATCGTGTTTGATGGCGATACTCTGGGTGTCACCGGAGATACCGGTGAATACGGTACCTTCGAAAATTGTATTTTTGAATGGATGCCCTGCCCCACCGTAACTGCTTCCGGTGCAATCTGCGTCCGCTGCGAACATTTTAACGGAACATTCAGGAACTGCTATTTCCGCAACTGCGTAGACTCGCACTTTATGTATTATGGCAGAGCGGTCTCCTTTCCTTACGATGTTCCGGGATATCACACGGACTATATCTCCTTCGAAAACTGCACCTTTGCCAACATGGGCTATGTCTACATGCAGGAGGGAACCAACTGGGGCGAGAACGTTCACTTCAACCACTGTACTTTTTACAATGTTGTGATGTTTTCGCTGGAATCCGGCTGGTGGTGGAAAATGAACGTCACCAATTCCCTCTTTGTAAATGCGTTTATGATGGGATTTGTCCCGGCACAG
>JBNGDF010000046.1:0-14657 GCA_049975265.1 Fidelibacterota bacterium
CCCAAGGTTAATACTAAACAATTGTTATTATTCAACTTTTAACGGGACAGTAGTGGGTAGGAGTAAATAATGAGAGAGAAATTACTGACGAAAATCGGAGAACTGGCTGCCCGGAAAACCTGGTGGATGCTGCTCGCTATCATTGTCATTACATTGATCTTTGGTGCAATGTCAGAACATCTTGAAATGAGCATGAACCTGACGGATATTCTGCCATCAGACGATCCGATGGTTGATGAATTCAACACGATTTTCACAGAGTTCAACGGCGCCTCCACAATCTTTGTTGTGTTGGAAGGCGATTATGACCACATGATTCAGTTTGCGGAAGACATTAGCCTAAAACTTAAAAATCTTGATGATTACATTGAAAATGAGGCATCGGATAAAATCAAAGCTCAACATGCGACTGCGATGGCGAACGCCGCTGCGGGCGAAGTTAAATTCGATGGTAAATATATCGACCGAGTCGATTATAAAATGCCCGTCGAATTTATAAAAAATCATGGCTTAATGCTGATCAAACCGGAAGATTTAAAGAACACGGAAAATGTGTTTTATGATCCCAATCTTCTGCCCTTTTTAACCAATCTTAACAACAGCCTCGAGAAGGAATATATTAATTCGGAGGAGAAGATATCCACCACTCAGCGGGAGCAGAACGCCGTCAAATTTCTGGACGGTATTGAGAGTTGGGTCGATGCTGTCAACGATGGCTGGTATGCCGAAAAATACAACCCTGAAGTTGCCTTAACGGCTGCTGAAGCCGTCAGTATCGGCAGCCCCTATCTCGTATCACCGGACCGCTCCGTGTTACTGATTATGGTCGAGCCGACATTCAATATCATGGAAATGGACCTGGTTCTGCCAGCCGTCAATGCAATTGAAGAAATGGTAAAAAATGAGGCGCCCAATTATCATGTCAAAGCCGGTCTGACCGGAGGTATTGTTCTTGGGCGTGACGAGTATGTCGCCGGGATGGAAGATTCCATGTTGTTAACGATCCTGTCCCTGGTGGCTGTATTTGTTCTGTTCGTGGTTACATTCCGGATGCTCAGTGCGCCGCTCCTGGCAATGCTGAACCTGATTATCGGACTGGTCTGGGCTATGGGTATTTCCTGGCTGCTTGTGGGAATGCTGAATATGTTTACGGCAATGATGGCGGTTGTACTCGTCGGGCTTGGGATCGATTTTTCCATTCACATTATCTCGGTTTTCAGTGAACTTGTTCAGAAAGGCGTCGATCCAAACGACGCCATTGTCGAAACCATGCGGAAAGTCGGTGGTGGTATCATTACCGGAGCATTCACAACCGCAGCAGCATTTTTGACCCTGATGATTGCCCGCAGCGACGGTATGTCGGGGTTCGGACTGGTCTGTGGTGTCGGACTGATTGTACTGATGATTGGTACGCTGGTGACAATGCCAACCATGCTCATGCTGCGGGAAAGATACCGTTCATGGCGCGGTAAAGAATTAAAGAAAACCCAAGATGTTTCCTACCGGGCTGTAGGGAATTTCAGTGAATCAATATTTAAACGTTGGCGCTTTTCGCTCATCGGTATTTTACTTATTACTGCTTTCCTTGGTATTATGATCAGCCGGGTCACCATGGATTATAACTACCTGAATATGGAACCGGTCGGTCTGGAATCAATCAAGTTGAATGATAAAGTTATTAAAAAATTCAATTTTTCATCCGATGTCACCATGATGACCGCCAATTCACTCAAGGAAAACTATGAACTGACCGAAGCAGCGAAAGAAAAACCAAGTGTCAGTTACGTGGAATCCCTCAGCGATTACCTGCCAACAGTCAAAGAGCAGAACGAACGCCGGCTAAAAGTGCGGGAACTTCGTCAGAAAATGGAAGACTCCCGGATCGCTTTTCAGGCAACTGCTGATGCCAAAGAGGAATTGAAATCGGAAGTTCAGCGTCTGATGTTCAATGTCATCGAATTGCAGGAACTGGCGTTTACCGGTGGTCAGGATCAGGTCGATGAGAAAGCCATCCGTCTGGTCGGCACCCGCGAACATCCCGATGCCGGTAATCTGAACAAACTGCTTGATCGCCTGGAAGCCGGTTTTCCGGATAATTCACGTCTGATTCAATTTAATCGCGATTTCGGGAAAAACTATAAGCAGATTGTCCTCAATATGGCTGATGATCGGACCATCACGATGGATATGCTGCCGCCGCTTATTCACAACAAATATATCAGTGAAGACGGAAACCGTTTTCTGATCACGCTCTACCCGAAAGGCAATGTCTGGCATATCGATTATCTTGAAGCGTTCACCGAAGATGTTCTCAGTATCACCCACAGTATATCCGGGACACCACCGATGTTCTACTATATGCTCAAAATTATCGGTCAAGACGGCAGACGGGCAATTTTTCTGACGCTGGCGGTTGTTTTTGTCTTATTGTTAATAGATTTTCGATCAATAAAACATGCTTTATTTGCCATGCTGCCGCTCTGCGTTGCTCTGGTCTGGACAGTCGGATTTATGGGACTGACCGGTATTCAGTTTACCCTGTTGAATATTATGGCGATCCCGCTGATCCTCGGGATCGGGATCGATGACGGCGTGCATGTTTTACATCGCTATAAAACAGAAGGGCCCGGGTCGGTGAATACCGTATTCCGGTCGACCGGCAAAGCCATCATCATTACATCGTTAACAACCATGCTGGCATTTGGATCGCTGGTGTTTGCGACTTATCGGGGATTTGGCAGTCTGGGATTGGCATTGTTCATTGGTGTCGGTATGTGTCTGCTGGTAACAGTTACTCTCATGCCGGCAATCATGGCGATTATCGAGCGGAAAAAACAGACGAGTGGCTAACGAAACGCACTGATTTATTCCGCTCTGGAATCCGGAGGATCAACAGCCGCCGCCGATATATGGGCATCTTTATTTTCCTGCTGGCCATACAAAATCTGGCGGGAATTGATCCGGACATGATGCTGTCGTAAAAACAGAGCGCCCAATTTCAGGGTTACCCATTCCAGGGAGCCGGCGAAATCCACCTTTTCCCAGAGCCGGACAATTACGATCCAGATCACACAGATCACTAAAATAAACGTAACTATCTGCGTGATTCCCCAGTTCAGAACCGGCATCTCATCGACATACCCTACCGCCGTTTCCCAAAACTGCTCAAAGATGTGATACACACCATAAGCCAGCAGATATTCCATGATGTAGATCGTCAGGGTCACCATGCTGAAGCGCCGCACAAAGAGGGTGCGCTCGATCCGTTTGCTCCGGACTTCCTGCGGGCAATAATCATAACGACCAAGCATCAGCACCAGTGCAAATGTCATGGCGCCCAGGACCAGGATCTGCAGCATATTGGAATTATCATCGGTCGCAACATTGCCCACCGGATTTTCCACTAAAAAACACCAGACGACAAAGGCGATCAGCGCCAACGCAAAAAACAATCCGGTATATTTGCGCAGGTCCCTGAATTTTTCCCGGAAGAAAATGGCGGTTCCAACGATTCCACCGACATATCCAAAACCCAAAATGGGAAAAAACCGGAAACGACCGGTCGTCATCTTGCTGTACAATAGCAGCAGCAGTTTCCAATTGTGTTTTTCCGAAACTGAATGGATATAGGGCTTGAGAGCCTGCACCACGGGTGTAAACAGAAACCAGAGCGCCGTTACGATCCCCAGCCCGATGTAAATATAACGGGGCTTGACCGTTTCGTCAGTATTCACCCCCGATTTCTTTAATTTTCTGACTTTGATCCGGTTAATTATCAGGAGGATAAGCAGCGGCACGAGGATATTGGTCAGCGCAATGGAGTCCAGCGTATCGGCATAATAGCGCAGTCCGGAATCCAGGTTATCGAAGGAGTCAAAGCCGATCAAGCCCCCTTCAAAGACAAACACCGCTGTGCGACTCACGAAAATCAGCAGAACGGCGGCGAGAATCCGCCGCAGAATATAGGCTGAACTCTCATTGGGATTGCGCTGATACACCTTCAGAAAACCGTAAGCAATATTGGCGCCCGTTATCTGGGTAAAAATCGGTCCCCACAGTGACAGGATGATGATCGGCGCCAGCATAATCATGATCTCCCGGGAAAGTCCCGAGATGATCGGCTCAAATAGCCCCGGATTACTCTCTCCAACCTGATAAATCAGGGCATGCAGGGGAATTACGAACAGGATGGCGATCCCTTTTACAATATCAAAGGTATAGATTCTGTCGCGCCGCATCGTGCAAATTTATGAAATTTTCATTTTCTTTTGAACAATTAAAACACAACATGCTTATTTTCACCCCTGGGTCAAGAAACAATCTGGGCACATATTACTTTTTCAGGTTTAATTTGGAAACCGTAAAGCCTGTTCGATAGAAAAATACAAAAGCAGGAACAAAATGGAAGACTGACACAGCCGATTGTCCCCTGGCAAACCGACTCCTGCCTTAGCGGATTGTTCCTTACAAATAATTCTCTACTTCCGCCATGAAGATTTTTTCTGTCCGGGCACCGATCCACTTCTGGCGGATTTTCCCCTCCCGGTCGATCAGAAAAGTCGTCGGAACGCCGCGGATGCCGTCATATTTCAGGGTTAAATCCTGCAGATATTTCTCATCACCGGTTAGAATCGGATAGTTGATATTCCACGCCTGTACAAATTGCCGGATCTCTGCCACACTTCCCGACGACAGTGTAATACCGATGATCTCCAAACCGTCCTCACGGTGTTTTTCGTACATACGGATAAAATCGGGAATCTCAATTTTGCAGGGCGCGCACCAGCTAGCCCAGAAGTTCAGCAGAATTACCTTGCCCCGGTACTGTTCGAGCGTCACCTCTTCACCATTGAGATTGATCAGGGAAAAATCCGCGGCGGTGCTGCCGACTGTACCGGCAGGTCCGGTCTTTCTCTGACCAGCGACCTGGGTACAAAACGCCAGTAAAATGACTATGTTTACCAGAATCACGATTCGATTTTTCATCCTTATTACCCTTTATTATGCCGGTCTAACTTTATTGCTCTGCCACTGTTTTTTTCATTTTTTCAAGAAAAAGTTGTGGTTTTTCAAATCCCAGCGTTCGCAAATCAGGCAGCTCGTTGCCCTCCTTGTCAATAAACAGGATCGTGGGAACGCCCCGAATATCGAACCTTTCCCGCAAACGCATAATTTCGGAATTGGCTGAAGCGGTCAGATCGACTTTCAGCAACTGAAATTTCCGGCTGAAATCAATAATCGCCGGATCGGTGAAGGTCAACTTGTCCATCTCCTTGCAGGGAATGCACCAGTCGGCAGAAAAATCGATGATAACCGGTTGTCCGGATTTCAGGGCGGCTTTATAGGCTGTCTCTGAATAGGACTGCCATGCCATCTCTTCCGCAGCCATCGGTTCCGGTTTCAGAAACCAGGTTCCCGCGATGATGACCGCCACCGCAATCAGTCTTTTCAGCAGGACAAAGCCACGGGTATTTTCGCCTGCCCGGTTAAACATCAGCAGATAGACACCTGATCCGATCATATACAGCGGAAAAATCCAGGCGTAAATCCCTTCCGGGATCAGCGGCTGCAGGAAATAGAGCGCCATTCCCAGAAGCACCAGACCAAAAATCGTCCGCACACCCACCATCCACTCCCCGGAGCGTGGCAGCCGCTCGATTTTGCTGGAAAAGAACGCCAGAAAAATAAACGGCAGTCCCAATCCCAGTGACAATGTAAAAAACATGCTGAATCCGATGACCGGATTACCGGTGGAGGCGACATAGGTCAGGAGTCCGATGACAAAGGGACCGATACAGGGCGCTGCCACAATGCCCATCGTTAATCCCATCAGCAGCGCACCGGCATAACCGCTCCGGCTGCCGCCACTCATGGTCATTAAAAATGATGGAACGCCAAACTCATAGACACCGAACATACTCAGCGACAAAGCAACCAGAATGCCCGCAATGACCAGCAGCACCACCGGATTCGTCATCAGGGAGCCCAAAAGTCCGCCGGTCAGCGCCGCCGCCGTACCCAGCGCCGAATTCACAACAGCAATACCCAACACATAGACAAGTGCCAGTAACAACCGTTTGCCCGATTTTCCGGCAGTCTGACCGCCAAAATAGCTAATGGTTATCGGAATCAACGGATAAACACAGGGTGTCAGATTCAGCCCCAACCCACCCAGAAAAATCAACAGAAAGGTGAGAAAAATCCCCTTCTGGGTAAAGGATTGACCCACGTTGAACGATTCGCCTGATTTTTCCAAATCGGTGGTCAGATGGCTGAAATGGTGTTCATTCCGAAAGATCAGCGGCTCATTTTCGGGCAGAATCGGAATCACCAGGGTAAAGGAGGTTTCCGCCGGTGGCAGACAGAGCTGGTCGTTGCAGCCCTGATAGCGCAGGCTGCCGTGCAACATCACGCTCCCAGCGATATCCGCCGCTATTTCTCCGTCAATAACAATGACAATTTCACCATCGTACACCGCCAGCGCTTCATCGGAAAAGGCAAAGGTTTTCTCTTCATGCGCCGGATAGTGGATTTTGGTAATCTGGTAATCCTCCGACCGGGCAATATGCAATTCCGTCGGAATCACAAATTCATCATGGGGATCCGCTGAATTAATATGCCACGGCTCGTCCAACTTCACCACAACCGCAGCCTGAAATTTGGAACCCGCATGCACGCCATTCGTCGAGAGATAGGCATTGACCGTCAGAATTTCCGGCTGGGCAGTCGCGATAATCGACCACATCGCCATCCAGATCAGAACCAGCAGAGAAACGATTTTAAATTTCATACCAAACTCACATTCAAGTAAACAATCTCCTGAATATAGAGTTCTGCTTTCGTAAAATGTTACGAATCTGTGGTAATTTTTCCCGGGTTTCCCAAACACCGGTTTCGATGAACTCGCGATAGCGGAGCAATTCGCTCCAGTGGACGGCGCCAATCGGTGGATGCAGTGCGACATCGGCTTTTGACAGCAGATAGCGAGCCAGCAATTTACCCCGGACCTGATCCGCCCGGGAGATAATATCCAGAACATGAGGTTCATCCAGCGGATTCATTTGATTGGCGTCGACACTTACACCGATGACAATATCCGCGCCCATCTGCCGGGTCTGTTCGATCGGAATCGGTGCCGTTACTCCGCCGTCTGTCAGGTAGCGCCCGTCCCTTTTGTGAGGTGCTATAAATCCGGGGATGCTGGAGCTGATGGTCACCGCCTCACGGATACTGCCCTTCTGAAAGAGCACCGTCTCACCGCTGTTCAGGTCGGTGGCGGCACAGGCAAAGGGTACCCGGGTATCTTCAATATCCCCGTCATCAATCAACAGTGCCACCGCTTCTGATAGCCGCTCTGTCTTAATCACACCGGTACGGGAATGCGCAATATTGATCACAATCCGCCGGGTAACCCCCTTCACCAGCTGATTCAAAAATGACGGATTCTGCTCGTTTTTCGGAACAATAAATTTCAACCCCAGGGATTCGTAATCCTGACTGGTAAAAAAGGTCTCCAGCTTTTCAATCAATGCTTCGACATCCGGATGCTGAGCATACATGGCACCGATAATCGCACCCATGGAGGTACCGGTAATGATATCGATGGGAATTTGCTCCGTTTCCAGCACCTTTAGAACGCCGACGTGCGCCAAACCCCGCGCGCCGCCACCCCCCAGCGCCAGACCGACCTTGACTCTGCCCCTCATTTCAGACCGAGTTCCTCTTTACTGGTCATATATACCCGCCGCATGACGACATCTTCGAGTGGTCGATCCCGGTTATTGCGCCGAACCTGCACAATCTTATCTACCACCTCCATGCCCTTAATCACCCGACCAAATACGGTATAACCCATCTGATCGAGGTAAGGTTGATCCCGGACACAAATATAAAACTGACTGCCGTTGGAGCGTTTCTCGGGATTGACCTGATCGGCTGAGCGGGCAGACGCCACGGCACCGCGGAGATGTTTCCCGCCGAATTCCGCCTGAATGGTGTATCCCGGTCCGCCGGTACCGTCATTGTACATGTTATCATCCCGGCTGAATATATCGCCACCCTGAATGACGAAGCCGGGGATGACCCGGTGAAAAGTCGTGCTGTCGTAATAACCGGCGTTGACCAGTTTTTTAAAATTCATAACATGCAGCGGCGCTATTAAGGAAAAAAATTCAATATAGATTTCGCCAAAATCGGTCTCGATGACGGCTACTTCATCGGCGGTCACCATTTCATCGGGCAAGCCCTGAACTCCCCGGTTGATCTGCTCGATCTCCCGGCGTGACAGTGAGCCGGCAAGCAGAAAATTGACACAGATTAGCAGCAGAAGCAGAATGCGCTTTTTCATACGACACCTATAATTCGATGCATTGACCCGGTAAGGATTGACTGGCAATATGCAATTGCGGCATGCAGGTGGCTGAATCGGTAATTAACTGAAACGTTTTCCGCACCAGGTCCGGAGTGTTATTTTGTTCACTGAGATGCGCCAAAACTAGATGTTTCAGGCGACCGTTCAGACTCAGTTGACGGAACAGACCCGCCGCCTGTTCATTGGACAGGTGACCGACCCGGCTCTTGATCCGGGTCCGCAGCCAGAGCGGATAGGGACCGTTGTCAAGCATTTCGATGTCATGATTGGATTCGAGAAACAGCAAATCCAGGTCCTGCAGATATGCCCGCAGATACTGAACCTCCGTGCCGATATCGGTAATAATGCCGAGCCGGTAATTCTTTCCGGCAATGACCAGACCGATGGGATCGACGGCATCGTGGGGAATATGAAACGTTTTGATCCGCATGCCGGCGATGTCCAGTTCGTCTCCCGACTGAAAAGTCCTGAAATTCAGATTCTTTTGAATCCTTTCGGGAATTTTCGACAGCGTCTTTTCCGTCGTGTAAACCGGCACCCGGTAGCGGCGGGCAAAGGTCCCGACGCCCGCCAGATGATCGGAATGCTCATGCGTCAATAAAATCGCTGACACCGTTTGCGGATCGAGATTCGCCGCAGTCATTCGGAAAAGCAGATTTTTCAGGCTGAATCCCTGATCCACCAGCAACGCCGGACCGTCGTCCTGAACATAGGTACTATTTCCCTTGCTGCCGCTGCCCAGATTACAGAAAATCATTGTTTACCCGTTCGCCCCCGGGCGGTTAAGGGTATGTTCCGGGCACACTGCGGACATTGATCCGGTTCATAGGAAGGAATGTTCAGGGATACCATGGCAAAATGGGGAAACCCGAAATCAATTTTACCGCCACTGCGGTCAATCAGAGTACCGACGCCCATAATGACACCGCCGCTTTTGACCACCAGATCAATCAATTCGAAAATGGAGCCGCCGGTGGTGACCACATCATCAACGATCAGGACCCGCTCGCCCTTTTCGATGGCGAAGCCGCGCCGAAACGCCAACTCTTTATCCACCCGCTCGGCGAAGATGCTGCGGCAGGCGAGAAAACGACCGACACCGTGACTGATAATGATGCCACCGGTTGCAGCACCCACAACCACATGCGGCTTAGTCTCTTCGAACTTCTCCGCAATCGCCCGGCAGAGTTTATCGGTCAGAAGCGGAAACTGCAGTAGTCTGAACTTTTCCACATAGGTATCGCTATGTCGCCCGGAAGTCAACAGAAAATGACCGTGCAGGATCGCCCCGCATTCTTCCAAAATGGCGATATTCGGTTTTTGATTCATCGGACTCCCTCATTGCTAAAAAGTTGCTTGTAATATCCGGCTCGCCCGCGAATATTATCGGGAAAAGTCCCCTGGGTGGGGTACAAAATTCCCCGCGAGACGTTGATCAGTCCCAGACCCGTCTCCCGGCAAACCGCCACCGCGGTGTCCACATCTCCACCCTGGCTGCCGACACCCGGGATCAGAAAAGGCAACTCCGGAAATTGCCGGCGCAGGTCAAACAGCTGCTGCGGCTTGGTCGCCCCAACAACCAGACCGAGGTTTTCTCTGGTATTTACTTCCCGGACAATTTCAGCGGTCCGGATATACAGCGGTTTTTGAGCGCCATACTCCTGCAACTCTATGCCCGAAGAATTGGAGGTCACGCAGAGTACGAAGGCACCCTTGGCACCATTTTCAATAAAGGGACGAATGCTGTCGGAACCCAGATAGGGACTGACCGTGGCTGCCTGAAAGGGCAATTCCTCCAGCAGCGCCCGGGCGTAAAATCCGGCGCTGTTGCCGATGTCACCGCGCTTGGCATCGGCAATCAGGAAAATGTCCCGGGGAATATCTGCAAGCAGCTTCTCCATTATCTGCCAGCCGCGCCAACCCCACAACTCGAAGAAAGCGAAATTGAATTTATACGCCGGGGCAAAATCCTGCGTTACCTGAATCACTTCACGGGCAAAACCATAAATCCCTTCCGCATCTCTGGAAAAGCCGGTGGGCAATTTGTCCGGATCGGGGTCAATGCCGACACACAGATGGGACGATTTTTTAAGGATTGCGTGCCGAAAATACTGCTTAAAATTCATGGCGCTGGAAAATACGTTTTTTTTAGCATTTATTCAATAAGGAATCCGGCGCAGGTAATTATCAACATGGAAGCTACAGCAACAGCAGTTAGCGGTTTTATTTGCATCGCTAAATAATCCTGATAGCTTTGCACTGGTTATTGGAGATTGAATGTTTATGAAACGCACCCTGGACCTGATTATCTTTGACCTGGACGGAACCCTCTATCCGGCAAATCCCGAAATGGACCGCCTCTATCCGGAAGCGGCTGTCAGATTGCTAATCAAAAAAACCGGTGGTACCCCGGAAGAGGTCAAACAGGAATTCCTGGCAAAAAAAGCGGAACTGAAACAGCTGCTCAACGGTCCTCCCACCAGTACCCTGACTCTGTTTTACTACTACAATATCGGTTTTGAAGAATATGAGAACACTCTCGATGCCATGATTAATGTGGAAAATTTTATCGCTCCCGACCCAAAAAGTCGCGCCGTCATCCGCAAAATTGACCGGCATTACCCGATCTATCTTTATACCACCAACAATGAAAAAGTTGGAACGAAAATCCTGCAGCGGCTCGGGCTCGCGGATTTCTTCCCGCCGCAGCGGCGGTTTACACTGACCGATGCCGGCAGACTCCGGGTGCCGCGTCGGGAAAAGCTCAATTACATCAAGCCCGGTGAAAAGGGCTTTACGCGGATTTTACAGCTGCATCATGTACCGGCTGAACGAGCGCTGATGGTCGGCGATTCGGAAGTTTCGGACATTCAACCGGCGCAACAACTGGGGCTGCCCACCTACCATGTCACCAGCCGCGAAGATTTCTATCGCCTGCCGAAGTGGCTGAGGATTTGAGATTTTTTAAACCAAACTTGCAACCATTCTACCGCATAAAGACCATCTTACTGGTCTTTGTATAATTACCTGCCTTGATCCGATAAATATAGACGCCGCTGGATACCAGATGTCCATATCGGTTACGACCGTCCCAGACGGCTTTGTAGAAATCCGCCGGCGCTTTTGTGTCTACCAACCGGGTGACTTCACGAACGATAATATCGTAGACTATCAAAGTGACCCTTGATTCTTCCGGCAGATCGTATGCAATGGTGGTCATCGGGTTGAAAGGGTTGGGATAAGCGGAATGAAATTTATATGTCAATGGAATATCATTTTTTTCAGCGGCTGGATTTTCCATCGCCAATAATTCTGCCACCTCACGAGCAGCCTCTGAACCAGAATAATTTAACAGTATTTCATCGAAATTTTTCTGCGCCTGCCCGGCGGACAGTTTACTCAATCCTTCTGTCTCCTGAATCTCCATATAGATCAACCCCTGCTGGAATAATGCCCAGGCAATATTTTCATAGGCTCCCATCTTCCGATATGCATTAATTACTGCTTCAGAACGATCAAGAGCTGTTTCATACCGTCCTTTTTCAGTTAACAGTTTAACCGAAAAATCACCGGCGACAATGCCAATTAGTTCATCCGAATATTCAACATACAATTTTTCCAGATTTTTCGATAAACCCTCCTGATCTTCAATAATATCATAGGTTCTCGCAAGATTACTGATTACGGGATAAACAACCGGATCATTTTGTCCTGATACAGCTATATCATTAAACAATAGTATTGCACCCGTATATAAACTATCGCGAATCATTCCAAGCGCCTCAATCAGTTTAATCTGTAATTCGCTTAAATTTCCACTTTCAGTGGTTTTCGGCAGACTGAAACCAAGTGAGTTAGCGCTCGGATTCACACCTACATTCCCGTAGTTATGCATTGAAGACCATCAGTTTACTTCGGCTGGAATTGTATTGGAACTGGCATTATAAATATCATATGAAGCCGATCCACGAATAAAATAATTGAAGCCTCCCGCTACTTCGTATACTATTGGCGAAATAAGTTCATACGTACCTAAATCGGCATAGCCCGACGAACCGATATACACATTGTAGACGCCATTATTCGAAAAACGGTTGTTAATTGACCAATTTTCTTCATCACCCACAGAATAGGTTTGCGGCGCATTGGTAACACTTGCGATACTTGTTACGTACATACCGTATGTCGAATTTCCAGAAAATGTATTTTGATTGACCGTTCCATAAGAGCGCACATATCCGGCACCATAATATTGGTTATTGGAGAATGTATTGTCAATCAGGTTTATCGGATCGCTATTATTCATCTTACAACCATAATTATTTTCATTGAATGTACTGTGTCTGATTCCGACATAATCCGAATAATTACCATAAAATCCATAAGAATTCTCTTCAAATAACGAGTAATCAATTGACCCTGTTGAATAATAGGAATAAACTCCTCTGCTGGCGCCGTAAATATTAACATAATCCAAATCGAAACTACTACCACTGTACATGCGGATTCCATCCCAATATGTTCTGGAAGTGCTGCCTGGATCACTCCGGGTAAACACAATGGGACTGGTGGAAATACCATTGACATCTAAAACTCCATAGACACGCAATTCTTTACCTGCATTGAATTTGATTAATGTCCCCGGATTAACGATTAATTCCACGCCGTTACTCACATTAACATCACTGGTAACTGATACAATGCCATACCAGGTCGTATCGTTTCCAATTGATCCGCTGACAGACATTTGGGGACAATAATAAGCCCCAATATCAGGATCTGGCTCATCGGGATCAAAAATATAGGAATAGTTTGGAAATAAATCCGATTGGAGTTCGGCATAGCCTGCATCAATTGCCGGACTTGCATACTGCAAATGGTAATTACCGTGGGATGATGAATTGACCAGTAAGGGATTATTTATACTCGCATAGAATCCGGTCGGTTTTACGCCGGAATTATAATAAAAATTATACCCACTATTAATCGTCCAGTTGGTACGATAGATGGGCAGTGTTATCGGAGCAGTGTGAAAAATTGACTCATAAATGTCAAGATTCACTTTCCCATAGTTATTATTATCATTATACGTATAAATCCCGTTACCATTACTACTTCCCAGACCAATATTGGCAAACGTGCAAAAATCAACAATCAAATTTAATCTCGAATCTGTGGAAGAAATCGTTTGAAACGGATAACCAAAATACAAAAAGATGCCCTGGTAATTGATATCACTAAGAACAGAATGATGAATTAATATTCCTGAAGTTTGAGATTGATCGGGAAGACTTTCATTAAACAATATACCAACATGACAATCATGTATGTTAATTCTATTTAGTTCCGCCAATATATTATTGGGACTGTCAATAAATACCCCGACATTACAATTTTCAATTTCAACATCATCTAATTCTATCATCGCATTCGTTCCGTCAAGGGATAATCCACAATACGTATCCTTAATATTTACATTTGACATGGATATTGTAGAATTTCCCTTTGAAACGATTAAATAATCGGTTATTGCAGGAACTGAAGTATATGGATCAATGAATGTTGGTGCCCTGCCGTTACTATACAGTGTGATCGACTGTTCTATTGTGCCCTCGATTTCCAGTGTTCCATCAACCTCGAATGTAAAACCATCCGCAACCTGGATACTCGCTCCCGCAGGTATGGAAAGCGTCTCATCAGAGGGGATAGTCAGATTGTAATCGGCGATCTGATTGACAGCAACATAATTCGGCTTTACAACCGCACCATCCTGATCAAAACGAACACCACAACCAGCATAATTATCTACATTATTCGGATCAAATGTCGCTTTGCCATTCGGGGAAGACCAGTGGCTGAATTCATAAATCGCATTGTCCGTGGCGTAAAACTTAGACGCCTGGACTGAGTAATAGGGATATTCAAAAAATCCACCACCTTCTTCTAAAAACACAGATTGATTCTCTCCTGAATTAATTTCCCTATATGTTTCCGGTTGGGTCAACAACTCCGGATCGGAAACATACCAGGGGTCTTTCAGATAGACTTTGACCGGTTCCGTCCAAGATGCAGATACAGAGTTTCGCTCACGATACTGTGCCTTAATTTCGTCATCTTGTCCAATACGATGATTCGACAATTGAATCTTAAAAATAGTTCGCTGGTCATCCCAATCATGATGTTTCTTTGCTGTTAGATTTTCCTGAAGTACTTTGACATCAATAGTATCTTCAATGGATGGCATTTTAATATCTGCATTACTTGGAATACTATCATAGGGCTTCCT
>JBNGDF010000047.1:0-9914 GCA_049975265.1 Fidelibacterota bacterium
AGACTGCGAAAAGTGGATGATTTTGACCTTGTCGGTCATTGCCGACAGCTGCTGCTGGATATAATTGCGGTCTTCATCCTTTAAGAACATGGTGATACTCCCGATTTATGTCCTCTTAGATAAGTAAACATAAACAGCGTTACAATATTACGTAATTGGTTGAGGGGCGTGTATGTAGAGTGGTCATTGATAATTAGTTAAGGCTCCTAACAAAAACTGGATTTAATCTGCTTCCGTCTGATTTTTTCTCAAATTTTTATTGATTTCGTTGTTATTTTCTCTAAATTAAAACGTTAAGAGGCAGAACTATTTCGTCAATAAATTTTTTTAAATGGAATGGTTATAAATAATCAGCAACCAGCCAACTACTGAAAACTACCATTTTTTGGGAGGGCGTCAATGCGAAAAGTAATTCTTTTAGTGGCTCTTGTTTTTATTTATTGTACCTGGATTTTTGCCGGTGTTACCGGGAATATTGAGGGATTTATTACCGATAGCCAGACGGGACAGCCGCTTGTCGGGGTAAATGTCGTTATTCAGGGGACAACCTATGGAGCTGCGACCGACAGGGATGGCTATTATGTGATTTTGAATATTCCAGCTGGTGAATATACGGTAAAAGCCACGATGATCGGCTACCAGGCAGTCACAGTATCCGGAGTTCGGGTGTCTATTGATTTGAGTACAAAGCTTGATTTTACAATGAGCTCGGAGGTGTTGGAAGCGGCGGAAGCGGTTGTGATTGTTGCCGAAAGACCGCTTCTGAGGCGGGATGAATTTACATCTAGGACAACGGTTAGTACTGAAGAGATTGAGATCCAGCCGATTGATGATTTTCAAACTATCGCCCGGAATCAGGCGGGCGTTGTTGGCAGCCATTTTAGGGGCGGTCGGGTCGGAGAAGTGATGATTTTAGTGGATGGATTACCTATCAGAGACCCGGCAGGAGAGTATTCCGGAAATATGGGTGGATTTACCGCCGATGTACCGGAAGCCAGTATTCAGGAAATGGAGGTCACGCTGGGCGGATTCAGCGCAGAATACGGCAACGTGCAATCCGGTATCATCAACCTTGCCATGAAGGAAGGCGGCGCCAGATATTCTGGTAAGGTATCCGTAACATCTACGAATTTTGGGTCCGCTTTAAATGATTTGTTAATGGGTGAACGGGACTACTGGTTCGACACCAAATATCAGCATAAGTTGGAGAATATCTATAAATTATCCCTGAGCGGTCCGGTCATACCGGGCTCCGCCGGAAATATTAACTTCGCTTTATCCGGCGAGTTGACGGATCGCAAGCAGGGGTATTTCATTAATCAGAATCTCTATAAAGAATCTCTACAGGGAAAAATATCTGCCAGATTGGGTCGCAACATTAAAATCTCAGTCGGCGGACTCTATTCTTACAGAGAGTGGGATCAGTTCTATTTTCCGGCATCCAAATACGGACCGGCAGACGATTATCAGGTGAATGAATATGGACAGTACAAATCGGCGGGCGATAAAACCATTTTACATTATGTTTATGTTGATGACCCTTCCAAGTACGAAAATCATGGCACGCGATATGATTCATTAACTCAATTTATAATCGGTCCGGACACCCTGATCAGTGATACTATCTCCACGATCTACGTAGGTTCTATGCAGGACTATCTCTGGAATTATAAGCAGAAAAGTAATAACCAATATGTCGTGATGACCCACCAGTTATCATCGAAAACCTATTATGATCTGCGGTATCAGCGGTTTTACTCTCATTATCACTATGCGACTCCCGATATTGAAGACCGTGATGGCGATGGGAATACCAACGAGGACCTCGTCTGGGACCCCAATGAAGAGGGACCTCATCCGATCTACCGGGAGAGATTGAACAATTACTGGTGGATTAGAGGGGACGATCCCGGATATCGTGATCAGACATCTGTTACCAACACAGTTAAATTGGACCTTGTATCGCAATTGAATCCTAATCATCTGATTAAAAGCGGTTTCGAATTTTCCCATCACGGAATGGATGTTGAAAATATCAGCTGGACATTGGGCTACGGTACAAACCGCCTGGACATTTGGAAACGGGATATGATTGATTTGGGAATTTATGTTCAGGATAAGATTGACTACGAAGGGATTATTGCCCTGATCGGAATTCGCTACGATCATTTTAATCCATCGGGATTCGGTGATCCGGTTATCTTTCCCAGTGATTTCAATAACCCCTTTACGGATGTAGATTCGGTGGGGGAAGCAATTTTAATTGATCCGCAGGAGGCAACCAATAAGAGCCAGATCAGTCCCCGGATTGCTGTATCGCATCCGATTACGGATCGCGATATCATTCGGTTTTCATACGGGCACTACTTTCAGCGCCCGGACGGATATTACCTGTACCGGAACTTAACCTACCGGGATTTGACTAAAGCCGGTAATTATGTCGGTAATCCGAATCTGACTCCGGAGAAAACCGTTGCTTACGAGGTAGGTGTCGAACACCTGTTTACAGCTGACATTAAGCTATCAGTCAACGGCTATTACAAAGATGTGACCAATTTAATGAACATATATCATTATGTACTTCGCAACTATTATGGTACTGAGGCGAACATCTTCGTCAATGCCGACTACGGTAATATGAAGGGGCTTGAGTTCTCCCTGATCAAGCGTATCGGGAACTTCTGGGGCGGCTCGGTCAATTATACTTTTTCGGTGGCAAAGGGGCGCAGCTCCAGCTCCACCAGCGGCGCCGGCGCCTTCGACAGTGAACGGCGGCTGAATATCTTAAGTTTTGATCAAACCCATACGGTGAATGCGAATCTGACGTTCAAGACTCCGGATCGCTTCGGAATAATTTTGGGACGCTGGCTGGCAAATATTCAGTTTAATTACGGCAGCGGTTTGCCCTATTCGTCCTATGGAACCGGAAAGATCAACGATCTGCGCATGCCCTCGACCAGCAATACCGATCTGCGACTCAGCAAGGAGATTCCTGTCCCGAAAGCAAGGCTTAATCTGTATTTGGATATATTCAATTTATTTAACCGGCAGAATATCGAGTGGATCGGTAACTCCTATTACTACCAGGTGGATCACGCGACCAAAGGTGACCCGGCAGTCGTGACAAAGGAGGGAGTAACCGGTGAATATATCCGCAATCCGCAGGTTTATAATAGCGAACGCCAGTTCCGGTTTGGCGTCGCCATTCAATTTTAACCGACATATAAATTCCCAGGAGGAAATTAATGAAGGAACAGCTGAATAAAATGGTATGGATGATTATCATTACTCTGCTTTTAAGCATAACGGTGGGAATGGCTGCCGATCTACACAAAGAGTCATTGGATTTGAAAAAAGTCGCCGCCCCCATGGATTCCCCAATTGTTCCGAATAACTGGAAGCATCACAAAATCGGTACACTTTGGACACGAGTTACAAATTTCAGCTATATGGGGGATGATGCCTATGAAAACCGGACACCTTCCTGCGATTATCCCGGTGGTTCGGGTAATTCATATCTCTATCGGGGTACGCTTTGGCTGCACGGTTTTGTAGATGGCGTTTTTCATTCCAGTACGGGTGAAGACAAGGAATTTTCACCCCTGGATTCGGTTTATCTGACCACGGAAAGCACCCGGGCGGATCAGGAAACCTATACCCGTTACTATGATGTCTATGCACCAGGTGCTTCAGCCCATGTACCGCTGGGTGTTGAAGTGATCGAACGAACCTATGCCTGGAGCGCCAGTTATGCCGGGGATTTTATCATTTATGAATATACCATTAAAAATGTCGGGATTGATACCGATGGCGATTATCTGCCCGATACGCCCCAGGATATTCAGGATTTTTATTTTGGTATCCGGCTGGATGGCGATGTATCCAAACTACCGACCTGGGGCGCCGAAGACAAATACTCGAACCAGGATGACTGGGTCATGTGTAATTCGCAGTGGGACTGGCTGGAACGCTGTCCGCAAATGGCGGGTTATGATCATGGCTTGACTGATGAAGATGCCGACAGTACCCTGATGTTTATGCTGGATTATGATAATGAACATTATCCTTCGGAGTATATTGTTGACGGTGTGGCGGTAGAGGATGACATGGGCAATCCGGGCGTAGACGGGGTTTTACAGTCCCCCGGCTTTTTAGGGATTAAAATCTTGAAATCAGTGCCGGAAATGAAGCCTAGCTCCTTTCATGTATGCCATATTTACAATGATCCGGCGACAGACCAGGAAGCCTGGAATCGGATGATCGGTGTGCCCGAATTTGAGGATATTACCGATTTTCAAGGCTCAGGACAGCCTTTTCCGGCGCATGATTACCGGGGAATTTATACCCTGGGACCACTAGCCCATTTCCCCACCGGTGATTCGGTGGTGGTGACCATGGCGCTGGGCGTCGGCAGTGACCCCGACAGCGGCGGTATATACAGTATGAAAAAGTTAGTCCAGATCATGAAAGTTGCTCAATTTATTGTAGATAATGATTATTCGGTAACTTTTGAGCCTCTTATTCCTCCGTCGGTGACGATTGATCCAATAATTGATGATAATGTATTTACTGGGGTTAATATTGTATGGGATAACCAAGCAGAAATTCATGCAAACTTCTTATGTTATCAAGTAAAAAAAGGAATAAAAAAAGCTGATGGTTCCATTGGCTGGCAAACGATAGCATCATATTATGATACGCTTGGTAGTGATTCGTGGCCACCTCCACAAGGTAACTCATCGGGCACTTATTCATTAACAGATATGGAAGTTTGCAATGGATTAGTGTATCATTATTCTGTTCAAGCATTTACTGAAGAATTTCCTTATCCAATTGGCACAATATATACTCAGTTGACTGATGAAAAGAGTTACCGGGTAATTTCACCTGCCAACCCGGTTGCGACGGAGACTCTGGACAATGTCAAAGTCGTTCCCAATCCCTATATCGGCAGTGCCGGTTGGAACAACCCATCGCCCAGTGACAATTTTCCCTGGAAACACCGTCTGCAATTCACAAATCTTCCGGAGGATGCTACGGTAAAAATCTTTACTCTGGATGGTGACTATGTTGCAAAAGTGCAGGCAAATCGGAGTGTTATTATTGGTGAGTCGGTCAATTTAGCCAGCCCCAGTGTCGCTGAATGGGATTTAATGACCCGCAACAATCAGGAGGCGGCTCCCGGTATTTATATGTATGTTGTGGAGTCACCGTCGCTTGGTGAAAAGGTCGGAAAATTTATAATCGTAAGATAAAAGGAATTTCAAGATGATGAAGAAAATCAAGATACTCTTTTTGATTCTGAGCCTGGTCCCGATCAGCTCTGTTTCGGCGGAGGAATTTGCACCGGTAGGGACGGCTGTGGCGCAGTTCCTTGAAATCGGACTTGGCGCACGTTCGACGGGCATGGGTGAAGCGGTTACCGCCGTAATTGATGACGCCAGCGCCGTCTTCTGGAATCCTGCCGGATTAGCCGATGTGCAACACATGAATCTATATACGGCTTACAATACCTGGCCGGCGGGTATTTCGATCGGCGGTCTTTCACTTGCGATGAAACTGGGTAATATCGGAACGATCGGAATTAATACGGTCTATCTGATGACGGACGATATGGAAATCACCACAATTGAGAATCCCGAAGGAACCGGAGAATATTTTGCGATTTCAAACTACAGCCTGGGACTGACCTATTCGCGCTATTTGACTGACAAAGTCTCCGTCGGTGTCACGACCAAGCTGTTGCATGAAGGCTATTGGGATTACTCCTATTCCACCTGGGCGATTGATCTGGGGACGCTGTATCGAACAGGTTTTCACGGGCTGAACATTGCCATGTCAATTCTGCATTTTGGTCCGGAAGTAAAGTTCAGCGGCGACTACATTGATTACAGCGATGTAAAGTCCTACGGTTCTGATCCGCCGGAACCCAAGACCTTTGAAACCTACTCACTGCCGGTCAATTTCAGGTTTGGGATAAGTATGAACCTGATTGACGGCAAGGTGAATCGTTTGAAGACCGCCATGGATCTGGTGCATTCCAATAATAATCTGGAACAGTACAATCTGGGTCTGGAATATTCGCTGAACCGGATGATTTTCGTGCGCAGCGGATATCAGTTTAATACGGATGAAGGGGGACTTGCCTTCGGAGGCGGCATTAAACTGGGTATGGGAGAGAGTTTAAATTTGTGTGCTGATTATTCCTATGCTGACATGGGGATATTAAAAGCAATTCACCGTTTTTCAATTGATTTTGGGCTATAAAATTATGTGTGTAAAATGTCTAACAAAGGAGGACGTATGCGAAAGGTTACTTTAATTACAATCGTCACAGTGTTGGCGATGACAACGGGACTGTTTGCGATTCCGGAGCTAGTTGTAGCGGATGAAGTTTTATTGAACGGAGAAATTCCGAGCGACTTATTTTTTAAACCGGGACGTATTCTTGAAGACGGGACGATTTGGTTTTGCGGTATTGATGGTACGGCTAAAACGACTTATGTTTTTCGTTCTATCGATGACGGCGTTACTTTTACTCATAATGCAACGGCTGTTGATGGCCGGGCAGCTCAGATGGACGCCTTTGATGAGAATACTGCTGTGTTTGCGACCGCCAATGGTAAAATTTATCTGACAACCGATGGCGGAGACAACTTTACGGAAGTTTATTCTTACGATATTTCGATGCTGGCTCCCGGTTGGTTTGATGGTATCAGAGTTTTGAACGACAGTGTCGCGGTTGCTTTCGGAGATACCGAGACGCCTGGTCTGATGCATTTTGTTCGCACCACTGACAAAGGGGCTACCTGGAGTGAAATCGAAGGTATTGATTATCTTGGTGCCTCATACGGTTACTATACTTTTGGTATGGGAGCTTGTAACGTTGGTGAAAGCATCTGGTGTGCCGGGCTGACCTCTGCTTACGATTCCGGTTATGTATTCCGTTCCTATGATGCCGGTGTGACCTGGGAAAGTTTCAAGATTCCGGAAGATGTTATTGATCTGTATCCGCGTTCAATTGGTTTTATGGATGATGACAATGGGTTGATTTCTGATCGTTATGGTTCTGTATTGAAGTCAATCGACGGTGGTGAAACATGGACTCAAACCAATAAGCCTGATACTTCTTCCAGTAGTTGGGTAAATGGTGTAGTTTGGATACCGGGCACCGATATTATGGTTGGTCTTGACGACATCGGAGCTTTTTATACTTCTGATCTTGGAGAAACCTGGACTGCCATAGAGGCACCGACAGTGGATATGTCTGGCGACTATTACATTTCGGGTGTGTTTAAAGATACGGAGTTCGGCTATATCTTTACAGATGCCGGCAAGGTTCTGCGCTTCAAAGACCAGGTGCCCAGCGGAATAACTAAGGAGCTAGTTGTAGCGGATGAAGTTTTATTGAACGGAGAAATTCCGAGCGACTTATTTTTTAAACCGGGACGTATTCTTGAAGACGGGACGATTTGGTTTTGCGGTATTGATGGTACGGCTAAAACGACTTATGTTTTTCGTTCTATCGATGACGGCGTTACTTTTACTCATAATGCAACGGCTGTTGATGGCCGGGCAGCTCAGATGGACGCCTTTGATGAGAATACTGCTGTGTTTGCGACCGCCAATGGTAAAATTTATCTGACAACCGATGGCGGAGACAACTTTACGGAAGTTTATTCTTACGATATTTCGATGCTGGCTCCCGGTTGGTTTGATGGTATCAGAGTTTTGAACGACAGTGTCGCGGTTGCTTTCGGAGATACCGAGACGCCTGGTCTGATGCATTTTGTTCGCACCACTGACAAAGGGGCTACCTGGAGTGAAATCGAAGGTATTGATTATCTTGGTGCCTCATACGGTTACTATACTTTTGGTATGGGAGCTTGTAACGTTGGTGAAAGCATCTGGTGTGCCGGGCTGACCTCTGCTTACGATTCCGGTTATGTATTCCGTTCCTATGATGCCGGTGTGACCTGGGAAAGTTTCAAGATTCCGGAAGATGTTATTGATCTGTATCCGCGTTCAATTGGTTTTATGGATGATGACAATGGGTTGATTTCTGATCGTTATGGTTCTGTATTGAAGTCAATCGACGGTGGTGAAACATGGACTCAAACCAATAAGCCTGATACTTCTTCCAGTAGTTGGGTAAATGGTGTAGTTTGGATACCGGGCACCGATATTATGGTTGGTCTTGACGACATCGGAGCTTTTTATACTTCTGATCTTGGAGAAACCTGGACTGCCATAGAGGCACCGACAGTGGATATGTCTGGCGACTATTACATTTCGGGTGTGTTTAAAGATACGGAGTTCGGCTATATCTTTACAGATGCCGGCAAGGTTCTGCGCTTCAAAGACCAGGTGCCCAGTAAAATAGATTTATCGGATACCGGGGTGCTTGATCAATACCGGCTGCATCAGAACTTCCCGAATCCCTTCAACCCGACGACATCCATCAGTTTCCAGATTCCCCGGCAGAATCATGTCAAGCTGGTTATATACGATATTCTGGGCAGAGAGGTCATCTCTCTCATGGATAAACCTCTCCAGCAGGGCAACTATTCAGTAGTCTGGAACGGTATGGATAAGAGCGGTCATAATGTCTCGACTGGTGTTTATATTTATCAGCTGCAAGCCGATGGAGTGACCAAGACCAGAAAGATGACATTTATGAAATAGTTTGTCATTGCTTCTATCAGAAGGGACTGTTCGAAAGGGCAGTCCCTTTTTCTATTTACTTGAAAATTACCTGGAATTGCCGTAATCTTTGACCGGTTTTACAACGGATAATTCAGGAGTGGATATGTTATTACGTCTGATAATCGTACCGGTGGCATCAATCGTGGCTCTGTTTACGGCGCTGTTTTTTTATCTCTGGATTCGCCGCCAGGACCCGGGCAATCAGCAGGTTCAGCGGATTGCCGGTTACATCCGTGAAGGGGCGATGGCGTACCTTCGTCAGCAGTATAAAACCGCCGGTCTGTTTTTTATCATCGTCTTCGTAATCTTACTGATTTTTTCCTTTGGTTTTCATGTTCTCAGCGGGTTTGTGCCCTTCTGTTTTCTGACCGGGGCATTTTTCTCCGGGTTAAGCGGCTTTTTCGGGATGCTGACGTCGACGATGAGTTCCAACCGGACGACTCACTCCGCCAGCCAATCTTTGAATCAGGCGCTGCGGATTTCCTTCCGGGGTGGGAGTGTCATGGGGCTGGTAGTGGTCGGTTTTGCCCTGTTTTGTGTGATTACCTGGTTTCTGATCATGGATCGCTTTGTCCCGGAAGAGAATCTGGCAATGAAATATCAAATGATTACCACGACGCTGCTGAGTTTCGGGGTGGGGGCTTCGGCAATGGCGCTTTTTGCCCGTGTCGGCGGCGGTATTTTTACCAAGGCAGCGGATATGGGCGCCGATCTGGTGGGCAAGGTGGAAGCCGGGATTCCCGAAGATGATCCGCGTAATCCGGCGGTGATTGCGGATAATGTGGGCGACAATGTGGGCGATGTAGCCGGTATGGGCGCCGACCTGTTTGAATCCTTTGTGGGGTCCATTCTGGGAACAGCGGTTTTGTCGGTGGCGGCTTTTCCGCTGGCGCAGGCGTTTAATGGGGTTATTCTGCCGATGGTCATTGCCGGGATCGGAACGCTGGCGTCAATTGTGGGAATCTTTTCCGTCCGTACTTCTGAAAATCTGTCTCAGAAAGGGCTGCTGGCAGCAATCAATCGCGGCATCAATTTAACCACCCTCATTACAATTGCTTTCAGCGCCGTTACCATCACTATCCTGTTTCCCGATAAATTCTGGGCGCTGTTTATTCCCCTGCTTGCCGGAATGGCAGCCGGGGTGGCAATCGGCTATGTTACCGATTTATATACCAATGCCGCCTATTCGCCGGTACAGGGCATTTCCC
>JBNGDF010000048.1:0-1667 GCA_049975265.1 Fidelibacterota bacterium
TGAACCGCTTCGCATCAATCGCATATTTCTCGATTTTATAACCGATAATCCGCTCGGTAGTATTCAGCAGACGGGCAGCTTTCGCCTTATTGCCGTTGGTGGATTTCAGGGCGTCCTGGATCAACTCTTTTTCATAGGACGCCACAGCTTCATCCAGGGACATGCGCGGAGTCGTATTGCTGCTTTCGGCGGTCTGCAATGTCGGCGGCAGATGGTAGCTGTGAATCACCTGATCTTCGCAGACCAGTACCGACCGCTCAATGCAATTCTCAAGCTCCCGCACATTGCCCGGCCAGTGATAGCGCATCAGCATATCAATCGCCGGTGTTGAAATCCGCTTCACCGGCTTGCGATGCTTGCGCCCATATTTCAGCATGAAGTGATCCGCCAGCAGCAGGATATCGGTCTTGCGTTCCCGCAGCGGTGGCAGAAAGATTGAAAACACATTGAGGCGGTAATAGAGATCGTCCCGAAACTCCCCCCGCCCCATCAGCTCCTCCAGGTCCTGATTGGTCGCCGCGATGATCCGCACATCAACCTTGATGGTCTCCGTGCCGCCTACCCGCTCGAACTCCTGTTCCTGCAATACCCGCAGCAGCTTGATCTGGGTCATTAACGAAAGATCACCAACCTCATCCAGAAATATCGTTCCCTTGTCCGCCAACTCAAAACGCCCCTTTTTGGGTTTGACGGCACCGGTAAAGGCGCCCTTCTCGAAACCGAAAAACTCCGACTCGATCAGGTTCTCCGGAATGGCGGCACAATTCACCCGGATAAACGGCTTGTCGCTGCGGGCAGAGTTATAGTGGATCGCCTTCGCCACCAGCTCCTTCCCCGTCCCCGATTCGCCGCGGATTAAAATGATCGTATCCGTCGCCGCAACCCGGGCTACCTGCTCGAATACCTCCCGCATTTCATGACTCGTGCCGATGATGTTGTAAAAGCTGAATTCCTCCTGAAGTTTCGACTTCAGGGCGACATTTTCGTCCATCAGCCGCTTGCGCTCCAGCGTCAGCATTTTCTGAACCCGGATCGGCTGTAACAGCGCCGATGCCACCAGTGATAAAAAGCTCAATGTGGTATCGTAATCACGCTTGGGATTGTAGGATAAAAGGATGATCAGCGCCCCGAGAGACTTGTAGTCCAGGAGGATCGGAACGCCCAAAAATGTGTACTCCCGCCCGTCTTCACAAACCCAGGCATGAATCTCCTCCAGGTATTGACGCTCTTTGCTGATTCGGGGAATAATCACCGGCTTACCGGTCTCCACGATCTGACCAATGAGTCCATCGCCACTTTTGACTTTTCCGACTGCCGGGGGATAGTTCACCGACGAAGCGATACCGATGGTATTATCCAGTTCATCCATCAGATAAATGGCGCTGCCGCGGACATTATAGGATTCCTGCAAAATTTTCAATGTCGCCCGCAGCGACTCCTGCAGATTCAGGTTCCGACTGATCGCCCGGTTGATCTCGCCGAGGATGTTCAATTTCTTTAAAAGCGTGGAACTTGCTGCGGTTTTCGTGCCGGTTTTTGAAGTTGCTCTCATAGCCACTCTCCTGTTTTGGCAAATATACGACAATTATGTATCATTAGAAAATAAATAATACAATATCGTAGGTAAATAGCAACATAATCAATCGCAAACCACACAATCGCCAATT
>JBNGDF010000048.1:1767-6954 GCA_049975265.1 Fidelibacterota bacterium
TTTTTTTGAACATTTAAAAAGGAGATGAACCAATGACAGACACCGCCGGTGTAAATCCACGCAGATCGATTATCCTGAGCCTGGCAAAAAATGGTAATATCCCCAAAAAGGACCTGAAGCAGAATTCGTCCAGCTATTTCGGGGTCAATTCCTTTAATGATAAAGTCATGCGGGAGAAGTTGCCCAAGGATGTCTACCGCAAGCTGCGGGACACGATTCGTAAGGGCAAAAAACTGGATATAAGTATCGCCGAAAGCGTCGCCCATGCCATGAAGGAGTGGGCGATTGAAAAGGGCGTAACGCATTTTACGCACTGGTTTCAACCATTAACCGGTCTGACGGCGGAAAAACACGACGCCTTTCTGGAGATTGATGAAGGCGGGATCGTTGTGGAACGTTTTGGCGCTCATCAGCTGGTGCAGGGCGAACCGGATGCGTCCTCCTTCCCCAGCGGCGGACGTCGATCCACCTTTGAAGCACGGGGTTATACCATGTGGGACGCCTCCAGTCCGGCATTTATCATGGACAGCCCCAAAGGCGGTATTCTCTGCATCCCGTCAGTATTCATCAGTTACAACGGCGAGGCACTGGATAAGAAAACCCCGCTGCTGCGCTCCATGGAAGCGATTAAAAAGAGCGGTTTGCGCATTCTGCGTCTTTTCGGCAATACAACCGCCACCCGGGTTGTGACAACCATCGGCACCGAACAGGAGTATTTTCTGATTGATCGCTCCTTCTTCTATCTGCGCCCCGACCTTCAGATCACCGGTCGCACTCTATTGGGAGCGCAACCGCCCAAAGGACAACAGCTGGAAGACCACTACTTCGGCTCCATCAAAGAGCGTGTACTGGCATTTATGGAAGATTCCGAAACCGAGCTATACAAACTCGGCATTCCGGCGAAAACCCGCCACAACGAAGTCGCTCCGCATCAATATGAAATTGCCCCCATTTATGCCGAAGCCAACATCGGCGCCGACCGCAATCAGCTGATTATGGAAGTCTTGCGGAAAGTCGCCAGCCGTCACGGACTGGCACTGCTCTTACATGAAAAACCATTTGCTGGAATCAACGGCAGCGGTAAACACAACAACTGGTCACTGGAGGACTCCGAGGGCAACAACCTGCTCGATCCCGGTAAAACACCTGAGGAAAACCTCCAGTTTCTCATCTTTCTGGTGGCGACGCTGCGAGCCGTTCATCGCTACGGCGACCTGCTGCGGGCTGCCGTTGCCACCGCCGGTAATGATCATCGTCTGGGCGCCAATGAAGCCCCGCCGGCAATCATGTCGGTGTTTCTTGGTGAACGACTGAACTCCATCCTCAACGATATCAAGGAGGGCAAGAGTGTTAAAAAAGCGGAGGATTTTGTCATTGACCTCGGGCTGAGCAACCTGCCCTCCATCATGCGCGATAATACCGACCGCAACCGTACCTCACCCTTCGCCTTTACCGGCTCAAAATTCGAGTTCCGCGCCATTGGCTCCTCCGCCTCGGTTTCCTTCGCCAATACGGTTCTGAATGGCGCCGTGGCGGAATCACTCAACCTGATCGCCGATGAGATTGAGAATGCGCTCAGGAAAAAAACCGAGTTTCAGGTCGCCGTTTTGAAGATTTTGAAAAAAGCCATCATCGAAACGGAAACAATCCGCTTCGAAGGGAACAATTATGGTAAGAGCTGGGAAACGGAAGCAAAAAAACGCGGATTACCGAATATCAAGCGAACCGGCTACGCTCTAGATGCTCTGACGGCTGAGAAAAATAAACGCATGCTGATCAACCAGAAAATTTTCAGCGATTCCGAGCTGACCTCCGCTTATCACACCAAACTGGAACAGTATGTCAAGACGCTGGAGATCGAAGCCGAGACGCTGTCCGGTATAATAAAAACCAAAATCTATCCCGTCGCCATCGAATTTCAGAAACGGCTGACCGACGCTGTCAAAGGATTGCATGAGCTGAAAGCAGCGACCGGCGCGCATGGAAATACCGTATTGGAAAATGAAATTGCCCTGTTAAATGAATTGAATTCCGAATTAAACGCCATTTTCAGCGGGTGTCATGCCCTCAACGATACCCTTCAAAAGGGATTGGCGCTCCGCAATCTTCCGGAACAGGCGAAATATTTTGCCGATCACGTCGTGGATAAAATCGAAGCAGTCCGCACCCACGTCGACCGGCTGGAAAATATCACTCCCGATGATCTCTGGCCCCTGCCAAAGTACTCGGAAATGCTGTTTATCCTGTAATTTTCCTGACTCTCCTCTGATGAGTGAGGCTGCCCTCTCCACCGGGCAGCCTCTTTTTTATCTTATGAAAAATGCTGACCTTTTCCCGATTTATTGTAAATTAATCTCTGTATGAAAAACATCTTCTTATCAAATCCCGCAAATGAAACAGGAGTCGTCATGTCAAAACGTTTTCAAATTTGTGTCATTCTGGTATCCATCAGCTGTCTGACAGCGGTATCCGCCATTGCCAAACCGGCGGGTTCTATCGATCCCCAGCTGCTTCAGGAATTTAATAAGAAACTGAATCTCACCGAAAAAGACCGGGCAATTCTGAACGCCACTACCGCCACCGATCTGAAACAGCTGACCCTAAACCGGGAACTGCTGAACCGGCACAATGACATCTTTTCCATGAAAATCAACACCGAGGGCATCACCGACCAGAAAAGCACCGGTCGCTGCTGGATGTTTGCCGGCTTCAATATCATGCGTCCAGTGGTCATGAAAAAATACAATCTGGCATCCTTCGAGTTTTCGCAAAATTACCTCTTTTTCTATGATAAACTTGAAAAAGCCAATCTTTTTCTGGAGCAGATCATCGCCACCGCCGACCGGGATTTCGACGACCGCCTGTTGCAAAAATATCTGGAGGACCCGGTGGCGGACGGCGGCTGGTGGAACTACTTCACTGCCCTGATTGAAAAATACGGCGCCGTGCCTAAGGAGGTTATGGGCGAAACCGTCAACAGCGAAAAATCCTACAACATGAATTTTATCATCAATAACCTCCTGCGTACCGACGCTGTCATTCTCCGCGAAATGGTTCATGCAAAAGCGCGTAAAAAGGAAATTCAAGCCCAAAAAGAGGAGATGCTGGCGGAGGTCTATCGCCTGTTGGTCTACAATCTCGGGCAGCCGCCGCAGGAATTTATCTGGAAATATTGTGATAAGGATGAGAAGATTTTCGAAAAGTCTTTTACACCGCAGCAATTTTACAGGGAAGCCGTCGGAATTGATCTAAGCGAATATGTTATGCTGTTCGATCATGCCATGCACCCCTATAACAAATATTACCAAATGGAGTTCTGCCGGAATATCATCGAGAAACCGGATATGGACTTCATTAACATCGATATAAAAACCATCAAGGATCTCACCCTGGCAGCGCTTCTGGATAGTCTGCCGGTCTGGTTTGCGGCGGATGTATCCCATCACATGGAGCGGAATCACGGCATCATGGCGGTGGATATTTTCGATTATGAGACCCTGTTTGATATTGACCTGACCTTATCAAAGAAGAACCGTCTGCTCACCCGCACGCTGACTCCCAATCACGGCATGGTCTTCACCGGCGTTGATGTTGTTGACGGCAAGCCGGTCAAATGGCTGGTGGAAAACTCCTGGGGTACGGACACCGGCAAAGAGGGTCGCTGGAGTATGTACGACAGCTGGTTTGACGATTATGTTCTGACAATCGTCTTACCAAAAGACCGTTTGCCTCAGGATATCCTGGATTTGCTGAAAACCAAACCGACAATGCTGCCACCCTGGGACCCGATGTCACTGGTAAAATAGATGCGTCTGGCGATAATCAGTGATGTCCATGGGAATTGGGAAGCCTTTCAGGCGGTGCTGGAAGATATTCAAACTCAGAATATTGATGAGACCGTTTCACTGGGTGACCTGATTGATTACGGACCCGATTCGGAACTGATTGTGCAGGAATACCGCCGCCGGAAGATTACCGGCGTGTTGGGCAATCACGAGCAGGCTCTGTTCGATCCCGATTTACAGGAGAACCTGGTTCCGGCGGCGTACGACTCTTTTCAAATCACCCGCCGGCAGCTCACCCCGGAAAGCATCCAGTGGCTGCAAACTCTGCCTGCGTCGCTGGTAATCGGGAAGATCCGGCTTGTGCACGGATTGCCGCCAGATTCCAGGATTGACTACATTGATTACGTACCGCTGCACATTCTACGCTATGTCTTTCAATCCTATCCGGAATTTATCTGTTTTGTAGGACATACCCACCGTGTCGCTATGTATGAATATACACCCCGGGATTATGTGAAAATCACGGAACTTCCCGAAAAACATACATTAAAACCAAGCAGTCGCTATATCATCAATGCGGGCAGCGTGGGGCAGCCGCGTGATCCGGACAGACGCGCCAAGTATGTCATCTATGACACGACACAGAACTCATTGGAGCTGCGGCGGATAGAATATGACGCTCAGAAAACAGCCGCTAAAATCCGGCAACTCGGCTATCCCGAAATAAACGCCCGGAGACTGCTCTAAATGAAAATCCATCAGTTCCTGATATTTTTTGGAATCGTCTTCGGCATCTACTTTATCGTTAATTACTATATCTATATCCGCGGTCTGCAGGCTTTTCGCTTCACCCCGACTTCCAAAACGGTTTACACTATAATATATTTGCTGCTGGCGGCGGCATATATCACCGGACGCATTATTGAGCGCTTTGCCGTCGGTCGCGCTGCCGACTTTTTGACCTGGCTCGGCTCTTACTGGCTGGCATTTATGGTCTATTTCCTGCTCCTCATTATTCTGATCGATCTGTTGCGAGCGGTGAATCATTTCCTGCCCTTTTTTCCGGCGTTCCTGACAAGTAACCCGTCAAAAACCAACTTCACCATCGGTTGCGTGACGGTCATCGGGATTTCCGTAATCGTCGCCGCCGGACGCATCAATGCAACACATCCGGTTGTCAGTGAGCTCAGCATAATACTTTCGAAAAACATCCCGAATCATCAGAATGTCACCATCGCATTAGCCAGCGACCTTCACCTTGGAGCCGTCGTTGGTCAGGCACATCTGCGTAAATTGGTTCGCATGATCAATGCGATTCAGCCTGATCTGATTCTGCTTGCCGGAGATGTCATTGACGAAGACCCGGGTTCTCTGATCAAGAGAGACCTCGGTAACTGCCTCA
>JBNGDF010000048.1:7054-9822 GCA_049975265.1 Fidelibacterota bacterium
TGGGGACCGCCGATCCGGACAAGTTCACGACCGGAACTGGTGAAAATCGTGTTGAGATTTAAGAAATGAGCAAAGAGTGGTGAGATACGAGATATAAAACACACGAATCAAGATCAGCAATACGGTTCAGACAAATAGATTAACTATTCTCAGCGTCCTTTGCGGTTATAAAAGATTTGAAATTTGTTATTTGCCCGGCGTCATGCCTGACGAATTTTTGAATCGAGGTTCAAACTGCTTCCAAGTAACACCTTTCCGTTCGCTATATTTTTTATCTGAAAAACGCCTGCCATGGTCTTTCTTTCTTTGTATTCTCTTTTCAGATCCTGTTTTGATTTCATCGTTGTTTCCATTATTAATCCTCGAATTTTATATACTTTCATTGATAAGCGCACCCCAAGGCCAGCCAAATTATTTAATTACTTATTCTTATCAAAAGAATTTATACTCATCACGTCGCTCCTGCGACGTGACGCCATTCTTCATGCGAACTAAGAAACCATATACATTACGCCGCAGGAGCGGCGTAACGAGGATGAAATTCTTCAGGGAAATCCCTGATGTGAATTTCGGGGATTACTGATTAATCATGGAATACGTGAACTATTCAGTTTCCATTAACATTTCCATGATCAGTTCTTTGTATTGAACTCACGTTATATAACTCTTTTACAGTTCTTTTACATTTCCAAATCCAAATATTTTGTAGAATGGTTTTGTATTTTCGATGATGTATTGATTGTTGAGAATTGAATTGAGAGGTTAAAATGTTTGGAAATATGCCGGAATTACAAATCGGCCACCTGCACGCCCTCACCCCGATCATCCAGGGTGGCATGGGTGTTGGAATTTCCCTGTCCGGTCTGGCATCGGCGGTTGCCAATGAAGGCGGGATCGGTATTATTGCCGCCGTCGGCATTGGAATGAATGGCGGTGTTGTCGGTAATAATTACAACGAAGCCAACGCTGAGGCCTTACGCCAGGAAATCCGGACAGCCCGCTCCAAAACCAACGGACTGATCGGTGTCAATGTGATGATTGCTCTGACAGATGCGGACCGTTTACTGGAAGTGTCCATTGAAGAAGAGGTGGATGTGGCCATTATGGGTGCCGGTTTACCGCTGAAATTACCCGCTTCCGTCGTTGAAAAAGGTTTGAATAATATTCATACCCAGTTCATTCCCATTGTGTCATCCGGCCGGGCGGCTGAATTAATTTTCAATCACTGGGCTAAAAAATATTCCCATATTCCCGATGCGGTGATTGTGGAAGGCCCGTTGGCAGGCGGTCATCTTGGATTTAAGACCGGGGAATTGACGCAGGCATCCAACACCCTTGAAAACCTGGTATCCGACGTTATCAATGCTGTAAAGCCCTTTGAACAGCAATTTCATCAACCGATACCGGTGATTGCTGCCGGTGGTATTTACACGGGTAGTGATATTCACAAATTCCTGCAACTCGGCGCCAGTGGCGTGCAGATGGCAACACGCTTCGTTACAACCCATGAATGTGATGCGGATATGGGTTTTAAAGAAATGTACCTGAAATGCCGTGAATCAGACTTGCGGATCATTGAAAGCCCTGTTGGATTGCCGGGCCGGGCAATTAACAATCCTTTTCTGGAATCCGTGTCAGCAGGTGGTAAAAAACCCTTTAAGTGTCCCTGGAAGTGCCTGCGTACCTGTAATTTCGAAAAGGTGCCCTATTGTATTGCAAATGCGCTGATATCCGCACGCAGAGGTAAATTCAAAAACGGTTTTGCGTTTGCCGGGGCGAATGCCTGGCGGGCCGATAAAATTATTTCCGTGCATGAATTAATGGACGCCATTAAAAAAGAGTACCGGCGTGAATCTCGAATTATGCGATTGGATAATGCCAAATCCACTACCAGTTTTGTATACGATTATGTCTAAATCTTAAATCCAGTTTATTTCTTTAGAATTTTCAGCACTTGATCAGAGTAATTCCGGCCAATCGGAAACTGGCGTTTTTTAATTTCAATCATCGTGGTATCAAAGGACTCGATTTTTGTAATTGCGACAATTGTTGAGCGGTGAATCCGGATGAACCGGTCGCCAGGTAATTCTTTTTCCAAACTGCTGATCGGCTGCTTGCTGAGTATTACTTTCGAAGAGGTTGATAGTTTGATGTAATCCCCTTCACTTTCGACATAGAGAACATCATCCAGATTAATTTTGTATATTTTGCGATCAGCCTTGATGTTGATGGTATCGGATTTACTATTCTGGACATCGGAAACATTCGGATCTTTTTTGCGATTGAGCTTGTTTTTAAACTTATCAATGGCTTTCAGAAACCGCTCAAAACGGATCGGCTTCAATAGGTAATCGACAACGTCCAACTCAAATCCCACAAGCGCATATTCCCGGTGTGCGGTTGTCATAATTACGCTTGGCGGATTCTTGATATTTTTCAAAAAATCGATTCCACTCAACTCCGGCATATTAATATCTAAAAACATGAGATCAATGTCCGTCTGGCTGATAATTTGAAACGCTTCTATAGCACTGGCGCTGGTGGCAATAAGTTCGAATTCCGGCATTTTTTCAAGATAGCCTTTGATCACCTCACGGGCTAACGGTTCATCATCAACAATAAGGCAGCGAATTTTCGTCATTCTTTCACTCCTGCAATTCCAGTTAAATCAATTGTCAAGGCCACTGTATATTTATCCCGATCTTTTTTAATTGTTAGTCGATGTCGTTCCGGATAAAGCAAATCAAGACGCTTTTGAACATTCACCA
>JBNGDF010000049.1:0-1486 GCA_049975265.1 Fidelibacterota bacterium
CACCGCCACCCATATCAACTATTACTTCGTCTGCAAACGCAAGCTCTGGCTCTTCTCCCACCAGCTCAACCGCGAACACGAATCCGACATCGTGAAGATGGGACGCATAATCCATGAAGATAGTTATGAACGGGAAAAGAAGGAGATTCGGATCGGCGAGAATCTGGTGCTGGACTTCGCCGATGTTCAGACGCGCGTCATTCACGAGGTCAAAAAATCCAACAAGATGGAAAAAGCCCATGAGTGGCAACTGAAATATTATCTCTACTGCCTGCGGGGTTGGGACATCGAGGACTTCAGCGGCGAGTTGAATTATCCCAAACTGCGGAAAACCGTGAAAGTAGATTTAAGCAGTGAGGATGTAGAACGTCTGGCTGAAGTCATTGAAGATATTGAAAAAATCATCTCAGGACCCGCACCGCCGCCGGTAAAAATCAAACCCTGCCTGAAATGCGCGTACTATGAATACTGTTTTGTGTAACTCTACCACAGAGAGCACAGAGAAGATGTATATGTATTTTTATCTGAATAGAATAAAGAAAATTGGATAGAACTAACGAAGAAATATTTGATGACCATTTTAAAAATTATAACTCCGTGCTCTCTGTCTCCTCTGTGGTAAAAAAGGAGCCTTATGGATAATCAACTGACCCGTACAATTATCGGCTGTGCAATTGAGGTACATAAAGAATTGGGACCTGGATTGCTGGAAAGCGCCTATCAGCAGAGCCTGGCGCATGAGTTTCAACTCCAGGGAATCCCTTTCGAAGCCGAAAAGGACCTGCCCATAATTTATAAAAACAGCCGCCTGGATTGCGGTTACCGGATCGACTTTCTGGTTAAGGAGCGGGTAATCCTGGAATTGAAAAGCGTCCGGGAAATCTTACCGATCCATGAAGCCCAACTGCTGACCTACATGAAACTGGCCCGGATCAAAACCGGTCTGCTGATCAATTTTAACGTCAAGCTCCTAAAAAACGGAATCAAAAGATTTGTGTTATGATATTTACCACAGAGAGCACAGAGATCACAGAGAAATATTATTTTTACTATAAATGCTTACAAATGGGATAGCAATTGAGGGGCTCTTCATGTTTGTTTTACACAATAAAAAAACTCCGTGCTCTCAGTGGGCTCAGTGGTGAAAATAAGGAGGCAAAATGATTAAGAAAGAAGTTCAATTTGAAACTATCACACCGCTTTTTACCGGCGATGTGAATCAGGAAATGACTGAGATCAAACCTGCCGGTATCATGGGCTCGCTGCGCTTCTGGTTCGAGGTGATTTGTCATTTTTCAGGGCTATTTAATGACGCGAAATATTCCAAAGATGAATTTAACTACAAAAAGTACGAAAAATTTGTTAAGAAAAATCCAGATGAGACAGATGATGAAATCTGTGATCGTCTGCAATTATCACCAGTTGCACGCTATTTCGGTTGTACGGGTTGGAAAAGCAGGATTGGGATTGATAAAATATATCCAGA
>JBNGDF010000049.1:1586-9506 GCA_049975265.1 Fidelibacterota bacterium
TCCGCCGATGACGATCATTACTATATTATTGACAATCCGGTTTTAAAGGAAAAAGTCTTCAAGGTCCCTATGATGCGCGGGAGCAGCTGGAAAGGGGTATTGTCTACTGCTATACGTTCGATAATGAAAAAGAACAAAAACGATTTAATTGAAAACTATCTGAGTTTTGTGAGGTTATTCGGAGCGGGATCCGAGGAATTCAGAAAAATGATTGATCTGGTTTCTGAAAAAGAAATAAAGAATAATGACTTTCAGAAAAAATTAAGATGGTATGCCCTCACTAAATTAGGTAAATCAATTAATTTGACAGATAATAATCTTGATAAAAAGATTTTGGATGAAATTAAGCAAAAATCTCTTCAAGTCCGGCGCGGCCGTCTGATTTTCTATCCGACCTATTTCAACAAACTCGGGCTGGAGATGATCAACCCACACAAGCGCCGCACCAAAGCCGGTACCAACCCGGTTTATTATGAAGTCGTCACCAAAGGCGCTTCCGGAATATTCCAGCTACTGTACATCCCGGCTGACGGAATTGCACAAAGCGAGCATAAACTTAAGGAAGAAGTTGAGAAAGATTTGGATTTATTAACGAACGGTTTGAAGCGTATATTTCAGGAACAGCAAAACGACGCCCAAGTCAAGATCGGCGCCAAGACCAAACTAGGCTGGGGCAGAGTCAAAGCCGATCACCTCGATTTTATCAGGCGCAAAGAGGATTCACTGAATTCTCCGGATTCATCATTCCTGAAAGAATATAGCGGAGGTGCAGAATGACTGACATACAAAATTTATCTAAACCTCGCAAAGAAGATCTGCTGAAAGCTGAAATTGCTACTCTGCTTTTTAATCTGGGCAAGACTCATGCAGGTATCAGTAACTGGAAGGACTATTACAAGGATGTAAATCCAAAATTCAGTAGTTATAAGGACTATTTTAACAATAACTACTTTATAGATGAAATGAACGAGGTGGATTCGACCGGACAATTAAAAAATATTTTCGAGAATAATTCTATCGCTGCTCCTGATAAGAACGGAAATATCGAGTCTGTTTCCCTGATTAGTTGTATGCAAGCCGGAGAATCCAATAATAATTTCGTAAAAAAAGTCATGTTCCGCGGCTGTGAAAACATCAACTCCGGCATTGATAAGGGCGCTCTGCCGGAATCGCAAAAGATAAAAGGTAAACTCTACATCAGTAATGCTTTTGGAACGCATAAAGAAGATGTCGATCCGAAATGTTTCGATAATGAACGGATGGAATTTTTCCAGCGCCTGCATCAGGAAATGGAAGATAAAAAATGGTATGACAATCCCGACTGGAGCGCAATCCGTAATTTTATTTTCGGTGAAATTAAATCCTGGTACTCTCATCTGCTTAGCGACAGCCGTTTCCCCGCTAACGATGTCACTCTCTGGGACCAAGTTTATATGACCGCTTCCATGTTCAAAGCCGTGCTGGCGGGAATATATCTGAAGCTCAATCAAGAAAATTATGTGAACAATCCGCAAAAAATTCAGTGGCAGATTCTGGGCATTCAATACGACAAACTCGCCCTGGCGGAAAAGGGCGCCAAACCGGCTTTCATCAACTGGTACAGGGAAAAAACAAACACGCTAGACAATGATATAAAAAAATACTTTGAAACTGATCTCGCCATCGCTAATGAAATCTACCGTGATGAAACCGGTATCTATTTTCTATTTCCTAACAATACAGGTGTAGCTTTCGAACACAAGAAACATCTCCAGGTTTTGAAAAATTGTTTTAAAGATATTGAAAAGGAAATAATTGGTTTATTTACAAAACAATTTCCTGATGAGATTTTTCCGGCGATATTTCTGACCAAACCCTGCCGCGGCCTGATGAACCTGACGCAGTTACTGAGTGGAGCCAAAGATAATTTTCTCTATGCGCCATTTTTCCTGCATAGAACCGAGACAGGTAAGAACAAAAGTAATCAACAGACATCCGCTCAGAAAGAAAAATCGCCCGCCTATCCCCAAATCTGCCAGGTCTGCCGCGTGAGGTTGGAATATACAGATAAAACCACAGAGGGCACACCTGCCCGTCTGACTCGGTCAGGCTGGGAGAACACAGAGAAAGATGATATACGTCTTTGTAAGGAGTGCCGGAAGCGTAAAAAAGGACGACTTGAAAAGTGGATAGAAAAACAAAACAACGAGACCATCTGGCTGGATGAATTGCAGGATAAAAACAGCCGTATCGCCCTGATCACCCTGCGCTTCGAACTGAAGGAATGGCTGAACGGGAATATGCTGAGTGCGTTATTAAATCAACAATTACAAAATGGAAAGAGATACGATGACTTATTAAATTGTTTCATAGACGAGTTAAAAACTTGCAGAACCAAGAAAATCGATGATTCATCAATTTCTACTTATATAGGTGATTTGAAGAGGAAAGGAATAACAATTGAAAAATTAATCAAAAATTGGCTGCTTGAACGCAGCATTGGAGACGGCTGGGAAAAGTTATTATCAACATTAAATATTGACTTTAATAACATGAAATTGGATTTTGCCAAATACTCAGATGTTGATTATAAAAAAGTTGCCGGGACAATTCTACAATTCCTCCTCCGCAAGAATCCCTCGCCGCCGCGAATACGCCGTATCTGGGACAGCACACTAAAATTTACAACTGATCTACAAAAGAAAATTAATGAAAAGCAAAAAGCAAAGCGGTTGGTTTTTGATGTTGAGGATTGGAAGGACGATTGGGAAGGAAAAGAAGAAAATGTTGGCGGTCTCCTATATTTTTTCCATGAAAGAAAAGCCTACTTACTGACCAGTTTACAAAAAGCATGGGGGCAGATACGGAAACGTTCCAGCACAAAATTTTCAGATTTTCAAAAGGATGGATTTAATAACTGGGAAAATAGGATTCAACGAATCACAGAAATCAATACCGATACACTGGGTAAAATCAAAGTATCGAATCAACATTTGGAAGATTTTCTTCAGATATTCTCTATTATGGATCCAACCCCCGTTTCCTGGCAATTTGCCATTCCCGCTGAATCGGTTCCGGAAATTATCAAGACAGTTCAGAAATCATATAAAGAAGAATTCAAATATGTTCACGGCAAGCTGCCCTTGCATATTGGCATGGTCGTCCAGAACTACAAAGCGCCGCTTTATGTCGGTCTCAAAGCGCTGCGCAATATCCGGAGGGAACTGAGCGACTGGGAAAAAATCAAAAAGTCGCTGAAGGCAACAGAATTCCCGGAAAAATATGAATATGGTAAAACTGACCATGAAAGAATAAACAATCCACCTGATTACTACGCCCTGTTTCAACACGAAGGCGATTGCGAATATTCATTCTACTTTCCTCCTGAAAAAGAGCCGGTTTCTATATCAAAATTAGAAGCCGGGAAATCCTATCGCTATTATCCCAACACGATCGACTTCGAGTATCTGGACTGCAACACCCGCCGCAATGATATTGTTTATAACAAAGGCAAACGTACGATCCACTGGTGTAAAAAGCGCCCCTACGACTGGCGCGATTGGGAAAGATTTGAAACATTTCACCAAGTGTTTGGAGATAGCGAATCCAGCCAGCTGCATAACTTGATCACCCGGCTCTATTCTCTCCTTGAAGATTGGAGGGGCGAAAGTGTATTTATTCAAAAACTTGCAGGATCGGCGATTATAAATACATTGAAACCAAAGAATATGAAATCCGATGATCAAAATCGACTGTCAAAAATATTCGGTGTGGAAAAATGGCAGGAAATCCGAAAAGAAGTAACCGTCGATTTACTCTATGAATTCATCGATATGTACGATTTTTATCATAAAACATTGAAGGAGGTCTAAATGGATACCTACGTAAAACCCTATCAAGTATTCGCCTGCTCCACCGATCCGGTCTATATCGGTACCGGCGGCTACACCATCGGGCGGGTGGATAATACCATCGTACGCGATCCGATTACGCGCATTCCAAAGATTCCCGGCTCCAGCGTCTGCGGCACCTGGCGCTATTTCATGATGTTGCAATTACAGAGTTATTTTCAGGATAATTTCAATTCGATTAAAATGAAAATAGACCCAGATTCCGAAGAAAAGAATGTTAAATCTCTGGTCAATCGAAAAGCAGATAAAGACCTGGGAGAAAATGAAAAATCGAATTTTGGGAAAAGAAAGGAAAAATTCGAAGAGTATGTTCAAAAACTGCCCGGCAACGGTGTATGGCAGAAAATGTGGGGTAATCTGATCTCAAGTATGAATTGTGCCGGACAGGATGAATTACCGAATGAATCGTATGAACAAACAGAACAAAAATCAAAAGATAAGTTTGGTCACTGCGGACACTGCATCGTCTGCAAGACTTTCGGTTTTTCCAAACAGGATCGTTCCGGGCAGGGACTGGCGGCTTTTACCGATCTGAATATTCTCTTCTTCCCGGTTTATACGCGGCTAGGCACGCGCTGGATCACCTCTGAGCAGATTCTCCTCGATGCCGGACTCATTTCAGAGAAAACAGAGAATTTATCTGACGAAAAAATTGCAGTTTCGGAAAGAGACGGTCAGGAAAAATATCTTAATCTCGGTTGGTTGAATGCGGAAACCCAAAAGAGAAATACATCTTTGGATCGTTCAAACTGCAATGGGTTGGATGATAAAGACATCATCATCGTACCCGATAGTCTTATTGCTCAGATCATCAACTCCAACCTTGAAGTCCGCACTTCTGTGGCTATCGATCCCAATACCGGTGCTGCCAAAGAAGGCGCTCTTTTCACTTCAGAAGCCATCCCCCGCGCGACATGGTTTTATGGAAAAGTCAATCTCTTTAATCGACCGGGAAATGACCTGGATGTCGAAAATATTTTTAATGCTCTTAAGGACAGCAAGCACTATTATGAAACGCTGGGCATCGGGGGTATGACCACCCGCGGCTTCGGCCGGATGAAGATGTTACTCACCACAGAGAACACAGAGAGCACAGAGAAAAAAAATGAAATTGGCATCTGAACCGATGTATAATAACCAAACCAAAAATATCTATAATAAATTAAACAGAAAAACTCAGTGTTCTCTGTGCCCTCTGCGGTAATAGAAAGGAGCGAACCATGAACCTGGACGCAATAATAAATGAAGTCAGTTATTCACTGGCAGAAAAGCTTAACAATAAAAAGAAAGAGCTGGAAAACAGCCTTGGAGTTCTTGCCAGTGACGGCGTCTATGCATTTTATGTCTTCTGTAAAAGAAAAAAAATATGGGATATAATTGAACAGCAATTAGGACCGTTAAAAAAATATATTTCATGTCTTGATTCCGAAGGGATTGATCAAAAATATTTCGAACGAATCTCAGGAAATCTACAGACCCTTCTATTTGTAAAAGAAGTTATGGAAAAGACGCTGAACTACGCCCGCTATCACCTGAAAGCCATGGGAGAGGAAAAATGAATACACAGTGGTACGAACTAACTTTTAAACAATTGCAACCGCTGCATATTGGAATGGGTAATTATGGTATCATGGCGCCGACCCAGCTATTTTTACCGGGCAATACAATGTGGGGCGCGCTGACCTGTGCATATGGTCACAACCTCGGGAAAATAGAAGATAAACTGGATAAGAAAGAAAAAAACAGGTTCACTGAAATTTCGAATTTCTACCCGGTTATCGATGGCAAAACTCTTTTCCCTGATTTTAAAAATGGAGAACTCTGTTTCGGAAATTATTCAGAGATAGAGTTCCGTTACGAATTTACCGATACGACGATGTCTACATCCATCCTGCCGGAAAACCAGTCTGCGAAAGATCAGGGGTTACATGAAATCGAGGTGTTGCTGCCTTTCTCAAAAGGGAATAACAATCATAGACTGTTATGGAGAGGAATCCTGAAAATCGAAGAAGATAAGCAGGCAGATAGCTACATTAGGGAAGGATTGACGATTATCGTCGGCGGCGAATCCGGCTACGGTTTCGGTATGATGAAACTGCAAGAGATTAGACCGTTGAGAAACCGTTCTGAATGGAATTTGTCCGAGAATAACGACGGCTTCAAGATTGAGAAAAATGACAGAATTGCCCATTTTTCCGAAGGTTTCGAAATCCTGAAAGGTGTCCAGTCTCCCTGGTATCATGTAGATAAAAAAGATCGAGGTTTCCAGGCAGATCTGATAATGGTCTGGCATCCTGGTAGTTTGGCGTCCGAATCTGTTAATAACAATATTTCACTAAAAAAAGGATTATTATCCAGGTGACCTTATATGAATAATTTTGTTTACAAAGACGACATCGTACTAATAATAAGAAATTTGGAAATTTCATGGAAATATACTCTTATAAAAAATAGGTTGACAAAATGAATATGATACCAATTATCATAAAAAATAATTTAAAAACTCCGTGCGCTCTGTGGTAGATAACCATGAAACGTGATTACTACATCCTCAACAACGGTCGGCTCTCCCGGGAGCGCAATACGCTCTTTTTCGAAAAATACGGCGAAGACGGCGCCTCACAAGGCCGCAAGCCGATACCGGTGGAAACCGTCAACACGCTCTATTGTTTCGGCGAGAATGACTACAATTCCAAGTTCTTCAATTTCCTGTCCGAAAACGGCATCGTGCTGCACCAATTTAACTATTACGGCTACTACTCCGGCAGTTTTTACCCGCGCGAAAAACTGGTCGCCGGTGAACTTCTGGTCAGACAGGTATTGGGTTATCAGGACAAGGCTGTTCGGATCGATCTGGCCTGTAAGTTCATAGAGGCAGCCGCTTTCCACATTCTGGGTAACCTGCGAGACCAGGCTGTCAATGCTCCCGTCATCCGACCCCACATAAAAGCAATTGAAAAACTGAAAAGTCGGATTGACGTCAGCCTTAAGATCGCTAAATTAATGGCTATCGAAGCCATGATTCGCAAATTGTATTATGAATGCTGGGATAAATTTCTTAACTGGAACGAACCCTTTGAGAAACGCAGCAAACAACCGCCCCAGAACTCTCTCAACGCACTCATCTCCTTCGGCAATTCACTGCTCTACACCGTAACCCTCGCTGAGATTTATCAGACCCAACTCAACCCAACGATCAGTTATCTGCATGAACCCGGAGTCCGGCGTTATTCACTCTCGCTCGATATCTCCGAAATCTTCAAACCGGTGTTGGTGGACCCGCTGATTTTCAGACTCATTAATAAACAGATGCTCAAACTGACCGACTTTGACCGGGAACTGAAATTTTGTTACCTGAATGACCACGGACGAAAAATTTTTCTGCAGGAATGGGACGCCGCATTGCAACGCACAATCAAGCACCGGCAACTGAACCGCTCCGTGAGTTATCGGCGTCTGATTCGTCTGGAATTGTACAAACTCATGAAACATCTCATGGGTGAAAAAGAGTATAAACCGTTTCATAAATGGTGGTAATAATGTATTATCTGGTTGTATACGATGTTCATACAAAACGAGTAGCTAAAGTTCATAAAACCTTGATCAGTTACATGCACTGGGTTCAGAATTCTGTTTTTGAGGGAGAATTAACACCTGCTACAATGGCGGAACTTCAAAAAAAATTACGCAAATTAATCCGAAAAGAATCGGACAGTGTGATCATATTTGAATTGGGCGAACACAGTTATCGCTCCAAAAAGGTTATCGGTATTGAAAAATCCCCGATTGAGCATTTCTTATGACATTGCTTATCCTTTGCAGCCAATTACCAATTTTGATTCCTTTCCAGGGGGATTCGCTGCAAAATCCTTGACTTTCTGATAAAAATTGACGTTCTTTGACATAGCGATCTTTGATAAATACCTGTTTTTCAGGCGGTATAAATCAGACCAAGAGTGGAATTGAAACGATTTGACCGCTCAGCTATTTCCTCTGCTAATTTATGTATAAATCAGACCAAGAGTGGAAT
>JBNGDF010000050.1:0-8785 GCA_049975265.1 Fidelibacterota bacterium
CTTTTACACCTTAACTTTGCTTAATTACTGTCCAAAGAATGGGGAAGCCTCATGGTGAACCCGTTTTTCATTTTCATTATCACTTTAGGGACAGGATTATTACTGCCCCTGATTGACCGGTTTCGGCGGATAGCCGCATTGATACTGTTTTATGGTGCCTTAATTGCACTAATGCTGAGTAGCGGGCAGTGGCTGCTTGCCATTCTGCAGGGCGCTGAAGCGATGATTGTTTCTCCAATGGGTAGACAGGCGGCGATTTCAATTCATTTGAAGATTGGAGTGGAAGAGGCGATAATTTCTTTCCTGGTGAATCTCGTCGGTCTCCTTAGCGCCTTTTATCTCTTTTCAAAATTTAAACGAAATAGAGTCGTTGCAATGGTTCTGTTTCTGCTGATGCTGCTGAGTTTTAATGGCATGATCATGACCCGCAATCTGTTCCATCTGTTTATTTTCATGCAGATTGGGTTCATCGCGACTGCCGCGATAGTAAGAATGGAGCAGAACCTGTGGTCATTGAGAGCCGGTCTTAAATATTTCATGGTTAGTGGTGTTACCGCAGTGTTGCTGCTGATCGGTCTCATTTATCTTCATCGCCTGACCGGTACGCTGAATATTGATACTCTGCTGGCATCGAAAGAGTTGCTTATCGGTAAGGCGGGATATACTGCACTGTTTCTGTTTATTGTTGCAATTATTATCGAATTAAAGCCCTTTCCGGTGAACGGCTGGGCACTGGATATCTTGCAGACAGTTGACAGCGGGCTGGGGGCTTTCGTCGTACCAGCCGGTTCGGTGGTACTTCTTTTTGTAATCTACAAATTGATGCCGCTGTTTGATGGGGCGATGCTTGACCTGCTGGCGGGTATCGGAGGTACAACCTTTGTCTTTGTCAGCCTGCTGGGGCAGTCAGAGAATAACGTCAAACGATTGCTGGGATATTCTTCGGTGGCTCAGACCGGACTTGTGCTGATGGCGCTAAGTCTCTTGTATAAAGGGACTTGCGAGGCATTATTGAATGATTATTTAGTCATCATTGTCGGTGGACTTTTGGTGAATCATATTCTGGCCAAAGCGGGACTTGGCTGGCTGGCGGGGTTTTTCAAAAACCCAAAAATCACCCGTTTTTCGGCGGTTCGGCGCAACCCGCTGCTATTGTTTCTTTTTGGCAGTTTTGTGTTGGCGCTGATTGGAATGCCGCCTTTTCCGGGATTCTGGGCGAAGTGGGAGCTGCTGCTGTTTCTTGCAGAAAGCGGTCAATATTTCTGGATTGTCGTTGTGCTGCTGGGTTCTCTTTTTGAAGCGGTGTATTTGATCCGCTGGCTTATAATTGTCATCAGAGATCGGATAAATCAGCGACCTGTTCTAGATTTCCGGAAAATATTACCACTGGTGCTTTTCGGAATTGCTTTGTTCAACACGGGTTTATTAACAATGATCTATTTTTACTCATTTAACCCGTTGTATTACATACCGTTATTAGTGGCTGCTTTTTTCTTCGGGATGGACTGGTTACCGGCAAAAGTGAAGGGGTTATTGAGCATTCTGATGGTCGGGATTTTTACGAACCATGTGATCCCGCAGCTGGAAGGGATTTGGCAGCTGTTTGGTGTGCTGTTGCTGGGTGGTGCGCTGATCTTACTCATTGCGACTCTTCAGGCGACAGGTCGGCGCAAAGGATTCTATCCTCTGACGACGATGTTACTATTGTCCCTGGGATTGCTGGTAAAATCCTCCACGACGGTACAGTTTTTCTATGCCTGGATGCTGGTGATGATTAGCTCCTTTTTCCTGGTTCTGCGAAGTAAAAATGCCCGGCAATCCGGTTTCCTGTTTTTTATGTTTACACTGGCGGGTGCGGACTGCATTCTTCTGGGATTTGCGGGCTGGTATGCCGCCACGGGCAGTGTCGAACTTTTTTCACTATTGCATATAACTGCCTCTACGTCAGCGAGTTACGGATTTCTTTTAATCGGGTTTGCAATGAATGTCGGGATATTGGGGCTGCATATCTGGTTACCCGGTTCCTATGCGGATTCGGAGGATGATGTCACTCCGCTACTTTCGGCAGTATTATCCAAAACAGGTATCTTTGGAATCGTACTGGTCAGCGGATTGGCGGGCTCATCACTGATCGGAAGGCTCGGAATCAATGCGATCATTGGCTGGCTAGGTGTCGCTACGGCGCTGGTGGGAACTCTTCAGGCTGTTTTTCAGAAAGATATCAAGAACTTGCTGGCGTATGCGAGTTTGGGGCAGATGGGTATGGTCTTGTTTGCAGTGGCAATGCAATCGCATCTGGGCTGGATGGCGGCATTCCACCTGTCGCTTCATCATCTGCTGTACATGGCGCTGCTGTTTTTAGCGGTCGCCGGCGTGATTTCACAAACCGGTACACGCAAAATGGACAAAATGGGCGGTCTGTTCCGTAAAATGCCCTTTTCTACCGCCGCGATTTGCATTGCAGTAATTACGCTCGCCGGTATTCCGCCCTTTGCGGGATTCGGTTCAAAATGGCTGCTTGTTACAGCCGGTATGGAGCGGGGTTGGTACTTCCGGACAGCCGCTATTTTGATTGCATGTATGGCTGTGTTTATTTACTGTTTTCGCATAATGCGGATTATTTATCCAACAAAAAAAAGGCGGAAAAAGGGGAAAGTAAAAGAAGCATCGCTCTGGTATCTGATTCCGCAGTATCTATTATTGGCTGTACTCATACTCATTTCGCTGTTTCCGAGCCTGGTGCCCGGACTGCTGGCTGCCGCAGTCCGGCACTATTTCCCCGCTACGGTGGACTGGGGCAGCCAATCGCTGTTCAGCCGTCTGGGTTACTGGAGTGGACTGACCGGCTTATTTGTTACCATAGGACTATTCATTTTACCGCTCCTGATTTACATTCTGAGCGAATGGAATCCCCGGTTTGTCCAGCGAATCAAGATAATGTTGGTGAACAAGCAGGCGATGACCGATCATTATGCAAAATTCCTGTCGAAAATGCTGAATATTTTCAAACGCCCGCTTGCGAGCCGTTTTTGGGAGACGGTGGCGGATTGGATGCAATCACTGGCGGGAATTTGTCGGAGAGTTTATTCGGGCAATGGGCAGACCGATGCCTTATACGTCATCATGTATGTGGTTCTGCTTTATCTCATTTCCGGGGTGCTTCGCTAGGAAGTTATTGATGATGAATCTTTTAACATGAGGAATGAACGATGAATTCAACAGCCGAAACTATTCGCGGACAGAATCGCAGGATGCTGCGCCATTCCGGCAAATTGCGGATCATGCTCTGGATATTGCTGATTCTGATTGCAGGCGTTATAATGGTCATTATGTATCTTCTGAGAGGCGATCGACAAAATCCGATATCGGAGTACCATAAACAGATGATTGTGGTCAAAACCCCGTCCTGGACCGCCTCAAAGGGAATTATGCAGATCTATGAACGCGGTAATGGGGATGCCGATTGGATTCCAGTTGGTGATCTTGTAAATATTATTCTTGGTCGGAATGGCATGGGTTGGGGGAGAGGGCTGCATCGGATTCCCGATGATGGTCATCCGGTAAAGCGTGAGGGTGACGGCAAAAGCCCGGCGGGGATTTTTCGCTTGGGTGAGGCATTTGGAATACCCACGATTGAAGAAATCGGCGATTTGAAAATTCCGTACCGGTCGGTTAATGAGTTCCTGGAGTGCGTTGATGATGTAGATTCCCGGTATTATAATCAATTGGTTTCAAGAGATCGGGTAAAAACGGTTGACTGGGGCTCTTCCGAACGGATTCATCGGTCGCCCAATGCCTATCATTACAGTGTTGTAGTGGAACATAATATCCCTGATACCCAAAAAGGTGCCGGTTCGTGCATCTTTTTACACTGTGTATCTGTGTGGGGCGATTCCACCGCCGGATGTACGACAATGTCGCGGGAAAATATGGGCATTATCCTCAAATGGCTTGATCAGAGCGCTGATCCGATTCTGGTGCAACTGCCGGAGGCGGAGTATGTCAGGTTGAAGGATCAGTGGCAGCTCCCGGACTAGCTCCATAATTATTACAAATTCCTTTTTTTACTTGATATGACAGTTCTAATTTGTCATTCTGATGGAGTGAAATGACTGAAGAAGCTACTCAGACCGGAGTCACAGGAGCGACGTAACCTCAACCTTATACAACCTAATCTGCGTGAATCGGCGTTTAAATTTCATTGGATTTATCGTAACTCTATTTTACATTTAGACGTCTTAATGTAAAATAGAGGTGTCAAATGATTATAAGACAATTCTGGACCGGGAAAATTGAGGCTGCCTGGAAACAGCGTCCGATTGTTTGGCTATTCGGAGTGCGACGGGTCGGTAAAACCACCCTGGCAAAAATGTTCAGCGATGCAATTTATTTGAATTGTGATTTGCCTTCAACATCCCGGCGATTGGCTGATCCGGAATTGTTTTTTGAACAGGTCAATGGTAACCGAATTATTATTTTCGATGAAATTCACCGCCTCGAAAATCCCAGTTTGATCCTCAAAATTGCAGCAGATGAATACCCGGAGTTAAGAATTCTGGCAACCGGTTCGTCAACTCTGGCGGCAACACATAAATTTCGGGATTCTTTAACCGGCAGGAAACAAAGCATATTATTACCTCCGGTACTTTGGACTGAATGTCAGAATGAGTTTAATCAGAAAGATCTTGACCACCGTCTGATACAGGGTGGATTACCGGAGATGTTATTGGCAAACGAAAAAAAACCGGAGTTTTACGCCGAGTGGCTGGATAGCTTTTATGCCCGGGATATTCAGGAACTTTTCAGTATTCGTCAGCGCACAGGCTTTTTGAAGATGCTCAGATTATTATTTTGCCAGAGCGGCGGATTGTTGAATAATACGAATCTGGCAAAATTATCCGAGTTGAGTCGTCCGACTGTCAATAGTTATTTAGAGGCTATGCAGATTGCGAATGCCATATATTTATTACCACCGTTTCATGGCGGTGGGCGCCGTGAAATTTTACAGCAACGCAAATGCTATGGTTTTGACACTGGTTTTATCACCTACCTAAACGGTTGGAGTACGCTACGAAGTAATGAGCGAGGTCTACTTTGGGAGCATCTTGTATTGGATACTTTGCGTACCTTTAGTGACGAACAAGCAATATTTTACTGGCGGGATAAATCTGATCGCGAAGTTGATTTTATTATAAAAACCCGCAACGATCGTGTTTTAACGTTGGAATGTAAAATTTCACTGGAGAATTACGACCCAAAAAGCCTCATAGCCTTCCGAACTCTTTATCCCGATGGCGATAATTATCTGGTCTGTCCATTTATAAAGGAAAGTTACCAAGTTCGCATCGAGAATCATATCCTGCGGGTAGTTGGTATGAATGATATTTTAAAGTTGCCAGCTTTGCTACAAGCTTAATAACTTTACTGATTACGCCGATCCCTCGGCGTAACCTAAAATGCGTGACGAGTGGAAACAGGGATAAAGCAGGACTACCCGAACGAGAGAAATGTAACCCGGGAGTATCTTGACGAGCCCCGCGTTTAACTTGGAGTTTGAGTTTCGGCGAGTTCAGCCGAGAGTGTATCATGAACCGATTTCAATAGATATTCATAGCCTTTGCCATTGGGGTGAATCGGTTTGTGGAATTTGACATTGATCTTTTTCCATGGTCTGGGGAAGCGAGCCCCCCGCGGTAGCGCCTCAAATGCGCCTTTGATAGAAACCGGAACGACCGGCACTTTCATTTCCGTGGCGAGAATCGCAAACGCCTTTCTAAATTCGCCCAACTGTCCGTCGTGAGTACGAGAACCTTCCGGGAAAATGATCACGTTTTTACCGTTTCTGAGCACTTCAGCCAGTTTTTGAAGGGATAGTTTTAGTTCTTTATTAATGTCCGAAATGATGATATTATGCCGGTTAGCCAACGCCCTGACCCAGCGTTTGCGCACATGTTTTTCTTTCGCGTAAAAGTAGGTATTTCGGTTTGTCTTGTTATTCAGGAAAACCGCAACAAACATTCCGTCCAAAAAACTCTGGTGGTTCGGTGCGAAGATGCAGGGACCATTGGGGATGTTTTCAAATCCTTCGCCTCTGAGACGGAAATACATTTTGAATAAACCTTTGGAAATCTGTTTGAAAATGTTCCAGGTGAACCAGCTCTTCGGCAGTTTCAGTTCAACTTTCTCTTTGAAAATTTCTGCCCATCTGACGGCTTCGACACTGATTTTCTCCTTCTTATCCTTCATGTAGTGAGATAATTTTTCCACGGTGGGATGGTGAGCCAATATGTCTTCCGGTAATTTAATCCCAAAGGTCGATTCCAGAAAAGAATGGAAACTGACTTTGTCGAGCGAATCGAGTCCCAGATCAATCTCAATATGGTCATCGGGTAAAATATTGGATTTGGTTTGTTTCATGAGGAAATCCCGGATAATCTGGTATTCTTCATGCTCCGGTTCTTTTATTTTAAGTTTCTTAATACCTAATGAATTGACCAGTTCAACCAGTTTGAACCGCTGGATTTTGCCCAGGCGGGTCTTTGGCAGGTCTTCTTTCAGAACCGTAAATCTCATAATTTTTTTATAATAGGAAACCATTGTATTGTATTTATCTATGATTTCCTGCCGGTAAAATTCTTCGATATTAGTGATGCCGCGCTCCCGCAGGGCATTGAAATCGGGATAAAACGCCGCCTGAAGCTGGTCGTTATTAAGAAAAACTCCCACGTCTGCAATGCAGTCGGAAAGTGATTTCAGCTTTTTTTCGACCTCTTCAGGATTAATATTTTTCCCGCTGGAGAGGACAATGATCTCCTTTTTCCGTCCGGTAACCCGCAGATAACCTTTTTTATCAATTGTGCCGAGATCACCGGTATGGAGCCAACCGTTTCGCAGCACCTCGGCGGTTTCTTCGGGGCGATTGTAATAGCCCTGCATGATGTTACGACCCCGGGCGATGATTTCGCCGTCTTTAATTGCCATTTCCAAACCGGGCAGCGCCTGACCAGCCGAGCCGATCACCCATTTTCCGGGGCGGGTAAATGTGATCATGGGCGCGGCTTCCGTCATGCCAAATCCTTCCAGCATTTCAAAACCCAATGCCCGAAAATCGCGGGCGACATCTTCATCCAGTTTTGCACCGCCGCTGACCATATATTCCACATGACCACCGAATTTTTGGTGAACCTGCTTGAACAGTAACTTTGAAAAAGCCCGGGAGTTGATGAATTTCGCGGTTTTGAATAGCGCCTTTGTCAGGAAGTGAGCATTGATTTTATCCATGATGCCTTTTCGGATGGCTGCATAAAGGCGCGGAACACCGATGATGATATTGACACTGTTTTTCTGCAGGGTGGCAATGATATCCTCAGAAGCGATAGAGGGCGTGAATGCGATTTTCCCGCCGACTTTCAGAGGCGCGATCATGGAACCCATTAAGGGGAAAATATGATGATAAGGCAGGATCGCCAGCACCGTCCGAAAATCAGTGAAGATCGGGATGTCCTCGGAAACGCCTTCGATATTGGCAAGCAGGTTGTCGAAAGAGAGCATCACGCCTTTGGGACTGCCGGTGGTGCCCGACGTGTAAATGATGACGGCGGTTTTCATGATATTCTGAACATCAACCGGATCAGCGGCATATTTTTTTTGATCATAATTCTGGTCATCTAAGCATTGAGTCGAAATTTTATGTTGGACGGATTGCAGGGCCTCGCGCAGGATATTTCCGGTTTTTTCTGAATAGAAAATATATTCCGGCTGACAATCGTTCAGGATGAAAGCGACTTCCTCGGCGCTGGCAAGGAAATCTATGGGCACAACAGTGGCGTTATTTTTCCAGGCGGCATAAAAAGCAAAAATCCACTCCGGTCGGTTTTCAGCGAAAATTGCCACTTTATTGGTTTTTACAGGAAATAGAGTGGCATAATGATCCACATGGTGCAGAAGGTCCTGATAACTATAGGTATCGTCTTTCCAGACCAGGGCGGTTGCGGGTTGCGGTTTTAAAAAAAACAAAGAAATCTCCTTATAAAAAGTTGGGCATAGTATACGGATAATGGCTGATTATCAAAAATAATACAGACGGTATTAATGTAAAAGTATTGTAAAATTGCAGGTGAGAGGAGGATTGTCCGGATGGCGTTATTTTTCAGAAACCGAAGCCAATGGAGACATTGACCGATGGAACGTACATCAATTTATCTGACTTGACTTTTTCATCAAGAAATTCAAAATAGCTTTTTGCGACGTACAGGGCTAATGTGCTGTTAAGAATTCCATGTTTTCCCATGGTACCGGTAAGACCAACTTCAAAAATGGCGCCGTTGAGATAGTATCTGATATCGGCGCCGGTTTTGACCAGGTCAAAGAGGATGGAAGCTTCGTTGACAGTGACTTTCGCGGTGCTGTAGCCGATTCCGCCAAAAAAGCCGCTGCAGGAAGGTTTCAGGTAGCGTCTGAGGCTTGTGGTCATTGAATACAAATCCGATGTTCCCATAATCAGTAATGAAGATAAGGCACCGGCTTCAAACTCCGGCAGGTGAGCGACCGAAATACGCCATTCCAGTTGTGGCTTGATGAACCGGCGACTGTAGCTGACATCCGTCCATTTACAAAAAATCAGACGCATGGGTTTGAAGGCTACGTAATTATGAATAGTCAACGCCGGATTCGGAGGCGGTTCAAAAGGAGGTTCTTCCGGATTTATATCAAGAAAATACTTTCTGACTTCTGTATATAATTTCGTTTTGTATTGATTACGATGGTCAATTTCAATTGTATTGGT
>JBNGDF010000051.1:0-3862 GCA_049975265.1 Fidelibacterota bacterium
GTTTGAATTATTCTACCCTGGTCTGAATGACCCCGTCAGACCTTCGGAAGGTTGAGTCGCTCAGTTTTTCTTTTTCCGGCGGCAACTTTCCTCTTCATGGATCAGTCTCAATTACTATATTTTATCTTTATGGATTATTTCTCTAAATATTTTATCTTTAATCATTACATCCGGAGGGCTTTGTGAAACGACGTGAATTTTTAAAAACAGGGGCGGTTCTGGGAACCGGGCTGGTCGCGCTGCCGGGTTGGTGGCAGGCATGTAATTCCAGGAAGCCGTTCCAGGGATCCATTGAAGATATGGAAGCATTATTTGGAGTAACCAGAGCACAGATGAAGGAACTGTTGGTGCAGGCGCTCTCCCACGGCGCCGAGCGGGCGGACGTCTATTTTGAATATAGAATCAGTTCTTCTCTGCGGCTGGAAGATGAGATCATCAAGGACGTCAGCCACGGAATCTCCATGGGGCTGGGTGTTCGTTCGGTAGTGGGTGAACAGATCGGCTATGCGCATACAGACGATCTCGATTTTGAGAAAATGAAAGAGACCGCCCGCACCGCCGGTTTTATTGCCACCGGCGGCAAAGCAGGGGGAATCGCCGATCTCGGGCAAACGAAAACATTGGACCTCTACTCTATTGACAATCTGGCGGTGGATTGTGACCTGACGGATAAAATTGAGCTGCTGAAACGGGTTGATACCGCCGCCCGCCGGTTTGATTCAAAAATCACCAAAGTCACCGCCACAATCGCCGATGAGATGAAGCAGATCATGTATCTGGATTCAGAGGGTAAATTCTTCACCGACGTCCAGCCCATGGTCATGCTGCGGATTGGCACCGTCGCCGAGGAAAACGGTAAACGCCAGGGCGGGCATTCCGGCAGCGGCGGACGCGCCGGTCTGGATTTTTACACGCAACCGGGCAACCGTCCGGAAAACCTCGGCATTGAAGCCGCTCAGATCGCCGTCACCAATCTGGACGCCAAACCGGCGCCGGCGGGACCGCAGGTTGTCGTGCTCGGACCCGCCGAAAGCGGTGTTTTGCTGCACGAAGCCGTGGGACACGGTCTGGAAGCCGATTTCAACCGTAAAGGACTATCCAACTACGCCAACCGGATCGGCGAAAACGTCGCTTCGAAACAGTGTACGATTATCGATTCCGGCATAATTCCCGACCTGCGCGGCTCCATCAACATTGACGACGAAGGCAATCTGCCGACGGAATCGCTGCTGATTGAAAAGGGGATTTTGCGCGGCTACATGCACGACTCCATCTCGGCGAAAATCATGCGGGCGGAGCCCACCGGCAACGGTCGCCGGCAGTCCTACAAACACCCGCCGATTCCCCGCATGACCAATACCTACATGACCGGCGGAAATTACGATCCCGATGAGATAATTGCTTCGGTTAAATACGGTGTCTTCGCCAAACGCTTCGGCGGCGGTCAGGTGGACATTACCAAAGGCGATTTTACCTTTGGTGTCCACGAAGCCTACCTGATCGAAAACGGCAAGCTCACCGCTCCGCTCAAGGATGTGACACTCATCGGCAACGGTCCCGAAGTCATGCGGGATGTTACGATGGTTGGTAATGATCTGAAAATGTCCACCGGCGGCTGGGTCTGCGGTAAATCCGGTCAGCGCGTCCCGGTCACCCTTGGCATTCCGACTGTCAAAGTCAAAGCAATCACCGTCGGCGGAACCCAAGCATAGAGGTACATTATGAAAAATTATAAATCAATCGCCGAATTTATCATCAAAGAAGCCCGCAACAGAGGCGCCGATCAAGTAGATGTGATGATCGTCAACAGCACCAATGTCAACATCACGGTTCGTCTCGGAGAAATCGAGGAGCTGCGCCAGTCCAATCCCAAATCCCTGGGCATCCGGGTATTTAAAAACCGGCGTAAAGCGCTGACCTACACCAGCGATTTCCGGACGGAATCCATCGATCGACTCGTGAAAAAAACCGTGGAAATGGCACGGGTAACCAGTCCGGACGAATGTAACGGACTGCCTGAAAAGGAATTGCTCGGCAGCGCGGACGTTCAATTACCGCAATACGATCCCGAACTCGCTAAAATCAGTCCGGACAGAAAAATCGGAATGCTTAAGAAAATGGAAAAAATCGGCATGGACAGAGACCCATTGATTACCAATTCCGACGGCGCCGGCTGGCACGACTCCCGATCCCAACTGATCCTGGCAAATTCCGAGGGTTTCTACGACGCAACAGAGTTTACCTCGGTCAATCTCAGTCTCAGCCTGCTGGCGGAAAAAGAGGGCGTCAAACAGACCGACTACTGGTATTCCGCGAGCCGTTATTTCAACCGCCTGGACAGTATCGAAAAAATCGCCGACACGGCAGCCGACCGGACACTCCGCAAACTGGGCGGTCGCAAACCGAAAACCCGGCAGGTGCCGGTAGTCTTCGATCCCGTCGTCGGGCAGGATTTTTTAAATATTCTCGCCCGGACGGTCGTCGGCGATGCCATATATAAAAAGAACTCTTTTCTCGTAGGAAAATTAGGAAATGACGTGGCTGTCCCCGAACTGACGATTGTGGACGACAGTCTGCTGAAATACGGCTTGGGTTCCCGGACATTTGACGATGAGGGACTGCCCGGCAGAAAGAACACGGTTATTGATAACGGCACCCTGAAAAATTATCTCTGTGACTGCTATTCCGCCCGCAAACTGGGATTGCCACCCACCGGCTCCGCCACCCGCGGCGTCTCCTCAAATCCCGGTTCAGGCACCTCTAATTTCTATATGCAAAAGGGGAAATATCCCCGGGATGAGATCATCGCCTCGGTGAAAAACGGGCTCTACCTGACCAGCGTCGACTGGGTCGGTATCAACTACGTCACCGGCGATTATTCCCGCGGCGCCACCGGCATCTGGATCGAAAACGGTAAATTGACCTACCCGGTTCAGGAGTTCACCGTCGCCGGTAACATGCTGGAGATGCTGCAAAACATCACCATGATCGGAGATGACCTGGAATTCCGGGATTCTGTGGCTGCACCGACATTCAAAATCAGGAACCTGGCTATCAGTGGCAGTTAATCCGACCGGTATCCCGAAGGAATAACGTTTTTATAACAGACAATTCATCAACTGGGAGAATGTGAAGTGCGTTTAAACATGCTGGGCTTTTTGGGATTTTTGGGTTTGCTTGGATTTCTCGGTTCGGCTCTTGATACACCCGCCTTCTACGGGTTATTCGCCCTGTTTGCACTTTTTGGATTGTTCGGAAACAAAGACGATCGGAAAAAATAACAGCAAACCTGATTAATATTTGGATTACAATTACAATTCTAAGGCAATTTGCACTAATCCTGCAAATTACGTATAATACCAATGTAATTTTACAAATATTAAAAAGGTGTTAAAATGCCGCAAATTGAAGATGTTGTCACAAAATTGATTAACTGGGCTCAGGTGCATGGTATTCGAATTGTGTTAATTCTGATTTTCACATTTCTGTTGCTTTATCTGGCAAAAGTCATCACAAAACGGATTTTCAAATCCCTCCCCTTTAAAGATGATGAGCAGATCAAACGGCGTGACACTCTCTCATCGGTGTTTCAGTTTGTCTTCAGGATAATCATTATCACGGTGGCGCTGATCATGATTCTCAGCGAACTGAGCATCGAAATCGGACCGATTCTGGCTGCCGCCGGGATACTCGGTTTGGCGGTCGGCTTCGGTGCTCAGAGTCTGGTCAAAGACCTGATCAGCGGTTTCTTTATTCTACTCACCGACCAGATTCGGATTGGTGATGTGGTCGAGGTCGCCGGAAAAGCCGGTGCCGTCGAGGGGCTTAATTTGCGAATGGTCATTTTACGGGACCTCGCCGG
>JBNGDF010000051.1:3962-8397 GCA_049975265.1 Fidelibacterota bacterium
GTGATCAAAGCCCGCACCACCACCAAACCGATTAAACAGTGGCGCATCGGTCGGGAATTCAATCGTCGTCTGAAAATCATTTTCGACGAAAAAGACATTGAAATCCCCTTCCCCCATGTGACGCTTTACATGGGCAAGGATAAGCAGAATCAGTCACCGCCGCTGAATGTCACCCTTGAAAAATAGAGGTTATGATTCCGGAATCGGATATTCAATCTCGAGGAACCACGCGGAAAGGAAGCCGGATGCTGATACCGACTCTGATTATGGCGGCAATTGCACTCATCCTGCTGGGAATCGGCTACAGTAAAGGCTCCGGTCTCCATCTCATCGGTTTAAAGTCCGCCTGGCGGATGACCTATCAGGTGCTGCCGCTGCTGATTTTCGCTTTTATCATCGCCGGCATGATTCAGGTTCTGCTGCCGCAGAATTTACTGGATCGTTGGGTCGGTGCGGAGTCAGGTTTACGTGGAATAATAATCGGGACAGTCGCCGGCGGTCTGACACCCGGCGGTCCCTATGTCGCTCTGCCCGTCATCGCCGGATTTCTAAAATCGGGCGCCGGAGTCGGAACCATGGTTGCCTATCTGACCAGCTGGTCGCTCTGGGCGGTCGCCCGACTACCCATGGAATTCGGCATCCTCGGCTGGCGATTTACACTTGTCCGGCTGGCTTCCACCTTCTTTTTCCCTCCTATTGCCGGATTGATCGCCCAGAAATTTTTTTCGAATCTGGTTCGCTGATTTTTACAATTCTTTTACTTTATTTTTCACCATGGAACATTTAGGTTTAAGATTAGTGAAGGAATTGTAAGTATGAAAACAGGATCGAATTTTGAGTCTTTTTAAAAATATCGTCATGCTGGTCGCCGACAGTGTGCGCTACGATACCGTTTGGGGCGGCGGCAAGCCGGTTCTGCCCTATCTGGCGAACCATGCACTGAATTTTCACCAGGCTTATTCTGCCGGCTGCTGGACGTTACCGGCGACGGCGTCAATTTTCACCGGCTTTCTGCCCCATGAACACCAGGCGACTACCCGTTCGCGGCATGAGCTACGTCGTGACCGACCGACCCTGGCGGAAAAATTAACCACCCTCGGCTTCGATACGATCCAGATCACCGCTAATACCGTTACTACCCACATCTTCCAGCTCGATCGCGGCTTCAGGCGCACCGAAAAAGCCTGGCAGTGGCTCGACACCAGCGCAATTCCCCTGCTGAACTTCGTCCTTTTAATGAGCAAACGACGCATGCGGAAAAAAGTTATGCAAGGCGATTTTATCGGCGGTAAAATGGCTGAGGATATCAAAGCCGGACAAGCCTGGTTTCACAGCTTCTGCGACATGCAACTCAATCGGGCAAAGGCGATTCTCCATGAAAATTCCCGGAAAAACCGCAAAACCTTCCTGTTTCTGAATATCATGGAGACCCACTTCCCCTATCATATTTCACCGAAATTCAAACCGCTGTCCCGCAAAACGCCACAGAAACTGCTGGAAATCTCCAGCCTCTTCCACCTCGTCAATCAGACCTGGCTGAGCAGCGGCAAACATTTTATCAAACCGAAAATGCTCCAGACATTGCGCAAACGCCAGCAACTCGCCTGGCAGCGCATTGCGGAAAAAATCGATGAATTTGCGCTCTATTTACGGGACAATTTCCCGGAAACTCTCTTTATTTTCCTCAGCGATCACGGCGATAATTTCGGCGATGAAAACTGGTGGTACCACTTCAGCAACGTCACCGAAGCCGGCAACCGCGTACCGCTGTTCATTGCTGCTCCCGACCTGCATACCGGCATTGACATTGACACACCGGTTTCCACTCGGCAGTTGTACGATTATATCATTCAATCCGCCGATACCCGGATCGGCGGGATCAGCTTTAATAACTACCTCGATAAGCCGCCCTGTCTCCAGAGCTACTGGTACGATATGAAAGGCAAAACCCTGCCTCAATATCAACACGACCAGTTTGCCTTCATTCATGGCAATCATCGTTACATAAATAGCGACAACCACTGGTACTACTCTGATATCACCCACTTCAACAGCGCGGCGGTGAAGGCGGAGCAGATTCCGGGAAATCCAATCCATGAACTGGACCTGTCCGGCGATCAGCGGCAATTTCTGCTGAACACGTTCAACGGATTCACCCAATTCAGCCACTCGATCTCCTGAGTCTTCACATCAAATCGGGCAATCTTGTGTCTTCCTGCCTCACACCATATCTAAGCGTTAGATCATGAACGGGACAAAATATGATTCGAAATTTGCTCAGTATCCTTTATATTTTACTCACAATCACAAATGCGCAGGAGTCTATGCCCTACAATCAACTGACCCCCTTCGAACAGAAAGTCATTCTACAAAAAGCCACGGAGCCGCCCTGGTCCGGTGAGTATGTCAACCATCACGAAGACGGCACCTACCGCTGCAAACAGTGCAACGCCCCGCTTTATCGCTCCGAAGATAAATTCGACGCCCGTTGCGGCTGGCCCAGTTTCGATGATGCCATCCCCGGTGCCGTCAAACAGATTCCCGACGCCGACGGCATCCGCACCGAAATCGTCTGTGCCAATTGCGGCGGTCATCTGGGACATGTCTTCACCGGTGAGAGCTTTACGCCGAAAAATACCCGGCATTGTGTGAATTCGGTGTCGCTGAATTTCACCCCGACAGAACCTGAAACCGGGCGGGCGATCTTCGCTTCAGGCTGTTTCTGGGGTGTGGAATACCATTTCCAAAAACTGCCGGGCGTCATCTCCACCACCGTCGGCTATACCGGGGGACACAAGAAAAATCCCACCTATCAGGAGGTCTGCAGCGGCACCACCGGTCATCAGGAAGCCGTGGAGATCAGGTTTGATCCCGAAAAAATATCCTACGAGGACCTGCTCAGACTCTACTTCGAAACCCACGACTTCACCCAGACCGACGGACAGGGACCGGATATCGGCGAACAGTATCTCTCTTATATCTTCTATATTGACGATAACCAGCGCCGGGCAGCGGAAAAACTGATCACTATTCTCAAAGGGAAAGGCTACTCCGTCGCAACGAAATTAAAACCAGCCACGACCTTCTGGGAAGCCGAAGAGTACCATCAGGATTACTACCGGAAAAACGGCAAACAACCCTATTGCCATATCTACCGTAAAATATTTTAGGGTTGATCATAGACCGGGCAAGACTGGGTGTTAAAAAAGCGGCAGTAAAACCCGTCGCGATCGACGGCGTCCTCCTCAAAAAAGGGCACACTCATCCGGCTGGACAGTCTGGGGAAATTGGTCAGAAATGAATATACACGACCGTTTTTGATAAATGAATACCAAAACGATTCGAATGTCAGTAACAGAAACAAACCCATAAGTCATTCGAGATTTAGTAATTCTGCCGGGCTTTTGACTTTATTAAGATTAAAAGTGCTAATATGGGTATAGATCTGGGTTGTCGCCAGATTTTTATGCCCCAGCAGTTCCTGGATATAGCGAATATCGGTGCCCTGGTCCAAAAGATGGGTGGCAAAACTATGCCGCAGGGTGTGCACCGTAGCCTTTTTGGTAATACCCGCTCGTTTCTTTATAACTCTGAATAGGGATTGAATACTGGTTGTCGTGTAAGGTTTCAGCTGTTTCTGCCCCTCAAAGAGATAGTGCTCTGGTTGATACACCCGGCAATACCGGCAGATCAATTCCAGCAGATTTTCCGACAACACCACATAACGGTCCTTATGCCCTTTCGCCTGTTCAACCCGAAGCAGCAGCCGGTCTTTGTCAATGTCGGCACACTTCAGCCGGACTACTTCGGAGACGCGCAATCCGCAACCATAGATCAATGAAAATATCGCCTTATGCTTCAGATTTGCAATGGAGTTTAAAAACCGCTGAACCTCTTCCACTGACAGGACAACCGGCAGCGTCTCCGGTTTTCTGATCCTTAAATGAAAATCAAAATCAATCGCCTGTTTAAGAACATTCAGGTATAAAAATCGCAGTGCAGCCAGATGAAGTTTCAGGGTTGAGTAAGACACTGCCCGCTCGGATTTCAGATAATGAAAATAATCGGTTAACACCGAACCACTGATTTTCGAAACTCCTGAGGCAGTAACCCACTTCGCGAACTGCCGCAAAGCACTCCCGTAATTTTCAATGGTGCGCCGACTGTAATTGCGGATCAACAGCTCTTTTTCCATCGCATTGAGTACATCAGTATATTTCATATTATATCATTTCAATTTAAGTTAATACAAAAAAAATTTACTTATTTAAAATATTATACGCAATATTAGTTTGTTTATCAGGAGTTATACGCAATCGGACTTCGGCGAATAAAAAGATATAGGAGGTTTAAACTATGGCTAAATTAGAAAGAACTGATAAACCTGTAAGTGTACTTCTCGAAGAACTTGGAGGAGGAGTACTAGGATTACCTG
>JBNGDF010000052.1:0-6236 GCA_049975265.1 Fidelibacterota bacterium
TAACATATGATTATCCTACTTCGTCAGCCTCGCCGACATGTCTGTATATAGGCATAAAAATGGTTACATCTATCCATTTTTTCTCAATCTTTCCAAATATAGGCATTTTTATATTTCCATATATAGCCATTTTTTAATCATCAATAATCCGGTCCGCCAGACCCAACTGAACCGCCCTTCCGTACGGCAACTCCCAATACCGCTTTTCTTTGTTCCAAAAACCACCCGCCCTGCGTATCTTCACTCCCAATTCCTTTTCTCCATACTCAATAAATAAATGCACGGATTTGTCCGGCGAAATCCGCTTTTTGTCAGTCTCTCTATAATCCCACTCGTCTACAACTATTTCCACCGTTTTCAACTTTTTCCGGCGCTCCCTGTCCAGTCTGTAACGCACCGCCAGTAACTGCTCTCCGTACTTTTCCGACAAACGCTTTGTACCATATTGACCGGGCATAATTGTTTTAATCGTCACTACTGCCATAATCTGTACAATTATAATTCATTCAAAATATAAATACAACACAAAAAAACGCCTGTCGGGATTGATTCCCTGTCTTTCCTCAAAAGACCTGAAAATCTGAAGCTAAAGAAATTGCACTGCTGAGCAGATAAGTGAATTTTCAGGACAAAATAGAAAACCAGAGAAAAAAAAGTATCAAGTACAAAAATCAAGCGCTGATTCACAACCGCACCTTTGTGATCTCTGATCCGAAGGATCTCCTTTGAAGCGTCCTCTATGGTAAAAATGATTCCTCTATAACTTATCCGCCGGGCTCTCTGCCCCGATCGTCCTCTTCTGCATCACATGCGTATAAACCATCGTCGTCTCCACACTGCGATGTCCCAGCAGTTCCTGCACGGTGCGGATGTTCGCCCCATCTTCCAAAAGATGCGTCGCAAAGGAATGCCGCAGAGTGTGACAGCCGCCGGGCTTGTGAATCTCCGCTTTCCGGATCGCCTCCTTCACCGCCCGCTGCAATACCGACGGCTGGATATGATGCCGTTGCACCACCCCGGTGCGGGGATCAACCGACACATCCCGGGCTGGAAACAGATACCGCCAGCCGATCTCTTTACCAGCGCTGGGAAATTTACGTGCCAGTGCATTGGGTAAATATACCGAATCATAACCCTCGCGAATATCTTTCTTATGAATTTCGATCACCTTGCGAATGTGTTCCTGCAGCGGCTCAACAACCGACGCCGGCAGCATAGTCACCCGATCCTTGTCGCCTTTGCCACTCCTGACAATAATTTGCCGGCTCTCAAAATCAATATCCTTCAGCCGTAATTGCAAACACTCCTGCAATCGCAAGCCGGCTCCGTAAAGCAGCGTCGCCATTAATTTATACACGCCTGAAAGTTGCCCCAGCAGGCGCCGAACCTCATCCCGGCTGAAAACCACCGGCAGACGGCTGGACCGCTTCGCCCGGATGACATCACCGATATCACCCAACTCCTTGTTCAAAACATTCCTGAAGAAAAAAACCAGCGCACTCAATGCCTGGTTCTGAGTTGCGGCGGAAACATTTTCCCGGGTCGCCAGGAATGACAGAAACCGGTTGATTTCCTGCTCACCCAAATCCTGCGGATTCAGCATTTTATAAAATGATAAAAAACGCTTGACCCACTGTACATAGGCTTTTTCCGTGCGAATACTGTAATGCCGCACCCGGACCGCATCTCTCAACTGCTCAAGCAGACTCATGTTTCAGCTCCAATGTCCTCTCCAATGCTCCCGCACCGTTAGTCCCATCCCGAAATTCAGAACAGACTGCGGTGCCTGATCAACATTGTCCCCGACGGATAGTGTTACCGCATTTTACCTGAATCTTATTCCACCAAATAACCAGAATTCATCCTAAAACCACACCATCCGCCCGGGGGAACAACTATTTTGTCAGCAGGCATTTACGTACCTGCTGGAAATGCCGTACTTCGCCATCAACAGTATACCGAATCTGAATCCGGTAAAAATAGACGCCGGAACTGTAACGCGAAGCGTCCCAGTTTACAGAATAAATGCCCGGCGCCTGCCGCCGATCCACCAATTGCTCAATAACCCGCCCGCGCATGTCATACACCGTCAGATTTACAAAAGCCGCCGTGGGCAGATCGTACCGAATCATTGTAACCGGATTAAAGGGATTGGGGATATTCCCGGACAGATAAAATTGACCTGCTTTCGGTTTCGGTTTATCCTGCGCATGATTTCCTGGTATACCAAACCGGCGCCCTCTCTTTCCAGCCATTACTTTTACATAATCACGCCCTACAATCCGGCGACCATCCTTCAGGCTGCCCGTCAGAGTCAACCATATGCTGTCACTCTCACTGACCTGGATCAGGCTGTCCAATACCTCATAAAGTCTGAATTTCAGCACCAAATCGGTAAAACCGTCTCTACGACGGCGGGCATTCGAACGCCCCTTCAAATTCACTGCCACCGGTGCACCCACATCTTTGAACCTGACCTTCTCCGGAGCCATTCCTTCCAGCTGAACCGTATTGATCTGAATGTCATCCAGAATGCCGTCCTGCGACCCGTACAGAATCATCTCAAACAAGCCACGCCCGCTTGACGGGATGATATTCCTGGCGTTGCCGGGCATAATATCCAGCACAAGCTCCACTGGCGGCAAAGCGGTCTCCGCATAGCCGATGGAAACCTGTCCCGTCAGGCTGTCTTCACCGGCAAACCACATCCGGTAGGATTCACCCGTTTGCAGAACAGCCGGTGTATAGCAGCGGGCGTTGCGCCATGCCACTCCGTCGTTAATATGAAAAACCGGATTGTCCGGGTGCGCCGTCCAGTTGATCCCGTCCGGAGAGGTCGCGTAACCGATCCCGGCATGGCTGGAATTCACACCGCCACTGTACCACATGTGCAACATTTCCCGATCTTCGATCACCGACCAGGCGTACACATATTCAGAATCCCAGCTGCCCTCCGCTCCGCTTACTATCACCGGCTGATCACCGTACCTTCTCCAGTATATCCCATCCACCGAATAAGCCAGCGCCGTAGCTTCGGTCTCGCCGGCGATGCAGTTCTGCGGCGCCACATCGTAGTACATGACGTACTTGTGTCCCAGCGGATCGCTGTCGTCCCAATCAGCATATCCATCGGAATGATAAAGAATCGCCCCCGGACCGTAACTGCCGTACCACCATTCATAATTTCCGGTAATCAGCGGATATGCCTCATCCTGAATAATCGGTCTGTCGTTTTGCCAGATAAATCCGTCCGACGATTCAGAATACCGAATCGTCTGTTTGCTGTAAGGCCAAACCCCGGGTTCGGCGTACCACATTTTGTAATAGACACCGCTCCCGAAACCCGCCGCATCGTAAAGTACTTTACAATGATAATGAATATTGCCGACCACCTGCCCCGCATCGTTCCAGACAATCCCATCGTCGGACCAGGCAAGTCCCACCTGCCCGGATGCGCTGCCGTACCACATCTTGTACTTTGCCCGGATACCGTGATCTGAAAATTCCTCCCCATCAAAACAGACACTGGGATAATAGGCTTTTGGACCACCCGCCGCCTGACCAAAGACGGGATTGGCGCCGTATTCAACCCAGTGAAAATCAGCCTGTGCCCCGGCAAAACTGCTCAGGACCAGCACCCATCCAACGATAAATATTAACCCGCTCTTCATTTGATTCCCCTGCCCGTTACTGATTATGAACCATGTAAAATGAAAACAGCGATCCACATCTCCCGCATTAACAGAGATTGGATTTTGCCCGGTTTCAAATAGCAATATCAGCATTACACTGATAATTGCCCCATTTATAATTTCAACTTTACATATAAACGGCTATAAAGTCAAGTCTTTATTCAGAATTTTCGGTCATCCGGCTGTTACGCTCCGCCCGGATTTTCACCTCTGTTTTTCTCCTGGCGGCAAGTCTGCCTCACCAACTGTATTTCCGAATCTGTTCTCTCAATTCCCCGCTGAAATTATCTAGATCGGCATCTTTCAACATACCGTATCTGTACATCAGAAACAGGTGGATTTGCATCTTGGACCGTGAGTGCGGGTCCAGGCAGGCTTCCAATATTTTTCGTTCACGCTCAATTTTATCCCGGGCGTCCCAGAAGCGCTCGGTCTGGCTCTTCTCTTCTGCTTCCAGAATCGCCACGATCTCTGCATTTTTCTTCTTCAGATAACGCTCCCGGAGCTCGGGCACCATCCGGCTGTAGGTTTTCCAGTCTCTTTCCATAATTCCACCACCTCCCGCTTTTTACTCTTTTTATAATTTTCAAAATAACATTATCGCCAACCTTTTTCAATTCTTTTTTAAAAATAAACCTTCGGAAGGCTCTTAAAGAAATGAGCTACTCATCTTCAAGTCCATTAGAGCCTTACGAAGGCTGGGGAATAGATCGCTATGATGAAAAAAACCTTCGGAAGGCTCACCAAAAATCCCGCCCCCTATCCTCAAAACCCACTTGAGCCTTACGACTGAAAAACCCTTCGGAAGGCTCTTAAAAAACCTGTCACTTATCTTCAAGTCCATTAGAGCCTTCCGAAGGTTACAAAAAAACCAACTCCCCAAAGGCTTGCAATTTGAAGTAAATTATCCCAATTTTAATTGTGGTTTTGAGGATTGAAAACATTGAATAAAAATCGGAAAGAACCATGAAACGATCTGCTCTGTATGTTTTTTTCTCCGGCGTCCTGATAATCTCACGACAGCCGGGAGCACTGTTTTGAAGGCTCCATCGCTGAAGTCATGGAAAAAACCGATTCGGACGAGCGCAATAACGTCTTTTTGAAACTGGCGTCTACCAAAGATAACAGTGTGTACATCGCCGACGATTTTTTCCTCGTATCTGCCATTGAACATACCCATAAAATTCTGCTGAGTGATTATATCGGTCAAATTGCCCGCCTGCCGGATATCAACCTGAAAATCGAGTATTCCGCCCTGAAAAATGACACCCTGAACGGACAACCGGTATCCGTCATTTCGCAAATTGAAAAAATCTATCCCGATTATCCTGACTCGGAGCAATATTTTAACTATTCGGAACTGAATCCCGGACAACCGGCAGCCGATTATTACCACCGCTATATCGACGTGCCGGTGGTTTACGGCGATCCCTCGCAAGGTACGTTTCAGCTGTACTACGAACTCTGCAGTGATTATGACGAAAACAAGCCGACGATTCTGATTCCCACCGACGGGCAGCGGACCCTCTCTCAGGTCGACTGGGCGGACCGCTATAAAGAAATATTTGACCTGGATTACAATACGGTCACCTATGAATACCGTGGTATGTACTGCTCTGACATTCCGGCAATCAACGATCGCAATCTCGACTGGCGCACCGCCTACGAAATACTAAAATCCGATCACGTTGTGGAAGACATCGAGCGCATCCGCCAGGACCTCATGGGTGATAAGTCTATCTATCTTCTGGGCGGTTCCGGAACCGCCATGATCGGTCTCAAATATCTGGAAAAATACCATCAGCACGTCGAGCGGGCATTCCTGATGAGTTTTTTCAAAGACGCCGTCACCAGCAGCACCGCCGGCGTGCGCTATTTTCACAATTTTCTGACCCGAAATAAACTCTATCCACAGTACCGTTCCGCCGTCGCCAACCATGCGGTGGACGAAGCACAGCTGCTCTTCCTAATCCAGCGGTTACTCTATTATGATGAAGACGAGGTTGTACAATTGCTGAACGAGCTCAGCCAAAATCGTCTGGAACGCTACCGGCAATATTCGGAACAGTTCGGTTCGCTTGACTATTTTGTCCGCTCCGCCTGGAAATACAAACCCTGGAGCGTCGTATTCATGTACGAAACCAATATCTCCACAAGCATGGACTCAATGCCGGATATCAATTACCCCTTTTTGAAAATGGCGGAACCGGTTACCCGGGCTTTCGGATCGGAAGCAACTGCCGGACACCAGTTTAATATCGAAAATCTGGAAAATATCACCACCGAGATCCTGCTGGTCGGTGGAACACTGGACCAGGTGGTTCCAATTGAGGAGCTGGAAGCGATTCATGCCCGCCTGCCGAACTCCAAACTGGCAGTATTCGAAGCCTACCACTGCCTGGAGGCGCCCGAACAATCACGAACCTATAGGAACGAGCTGGCGAACCTGTTTTTCCGCTACGGGCACTCCGCTCCGGAATTATTGGAAACCTTCGGAAGGCTCATCAAAAAACCAACCCCCTATCCTCAAAATCCAATAGAGCC
>JBNGDF010000053.1:0-6196 GCA_049975265.1 Fidelibacterota bacterium
AACAAACAGGGAAAAATAATTGTCGCTGGCAGGAAAAAGTAATTGACGTTAATCACCACAATGACTACATTAAATTTAAAGAAGATGTCAGAGAGTAATTCTCTGGAAAGGTAGTTGAGAAAGTGAGGTTAATATGAAAAGGAAGTCCTTGATTTTTCTGGGTGCTATTTTTTTCACAATTGACCTATTTTCGAAACCATCCTTCCAAAGAGGTGAGTTAATACTTCATTTAAATAGTCCGATAACAATTGAATCTAACGAAAACGGTTTTCTTCAAACCAATAATAATCGAATTAATGAGATTTCTGAAAGATATAGTTTTCAACATATGAATAAGATACCTATTAGAAACATTTCAGGAACAGACTACTTTTATCATATTGGATTTGATACTACACAAAACATAAAAGATATTATTAATCATTTTAAAAACTTACCAAACGTTATTTCTATTGAGCCAAATTACTTATTTGAATTACATTCAAATGACACATACTTTGCCAACCAATGGGCTTTGTCTAAAATTGAGGCTGAAGATGCCTGGACAATTGAACCGGGTTCAAGCTCTATAACTGTTGCAGTTCTTGATGGTGGCGTAGATGTAATTCATGATGTTGGACAAATATATGATCCTCATCCCGATCTTGAGGATAACTTATTAGTAAATCTAAGATATGGAGTAAATTTAATCTCACCTGGCAATCAGCCAATAGATATAAAAGGCCATGGAACCCATGTTATTGGTATTATTGGTGCAGTAACAAATAACAATACTGGCATTGCAGGGCTAGCTGATATTAAGATTTTAAATGTTCAGATTACTGATTCAGGCAGTATTGATATGGAAACAGCGTCAATTGGTATTGATACCGCTGTGACCTTAGGTGCAAATGTTATCAATATGAGTTTTGGTAAAACTTATTATGATGATGAATTTGGATATTTTGAAGGATATGATTTATTAGAAACTAGTATTGAGAATGCTTATACTGACGGTGTTGTCTTAGTCGCTTCTATTGGAAATGGAGGTGCTGATTATTCTACAAAAGCTGATTCATTACAGATGTATCCAGCGTATTTTCCAGAAGTTATATCTGTATGTGCGACAGATTCAAATGATTATAAAGGTAGCTCTAATTTCGCAAATTGGGTAGATATTGCAGCACCTGGTGGAGTTGGATTACCGTTAAGTGGTGATGATATATATTCGACTACCCCTCGGTATAACGTGCTTTATGATAACTATTATAATGAATGGACTCACAATTACGGTTATTTATGTGGCACATCAATGGCTGCTCCTTATGTAAGTGGATTGGCGGCTTTAATTTTATCATACGAATCCACAATTCCGCCTTCTGCTGTGCGTAATATTATTAAACAAACTGCAGACAATATAGATGCTATAAACGCAGGTGAAAATTGGGAAGGAAAACTTGGCGCAGGTAGAATCAATGCGTATTCTGCTCTTCAATTATTACAAGATACTCCCTCTATGCCTTCTGGTTTCACTAGTTCCAGTTCAGGAGGGCATCCGAAAATATATTGGAATAAAAATCCTGAAGCGGATATGAAAGAGTATAAAGTGAAGCGTATCCTATATAATTGGATCGGATTACCATTAAAATGGGAAACATTAACCTCCTATTTTACTGTTTCTGATACATTTTATCAGGACAACTCATTCTCAATTGGATCGGATAGGGATCGAGTTTATTATAGTGTTTGCGCTGTTGATTATTGTAGTAATTATTCGAATTATACTTCTTCGGTTATGTATCAGGGGACATCACCATTATGGAAAGCAGCATTTATTGACCAAGATACCATAATTTACAGTAATCCTGACATCGATGGTAATGTATTGGGAGATGTGTTTGAATCCAATAATCATTGGACTGTAACTGACTGGGAACATATGATTTGTGGTGATTTTGAAGACGACATGTCAGTTGGAGTTTCTTACAGAAGTTACTTGTCATTTGATATATCGTTTATAGAAAATTCTGATGTAATAACAGATGCTAAACTTATTGTATATCAATTTTATTCTATTGGCAATTTTGTCGAAGGCCGTTATCCGATATTAAAACTGGATGGAGATACATCTTATTGTACAGTATCTCATATTTGCATAGGTGATAGTTTGAAGCCCCAACACTGGACAGCCGGAGACGACGGTGATTCTTTGACTTTAGAATCTAACATTGGTTATATTTCGACAACTCCGGAAATTGGGTTCCGAGAATTGGATGTAACTCAACAAGTCCAAAACGATGTTGATAATATCCTGCAGTATAGTCAGTATCGATTGGCTTTTCCTATAAGGTCTGACAATGACCATAAATGGGACCACCTAATGTTTTATTCAGCCGATTCTGACAGCCAACAATATTGGCCCCGACTTGAAATACATTATCAGACATCCGAAACATATCAAGAGCCATTAAAAGAAACTCCGACTGAGTTTTGTTTATCACCAAACTATCCAAATCCTTTTAATGCCGTGACGACTATTCGATATGAAATTCCTGAAACCAGCCCGGTTATTCTATCTGTCTATGATATTAACGGACGTTTAGTAGAGATGCTGGAAAACACGACCAAACAACCGGGTAAGTATTCCGTGACATGGAATGCTTCAAATGTGAGTTCGGGCGTGTACTTGTACCGTTTGAGCGCCAGCGGATTTCAGCAGGTTCGGAAATGCCTGCTGGTTAAATAGGTTATATTTGCTTTAAAATAATCAGATTCTCTCTTCGCCTAGTGAAGAGGGAGTTTTTTATTGAACATTTTCACCGTTAAAACAGTTAATATAAGGATACCGGAAATTCGATTGGAGATCAAGTGCTTTCAGTTTGGCTTTTTGGGAAAAACCAATTAATATTGCACGGTATTCAGAGTTGTCAAAGGATTTGCTGAAAATGAGTAAAAAACTGGTTGTGCTGTTATGTCTGGGATGGCTTTCAGCGAATACTCTTGCGAAGAATATTGAATTAATCGCTCATGATAAGCATAACGCCCTTGTCAGAACCGCCGCCGTTTATCACCGTCTGACCGTCCAGCAGACCGCCAGCGGCAGCGTCGTCGTGGATACACTCTACTATTTTCAGCCGCCCCGCAGCAACGCCGACTACAGCGATTATTTGGGCAATCATCAGGGTGCCGGTGACACCTGTATCAATTGGTTCACACTGCTGGCGCCGGGGACAGTCACCAAACTGATGATGCAGAATATGACAGGCGGCACAGCGAACTGGTTCCTCTGGGCGCCGGCGATCAGGGATGATAAATATCAATTCCCCAATGAACCTGGCGTGGTTCCATTGCTGAACCAACCGGCTGGATGGCCCTGTCTTGAGCTGAATATGGCGCAGCAGACCATGGACAGCCTGCTTTGGAACACGTACGATCTGGCAATTGAGAATCACGTTGTCGAACTGGATTCGTCACAGCTGGATTTCTGGGTGGGCTATCGTCTGGATAACAACGGCAATCCGAAAATTTACCAGGACGGTGTCTATCATTATCAATGCTCGGAAGGCAGCTGCCGCAGCTTTACGACCATCAGTGACAGCGGGAGTAGCAGATGGTTTGGCAATTTTCAGCCGGGAACCGATAACTGGGTGGCACACATGATGCAGGTGGAGGTGATTTATGAAGCAATTCCGCCGATTATATCGAAACTCCCCGATCTGTGTGATACCTTCGCCGAAAGCCGCACCATTTGGGCGGAGGTGGTGGAAATCGAAAGCGAGGACTTTGAAGTCTGCCTGACCAGTAAAGCCGGTATCAACGGGCAGCTGCAGGTACAGGCAATGGATCATGATACCCTGAACTATTTCTGGGCGAATCTGGAGTATAATCCCGGTGATACGATTTACTATTATGTCCGGGCGGAGGACTCCACCGGCATGGTGCAATGTTCGGAGTGGAAATCCTTTATTTGTATAACCCCGCCTGTCGATACTCATATTTTACTGATTGATAATTCCGGTTTACAAACCGGCAATCGGTATAGAGACGCCCTGGACCAGCTGGGTCTTGAATATTTTTACTGGAATTTAGACAAGCATAAAGGTATCGACACAACGGTAATCTTTTATCCGGAATTTTTGACGCTGGTAGTCCTGGACGGCGATGAGATGATTCTGCCGGTTACCGATATTGAGAATCAGGATGTTTATAATATTGCCGGATTTTTAAACAGTGGCGGTAATCTGCTGCTGGTGGATATGGATTATTTTTATCGCTGGGATTTAATTGGAGAAGGGAATTTTAAAAGCGGCGATTTTGCTTACGATTACCTGGGGATCGAAGATTTTGAGAGTGATCCCGATGATGATTACAATCCAGACAACGGCGGCATCGCTGATACCCTTTTGCTGAGTGTTGCCAAAAATCCAGTTACGTCAGCGTTTGCGGTGGACACAGTCGCTTATGGTCCGATCCGCTACCAGATCGGTGATTCTGCGATTCTGAATTGGGCGGATTTCATCGAGCCTTCCAATGAGGGCAGGCAGATATTGAGAGGGAAATCGTCGAAAAGGGGGATGGCAGTCTGTCTAATTGGCGAAGACTTCCGGACAGCGACGTTTTGTGTGCCGATTGAATTGGCGGACAGTACCGAGGAGTTTTACAGTTTGCTGGACAGCACGCTGGCTTGGTTGAATGAGAACACAACCCGTCTTCAGGCGAGCTTTACCCGGGGTGAGAGGCGGCAACCGGCGGCGTTGAGTTCTTCATTCCGACTGTTGGGTGCGTATCCGAATCCCTTTAATCCGGTGACGACGATCTCCTTTGAGCTGCTCAAGCGGGATCATGTGACGCTGGAAGTTTTTAATCTGCTGGGGGAAGAGATTGCGGAGATTCTAAACGGTGATATGAGACCGGGGAAATATTCGGTCCATTGGATCGCCCGGTCAGAAGATGGGCGGGAATTACCATCGGGGATTTACATCTGTCGCCTGCATACCGCCACTCAAATGGCTGCTAAAAAAATGGTCTTGATGCGCTGACCAGCTGGTCTACAGATCATGTTTTACTCAGATTATCAAAAATTTATCGGAATAGCTGTTCTTATGTTCCTTATTTGCGCGGATAATCTGTATCCCCAGGAGCTGCGGTTCGAAAGTGACAATCTGAGGGCGAATATTCTCCAGGTGGCGGATAATTATGCCCGGAATGGTGCTTACAAAGAGGCGATTCTGCAGTATTATGAATACCGGTATCGCTTTCCCGGTGACAGCCTGTTACCGCAGATCGCTATCCGTCTGGCGGCGGTGTATCAGGAGACCGAGAATTTCACGCTTGCCGAAAAGCATTTAAAGGAAGCCATTGCCAAATATAGTTACACGAAATATGACCTGGAAAACCGGTTAAGGTTGGCGGTATTGTACTATGAGAAGGGTGATTATGAGGCGGCAATCGAATATGCTCTTCGGCAGCCGGAAGAGCCGTTTCGGCTGGCGGAGATGTACAGTTGGATTCAGTTAGGTGAAATCCAGATAGCGGACACCCTGGCAGACCAGTTCCATGTTGCTGACTATTCTACAGAAATCGTCCCCGAGTATCGTCGTTTTCGACAGAGTGAAGTCGGCTTGGACCGGTGGAGGAAGTGGGGTGCTTACGGTATATCTGCCCTACTGCCGGGCAGCGGGCGCATCCTGCTTGGTGAATACCGGGACGGGGCTCTGACGGCGGTGGGATTTTTGGGGGTCGCGAAGTTGGCGGTTTTTACCTTACAGCATCATCCGGCATTTTATTATTATGCGGCGACGGGGGTGCTGATTTATTACGGATTGAATCTGTATGCAACCCACTTTGCCGTGGCGCGTTACCGGGAACGGGTCACGCAGGAGAATTTGCAGCGACTGATGCAAATTTATCCGCTTGGGGAGCAGTTGCGTCTGGAAGTCCCCTATTGAAATTTTTTTTAAAGAAATTTTTAAAAATCTCTTGCGCTGAAGTGGAATTTGTTTTAACTTCGCCCTGCTAATTGAGAGTTGAATCTGTGAGCGGTTTCCGACGGGGGACTGTTGATAGGTTTTGTTATTTGACATGGAGAGCGTGCGAAAGACAGTGATGATGTAGGGTTTTTTAAAAAAACCCCGAGCAATTCAATACTTTAATATAATACAACGGAGAGTTTGATCCTGGCTCAGGACGAACGCTGGCGGCGTGCTTAACACATGCA
>JBNGDF010000054.1:0-5450 GCA_049975265.1 Fidelibacterota bacterium
GTTGATTATCAATTATATAACGCCCTTTTCATTTTTCTTAACGGGACAGCAGTGACTCCTACCTTAAAATAGATTAAAAGTATGCCCGGATTCGCAGGCGAATACCGGTTTCCTGATATCCGAATTCGTCTTTCGGATCACCGGCGAACCAGGAACCCATCAGACTCAGTTCGACATTCTGGTACGGCCGGTACATGATCTGAGGTGCAAAAACGGCACTTTTATCATCGAGGTTTATAATTGAAAACGCGCTGATATCGACAAGATCACCCAGCGGATACATGGCGAGGATGAAAAAGTAATTCCGATTCAGACCTTTCCGTTGACCGGTATAATACACCAGATAATCATCCATGGTAACATTATCAGGTTTGACCCCGAGATCATTATGGTAATATTCGCCGAGTAGATACAGGGAGTTTGTAAATGTATAATCCGCTCCGATGATGTACTCGTATTTCAAATTATTACTATAGTCAAGGCGATGAGCCGCGATTTCAGACCGGACGCCGATACCCATAATATCACCTTCAATGTTACCGCCATAGAGATCGTGGGTTTTAATGGTTGAGCCCAGAAGTCCGGTTAACGTCATCAGGCTGTGGCTGTAGAGAACGGATATATCAAACAGACCGACACCGCTTTTAAATTGATAATACTGCACCGTCTCATTCCAGGAATTTTTTGGCTGGAGTATTCCGCTGAGAGTCGTCCGGTACCCAAAGGGAATCGCAATTTGAATCGCAGAAATGCCGGGATTTTCATAGGTGGGGTCCATGAGATCCTTATGGTTGAAAATATCGGTCGGATTCCAGGCATAGCCGACCCCGGGAGAAATCTGCTGTTTACCCAGGGTCAGATCGAATAACCGGCTGTGTAATTGCAGAAACATATTATCAATGAACATAGAATCTGAAAGGGTGTAAGGGATGTATGTGATTGTGTCCATGCCAGTCATATCGGCATTTGGAACAACAGGCTGAAAGTCCGGGTGCAGGAAATCCAGAAAGTTCAGATTCGTCTGCCCGTAATATTCTTTATAGATCACATCGGCGCTGATGCGGATATTGTCCGACGGACTGGTGTCCAGGTCCAGACGCAATTTATTATGCCCGTAGTAAATTGATTGAGTGGGCACCTTTCCGTAATCGGCTTCCCCTTCATAATAGCCAAACCAATCGACTTCTGCGAAGAGACTTACGGACAGTAAAACAATAATAACAATATTTCGAAACATAATTCGGGTCCCTTATTTTTTCAGGTTGCGCTCGGTGAAGAAATACTTGTCGAATTTGACGTCGTAGGTAATGCTGGTATATTCCATCACGGTTTCGGTCTGGTCGCGATGATTGCGCATGATCATTTTCATTGGCGTCAGGATACCCTCAATTTTCTTTATGTTCTCAAGATACAGCGATTTGACGAAGACATTATCCTGATCATAATAATCAATCTGAACGGGAAAGAAATCGTCCACGCGAACATAGCACACCATTTTTTTATATGAATTATCATCGGATTTGGATTGTAATTCCAATGTATAACATCTGATCCCATCTATTTTTTTTTCCCCCTTGAGTACCGGTGTGTAATCCTCTTTCCAGGAATCGCCGGAGCCCATGTCTTCGTAGGTGAAATCAGACCCTTCAAACTTCTGGTGCTTGGTACTGGAAGCCAGTTTGCGAACCCGGTCGGTGCGGCGGTTATACATCCAGATATTATCGGAATAATCGGTCATCAGCATGGCGTTGCCTTTGACCCGGGAGGGTTCCAGGTAGCGCATCAGCGATGATTCACCCCGGTTGCCCATATAGGTTTCATACTTGAATGTCCGGTGATCGCCGGTTGTGGTTACTATTGTCTGTTCCATTATGCCCCTGGCGTTTTTTGGATTCATGAGGTCGATGATTTTATTCAGCAGTTCCGGTCCGCTGGGATCCGCCGCCCAGAGAATATTCATTGCAAATAAACAGAATAAGAACAGCTGTTTCATGTTAATCTCCTTCCGTTTGAGATTTAAGTAGTCCGTTTAAAAAGATATCTTTGGTAATCTTTTTCAGGGTCTCCTTATCGTAATATTTGTGATTGAGGTAGTAGTGCAGACCGATACCGTCAATTGCTGCAAAGATGATAAAGGTAATGTGTTCCGGATCCAGGGGTTTAAAAACACCGCTTGCAATCCCTTCTTCAATGACCGGTTTGAATACCTGATACATTGAATGGATCATTTTGGTAAATGACAGTTTGCTGTCACCGTAGATTTCGTCACGAAAGCCCTGTAAGAATATTTCCAGAAAAATCAACCAGTCCGATGTATTGATATCCGACAGTTCATTGTCAAGAAAATCGTAGGTATAATCCAGCATTAAGCTGATTTTTTCCACTGGTCCCATCGATTGCCGAACCATGCTTTCATATCCCGAGATCATCTGAGTAAAGAATGATTTAAAGACGGCTATGAAGATTTCTTCCTTGCTGCTGAAATACTCATAGACGGTTCCCTTGCCGACCCCGGCTTTTTGAGCAATGGTTGCAATCTTACCATTACTGACGCCTACCTCAGCGAAGACTTTCAAGGCTGCTTCGATGATCCGTTGTCGTTTGCTTTCATCTTTTTGGCTTGGTGTCATTTTTTATCCTTTTTCAATTATGACCGACCAGTCGGTCGGCTACAATATAAAACTCTCTCCGCAATGTTGCAAGTGGATTTACAGTGAATATCCGATTATTTGATCAATTGTATCGCTGATCCAACAACCGCCGGATGATGTTCAGCAAAACCTGACTCTGGATCGGTTTCTGGATAAAAACGGCATTTTGCAGGTCTGCAGCGGATAGGTTGAACCGGCTGGGGGAGTAGCCGCTCATGTAGATTACTTTGAGGTCCGGGTAACGGGAGAGCAGCTGATTTACCACCTCCTTGCCGTTGATGCCCGGCAGCAGGATGTCGCAGACGATGAGATCGAGGGGGTGAGGGAGGTTGCGGACGATTTCCAATGCGACCTCGCCGCTGGCGGCTTTGAACACCTGATAGTTCGCCGATTGCAGGAGTTCGTCCAGAGTCTGCAGGACGTCGATATTATCATCGATAACCAGAATGTTTTCCCGGTTTCCTCTATAATTTTCGATCAGTTTGACCTCGGTATCGCTGAGCGGAGATTTTTCGGAGATGATTGCCGGCAGGTAAATCTTAAAGACCGTGCCGTGGTTGATTTCAGAATAGAGATTAATCCAGCCGCCATGTTTTTTGACAATGCCGTAAACCACCGAAAGCCCCAGTCCGGTGCCGTGGTCCTTCTCCTTGGTGCTGAAAAAAGGATCAAAAATCCGATCGACTATCTCTTTTTTGATTCCAGAGCCGTTATCCTCGACAGAAAGCCTGACAAAGTTGCCGGATCTCGATTCGGGGATAACTTTGATGTCCTTTCGATTCAGCAAAATGTTTTCAGTCCGGATAATGATGTGACCGCTGTTTCGAATGGCATCCTGGGCATTGACCACCAGATTCAGGAGGATCTGTTCGATGTTGCTTTCGTCTGCCTGGACTTTCCACAGATGGTGATCGAGATGCGTTTCGAAGGTGATATTTTCCCGGATGAGATGCTTTAACATCTGGTAGGTGTTCTCGATGATGTAATTGATGTTGACGACTTTCAGATTGACATCATGTTTGCGACTGAAAAGGAGCAGCTGACGGGCAAGATCGGCGGCACGGTTGATGACCTCGCAGATCTGTTTCATCTCTTTGAGGCGGGCATCATCCGGATCGGTGTTCATCATCAGCATCTGGACACGACCCTGGATAACGGTCAGGATATTGTTGAAATCGTGGGCGATTCCGCCTGCCAGGTTGCCAATGTCTTCCATGCGCTGCGAGTGGATCAACTGAGCCTGAATGTTATCCCGCTCTTTTACTGAACGGATGCGCTGAATACCGCTGGCAATCAGGTTGGCGACGGTCATATAGAGGTCAACATCATCGGGCTGCCAGTTTTTTTCGGATTTTGTAATAATGAAAGCGGCAATGCCGATCAGGGTATTTTCTGAAACCAGGGGTGTCAGAATCGCGGATTTTATCTGACAATGTTCCAACATTTCCTTTTCTGCGACTGCCGATTGAGGCAAATCCCGCAGTCGGTTGATCAGAATCGGGCGGGCGCGCTTTAGGCGGTTCAGCGACCACTGATACGGTGCGACCGGATGATTCTGGAGGGTCGCTTTCCCGGCACCGGTTTTCCCGGCACACCACTGATGGGTCAGAGTCAGAAAATTTTGATCTCCGGAAAGGAGGAGTATTCCGACGGTACCCAGCTGCTGCGATTGACCGATGGTTTGCAGGGTGTCCTGAATCAGCTGATCCATATTCGCTTCAGTGATATTGATGAATCTGGTGGATAACCGGTTGAAGGTTCGCTCAATCTGAATTTTTTGCTGTGCCTCTGCCTGGAATTTTTTCAGAAGGGTCAGCTCGGTTAATGTGTTTATGTATCCCGCTGCATCCCTCTCTTTCTCAAAAAAAGCGCTTCGGCACAGCAGGACATTGCGGGTTTCACCGTTGCCGGTTTCGAGACTTATATTTTTTCTGAGAATGTGATCCGGCTTGTTGATCAATGCACGGTTGGATTCATCGATCACCGCCTGGTAATTGGAAATGACCCGAGTGGATTTTTGTCCCAGAATCGGTTGATCTCCGGCGCTCAACAGCTCCTGGAAGGCGGCGTTGAAACCAATTATACGATTGTCCGCGTCTTCGAGGAAAACCGGCATGGAAAATGTCTTCAGGCAGGATTGCAGGCAGGCGGGGATTTCTCCAAAAAAAGTGTTGGCGCTCAGCAATCCTTCATCGGTTTTTGAGGCGCGCTGCCGTTTGGATTCGCTCTTTTCTTTGTTCCGGTAGGAGCCTTTTTTTATCATGCCTATTCTTCCAGTTTGAAAATTTTATTTCAAGCAATTATGACAAAGAGTTGTTTAATATAGATATTGATGAAGTGAATAACAATAGTAACTTGCCGTTTCAGGCGCTGGTCCTGGTGGTCAACCGCTTACCGGCAGGGGTGGAACCTGAACATCAACATTGAATATAAAACAGTGGATTTTTTATGGGAGGATGGAGATTTGAGCGGAGAGAACCTTTCTGACGGTTTGGAATCGTTCCGGAAGAGAGCGGGCGATTCTGACGGTTCAGATCAAGATGGAAAAATGGAACTTACCAAGTGGGAAAAACGGATTCTTCGTTTCAATCCTTTTACCAAATCCTTTGAGAAATTGCCGGCGGACTGGTACCTGCAATGGGATGCCAGTATCGATGAATGGCACTTCAATCCCGGTAACCAATTGAAGGAGCGGGAAGAATAATTATCGTTCCGGTGATGTGTAAAAAATTTGTTCATTCCGCATCCCGACCGGTCGCATTGCTACGATATAATTACGTCTTCTTCTAAAGATTATGT
>JBNGDF010000055.1:0-5316 GCA_049975265.1 Fidelibacterota bacterium
CAGCGCATTTCGGCTGGTATTGATATTGCGTGTGGCAAAAGAGATGGTAATCAGGTCAAAGGTGTTGTCAGGAAAGGGGAGCTGCCTAACATCGGAAAGAGTGAAATGGATACGCTTGCCATTGGGTTTTATGGTCGCCTCGGTTAGCATGGGCAGCGAGAAATCGACCGCATAAACTGTGGTTTCTTTGTCTGCCTTTTCGGCTAGATAATTGGCGGTTTCACCGGTGCCGGTGCAGACATCCAGCCAGTGTGAGCCGCCCTGTTTAACTGCAATTTTAACAGCCTTTTTCCGCCAAAGAACATCGAAACCCAATGTGAGTATATGATTGACCAGTTCGTAGGTTTTGGGAATTTCGGTGAAGATTTTCTGAATTCCGCTGCTCATAGACAGTTGCCGCTATTACCGATAACGGGATTGCAAAATTCTGCCGGCGAACCATTTTGATTGACGCTGAAATTAAGTTTGATATGTTTCAAAACAGACACTCTATTTTTTTTGAGAAATTAAAAAGACCGGTCATTTTGATAAAGATAAATGGACTTTGTTCCCCAGCCGACTGAGCAGCCAGATAAAGCTGATCGTGGCGGCAAAATTGACTACGGCGTAATAGTGGAGTGCCAGGTTTTTGATGCCGAAAATGGTAATACTGCTGAAGACCAATCCGAATATTCCGCCATAAAGGGCACCGAAGCGGTTGCTTTGACGGCTATATTTACCCATAACAAACAGTGCCAGCAGCGGCGTTCCGAATCCGTTGACGAGTTTATTGGTGATTTCGAAAATGCTGCCGAAGTTGCGGATAAAGACAGACGCCAGGGTGATTAAAAACCCCAGCAGGATGACAAGCGTCCGGGGTGAAAATCTGAAAAACGGAGCAAAATCCAGGTCGGTTTTCAGAATGGTGCTGCAGCTGTGGATACCGGAATCGAAACTGGACATGCTGGCGGCGATGATGGCGGTCAGCATCAATCCGCGGACTCCCACGGGGAGGTTGTTGACAAAGCGTGTGAAATAGTGAATTGGGAGAGCGGCATTTTGCAGAAATTGTCCCGGCTGGGCGAAGTGGGCAAAAATCGCCAATCCCAGAAACGCCAGCAGCAGGATTGAGAAAATGGCGCTCAGATAATTCAGGGTAAAGCCCTTTTGCGCCTGGGCAATGCTGCGCGCCGCCAGATAGCGCTGAACGATCATCTGGTCGGCGCTGTAGCGGGTCAGAAAGGCGACGAATGTTCCGAACAGGGCGCTCCAGAAGCTGATTCGGATGCGCGGATCAAGGCTGAAGATTGTGGGATCAAAGGGTGCAAAGGGTTTCAGCAGATTGCCGCTTCCGGAGGCGCTGAAGATGCCGTGAAACCCGTCCGGTAGGTTGAGAATGACAAAAACCACTGCCCCTGCCAGCCCGGTGATCATGATGAAAAATTGCATAACATCGGTCCAGATGACTGCCCGAATCCCGCCCCAAGAGGTGTAAAGAGTGGCGATACCGCCAACAAGAACAATAAAACCGGTCAGGGAGATCCCGGTGATTGTACTGAGAATGCGGGCGGGAACATAAACCACCGTTGCAACCCACAGAATTCGCCAGATGATAAATATGACCGCCGCCAGGCGGCGCACTTCCGGACCGAAACGAATTTCCAGGTATTCATAGGCGCTGGTGATATTCAGATTGTGATAAAAGGGAATCACGATCCGCTTCACCGGGATGGAGACCAGATAGAATACCGGCAGGCTCAGCAGGGCGTACAGTCCGAAGGCAAACACCTCACCGGAAAAGGCGGTGATATTGATGGCACTGAAGGCGGTAATCATGATGGAGATACCCACCGGCAGCCAGCTCAGTGAGCGTCCCGCCAGGAAAAATTCCTGGGCGCTGCTGCTTTTTTGCTGAAAACGGAGTCCCAGAATCAGGCTGATGAGAAAATATCCGCTGATGATAAGGAGATCAATCGGCTGCATCGCTATCCGCTTTTAGGGAATCCGGACCCGGAAAAGTGTCAATTGGGAGCGGGTATTGATTGTATAATCGGGCAATGTCGCCGGAATCAGATAGGACTGTCCTTTGACGATTCTCTTTTTGCGGTGAGCCACACGGCTGATCAGCTGACCGGTACCGCCGATGACGAGAAAAATCTCAATCTGACCACCGGTCTGAAAAACTTGCGAGCGGCGGGATAAATGGATGCGGCTGATTTGAAATTCTGGAGTAAAAACCGGGTATTGAAAGCAGTTGTTTTGCTTTTCAGGTTTGATAATCGGGGCGGAGTTTGGTGTATAATTCAGAATTCGCATCAGTGTATTGATATCTTTGAATTTCGGGGTCAGCCCCGCCCGGACGACGTTGTCGGAGTTAGTCATACATTCGACGATATTGCCGTGCAAATAGGCATGCGGCATACCGGGTGTGATGCAGATCGCCTCGCCGGCTTTGAGTGAAAGCATTTTCAGGAAGAACAGCGTAAAGAGACCGATATCCGCATTGCCATATTTTTCAAGAGATTCCAGAAAAAGTGTTTCCTTTCGGGAGTGCCTGGTCTTCTGCGCTTTCAGTCGCTGTGCCAAGCGGTCCACACTGCGCTGATACAACAACGGTTTGGTGCGGCTGAGATGGATCAGACCCTGATACAGTTGGCGGAGTGTTTCCGACTGTTGCCTGTGAGTCAATTTGCGCTTTTTGAATACCGGATTGTCAATATTCTTACTGAAGAAGCCGGCGATTTCCGGATATTTTTGAAATATCCCGCCCCACTGATAAACCGTAATGAATCCAGCCAGAGCGGTCAGTGAATCGAGGGCGATGGCAATTTCCGGTTTATGATTGGTGTCGGGATAGTGCTCCGGGTCGGTTTTGTGCAGCAGTTCCGCCTGCCCTTTGGTCGGGTGAGCCTGAATAGAGAGTGACTCGGCGGCGGAGAGCACTTTGAATAAAAAGGGCAGGCTGTTGTTAAATCGCCTGGCGACCTTTTCACCGAGAATCTGGTCGGGGAACCGGTTTACCAGTTCATTCAGCGGCAACAAATTATTCTCTATTCTGATTTTGGAAGGCGCGCTCGGATGGGCGCCGATCCATAGCTCGGCATAGGGCGTGTTTGGTTTGCTCCGGATTCCGAGCAGTCGGGGGATAAAGGCGTCCGGCGGAGTAGCACCCCATTTATAATGTTGAAGGGGATTATGTAATTGAAAAGGTCTTTGTAAAAATTCGTTCATCTGCTTTATTCCACGATCGCTTGTTGAATTAATTTAAGTAATAAATTGGAAAAATCCCGCAGGATTCTGAAAGTGGGGATGGGGTTGCTTTTTTCAAAACAACCCCGGAGAAAGATGTGGGTTTGTGGGAATATGATGGACTGCGCTGAAAAAGGTTGTCATTTTATTTTCGGGATAATGGCATATAAATGCGAAAGATGTTATTTTTATCAATGATGAATTTTACGCTGAAAATTGAGGTCATCGGTCTACTGCTGATGTTTTACACCGGCTGTGAGCGAACCGCTTACCGCCATTTTACCTTTGACCGGGAGGCTGTTGTCCGGGGTGATTCCACCCGAAAGGCGCTGGCACTGGTGTTCACCGGGGGCGATTTCAGTGACGGTGGCTGGCATATCCGGGAGGTGTTGAAAGAGGAGCGGATACTGGCGGGATTTTTCTTTACCGGCGATTTTTATCGGCGAAGCGCCGATGCGGGGTTGATCCGGCAGCTGATCCGGGACGGTCACTATCTGGGGCCTCATTCCGACCAGCATCTGCTGTACTGCGACTGGCAAAACCGGGACTCGCTCCTGGTGACAGAGGCAGAATTTACCCGGGATATTCTGGAAAATTATCGGGAAATGGAGCGATTTGGGATTCGGAAAGATCAGACGCCCTTCTTTATTCCGCCCTATGAATGGTATAATGAAATCGTGGTACAATGGGCGCGGGAACTCGGGCTGGTGCTTTTCAATATGACTCCCGGAACAGTGTCCCATGCCGATTATACGACGCCGGATATGCCGAATTACTGTAATTCTGAGACGATATACCAGAGCATTCTGGATTATGAAAAAAGTCATCCTGCCGGTCTGAACGGCTTTATTTTACTGATTCATATCGGCAGTCATCCCGACCGAAGTGATAAATTTTACATTTTGATGGAGCCGCTGATTCAGGAATTGAAAGCCAGAGGCTACTGCTTCAGACGGATAGATCAACTAATTGGTCACGGGAAAGGGCAGGAGAAGTTTGAGTAGGTTAATTTTAAAGAATTGCCAATTGTACAATCAGCCGATTGGAGGGCTGACGAATATTTCCATTGCGGACGGTCGGATCGTCGCTGTCGGCGATGAACTAACGGAGGGCGCGACGAATGGTATTGATGTCGGCGGACAGATCGTCTCTCCGGGATTTATAGATATCCATATCCAGGGCGCCGGCGGATGCGATATTCTGGATGGATCGGTTGAGTCGTTAAAAATAATGTCGAGGACGTTAGCCAGATATGGAGTGACCGGTTTTTTAGCGACCACCGTCATGAATCCGAAGCACAGGAATGCGCATTTAAAGGTGCTGGCGGAGCATTGGCAGGATGATTTTGGCGGAGCGCGGATTTTAGGGCTGCATCTGGAAGGACCGTTCATCAATCCGGCTAAGAGAGGCGGAATTGCCGAATCGGCGATCTACCCGGCTTCCGGAAAAGCGGCGGATGAGATTTTCGGGATTACCGGAAATTGTCTGAAAATGATGACTGTAGCGCCTGAATTGAAGGGCAGTCGGGAGCTGATTGACCGTTTGCAAGCGCATGGCTGTATCCCGTCACTTGGGCACACCGCAGTCAATTATCATCAGACTAAAAAAGCATTTGATTGGGGAATCCGGCATGTAACCCATGTTTTCAACGCCATGCCGCCGCTGCATCATCGGGAACCGGGTCCCCTGCTGGCGATTCTGGATTCGGGGGAAGTGTCGGTCCAGGTTATTAGCGACGGCGTTCATCTGCATCCGGACATTGTCCGGTTTCTGGCACAGTCGCTGGGAATCGGGCGCTGCATCTGTATCACCGATGGCATTCAGGCGATCGGCTTGCCGGAAGGGCGCTATGAGTACAACGGTCGTGAGTATTTATCGCAAGACGGCGTCGCTTGTTATGATGACGGGACGCTGATCGGAACGGCGCTGGCGCTGAATGAGATCGGTGCCCGTTTTAAAAAATTCACGGCATGTTCACTGGAAGAGGCGGTGGATAGCGTCAGTCTGAATCCGGCGCGGTTGCTGGGTTTGGATCGTTGCAAAGGTCGTCTCGCCCCGGGTATGGATGCCGATCTGGTGGTGATGGAT
>JBNGDF010000056.1:0-5250 GCA_049975265.1 Fidelibacterota bacterium
CAATCAAAACCAACTAACTATCAATCTGGTATTGTAAAAAACGGGGGGTGGTCAGACGATTCAAAATGGGACTTGAAATTCTCAAAAAAAACATGCATATTACACCCGCTGTTTGATGGGGTGATTCAAAATTGATCGCGGGGTGGAGCAGTTGGTAGCTCGCTGGGCTCATAACCCAGAGGTCGTAGGTTCGAATCCTTCCCCCGCTACAAAGTAAACCTCCTTTATGGAGGTTTTTTATTTTAGAGTGCTGTGACATCGTTGGTAATTTGACAGGAGAGTATCGCGGAGTGGAGTCCCGATGCATCGGGAGTAGCTCGCTGGGCTCATATCCCGCAATAGCGGGACGTAGGTTCGCCCCGCCGCTGGCGGGATTAGTCCCGCTGGAAGCGGGAAATCCTTCCCCCGCTACAAAGCAGAAATCCTCAGAGATGAGGATTTTTTTTATTTCCCTATAAGCCTATATAAATAAGGCGGATTTAAGTAGCAGTCATCCGTAAAACCACTTAACCATTTAATTAAACCAGATTCGCATATCGGGGTGAGTGGTCCTCTTTTCATTTGAGATTAAGAGATGAATATTTTATATTTACGCCTCGAGGGTAGGGGGAAACGATGGCAGATAATTCATTCTAATATAACGGGGATCGATGGGCGAAGGCTGGAAATATTTGCTGCTGTTTGTTGTCGGCTCCATTGCTGGATTTGTGAATGTCAATGCCGGCGGCGGCTCGACGATTACACTGCCGACGATGATCTTTCTGGGATTGGATAGCGCTTTAGCGAATGGCACCAACCGGGTGGCAATCCTGATTCAGAATATTTTTGCGGTCTCTTCATTTCGAAAACAGGAAGTCCATCAATTTCGAGAGAGCCTCAAATTATCCTATATCACTCTACCGGGCGCCGTAGCCGGGGCATTGATGTCGGTCCGCATATCCGATGAGTGGTTCCAACGCATTTTGGCGCTGATTATGATTGCTATCGTAGTCAGTATGTTTATTCCCCGCGCCCAGAAAACCTATACCGCTACCGCGGAGATTTCCACTGCTAAAAACCGCTGGCTGATCTATGTTGTTCTCTTTTTTATCGGCTTTTACGGTGGGTTTATCCAGGTGGGGGTCGGCTTTTTATTCATGGCGGCGCTCTATCACATTCTGAAGATCAGTCTGATCCATGTTAATATGCACAAGGTCTTCATCATTCTGATTTATACGATTCCATCACTGGCGGTATTTGCATTATCGGGGAAGGTCAACTGGATTGTCGGCATCTGTTTGGCTGTCGGGAATGCGTCAGGTGCCTGGTTCGGTGCTAAAGCCTCGGTCAAAGGCGGGGAGAAGCTGATCCGCAGTGTTTTGGTAGTGGCAATTGTTCTGATGGCGGTAAAATTGCTATTTAATTAGCTGAAAAATGATATATTACCTAAGATTTTTAAATCAAGGTTAGTGATCGGTTTTGTCAGGATGAAAAAATATGCTTAATGATATAAAAGAATCGGTACTGATGTCGCTGGACGGCAGAAACGTGGAGCTGTTTCCTTATATTCCCTATTTGCTGAAGGACTTGTGGGAACTGGGTTCCTCTGCCGACCAGGTTATTAAGCTGTTGGATCAGCAGGATATTGATTTTCAGCGGCGGAGATATAGGATTCTCGATCTGGGTTGCGGAAAGGGCGCTGTGAGCATTCCGCTGGCAAAAAAATACGGCTTTACCGTGACCGGAATTGATGCGGTTTCCGAATTTGTTGAAATTGCCCAAGAAAAGGCTTTGGAATGGGGTGTTGGCGAGATGTGCCGCTTCGAAGTGGGCGATATTCGCGAATATATTCAAAAATGCCCGTCTGCAGATATCATTATTCTGGGGTCGATTGGACCGGTTTTCGGGAATGTCCAGCAGACTCTGAGAGCGCTCGCGCCGTGCCTTTTACCGCGCGGAATGATCATTCTGGACGACGGCTACATACCGGACGGGAAAGAATTCTATCATAACGGCTATCTGCCTGAGGCTCAATATATGAGCCAAATCCGCCGCGCCGGATTTCGAATCATTGACTCGGCTATCTATAGCCGGCTCGAGATTCTGAAATCGAACCGGGAAATATATGCGCAGATTAAAAAACGCGCCGATGAATTAATGGCGATGTATCCCGGTCTGGATTATGTTTTTCAGGATTATATACGCTCTCAACATATTGAAAATGAAGTACTAGAGAACAATGTCACATGTGCCCTGTTTTTAATCGGTACAAACGTCAATCATGAGTAGAAACATTTGTGAATGAGGTGATCATGAGTGTTCAGATCAAGGAAGTACAGTCCCGGCGCGATTTGAAAAAGTTTGTAAAATTTCCGCTTTCCCTTTACTGGAATCACCCCTATTTTGTTCCCACCCTGATTCAGGATGATATGAATACCCTTTCGGCGGGCAAAAATCCCGCCTTTGAATTTTGCGAAGTCAAAAACTGGCTGGCGTACAAAGAGGGACGGATTGTCGGTAGAATTACGGCGATTTTAAACGGTCGTCACGAAGAGAAGTGGGGCAAACGGCAGGTACGCTTTGGCTGGATCGATTTTATTGATGACGAAGAAGTGTCAAAAGCGCTCCTGACCACCGTTGAAGACTGGGCTCGCGCGAAACAGGCGAAATCGGTTCACGGTCCGCTGGGCTTTACCGATCTGGATCATGAGGGAATGCTGGTGGAAGGCTTTGAAGAGCTGGGCACCATGGCGACGATTTATAATTATCCCTATTATCCGCGGCATTTGGAACGATTGGGCTATCGCAAGGATGTGGACTGGGTGGAGTTCCGGATTAAGGTGCCTGAGAAGTTTCCCGAAAATGTCGCCTATTATGCGCAGATGGTTGCCGAAAAGTACGGTTTCCGACTGTTAAAAGCCAAATCCACAAAACGCGATATCTTACCCTACGCCTACCAGATATTCGACGTGCTCCAGATGGCATACAAAGACCTCTATGGCGTCGTGGAACTATCTCAGAAACAGGTAGATGCCTATATCAAACAGTATCTGGGGTATATCACACCCGAACATATCGGCATTGTCCTGAATGATCGGGATCAGGTGATCGGGTTCGGGATTACCATGCCGTCGCTTTCCCGGGCATTGCAAAAGAGCAGAGGTCGTCTGTTCCCCTTTGGAATTTTGCATCTGTTGAAAGCCATTAAGTGGAATGATGTCGTAGACCTTTACCTGATCGGTGTCAATCCGGATTACCAAAGTAAAGGAGTTGCCAGCATTATCCTAAGCAATATGGGGCAGCAGTTCATTGAAAAAGGGTATAAGTATGCAGAATCCAATCCGCAGCTGGAATACAATCATAAAATCCATCAGCAGTGGAAACATTTTGAAAAGCGCCAGCATCGTCGTCGCCGCTGCTTTATTAAGGAATTATAGATGATCGGTGACCGCGCCGGCATGTTTGTAGACGCAATATCACTTTGTTATTAAGGGATTTGCCGATGAGAATGCAAAAGGTATTGCCGATTCTTTTACTGGCGTTATTTCAGTTTGCCTGTTCTTCAATACCGCGTCTGATCTGGAGGGAAAATGATGTTCCGCCGGTGAGACCGGAGTCCGCAGCCACGATCCTGATCGCCTCCCGCCAAAGCGCATTCAAAGTGGCGGTGATTGAAAACGTTGCAGAGTACTATAAAATGCGCGGTGTTGCGGTTAAGGTAGTCGGACTGGAGGCGCTGGCGTTGGAAAATCCGGCAGATTATCAGGCAGTGGTTTTAATCAATACCTGTATGGCTTGGAATTTGGATCCTGCCGTGCTGTCCTTTCTGAAACAGCATTCCGCTGCCGGTAATCTTATTGTTCTGACCACGTCCGGGGATGGAGATTGGCTGCCGAAGAACAGAACCGGGCAGTATGATGCCATCAGCGCAGCCTCAGAAATGGCGGATGTTCGGGAGACGGCTGCAAACCTTATTCAGAAAATCGATCCAAAAATAAAATAAATACTCCCTGTTGGATATTTGAGCACCAGCGGATTTGCATATTCTTATGCTTCCAGTTCTGTAAACTCACCCAGAGTTCGGGTAAAAACATAAATCACAATTATTCCGATGATAAGATGAGCCGCCAGGCTGTACCAGATGTATTCAGGGCGATTGATGTTGTTGAAATATCCAAGCAAAGTGGTATAGGTGACTCCGCTGAGCGCCCCGCCGAGACCGGTGGCTAAGAAGTTAGTGCCCATATACAGACCGGCTTTTTCCTTCGGCGCAATCCAGGTAATGTACTCCTGAATGCGGGGCGAAGATACCATCTCGCCGATGGCAAACAGAAAGATGCCCAGAAATACCAGCGCCGGTGCGCTGATTTTGGCAATACCCAGGATGATAAATCCGGCAGCCGACATGAACAATCCGAACAGGAAAATCGGCATGGCTTGAAATTTCTCCGCCCAGCGGGAGACGAAAATCTGGCAGATCATAATAATATAACCGGTGTGGGAAATCGTCTCGCCCAGGACCCGCCAGACGCCTTTGTCATCCACATGTGAAAATATCCCGGTGAATCCGGCGCCGAAAATACTCTTGATATTCTGATAAAGCAGAGCGGTGTCAATATGACGATCAATATAAACCGGTACCAGGTTGAAAAACGCCCAGAACGGCAGCCAGAAGAAGATACCGAGAATAATTATGAAAAATGTGAATTTCATGTCTGAAAACACAATACCAATATCAATAAATTTTTGCTTGAGCGATGTTCCTTCGATTTCCCGTTTTGGTTCCTTATAGAAGAAAATCGTCACGAGGAACATAATCCCGATACCCACGGCAGCGGCGATGAAGGCGTAATTCCAGGAGATGGCGCGCAGTTTTCCGGCGACGATTGGTCCAAACGATGCCCCGACATTGACCATAGCGTAGAAAATTCCGAAGCCCAGGGTTTTGTTGGTTTTATCAGTCACCGCCCGGACGGTTCCCGAGACAAGCGGTTTGAAAATTCCTGCCGCCAGGGCAATGCTCAGCATGGTCAGGGCGATTCCGGAGAAGGATTTCGTGAGGATCAGCAGTAAAATGGATGGTAAATAGGCGAGATAAGAGATAATCAGCACTTTCTTAAAACCGAATCGGTCGGCGAAGGTCCCGGAAATAAGCGGCACAGTATAAGAAAAGAGTAAAAAGAGACTCTGCACGATGCCCAGCTGGGCTTTGGTATAGCCGAGATATTCCATGTAGATGCCAAAACCCATATAAATACCATAGTAGGCAAA
>JBNGDF010000057.1:0-5235 GCA_049975265.1 Fidelibacterota bacterium
CGAAAATTATACCTGTCCCAATAAAATCGTGACTTTTTCAGGAAACCCTAATTATCAATGAGTTGCGGCATCGTGCAGATACAGCGTTGAATCTGAAAATTTCTCTGAAGGAATTGAATGTCCCCGCCGTTCAGGCGGTGCGGGGTTATCAGTGTATCTGGAGCGGACTGGATTACCGGGGTGTGAAGGTACTGGCAGAAATTCGTCCAATCGCCGGTACGCCCTGGTTCATGGTCGCCAAAATCGACCGCAGCGAGCTGTTCGCCGAATTGCGGTCCAAAGCCTTTTATACGGTTCTGTTCGTCTTTGTTCTGGTGATGCTGATCGCCGCTGGACTTGACTTTCTTTACTATTTAAAACAGCGGGATGTCTATCGTCAGCTCTACCGGTCGCGGCAGGAGTTCCGCACTACCCTCTACAGCATCGGCGACGCCGTCATTACGACGGACATTCGGGGGAAAATCAAGTACCTCAATCCGGTGGCGGCGGAATTGACCGGTTGGCGGGAGAGACAGGTGGTGGGCAAGCCGCTGCGGCGAGTATTTAAGATTATCAATGAGGATACGCGCCGGAGCGTTGAGAATCCAGTGGAACGCGTGCTGAGAGAGGGACTGGTGGTAGGACTGGCGAACCACACATTACTGATTACCAAAGATGGGCGCGAGGTGCCGATCGCTGACAGCGGTGCCCCAATTCGGGATGAGGATGGCAACATCATTGGTGTGGTGCTGGTCTTCCGCGATCAGACCGCCGAGCGTGCGGCTCAGAAAGCCCTGGAAGAGAGTGAGGAAAAATACCGCCTGATCGTCGAAAATTCCCATGACGGTATCGAAATCAGTCAGGACGACCGAATTATCTTCTGCAATGCCCGCTTCGCCGAAATGCTTGGTTATACTGCCGCTGAAATTAAAAATATTCCCTTCAGCCGGATTTTCACCGAAGAGGCGACCCGCGAATTGTACGGGCGCCAGGCGCTGCACAGAGCCGGAGAAGTGCTTCCGCATTTTTATGAAACCACCTTTTACCGCAAAGACCACTCTGTAATTGATGTGCAGGTCAGTTACGAGATCATTGATTATAAGGGCAAGCCGGCGACCTTTGCGACGATTCGGGATATTACCGCCCAGAAAAAGGCGCAAAAGGAGTACCAGCAGCTGATCAACGGGATGAACGATACCGCCTTTGTCATCAGTTTTCAGGGTATATTTATCGAGGTGAACGAGGCGGCAGTCAGAACCCTGGGTTATTCCCGGGAAGAACTTCTAAACATGGGACCCACGGACATTGATCCTCACATGAGTGCTGCTGACATCGGGAAATTAATCGAGGGAATGCAAACAGACCGCCGCCAGGTCTTCGAAACGCAGCATCGCGCAAAAGATGGTCGCATTATTCCGGTGGAAATTCATTCCAGCCAGGTAATGTATAAAGGTGAAAGGGCGATTTTGAGCATCTGTCGCGATATCACCGAACGCAAGGAGGCTCAGAAAGCCCTGGAAGAGAGCGAACGAAAACTGAAGACACTGATGGACAACCTCCAGGGAATGGTCTATTCCTGTTTGAATGACAAAGACTGGACGGTGAAATTCGTCAGCGAGGGCGCCTTGCCGCTGACCGGTTATTCTCCCGGGGAATTGATCGACAACCGCGTACTAGCCTATAATGACATCATTCATCCCGACGATCGTGAGCTGGTCTGGAGCTCTATTCAGGAAGCGCTGGCAGAGCGGGAACCCTATATGCTGGAATATCGCATTATCACCAAGGATGGCGCTCAGAAATGGATCTGGGAACGCGGTCGTGGCGTTTTCTCGGCTGAGGGGGAATTGCTGGCACTGGAGGGCATCATCAGCGATATCAGCGATTTTAAAGAGGCTCAGGATAAGATTAGTCAGCTGAAGGACAATCTGGAAACGGAAGTGGCGGAAAAAACCCGGGAGTTGCAGCAACGGGTAGCGGAACTGGAGCGGTTCCATGATGCCACTATCGAACGCGAACTGCGTATGAAAGAGCTGCGGGATGAAATTGAGCGATTGAAGGCCGAAAGGGAATGAGTTCCGATAGGACATTGCTATTGAATAGCCCCGGGATTTATCCCCGGAAGATATCCGGGTTAAAACCCGGGATGGATGCGGGGTTTTTTAATCCACGAGATAAATCTCGTAGCAATTCAAATTCTTCGATCAATTCATCATTTTCCGATACACTCATGAATAGCCCCGAGTTTCAACCCGGGGGCGGAGATTTAGAGCGATGAAAATGAAAAAATCTGCCCATTTCACATTCCTTGTTCTGTTAATCGTCAGCACTACCGCCATCGCGCAGATTCAACGTTTCCCCTCAGCCTACTTTTTAACTCCAGATACTATCACCATCGCCTCTGAACCCGATTATCCGCCCTTCTGTCTGGTGAATGAAAACGGCAACGCCGACGGCTTCTCCGTCGAGCTCTTCAAAGCTGCCGCCAAAGCAGTCGGGCTATACGTCAATATCAAAATCGGTCTTTGGGAACAGATTAAACAGGAACTTGCTGAAAGAAAAATTGATGCTGCGCCGCTGGTGGGACGCACGCCTGAACGGGAAGCGCTTTTCGATTTTACTATACCATATCTCTCACTGCACGGCGCCGTATTCGTACGTAAAGGTACAACCGGGATCGCCTCTCTGGAGGACCTGAAAGATAAGGAAATTGCCGTCATGAAAGGCGACAACGCCGAGGAATTCGTGCGGCGTGAACAAATTTCCGATAAAATCTTTACCACCCATACTTTTGAGGAGGCGTTCAGGGAGCTGGCGGGCGGTCGCTACGATGCCGTCATAACCCAGCGCATCATGGGACTCAGATTGCTGGATGAAATGAAAATCCGGTCTGTCGAACCCCTTGATAACCAGGTTCCCGGATTCCATCAGAATTTCTGTTTTGCCGTCCGGAAAGGCGATACCCTGTTGCGCGATCGTCTGAATGAGGGGCTGTCGATCATCATTGCCAACGATACTTTTGAGAAAATTCGCGAAAAATGGCTTGGACCGGTTTATAAGGAAAAAATCGATCCGCTGGATTATGTGAAGATGGCACTCTACATATTCGTACCGTTGTTCATCATTATGACGATTATCCTGATAATCATTTTGCGCCGGGAGGTCAGACGCCAGACGGAAAGCCTGAATGCCGAAATCGCCGAACACAAGCAGACACTAAAAGCATTACGGGAGAGCGAAGAAAAGTACCGCAGCATGATCATGAATCTGATGGAGGGCTTTTTCAGTGTCACGATTGCGGGAGAACTGCTCGATTACAATCCGGAATTTGCCCGGATCTTGAAACTCGATCCCCACAAGGATCACCATGGTGCAAACCTGCCCGATTTTTGGCAAAATCTGAAAGACCGGGAGTTTTATCTCAAACAGCTTCTCGATCAAGGCTTTGTAAAAAATTATATCATTTTGGCGCGACAGTCTGACGGGTGAAAAATCATCACTCTGGTGAGTGCCCGTCTGGTACGTGACCGGCATGGAAATCCGCTGCGGATTGAGGGTAGCGTTATGAATGTCACCGAGCAGCAGAAAAATCAGCAGGAGTTGCGGGATTTAAAAAATTCTTTGGAGAAGACGGTTGCCGAACGCACCGCCCAGCTCCAGGAAAAGATTGAAAAGTTGAACAAGAGCGAAAAAGCCATGCTTTTTATGGTGGAAGACCTTAATAAAATAACGGCGGAGCTGGAGGAGGAGCGGCAGAAACTGCTGTTGTCCAACGAGGAGTTAGAGGCATTTACATACTCGGTATCCCACGATCTGCGGGCGCCCCTGCGGGCGATCAACGGTTATGCCCGCTTTCTGCTGGAGGATTATGCCGATCAACTTGACGATGAGGGCAAGCGTTTCATCAATACCATCCGGCAGAATGCCGAAAAGATGGACGAACTGATTTCCGATCTGCTAAATCTTTCCCGGGTATCGAGAAGTGTTCTCAATTATAATGAAGTCGATATGGGTGCGGTCGCCGAATCCATGTATTATGAAATCGCAACGGCGCAACAGCAGCAGGAGTTTACCCTGCACCATGGGGAAATGCCCATGGTACGGTGCGACCTGACGTTGATTAAGCAGGTTTGGCAGAATCTGATCAGCAATGCTCTGAAATACAGCGCCCGATCGGACATCAAAAAGATCGAAATCGGCGGCAGGGAAGCCGACGGAGAGCTGGTTTACTGGATCAAAGACCACGGCGCCGGATTTGAGAGTGAATATAAGGATAAGCTGTTTGGGGTTTTTCAACGCTTGCACAGCGAGGAGGAGTTCGAAGGTACTGGTGTCGGGCTGGCAATCGTGCAGCGGATTATCCACCGGCATGGCGGTCGGGTGTGGGCTGAGGGTGAGCCGGATAAGGGTGCCTGCTTTTACTTCTCTCTGCCGAACAAGCGGTAATGTGTCACCCCTATCGGGGTTTATTTTTTGATTGTATGCGTGAATCTATCGAAATGCCAGTCCTACGGACTTGCTGTAATTCGAAAGGGACAGAATCCCGTCAGGGATGACATATATGCTTGCCTGAAATCCAAATAATTGATATTTTTCCAAAAGTGCGATAGCCAGAAATGGATAAAATAAAAAGGTGAGTTCCCCGTTGGGATCATTTATTAATAAAAAGAAGACAAATTGATAAGGAGGAAAAGATGGCAAATACTTTCACCCAGATCACAATTCATATCATTATCGCCGTGAAAAGAAGGGAAAATCTGCTGAGTAAATCTATCAAACCGCAAATCTTCAGGTATATTACCGGAATTATTACCAATAAAAGCCAAAAATTATTGGCTATTAATGGTGTCGCAGATCATGTCCATTTTCTGATTGGGCTGTCTCCGGAAATGGCACTCTCAGACTTGGTACGTGATGTTAAAAACAATTCGACAAATTTTATCAATAAAGAACGATTGGTTCCCGGCAAATTTCAATGGCAGCTCGGGTATGGTGCATTTTCCTATTCTCGTTCTCAGAGATCACGGATAATCAGGTATATCGAAAATCAGGAGCAACATCATCGTAAAAGGACATTTAGAGAAGAGTATATGTCTATATTGAAGAAATTTCAGGTAGAATATGATGAAAAATATCTTTTTGAATTTTACGATGATGTTAACGAATTGTAATCAGATCATGTTTGTGCCACCCCTGACGGGGTTAGTGGGATTCGTTATGCGGGCGCAGCTACCGACATATCAGTCCTACGGACTT
>JBNGDF010000058.1:0-5027 GCA_049975265.1 Fidelibacterota bacterium
TTGGAGTAGTGCTGGTATTTCGTGACCAGACCGAAGAGCGGCAGGCACAGAAAGCATTGCAGGAGAGCGAAGAACGATATCGAATGATGCTGGAACAGGCTGCCGACGCGGTCTTTTTGCATGATGAGACGGGCAGAATACTGGATGTTAACCAGAAAGCCTGTCAGAATCTCGGTTATACAAGAGAGGAATTGCTGACCAAATCTATTGTTGACATTGATCCCGAGGCGATCGAAGCTGGAAAGAGTGAGTTCTGGAGCAAAGTCCTTGCCGGAGAGCATTTCACATTCGAAAGCCATCATTTACGCAAAGACGGCAGTATTTTCCCCGTGGAAATAACAATGGGATCGGTTCAGCTATCTTCTGGTCCCGCAGCCCTTTGTATTGTAAGAGACGTCAGCGAGCGTAGGCGAACTGAAGAACAAATCCACTTTCAGGCAAATTTACTCCAGAATGTGTTCGATGCGATAATCGCATCAGATACAGATGACAGGATTCAGGTTTGGAATAAAGCCGCAGAAAGGATTTATGGTTGGAAAACCAAAGATGTCGTCGGTCAGAAATTCCACGACGTGCTTCGACCGGAGTACTTCTATCAATCCCGTGAAAAAGTAATGGCCAGTATAAATAAAGATGGCATCTGGTCAGGTGAGATTATTCATCACAATAAAGATGGAAAAATCATACATATACAGAGTACAATCAGTTCGCTAAAAGACACAGCAGGAAATTTTACCGGATTGGTTTCAATTAATCATGATATCACCGAAAAAAAACAAGCAGAGGAAGCACTGCGTGAAAGTGAACGATTCCTGAAAGCGATTTTTACCAGCATTCAGGACGGTATCAGTGTCCTCAATCCCGATCTGACCATTCGCTATGTTAATGACGTTATGAATGAGTGGTATTCAGAAAATCTTCCCCTGGAAGGGAAAAAGTGTTTCGAAGTATATCGTAATAAAGATGTACCCTGCGATACCTGTCCATCCATTCAATGTATGAAAAGCGGTAAAACCGAATTCACCATTGTTCCGGGGCTCCCGGGATCACCTGTAGAATGGATAGAACTATTTAGTTTTCCAATAAAAGCACAAAATTCGAACGAAGTAACTGGTGTTGTTGAGTTTCTTCGTGATATTACGGATCGCAAACGGGCAGAAGTTGAAAAAGAATCTCTTGAAGCTCAGCTGCGCCAGAGTCAGAAGCTGGAGTCTATTGGTACTCTTGCCAGTGGAGTTGCCCATGATTTCAATAATCTGCTAACCGTGATTATGGGTCATGCTCAGATGGCTTTAATGCAAACAGACAAGGGCGATCCATTGCATCGGAGCTTGAAACAGATTATTGATTCTTCGACCCGAGCCGCCGATTTAACCCGGCAGCTCTTACTGTTCAGTCGTAAAGAGGCAATGGAATTCAAACCAGTGAATCTGAATCACACAATTAATAATCTGTTAAAGATGTTAGGGCGACTGATTGGTGAGAACATCAGCATCGAAACCATCCTCACAGCAGATGTCTGGAATGTAGAAGCCGATGAGGGTAATATTGAACAAGTGCTGATAAATCTGGCAGTCAATGCCAGGGACGCTATGCCCAACGGCGGCAAACTCTTCATTCAGACCGAAAATGTGGAAATCACCGAATCCGATAAAAAACATATTTTACATGCTGAAGTGGGCAATTATGTCCGTATCGGGGTAAGCGATAACGGGGAGGGGATTCCCGGGGATATCCGGGATAAAATATTCGATCCGTTTTTCAGTACAAAAGAAACTGGCAAAGGTACCGGGCTTGGCCTATCGGTTGTTTACGGCATTGTAAAAAAACACCGCGGCTGGATTAATGTATACAGTGAAGTCGGTAAAGGAACACGCTTCAGTATCTACCTGCCGGCAACGACTATTTCAGAAAAGTCGGATAGGGAAGCATATTTTTCTATAGGTGAATCATTATACGGTAATGGTGAACATATCCTCCTGATTGAAGATGAGCGGGGAGTATTGGATATGGCCTTGGACGCTCTACAGAATTATAACTATATCGTCCACACGGCATCCAGTGGTAAGCAAGCGGAGGAAGTGTATCAAAAAGAGGAGGGTAATTTTGATCTCATTTTCAGTGATGTGGTTCTGCCGGATACCAATGGTTACGAATTAGTCCATCTGCTGACCAGAAACGATCCCGATATGTCGATTATCCTCAGTAGTGGTTATACTGATGAACAGATCCGAAAAACAATCGGAAAAGATAAAAAAATTCTTTTTATTCAAAAACCTTTTTCAGTTAATGCTTTATTGGAATTGGTGAAAAAGTCCTTAAAAAACCGAACTAAAAATTTAAAGTAAGTTTGAAGCTTGTTCGTGTTTGAGTCGGTAATTTTATTTTCGTAGAGTTTTATTGAATATTCGGGAAGAACTACCATGACAAATAATAGTTTTAAAAAAGTCAGACAGACGGAAGACCATTTATATGGTCTTCGTAAAATTCTCCTTTGCGGATATTCTAGGGATGAACTGAAGCATTTTCAGAAAATTCTAAAAGAAGCACAATTGTCAGACATTGCATTAATCGCTGCGAGTACAGAATCGTTGTCACAGGAGCTGAAAGTCCTGTTTTCACAAGCAGATAAAACCAATTTTAGTAAGGATTCTGTAATAAAACGGACCGCTATCCTGGCCGGGATCACCGAAAAAGAACTCCATTATATTATGAATGCCTATCGCACCAGCGGACTTCCACGGCAATTTTGGGCAGCGCTGACCCCTGTCTCCGAAAAATGGACACTTCAGGAACTATTGGATGAATTGAAAAAAGAGAACGAAGCGCTCCGGAAACGGCAACTGGCGAAGAACTAACATCAGCATTTTTCTCTCATTCCCAACCTGGACTCAATCAGCCTTCAGGATAATCCTCAAGAATCTCTCGGCGTCGTGTTTAATTGCAATGACATCATCAGATACAATCTTTGGTTTTGAATCGATGATCAGCTGGAGCTCTTGAATTGATTTGTCTCTTTTGCCCATTTCATGATACATCTGTGCCAGCCATAAATGCGGCAATAACATCTGCGGGTACATCCGGGTGACTTTTTTGAAGTTCTCTTCGGCTTTCTGATATTCTCCGGAAATTCGATAGGCATGTCCCAGGGTCAGGTAGATATTCTTATCATTGAAGGATTTCAGCGACTTTGTCAGTAACCCGATCGCTTGCTCCGCTTCGCCGGTATAGGAATATGCCGCTCCCAGATGGAATTGCAGTTCCCCGTTATTCGGCAGGTATTCCAAAGCCCGCTTATAATCCTCAATTCCATTGTCGCAACGCCCCAGGTGAACAGCATCCTGACCCTTTTTCCAGAGGATATAGCCGTTCAGTTTATTCATTATGAAATATCCATTCAGAACCAGCAGAAGAATTCCCATTATTGGCAGGACGATATACCCTTTAAATGTCCGGTCTATTAAAAGTTTGCCCCGACTACTTGAATGCGAAATTATGGCGATAATAAAGTAAAACAGGAGCGCTACCGGCAATACATGCAGGACATTATCCACAAGCGCATGAACACAGATGATGATGAACGAAGCGATTATATATCTCAGAAACAACAAACGGTCTTTTTCATGCTGGTTTCTCTGGAATACCTTTAGAGCGTATCTAAAGCAAACGATAATAATGGAAACGAACAGAAGCAGTCCGATGACGCCGGTTTCCGCCAGGACATGGAAAATCTCACTATGGGCTTCTTTGAGGCCAACCGCTTTATCCTGATAAATCAAATTCTCCGGATTGCTGAAGAACTTTGCCTGGTAGTTAAGATATTGATAACCGTAATTCCCGTATCCAACACCCAATAGCGGGTAATCCCTGACCATCCCGAGACTGACTCGCCAGATGTATAAGCGACCGAACGAAGATTCCGGATTGATATTAATGATTCCGATTGAGAGGAGAACTGCCAGTACAATAACCAATCCAATCAAAATAATCTTCAGGTATTTATGAGAAGATATCTTTCTCCCAAATTGAATAATATTCGACCAAAACAGAAACGCCAGTCCAACCGCCAGAGCGATCCAGGCGCCCCGGCTGATCGTCAACCCCAGGGTGATCAGGATCAGTCCAATCCCAAGGAACATGGGTCCTTTTGTTTCTTTTTTACCCGTTCTCTTTATTAGAAAGAGTGTCAAGGGTACGCAAGCCGCCAGAAAACCACCCAATGCATTCTCACTGCCGAATGTGCCAACCGCATTGGATTCATAGGATTGATAACCACCGGATATAAAGGGATCGATCCCGAAATACTGCAACACTCCATATATCGATTCCAGGATAGCGACAATCACAATTCCGACAATCAGGATTGCATTCTTTCTATCGAATTTACACCGATTATCCTGTTCCCGGGAGATACGAATCAACAGGTAGAACAGGGTCAGATATCCCAGGATATCAATATTTTCGAATACGGTCGAGTATCTAGCGGATATAAAATAAAGCAGCATCAGGTATATTGGTCGAAAGATCATCAGAACATCCAGCAGGTTCAGTCGGATGATAAATTCCTTCCGGAATAATGTTACGGCTAACAGAAGAAACACCATCAGCTGAAAGAACAGGTATTTCGGAACGTGAAAACCGTAAATGACCTGTTGAGAAAACAGCAGTGTTGTCACTGTCATTATCAAAAAGACAATAATAAATGCAATTTTCCTGACTGTAGAATTATCCGAATAACTTTCCATCTGTTATATGTGCCTAAAAGAAGAGAGGCGGGTTTATTATCTTCACCCGCCTCTTGATAAATTATACGAATACTAACGCATAAAGATCATCTTACTGGTTTTAGTAAAATCACCAGCATGTATCCGATAGATATAAATACCACTTGAAACAAGTCGTCCACGTTTGTTTCGGCCATTCCAGATCGCTTTATAGAAACCAGCCGGTGCTTTGGTATCGACCAACCGGATTACTTCCTGCCCGAGAATATCATAGACAACCAGGGTGACTTTGACTTCTTCAGG
>JBNGDF010000059.1:0-4525 GCA_049975265.1 Fidelibacterota bacterium
ATGCAGAAGAAGATGCAGATGGGCATGTATGGTGGACCGGATGCTGATGCGGCGGTAATTCCGGCTTCTACTTTCCGTGGAATTTTCAGTAATATTTATGTAAACCGGATTATTTATCAGGTGAATGACATTGACAAATCGGATTTCGTCAACCAGCGGGTGCGCCAGGTTTTGGCTCGCAAATACCGCTATCATCCCGATGATAACAACGCACTGCACTATTGGGATGTGATTAAGAATGCCCGTGGAACCAGAAAAGCGTTTACCGGAATTACCATGTTCCTGGGTGTGATCGGTACCATGACGCTGATTATTGCCAGTGTGGGTGTAGCGAATATCATGTTTGTGACCGTGCGCAAGCGGACCCGGGAAATCGGAATCAAGCGCGCCATCGGTGCAAAAAAATCGCTGATCAAGATCCAGTTTATTATTGAGGCGCTCCTGATCGATTTGACCGGTGGATTCATTGGCGGCGGAGTGGCGTATATTATCATTCATCTAGTGCAGAATATTCATCAGGATAATGCCGATTTTGGTAAAAATATGGCGATGCAGATTTTGTCCAATCCCGAATTTTCCTGGACCATTGCCATCGGGACAGGGGCTTTTTTGGGAATTGTCGGGCTGTTGTCCGGCTTTTTTCCGGCTCGCCGGGCGGCGGCGATTGACCCGATTAAAGCCCTGCATTATGAATAGAACTGGAGAAGTAGTATGATAAAAATGGAGAAAGTCAGAAAAGTTTACCATACCGGAAAAATTGAGGTTGAGGCGCTCCGCGGTGTAGACTTGCATATCAGAAAGGGCGATTTCCTGACGGTGATCGGTCCCTCCGGTTCCGGGAAATCAACGTTGATGAATATAATGGGCTGTCTGGATAAGCCGACATCCGGGGAGTACCTGCTCAATGGACGCAATATTAAGCAAATGGATGATAATACACTGTCGGAATTGCGCAATAAAGAGATCGGCTTTGTGTTTCAGAATTTCAATCTGTTGCCTTATGCGTCGGCGTATGAAAATGTGGAGATGCCGCTGCTCTTTGCCGGTGTCAGCGGCAGGAGACGCCGTGAGAAGGTAACATCCATCCTGAATAAAGTTGGTCTGGCAGACCGGATGCATCACCGACCCAACGAGCTTTCCGGCGGTCAGAAACAGCGGGTGGCGATTGCCCGTGCCCTGGTGAATTCGCCCAATATCGTTCTCGCCGACGAGCCCACCGGCAATCTGGATTCCCAATCGGGACAGGAGATTATGGAACTCTTTGTGGATTTGTGGCGGGAAGGGAATACAATTGTGATGATTACTCATGATCCCCGGGCAAAAGATTACACCGACAATTACATCACCATTACCGATGGAATGATTCAGGCGTAGTCTCTTATTCACCAAGACACAAAGACACTCAGAATTTTCATTCATAAAATCTACCGGACGGATGCTGAGTCGTCGTGCTGATGAACTCAAGAATCAGACCGTTAAAATTTCACAATATTTATCCAATACGACCTACCCGCCGCCTGGTCTGGATTTGCTGTTTGGTTTCATTTTCTAATCCTGTAAATTTGCGCTAATGAATCAGCAGGAAAACCATGTATAATCTCATTAAACAGCTCTGGCTGATTACCGGTTTAATTCTGGCAGCCGCGATTATTCTGCTAGTCTCCGACCGGAAGCAGCGGGTCGGTTATGCTGAACACAAAGAAAAATCATATCCGTCCATTGCGATCATGCAGATTTCGTCCACGACGCTGCTGGATGCGCATGTTGCAGGTGTACTTGAGCGATTGCGGGAAGCGGGATATCTGGCGGCGGACGGCAGGAATGTCCACATTTATAATCCTCAGGAGGATTACGCCACCGCCAACGCCATTGCCCGGGAAATAGTAAACAGCCCTTATGATCTTTTGATTACCTCCAGCACACTGGCGCTGCAGATTGTATCCAAAGCCAATACCTCGGTTCAGAAAACACATGTCTTCGGCGCGGTGACTGATCCTTACGGTGTCGGACCGGACACATGGAAGAGTCGCTGCAGATGGGGATATTGCGGGTTCTGGAGCTTCATTTTGATGATTATAATAATATTCATGATATCCGTTCCCGTCGTTCAGGGCAGAATATTTTCGTCGATCTTTATCTGGAATTTGATTCCGAGAAGGCGATGGGCGATGTCCAACAGGCGATTTGCGAAATCAGTAGTGATATTTTGGGATTTATCAAGAACTGCCAGGTGAATATCGTACCTTGTAGCTGTAAACCGCGGATCAGCTGATCAAAATTTACTTTACAATAAATCCAAAATAGGCAAAGAGCAATCCGAACAGGATCATGAAAATTCCCCAAAACCGGGAGCCTGTAGCGAGTTTTTTATAATTCAACAGGGTTTTGGGAAATATAACAATCAGGATTCCGCCGATCAGCATAATCCAGGCGATGATAGTTATCAAAACCGTCCAGTTACTGACCCAGATATTGTGAAAGTTTACCAGGATCATCCCGAAAATAATTCCAATGCAGCCGGCCAGATAGCTCAGTGTCGGTGACTTCTCGAATTCACTTACAAATTGATCCAAATCGAGCGTTTTGATCAGTACGGCGATTCCGGAGGAGATATAAATAATGGAAATGATTTTCGCGATTAGAATTGAAAGTGCCATAGAAACCTCCTTTGTTATCCTTCGGCAATTTGTGAGTTGCCGCTACTTTTTTTAAACCGCTTGATGGCTTTGTCGAAATCTGACTCGAAGGTCTTATCCTGAACAATCCGGAATTTCTTATATTCTTTTTCGGCCCAGTCTTGCATCCGCATGGGGATTTGGCGCTCGGCCTGATTTTCGGCATAATCGAGATACATCGAGACGATTCGATTCAAGCCGCGGATTTCTTTTTCAGAAAGATAGTTTTTTGCGATGGAAACATCGGATTTGAGGATTTTGCCTTTTGGCGATTTTTTCCAGTTGGTCAATCCCATATATGGTAATTTTGCATCAGCCCGTTCACTGATTATTTCCGGGGCGGTGTGGCCGGTAACTGCCCAGTGGAGTTTATTCTGAACGGTTTTGTAAAATTTACGGGTGGTTTCGGATGCCGGATCGTAATCAATACTGCATTCCGCATAAATATCGCTGATTTTCTGATAGAACCGCCGTTCGCTGGCCCGGATTTCCCTGATACGTTCCAGCAATTCATCAAAGTAATCTTTGCCGAATAATTTAGTGCCCTGTTTCAATCGCTCATCGTCCAGCACAAAACCCTTGATCATGTATTCTTTTAACGTTTTGGTTGCCCAGATTCGGAATTGAGTGACGACCTTTGATTTAATCCGATAACCAACCGAGATTATGGCGTCAAGATTGTAGAATTTTTGGGACCGCTTAACATCGCGGATTCCTTCTTTTTGAACTTGTAAGAAATCCTTACAAGTTGCCTGCTCTTTAAGTTCTCCTTCAGCATATATGTTCTTTAAATGTAATGTAATATTCTGTGGTGTTGTCTGAAATAATTCCGCCAGCATTTTCTGCGTCAGCCATACCGTTTCTGCCCGCATCAGAACTTCCACCTTTATATTACCCTGGGGTGTTGTGTATAGTATTATTTCAGAATTAGGCATGAGTAGCCTCTTCGATAATCTTGATTTCTTTATCGGTATTATAGTACAACTTGTATACTAACTGTTATATTTCGTTTTCAAAGGGAATGAGTATTATATTCTTCTGCATTAGAATAATCCCATCCTTCTTCATTGTCAATCATTTTCATCAATTTGCTTTCATCAGTAGTCTTGTCATATTTTCTTATCTGCATTTTAATTTTTTAATTGATTTGTTAATTGTTTGTACAAGTGTCTCGCAGCCTTGCCACATAACGTTCTCAGCATAAAAGAAGCCCAGCACTTATTTTAACAACGAGTTGAAGAGCCTCTGTTTAAGATGTGTTCTCGATTGTCCATAATCTTTCAACTTCTTTTCTCTTCTTCTTGCATCTTCTTCAGCCCGATACGCTTCATAGTAGATCAATTCCCAATCGCCCTTTTCATTATGTTCCTTTATCCTACGGCGTAAATCAACTGTATAGCCATAATAAAGTCTTTTATCCGCTCTATTTTGGATTAAGTATATGTAATACAGAAAATAAGTGCTGGGTGCTGTGTTAGGCGATGCGGCGGCAGTGTTCTTTTTCCGAACTCGCGACTCACTGTCTTTAGTTACCTTCTGTTTACTCCCACTTTACAAACTTAATGGATGAAACCTTTTCCCAAATAGCGATATTTTGTGGTTCATCTTCACAAGCTATGCCCACTCTTTTTTCAAATGGGAAAGGTTGGTTGGCAACAACATTCTCCGGCTTACCATATTCACCACAGGCACCTTTACCAAAGGTAACTTCTACGGGTAATTTCAAACCTTGAGCATCATATAGAGCGAAAACAAACTCTTTGCCTCTAGCTGCTTCTACAAAAGGTTTAGCGCCAACCTTGGCAGGATGATATACAGCTTTGCCCGTTACCTTGACGCCGTACATCTTT
>JBNGDF010000060.1:0-3993 GCA_049975265.1 Fidelibacterota bacterium
CTGCATCCACTGTGTCATCGTCAACTGTGAATTGCGGAAGCAGACGGAATCCGTTTTCTGCTACGAATGTCCCAAATTCCCCTGTGCCCGGATGAAACAACTGGACAAGCGCTACCGCACGAAGTACCGCATGAGCATGCTGGAAAATCTGGAATATATTCGCGCAAATGGGCTGAAGAAGTTCATCGAATATGAGAGTGGGCGCTGGCGGTGTCAAAACTGCGGTCGGTTGGTCTCGGTCCACCAGACATACTGTTTGCACTGTGGTGTTGATACCTCTGGGTATCCGGTATAACCTGATAATTCCAGACCCATCGCTCTGCGGAATGACCAGCTACTTCATTATCAGTTTTAACAACTCTTCCGCCGCGGCTTTTGGTCCTTCGGACTCAAAGCCTTTCACCCCCAGTTGAGTCCGCAGCTGCCCGACAAAAATACCGGTTTCGAAAAAGCGCCGGAAAAACCGCAGGGCGATTTTGTCATGCAGCTCCTTGCGTTGTACGGGACCGAAGATATTGGCAAAATAGCTCTGCACCAGACCGGTGGTTGTAGTGGTGCCCTTGCTCATCACATTACCCTCGCGGAACAGATGAAACGCCGTTTCGGCGGTTTCAAAACGTTCGATGATCGGATGGTTCTGATCCACCCTTTCGTAATTATTCGCATAAAAAACGTAATCCACGGGAACGCCTTTAGTGATATTATCCTGCGTCGTCACCGGCAGCACAATCCGGGCGTTGGTCTGCCCGGCGCTCATGATGATCGCCCGGTCCAGCTGCCCGAAGGCGTAGCCGGGATGCAGGTCGTCCAGTCGCAAAAAGGCACCGATCTCCGTCCCATAAGCGATGATTTCGCCCGCCTGATCCAGACTGATCGAGCCCATATCGTCGGCAATGACAGTCAAATCCTTAATCTGCTCATCACCCAGCTGCCGAAATGCCTCCAGCGATTCTGACTTTCCCGCTCCGGAATCACCAATCAACAGCACATTCGCCCGCCGTTCATTTTTCAACAGAATCTGCACCAGCGCACCGTGGAATGGCATGTTTCCCTGTCTCATGATACAGAGATTGTGCAGCGTCAGAATCATCTTTTTCAGGTAACCGAAATAGCCGAATTCCGGGTCCCGGGGCACAGCGCCCACAAACAGACCACTCTCTTTATCCTCGTAAAAAACGGTCGGCAGATCACCGTACTGCTTCAGCGTCTCCCGTTCGACCCCGTAGAGATAAATCCCATCCGGTCGCCGCTCCAGTTCCTCATCGGAAGCCAGCTGAAAGAGATTGCTGAGGGCGAAGCCGAGCTCATAAAAATTTTCATGAAAATAAACATAAATCAGCAGCTTCCCCACTTTTGCCGGGAAACAGAGCCAAACCCGATCATCGAGTTTTATACCATCAATCGGATTTCGATCAATTTCAATAAAGGCGCCGCGACGCTTATTCATCGGCGGCTCCAGAATCAGCGGCGGATAGAGCAGCACCTGGCGAATCACCGAAACATCTTTTAGAACGCCATATTTTTTATTGAAGAACGTGCGCTTTAATGGAATGGCAATCGTAGCCACTTCGGCGCCGGCATGGACCTGGCGATAAACCCGCGGATGTTTCAGGGTAATGTTCTCCTGGATATCCCGGTACGCCTGTAATACAAGGTGCATCAGTCGCTCAACGGTTGTATTAAACGTACGATAAGGGCGTTTATCGTAACTCTCCCCCTCGGAATCGCAGATAATAAACCGGTCAAAACTGCGCCAGTAATTATAGAGTTGCTCGACAAATTCATTCAACAGTTCCGTGTCCCGGAAAAACACATCCGACCCTTTGACCACTCCTGGCACTAAAGATGCATCTAGTTTGGTCAGAAAATAGAGCGTCCGGTAAAGCATCATGCGGTCCGCATCAGTGATCTTATTTTTATTGAAAATCGCCAGAATTGGAGACTCTTTCGCGATCAGCCGGTTCAGAAATTTTTTCAGAATCTCCTTAAAAAGATCGCTCTCAAAGAGTTCCTCAATTGAATCGGCTATCCGGTCTCTAACGCCAATGATGATCTTTTTTTCGATTATTTTGGATGGAAATTTACTCATATTACACTTCCTGTATTCACGATGATCAAGGTCTAATTTAGTATCAGTATGGAATTATCCAATTTTTTTCACAGGTATTCTTCCTGTTGGAAATGTTATAAATACTTTAATGTTCCGGAGGTATTCAGGAAAATAAAAAATGTTTCTTTCTGACAATCGCTAATCATTCAATGCTGAATCATCAACTGAATTCATTTGATTACAGAGAATGGTCACCGATTAACGGCATATAATCCAGATTGTTTAGACCTTGAATCAAGCATTGTTAATGACTAAATTATTTCAGAAATTGTAAACACGTAAATGATTCATAAAAACACCCAAATATTCGATATAAAAAACAGGGAGAATTTGAATAATCAATTTGTGTCTGTATTCCTATCGATGAACAAAATTTTAATTCGTAATGTTGATGGGCGACAATAGGATGTTGAAAATCAGGAACTCTTTTCCAAATTTTCAACGAAAGAATAAAACGATCCTGATTATTAAACATAATCCCGTTGAGGTAAACAAATGAAGACCTACTTACAAACTTTTCTCCTAAAAAAATCCAATATCGTTACAACGATAGTAATATTGAGTGTTTTAATTGCCATTACGGGGTATTTCTACTACCACCATGAAAGCAGAATGATTCGGCAGGAACGGGAAAATGAGCTGAAAGCCATTGCCTCTATGAAATCGGATCAAATTTCAAAATGGTATCAGGATGAAATATTTGATGCGAAAACCATCTCAAATAATGTCTTTTTGTTAGAAAGGATTGAAAATTGGCTTTCTGAGCCATCTCCAAGTAATCGGGAGTTACTCAATCAGCATATCTCAGCTATTATTTCCGAACATGATTATGAAGATATTCTCCTTACGACAACTAATGGTCAGATAATTTTATCCAGTGATGACCAAATTATAAATGCCGATTCGGTACTTATCCAAAATGTTAAACGTACAATAGACGAAAAAATACTCACTATGGTTGATTTCTATCACTGCTCTGTTCACAATAAAATTCATATCGATTTCATCAGCCCCGTATTTAATAGTCAATCAATTCCAAAAGTGGTGATGGTCTTTCAAATCAGTCCGGAGAAATTTTTATTCCCGCTTATTCAGTCCTGGCCACTGCCTAGTAAGAGTTCTGAAACTCTGATTGTTCGGCAGGACGGCGACAGTGTCCTGTTTTTGAATGAATTGCGACATCGCACAGATTCAGCACTGAAGCTGAGAGTTCCTCTGACAAATAATAACGTTACAGCCGTTCAGGCCGTGCTGGGATATCAGGGTATTCTGCGTGGAATAGACTATCGCGGCGAAAAAGTACTGGCAGATATTCGAGCGATATCCGGGACACCCTGGTTCATGATCAGCAAAATTGATGAAAGTGAACTGTTTGCAGAGCTGCACTCAAAAGCCTTTTTTACTGTTTTGTTTTTTCTACTGATTATTTTATTTGTGGCTGCCGGTCTGGCGAATCTCTACAGTTATCAGCAACGGAACATGTATCGTAACCTGTACCAGTCTCAGGAAGAATTCCGTACAACTCTTTATTGTATCGGCGATGCAGTTATTACAACCGATAAAAATGGAAACGTAAAACACCTGAATCCAGTGGCCGAACAACTGACTGGTTGGCGCGAGAAACAGGCACGTGGAAAATCCCTGGAAAAGGTATTTAACATTATCAACGAAACCACCCGGCAGAAAGTTGAAAATCCAGTTACTCGGATCTTGGAAAAGGGAATGATCATAGGATTAGCAAACCATACACTGCTGATTTCAAAGGATAAACGTGAAATTCCCATTGCTGATAGCGGAGCACCGATTAAAGATGAAAGCGGCAATACCATTGGAGTAGTGCTGGTATTTCGTGACCAGACCGAAGAGCGGCAGGCACAGAAAGC
>JBNGDF010000061.1:0-3949 GCA_049975265.1 Fidelibacterota bacterium
GCGACGTCGGTATCGATTTCCACACCGCGGTTGATAGGACCCGGATGCATGATCGTAATCGGTCGTTTCAGTTTGCTCAGGCGTTGTTGCGTAATGCCGTAGACATTGCGATACTCGCGCAGCGACGGAATCAAGCCTTTGCCCTGGCGCTCCCGCTGAATGCGCAGGACATTGATTACATCGGCAAAGGCTAAAGCCTCATCCAGATCGTATGTGACCTTCACACCCAGAGATTCGGCATTATAAGGAATGAATGTCGGCGGTCCGCAAAGCATGATATTTGCTCCCATGGTATTCAAACCGTAGATATTCGACATGGCAACCCGGCTATGGCGAATATCGCCGATAATCGCCACATTAATATCCTCCAGCGTTCCCAGTTTCTCTTTCATGGACATCATGTCCAGCAGCGCCTGGGTCGGATGTTCGTGCGTACCATCCCCGGCGTTGATCACCACCGCGTCCACAAATTGCGACAACAGCTTTACCGATCCGGGCGTCGGGTGGCGCATAACCACCACATCCATTTTCATGGCAAAGAGATTCTGAATCGTATCCCGCAGGCTTTCGCCCTTTGCCAGACTGCTGCTGGCAGCAGAAAAATTCACCGTGTCCGCCGACAACCGCTTTTCCGCCAGCTCAAAGGAGATGCGTGTCCGGGTGGAATTTTCAAAAAACAGGTTCACCACCGTGACACCTTTCAGCGTCGGCACTTTCCGGATCGGTCGCTCCAGTACCTCACGAAAAGAGAATGCATTGTCCAGAATGGCTTCAATGTCCTCCCGGACAACACCCTCCAGACCCAGCAGATGTTTGATTCTGAGATTCATTCTGCGACCTCCACCAGTACAATTTCATCCCGACCATCCACCTCCCGCATCTGCACCCGCACCTCTTCATTCTTCGCCGTCGGCACGCTTTTTCCGATGTAGTCAGCTTTGATCGGCAGTTCCCGGTGACCCCGGTCAATCAGCACCGCCAGCTGAATGGCGCTGGGGCGCCCGAAATCCATCAGGGCATCCATTGCCGCCCGAATCGTCCGTCCGGTATAGATAACATCATCCACCAGAATCAGAATTTTATCATCCACACTAAAGGGAATATCGGTGATCTCCATCGCCGGTAACGCCTTCGTCCTACGGAAATCATCACGGTACATCACCGTATCCAAAACGCCGACCGGCACCGTGGTATTTTCAACCTCTTCGATCTTTCTGGCGATCCGCTTTGCCACGAACTCCCCCCGGGTACGAATTCCGATGACAGCAATATTCTCGGTCCCTTTGCACCGCTCGATGATTTCGTGCGCCAGACGGGTAACTGTGCGCTTCAGGGCGGTCTCATCCATCAACTGTGATCGCGTTTTAAAATTCATCTCCTGCTCCCCAATAAAAAAAATCCACCGGTCGCCTGGCGGATGTCTTCTTTTTCTTATGCCCTTTCCAACTCACGGGTTAGGATTAAAAGGCTCCTTTGTTAAGTATTAAGTTAATTTATGAGCTGCAAGCCGTAATATCCAGAACTTTTCGCAGAAACATTGTCTGAACCGTAATGAATCTATAAATTTTCTCCGGAAATGTAGCTTGAGATAAAACATGCCAACCCTTACATCAGCGGAAATCCTGCGGCGCAGTGAGGAATTGAAAGCACGGCTGAGCCCTTGTGAACTCTGTCCGCGCCAATGTCACGCCCGTCGTCTGGAAGGTCAGACCGGCTACTGTCAGATGACCAACAGGGCGGTGGTATCCAGTATTCTCCCTCATTACGGTGAAGAACCACCGATCTCCGGCAGCCACGGCTCGGGAACGGTCTTCCTTTCCGGCTGCAACGCCGGCTGCATTTTTTGTCAGAATTACCAGATCAGCCAGCTTCGTCTTGGGCAGAGGATCTCCAGTGAAAAGCTTGCCCGGGAATTTATCAAACTTCAGCAAACCGGCTGTCATAATATCAACTGGGTAACGCCGACGCCCCATCTGCCGTTTTTAACCGAAGCGCTTGCATTCGCCGTCGACAGAGGATTGACGATTCCGGTAGTGTATAATACCAACGGCTACGACCGCCTGGAAATGTTGCAATTACTGGATGGAATCGTGGATATTTACCTGCCGGATATGAAGTACGGCGCTGATGTCTGGGCGGAAGAGTTTTCAGAATTGCCAAACTATTCGGAAATCAGCACTATTGCCGTTCGCGAAATGTATCGCCAGGTAGGAATTCTGCAGCTGGATGAGCGGCAAATCGCCCGACGGGGTCTGCTGATCCGGCATCTGGTATTGCCGGAAGGCACCGCCGGTAGTCACAGGGTTTTCCAAAAAATCGCCGCCATTGATCCGCAAATCCCCGTCGGCATTATGGCTCAGTATCACCCCTGTTACCGGGCGATCAACCACCCCCTTCTCGGAAGACGGATTACTGCCGCCGAGTATCGCCATGCTTTGGAATTGTTCGAGGAGATTGGTTTGGAAACCGCTTATCTTCAGGATGTTGACGGTCTTGAGAAAGAGGATCCCTCTTTCCCGGATTTTCGCCAGCCAAAGAGGAATATCTTCGGACAATAAGGCAACTCAGATTTCAGCAGAATAATTATTTATCGGAAAGGGAGTACAGGTCGGTAATGTTGATGTTCTGCCGGTCTTCGTCCTCTACCGTAATTCGGTCCGGTTCCAGATCGTTGGTGCTCTGGTTGACGCCATAAAATCCCAGCCGGTCGGTGTCGGCATCAAATTCCAGATTACTGTTTTCATCCTCAATTGCCACGACGTAATAATCGCCGGGATCAACTTTTAGAATCCTGTAGTTGCCACGACTGTTGGTAATACTCCCGTTTGCCAGATTTAGACCATCACTGATAGCCGCACTTTCCACCAACAGCACTATCGCCCCCTCAACAGCGATACCCTCATCGCTGACCTTACCGGAGACGTCCACAATTGCCTCGTCGGCGGCATCCAGCAGATTGCAGCCCGTCCAGACAACACCTAAAAAGAGTAAAATAGGAATCATTTTCTGCATGACAACTCTCCTGAATTATCCAAATTAAAAAATACGGAAATCTATCCACCGACCTGCTTGACGGTCCAGCCGCGATCCTTCAGAATCCGAACTAGCTTTTCCCGCTGATCACCCTGGATTTCAATGGTGCCGTCTTTTACAGTCCCGCCGGAGCCGCATTTCACCTTGAGCTCTTTCGCCAGAAATTTCAGTTCAATCTCATTTAAGGGTAAGCCGGTAATCAGCGTGACACCTTTGCCTTTGCGCCCTTTCGTTTCACGGCTCACCCGAACGATACCGTCACCTGGCGACACAGGATTTTTCGATCCGCATCGGCAGACTCCTATAGGCTGTCCGCAATCGGGGCAGAGACGTCCCTTGTCGGTGGAATAGACGACACCCATTCAATTTTCAGGCGATTTTACGACTTCGGCAGTTCCTCAAGAATCTGCTGATCCCGTTTTTTTCGGCGAACAGAAACACCCTTCCAGAACCAGCCGATGGCGATCCCGATAATCACGAGAAAAAACATCATCAACGACCGGGACATGGACATTTTCCAGAACAGAAACTTCAGATCCATAACCGCCACGTTCTGAATAATAAATATGATCAGCAGGACGACGATGATACCCCACAAGATCATTTTCCACTGCATGCTCTTTTCCATTGTCTGCCTTTCCCTTTCTTGTGCTTTAATGATGTAAATTACAAAATTTCTTTTTTAATTGCATGCCTTGTAAAAAAAAACACCCCAAAGAGATTGACATTCAACTCTTTCTGAGCAATATTATGGATAACCAAACAAAGAAAAACTGATAATTGAAAACAACCCATAGAATAGTAAACGGAGATAGCAGGCAGATGAATCTTGTTCCCGACAAGTCGGTTCATCTGGTCGTAACTTCGCCACCATACTGGCAACTAAAGGACTATGGTGTAGAAAACCAAATTGGTT
>JBNGDF010000062.1:0-3741 GCA_049975265.1 Fidelibacterota bacterium
TCGGGCAGAACTGCCCGTACCTTTTGAGAAACAAAAAGGGCAAACCCGATCTGCTGGGACCGGCAATAACGGGTCAGTGGCAGAATGATCGGAATAGAATACTGCTTTGCAATATAGAATAATAGTCTCATAACTTAAAGTATTCCTTGAAGGTTTTAAAAACCTGCTCTGGGGTAACATTAAAGGTATTGTCCTTACGATTTTTAAACTCCCAGTCCCTGAGGTAAAAATGCTGCGGTTTGTGCCAGGCGACCCATTTTTTAGGATTTGAAATCGGTCCGAAGACCGCGATCGAGGGTGTTTCCATCGCCACCGCCAGATGATTGATGCCACCGTCATTGCCGATATACATCGCCGCTCTTTTCAGCAGTGCACCCGCCTGGTTAAAAGTCGTCGGCGGAGCAATGACCGGTCTGTGTTTCATCCGCGAAGCAATCAATTGGGAAAGTTGCTTCTCACCCGGTCCCCACAGTAAAATCACCTTGAAATCAGTCCTGGATAAAATCAAATCCGCTAATTGTGCAAAACATGCAGGAGACCACTGCTTTGCCGATACCGGGCTGGCGGGCGAGATTACCACCAGATTCTCATTCTCAAGTCGTTTTTTGTGAATCCAGCTTTGAATATAGCGCATCGAATCCGGTTTGATATGGTAGTAGATATTGTGCTCCTCTTCGGCGACTCCCAACGGATTCAAGAGGTCGAATTTTGCCCGTGAATAATAGCGAAAATTATCGCGCTGTACCCTGTAATTATATACCCAGTTCCAGCGTTTCTGCATCCATCCAAGCCGATATCTCGCCCCGCTAAACAGGGTAATCTGCGCCGAGCCGGTTCCCCGCAATTGATCCGCGATCACATCATATTTTTCTTTTCTGACCAGTCGCATGATTCGCAACCGCTCCGCGTAGTACGCAAGGCTGTGTTTTTTCTTTTTTTCCATAATGATCAAGCGGTCCAGCCAGGGATTGTCTTCCAGAATAGTTTTGTAGGGACGCATCACAAGAAAATCGATTTTTGCGGCGGGAAAGTGACGCCGCAAGGTCGGTATATATCCCGTATTCAGGAGAACATCGCCAAAGGGTTTGTACTGGATCAGGAGTATCCTTTGAATCCGGGCAATCTCCTGTTCCGGGATTTGGTTGATTCCCGGGAGCCGGTTATTCGCGGTCATCACATCTGTTATATTTGACATATTCCTTTTCTTCGATAATTTCGGAACCGTACTTCAGATTGATCTGTTTCTTAATCGCCGCCCTTTTATCGTTATTGAAATAGACACTACGCGCCAATTGGATGAATTCGTCATCGAACTCCTTCCGCGCCTCTTTAATCCGGATTGCATCCTCGATATCCCATAGTTTCAGGTTGATCTCCTTCAGTGCCTCGAATTCTGCTGACGTCGGTCTGATGCCACTTTTCTCCATCTCCCCCGATAATTTGTCAAACTCCTTACGGACATTTTCCCGTTTATCCGGATCTTTGAATTTTTCCAGCTTGATGGAAAGTATCGTCAATTTATCAACTACTTCTCCAACCGATATATCAATTTTCACGACATTCTTCCCTCATATTTCTGAGATTTTCCATAAAATGCTGCACACGCAGTAAGTAACTCTTATGTCGATTAAATTCACCCTCTTCAAATACAAACCGGTTATCTTTCTGAACCATCCGACCCGGTATGCCATCAATATATAATATATTTTTCGAATACTGTCCAAACAATGACTGCAGCTCATTTACCAGGAAGCGCCCATCTACGGTTTCAAAAATATCAACTGCCATTGAGTAAAATTGTCCCTTTTCACAAATATCCCTGACGAGAAAAAAGAGTTCATCCGGTGCTTTTCCATATTCTTTTAACCGGCTTCCGCTGGCAAAATCACCACGTAGTAACTTTTTGTGGCTGAAATAGGATTCGCCGATTTTACTGACTCTCCACTCCCATTTAATTTTTTCATATTTCTGAACAATAACGAAATGTTTTTCCCGGGAACCCCAAGAAGTAACGGGGAGAATCTTGCCGGTTTTAATCGAGGTATAGCCGCGTGCCAGTTTTGGATTCATGAGCCCGAATATTTTATTGGCAATTTGGCTGGCTTTATGACGAGAGCGCACAACCGTCACACCTTTTGAAGTGGAGCCGACATTACTTTTTACGACGATGGGAAATCCACTATATTCTTTAATAAATGTCAGAAATTCATCTTTCCGATAGAAAATAAAGGTTTCCGGCTTTGGAAAACCGAAGAGGTCGAGCCAGTATGAGGTCATACGCTTATTTTCATACAGATACAGTTCAAAAAATGACGGATAAAGCGGTATTCTTAAGAAGTGATGGATAAAGTACAGGCGCTCGTCAAACATGGACTTTCGCTCTTGGAATTTTGACGGTGGGCGGCATAGCAATCCATCATAAGGTTTTGCCTGAACGCGCTGAAGCCAGTCCGGCGCAATAATATCAACTACGTCATAATCAACACCCAGTTCATCGCAGGCACGCAGGTAATATTTATGATAATTATCAAAAGCTGTCAGAATACCAAACTTCATATGGCATGACCTCTCCCATGATCTCGTTTCGAGTAAACCTTTGTTTTAATAAACTCAGCAGCTCGCACACCGGCTTTACCATCCAGTGCATCGAACATGATCTGGTTAAAATAATGTCTGGCATCGGCATGTAGCCTAGGTTCTGAAATTGCTCTCTGCAGCGCGATTGTCAACTCTCCAAAACTGGTAACTCTGAAAGAAATTTTTTCCAGCATCTCCAAGATTTCGTCACTGGTCCGTTTTCCACGACCGGTCCGGAAGGTAATAATCGGTTTGTCCAGTGCACAAAATTCAGCAATAATGGAGCTGGTATCACTGACCATGACATCGCTGACCATTAAGTAGGGCAAAATATCCTTTGAATCAACATAATACACGCCGGGTGTATTCCGGATGAGCTTTCGGACAGCGGCGGGCACCCAGGCATGCAACGAAACAAGGATATTAAATTCATCTGTTAAATCTGCCAATCCTGATGACCACCTATCGACAGCAGACATCCCTGACTTTTCCCAGGTCGCCGTGAAGATTACGGTTGGCTTGTTGTGATCAATTTTCAATTTTTCACGAAACTTTTTCAAGTCGTCATCCGTAATTTTTCCGTTGAATGCATCATCCAGCTTTGGATAACCAATTGCCACTGTATTATGGATGCCTTTTTCTCTGGCTAACTCTACCTCGCGGCGTGAAGTCACCAGAAAATAGTTAAAGGCGTGATACCGCTTCGCTGAGACAAAATCCTTGAAATGGTAGGCACCATGGCGCATGCCAATTTTTAATATTCGCTTTTCTGGAAATTTGCGGGCAATATGCCGGGCGGCTATCAGGACATCGGGAAAAGCCGGATAGAGTCCGCAGCGCCCGACATTGTAATTTTTTATTAAATCATCTTTCAGTGCCCTGTTTTTTGCAATGATCCGGCAATTACCTAAGAGCCCAACTACATTTCTGGCTACCACATAATCCACCGTGGTACCGCAGTAAAATATGATTTCCTGTTCTTTATTAAACAGAACTCTGTAAAATTTGACACATTGCCATGCAATTCGGTATGGCCAGTAAAATATGTACTGTGAATAATTCATTCAGTGTGATTGGTCAACCGTTTTTTATAATAGTTTTGACACTCGTCGTTGAAATATTCTCCGTCCTTCTCAGATAGACTACTTCGCAGTATTCCTTCAG
>JBNGDF010000063.1:0-3387 GCA_049975265.1 Fidelibacterota bacterium
AATATCATCGCCATATCAAGCATCAATTCCATCTTGAAGATATTCAGTTAAGGAAGATTGAAAGCCTGAGAACGATGTTAACCTTGGTCATGATTGCCATGTACCTGATTTACACTGAGATCAGATCGCTTCATAATCAATTGCTTCTGAGGAGCAACGTGAAGACTATCGAAAAGTACCGGCTACATGAAGTGCTGGGATTTATCTACTATAAAATCGGATCAATTGTTAAAATATTCCTGGCTGCAGTCACGGCGCAAATGTTTCTTCCAGACAAAAAGACATACTATATCAATCAAAACCAACTAACAATTAATCTGATATTCTAAAAAACGGGGGGTGGCTAACAGGGTTATTTGGCGAATAATGATTGCAAGTACGCCAACTGTAATCAGTAGTTGTACCATCACTGTGAAACCGCCTTCAATAATCCATTTCATGTTCAATCTCCTTTTTTTTATTGTTAATAAACGTTTCGGCGGGAACCTACGACAGCAAATTATTGGAATCAGAATTAATCGATTAAAACAAGTATTTCGTCGATGAATCGGTGATTATTGACTGGAATGATTGGTTGATAGTTTTTAGTCAGTATTTATCGACGATTAAGTGGCATACGTCGATAATCAATTGGTATTCATCGATAATTACCAAATTTCAGTAAAATATTTTATATTATTTTACCTAAAAATCCCATTTACACTGAAGAAAAAGCTAGCTAAAGGTGTCCCTATTTGTTAAATTACAGTGGTTTATAAAACATGAATCATTTAACAACAGGAGACACCTTAATGGTGAACGAAAAGTACAACCCAAAACCTATAAAAATCAATACAATTCATGCAGAATTTTCAGATCATCACCTGACCAATTATGCGGGATTAGTTCCTTTCGCTGACTTTTTATTCAAAAAGTTGGATTTCATCAAGGCTTTATCCGGCCATCTGTTTCTGCCAATCCGGTCCAATATCACTTTTCATAACTTTCAACTCTTTGGTCTTATTATATTTGCTTATCTATGCGGATACACCCGGCTGAACCATTTTGAGGAACTCGGTAAAGACCGAATTCTGCAGCGGTTATTAGGATTAGGCAAGCCTATTGATGAAAACACATTGGGTCGCCGGATCAAGAAATTCACGTTTAAGAGTGCCCATCAATTTTCTACTGTAACCGCTTATTTGCAGCGCAAAGTTCACCGGCGGTATTCTTTTTCATCTGCCAGGCCTCAGATTGTGGATTTTGATTCCTCGGTCAAGGGGGTCTATGGATCGCCTGAAGGAGCCGCAAAGGGATTTAATCCTAAGCGTCGGGGGCAGAAATCATATCACCCTCTCTTAGCCTTTTTCACGAAGACCAAGGAATGTCTGCACACATGGTATCGCCCCGGCAACACTTATACCGGCAATGGGGCGGCTGATTTTTTCAAGGAGTGTTATCAGCGCTTGCCGGATAAGAACTTGAGTTATTTGTTCCGGGCTGACAGTGGTTTTTTTCAAAATGATCTTCTCTCGGCAATAGAAGAATATCAGGCTTCCTATTTAGTCAAGGTGAAACTGAGGAATTTGAACCACTTATTAAGCAAGCAGACCTGGCAATCCATTCCGTGTTTGACTAATACAGAATATTGTGAATTTGAACATCAGTGTCAGAGATGGACCGCCCCCCGGAAATTCGTGGGTATTCGCATCCTGAAGGAGGTCATTACAGAAGGGTGTCTTTTCCCCCAGTATATTTATGACTATCACTGCTTTGTCACTAACCTGGAAGAGGCGCCGCTCGAGATTTATCATCTGTATAAAGACCGGGCAGAGTGTGAAAACTGGATTGAAGCTGTTAAGAATCAAATCGGCGCCGGAACCACTGTGGTGGATCATTTCTGGGGTAATGATGTGTTGTGGCAGTTAGGCGTACTGGCGTATAACCTGACCATTTGGATGCGCTATCTGACCTGCCGCAGTAGTTGGCGCCAGGAACCAAATACCTTTCGAAACTGGTTTATTCATACTGCCGGTCGCTTGGTCTATCATGCCAGACAATATACCTTGAAACTACAAAAGCATTATTACTATCGCCGGCAATGGCAAATCATCTACGATAAAATCCTGTGTCTGCAACTTTGAAGCTTTGAAATCCCTCCCTGAAAAATAGATTCCCGTAAGGTGTTCAGAAAATCACCGCCGCATCGAGGATGTCTCTGACAGACATCCGCCTGGTTTTCAGAAATATTCAAATGATATCCATAACCCAATGCAAAATTGATGAAACCGTTTGTCGGTTTTATGATAAAACAGTTTCAAACCCGATTGGAGACTGATTATTACGACAAATATTGGTAAATCTACCGATGAATTTTCTAAATGGGATTTTTAGGTTTTACATGAAAAATCTCTGGGACCAAAGACTTCAGAAAAATATCTACCGAATATCGCTTCATAGTCTATTTTGGGTTTTCATTTTAACTGCTTATACAGTTCTATACGGTTTTGGCAGCCGGGGCGCTTATTTACAGGCGTTTATCCTGTTAGTATGCACATTACCGATCTATATGGGCGCGGCATATTATACAATTTATAAAATCCTGCCGGATTTTCTGTTTCAAAGGAAATACCGTGATTTCACCGTCCATTTTATCTATATGTCATTGATTTCAATGTTGCTGGAATTGTTGGTTATCATGTTTGTATTTGTGATTCCGGTTCGCCCGTTTGGTATCCAGACAGCGGCGGTACTGAATCCGATCCGGATTGATATCGGATTTCTGATGATCGGGATTTATCTGGTCATCCTGCTCGCCGTCGCTATCAAGTTAACGAAACACTGGTATTCAGCCCAGCAACGGAACATTATCCTGTCCAAAGAGAAAGTTGAAGCCGAACTGAAACTCCTGAAATCCCAAATTCACCCGCATTTTTTATTTGATACTCTAAATAATCTGTATGCCCTGGCTTTACAGAAATCCGAACAAACTCCGGAAGTGATCCTGAAATTGTCAGAGTTACTGGATTATATGCTGCATGAATGCAATGGTCCGGTCGTATCGCTGGAAAAAGAGCTCGATGCGTTGCGGAATTACATTGCGCTGGAAAGCCTGCGGTATGATGAGCACTTATCACTGAATCTGGAAATTGAGGGGGAGATCGCAGACAAAAAGATTGCTCCGCAATTACTATTGCCCTTTGTCGAAAACAGTTTTAAGCACGGTGTTCGAAATACTAACCAGCACAGCTGGATTAAAATCCTGGTAAAGGTTGACCTTGATTCATTTACCTTTCAGATTGAGAATAGTGTATCCTCTGAAAACCAGCGGCAATTAGTGCCCGGACTCGGCTTGGTGAATGTTCAAAAGCGTCTTGATTTGCTTTATCCGGAACGACATCGACTAAC
>JBNGDF010000064.1:0-3125 GCA_049975265.1 Fidelibacterota bacterium
CATATAAAACTCAAAGGCGCAATCGATACTGATTTTGATTTTATTATCAAGGATTTATCATATTACTCTTATTATTATGATATTTCGATTCAATATGGTACGAAAGCTGCCGGAGCTAAATTTGGTTTTAGAAAAGAGTATTCTTTTTTACATGAAAATGCTTTTAATTCAATTGACAATCAATTATTTCCTCATGGAGAGCTTTCAAATATATATATTGAAGTTTGGGGACTTAATCAGGTTGACTTAGTGGATATTTTTCGGGAATAGTTACCTCTAATTCATGTAAATCGGAATTGGGGAATTTGGCCGATGGTTGAAGGTTCCCTCAACGGAGGTCCCTGCGGGAGAGTCCTTCCCGGGGTACTGTGGTTCAACTTTTTCGATCTGAGAGAATCTTTATTCCAGCTACATTTTAAAATAAAAATCGAACAGTCCGGCGAATTAAGACGGCACACTTCTGTGGCTCTGTATTCATGTTTTCAGTTGATTATTATTTACTGAATTATTAAAATGCAATAATTGCAGAAGGTTATGAATGGGAAGAGTTAAATCAAGTACTGCCTATGACGTCTGAAGAGTTAGCACGTCAACGTATCGACCAACTATTAATTCAATCAGGTTGGGTAATTCAAGACTTAAAAGAACTAAACCTTGGTGCTGGTTTGGGTGTTGCCGTCAGAGAATTTCATACCACCTCCGGGTTCGCTGATTATCTGTTATTTGTGAATCGTGTAGCTGTCGGTATTATAGAAGCCAAAGCCGAAGGCACAACGCTCAGCGGTGTTCATGAACAAACGTTGCAGTATGGTGCTGGTGTTCCGGAAAACCTCCCGCATGTGGATTTACCATTACCTTTTAATTATGAGAGTACAGGCATTGAAACTTACTTCTCAGATCTCAGGGATCCGGACTCTCGTTCACGGCAGGTTTTCTCTTTTCACCGGCCGGAAACATTCCTCGAATATCTCAAAGATCGTGTCACTCTACGCGGTCGCTTACGGCAATTACCGGAACTCAATACAGCCGGTTTGCGGGATTGCCAGATTGAAGCCATTACAAAACTCGATGAATCATTTAAGAAGGCTCGCCCTCGCGCTCTGATTCAAATGGCCACCGGCAGCGGTAAAACATTCACAGCGGTATCCTTTGTCTATCGGTTGATCAAGTTTGCTAAAGCCAAACGTGTTCTGTTCCTGGTGGACCGCAAGACTCTCGGAAGACAAACCCGGGGCGAATTCGCCAATTACCGGACTCCCGATGACGGCAGGCTACTCACCGAACTATATAATGTTCAGTTACTTTCTACTAATATCATTGATCCTGTCAGTAAAGTATGCATTACTACAATTCAGCGGCTTTACAGTATGCTGCGAGGTGAACCGATTGATGATGACCTGGAAGAAAAGTCACTCTATGATGTTACTGATGAATCCGCCCCTCCCAAAGAGGTAGTCTATAATCCCAATATCCCCATTGAGATGTTTGATTTCATCATTACCGATGAATGCCACCGGTCTATTTATAATCAATGGCGGCAGGTGCTGGAATATTTCGATGCCTTTATTATTGGCCTGACAGCGACGCCATCCAAACAAACCCTGGGTTTCTTTAATCAGAACCTGGTGATGGAATATACACATGAACGGGCTGTTGCAGACCGGGTGAATGTGGGTTTTGAAGTTTATCGGATCAATACTGAAATCACCCAAAAAGGCAGTACTGTTGACGCCGGTTTCTACATTGATAAACGGGATAAAGACACCCGGGAGATTCGCTGGGAACGTCTGGATGAGGATTTGACATATACCGCCAGAGAACTGGATCGCAATGTTGTTTCCGAAAGCCAGATCCGTACAGTGGTCCGGACATTCCGAGATAAACTGCCCACTGAGATATTCCCGGGCCGGGAGGAAGTCCCGAAAACCCTGGTCTTTGCTAAGGATGATTCCCATGCGGAAGATATTGTCCGGATCATCCGGGAAGAGTTCGGCAAAGGCGATGACTTCTGCAAGAAGATCACTTACCGGACTACCGGCGATACTACTGAAAACCTGATTGCCAGTTTCCGGAATTCCTATGATCCCCGGATCGCTGTTACCGTAGATATGATCTCCACAGGTACGGATATTAAACCGCTGGAATGCCTGCTATTCATGCGGGATGTACGCTCCCGGCTCTATTTTGAACAGATGATCGGGCGCGGAACCCGGACCATAGATTCCAACGACCTGCGGGCAGTCACGCCTGATGTCCATGATAAAACCCACTTCATTGTGGTGGACGCGGTTGGTGTCACGGAATCGGTCAAGATCGATTCCCGACCGATGGAACGCAAACCGACCGTCGCCTTTGATAAACTCTTGCTTGGGATTGCGATGGGCAATCACGATAAGGATTTGCTTACCAGTCTGGCGGGACGGTTATCAAGACTTGGCATTCAATTGGATAAAAGACAACAGGCAAAAGTCAGAGAGTTAACGGATGGGGCTGAATTACCGGAGATCGTCAATCGCTTGCTGGATGTTGTCGATCCGGACCATATCAAAGCGAAGGCGCAAAAAACATTCAACACTCCTGAACCGACGGATGAACAGTTGGATTCAACATATAAACAACTCAGTCAGGATGCGTGTGAAGTATTTGATAATCCGGATTTACGAGACTTATTGATCACGCTGAAAAAGAAACATGAACAGGTCATTGACATTATCAGTCAGGACACCGTACTGGATGCCGGTTTTGATGATGTTTCCACGGAAAAGGCGAAAGAGATTACCCAACAGTTCCGGGAGTTTCTGAATAAGAATAAAGATGAAATCAGCGCTTTGCAGATCATTTACAATCAACCTTACAGCAAACGGCATCTGACCTATGAAATGATTAAGAATCTGGCGGAATCTATGCAGAATCCACCCTATAATCTGGATACCGATCGGGTCTGGCACGCCTTTGAACAACTGGATAAGGACCGGGTGCGTAAGCGCAGTCCCCATAAACTGCTGACCGATGTGATTTCGCTGGTGCGCTATGGCTTGGGCAAAACCGACCAACTGAATCCCTTTGGCGAGTCCATTGATCAGCGCTTTCAGGACTGGATGAAAAACCAGGATAAAGCCGGGAAT
>JBNGDF010000065.1:0-3089 GCA_049975265.1 Fidelibacterota bacterium
TTCCGCCTCAACCAGCTCGGCTTCTTGCCCGACGAACCGAAAACAGCGGTGATTTTGTCGGAAAAGGATTTGCAGGGTAAACCCTTTGAGATCGTTCAGGCAGCGACCAATTCCGTGGTTTACCGGTCGGAGATTACGGCTCCTGCTTTTCGCTGGGGTGATTTTGATTATTGCTACCGGCTTGAATTTTCCGGGCTGAATAAGACCGGCACTTACCGGCTCCGGCTGAAAAGACCCAAAGCGCAATCCCGGGAGTTTGACATTTCAGCCGGTATTTACAACGGCTATGCCGAGGATATCCTCGCCTACATCCGCCAGCAGCGCTGCGGCTACAATCCCTTTACCGATGAAGTTTGTCACCAAAAAGACGGTCGCACAATGTACGGTCCGATGCCGGACAGCACCTATCTCGACGTCAGTGGTGGCTGGCACGACGCCGGCGATCACCTGCGCTACCTGCTGACCTCAGGCAACACCGTCTGCCGGATGCTCTTTGCCTATCTTGAAAACAAGGAGGTTTTTAACGATACCCACAACCATCTCGGACAGCCCGGCTCCAATGGAATTCCCGATGTTCTGGATGAGATCAAATGGGGGCTCGACTGGATGCTGAAAATGCATCCGGAACCGGACCAGCTGTTTCATCAGGTCGCTGACGACCGTGATCACGTGGGCTTCAAACTGCCACACCTGGATACTGCCGATTACGGCTGGGGACCGGGCAGCTACCGGGTGGTGTATTACGCGAATGGTAAACCGCAGGGATTGTTTGAACACCAGAATACTTCCACGGGAATCGCCAATCTGGCGGGACGTTATGCAGCGGCAATGGCGATGGCTTACCGGGTCTGGAAAGACGATCTCAGCGATGAGTGCTTTGCCCGCCGGTGTCTGCAAGCCGGACGGGAGGTGTATGAAATGGGTCTCCGCCAGCCGGGTTGTCAGGAGGGTACTCCCTGCCGGGCGCCCTATCGCTATTTTGAAAACAGCTGGGCGGATGACATGGAATGGGGTGCGGCGGAGCTATATAAAGCGACCGGAGAAGCCCGCTATCTGAAGGATGCCAAAAAATTCGCCGGATTAATCAATATCGAGTCCTGGATGGGACGCGATACCGCCAACCATTACGAATGTTATCCCTTTATGAATATGGGACACTATGCGCTGTTTGAGGTTGCCGAGGAAGCGTTCAGGGATACACTGATTGGCTATTACCAAACGCAGATCGAGGCGGTGAAAGCCAGAGCCGGAGAAAACTTGTTCAATATCGGGATTCCCTTTATCTGGTGCTCCAATAACCTGGCAGCGGCGTTTGTGACGCAATGTTTATTGTACGAAAAGATGACCGGCGATCCGCAATACCGCCCCCTGATGGCGGCACACCGCGACTGGTTGCTGGGTAATAATCCCTGGGGCGTCAGCCAGTTTGTTGGGATTCCCACTGATGGTGTCACGCCCCTTCATCCGCATACGCCAATGATCCCACATCTGAATCGTTTGCCAATCGGTGGCCTGAACGACGGACCGGTGTATGCTTCGATTTACAAGAATTTAAAGGGAATCACGCTGTATGATCCGGATGAGTATGCCCGCTTTCAGTCTGACCTTGTGGTATATCATGACGATCTGGGCGACTACAGCACCAACGAACCGACCCTGGACGGCACCGCCGAAGCGCTCTATTTTTTCAGCCTGTTTGCCAATCAAAAACCACCAAGACACTAAGACGCGAAGAAAGAATTATTAATAAATATTTACTGCAATCTTTGTGCCGTGTAACGCTGACTGTTCACCGTTAGCATTTTATTGCTGACTTGAACGTTTTTAACCGCAAAGAACGCAAAGAAATCGCAAAGAGCGCAAATTTTTATTATAGGTTTGTTTTTGTTGTTTGAAATTTGGTTTTTGGAATTTTTTAGAGTGGGCAGCGGTAATATTCGAATGTGTAGCCAGTATTGTTCCAGTTGTCGAATTTCCGGACGACGTGGCTCTTTTTCGTAAAATTCAGACTGACGCCCTCCATGACATGTCCGGTCATGTAAAGATAGCCTTTACGCCGGAGAGTGTTCTGGTAAACCCGCTTCAGCATCTTGGCGATGCCGAGATTGCGGCGATCTTTTTTTACCACGTAGGCGTAGGTGTAGATGGTGTTTCCTTTGCCCAGGTTCTCATCAAACTGAGCCCAGGGTTCCTTAGCGAAATTTTCGATGGGTGCACCCACGATAAACCCTTCGATCTCCTTTTTATAGCGGATAACAAAGGGCAGGGTTTTCGGATAATTAAAATATTTTTTGATGGAATTGCGATTGAAGCGGGCGTTGTGCCCGAAGTGGTTTACCAGGGTTTCGGAGATTCTCACGATGGTGCCGTATTCCGACTCACCCAGGTGCTCCACCAGTTCGATAGAAATCCCGTCGGGCGTGGAAGCCAGCATCCGGCTCTGGGTCTCGGACAGGGTAACTTCAAACAGGTCGCGTGTTTGCTGATCCATACGTAGTGGTAATATAGGCATAAAATCCCGTTTTCAGGAAACAGTTTTTTCCTCTTTGTGAAAACCTCAAATCCCCAGCCACTCCGGCAGGCGATATTCACTACGTAACTTTATGGTTGCCAAAAAAGATTTTTCTTGTAATTAATGTGTGTGTGGGGGGGTACATTTTACCAAACTGCATCTTTGACGTGGGGCAATTGTGAAGCAGGCATATGCCTACCCGGCTGAGGCGCTTCAATGATCTTTGAAATGAATTTCTCGTTAAGGCGAAGGAATTCGCACAGATACGTCCACTGCCCCGGATACTACTTATCTACAGAAATATTCAGCTCTTCGGTTCTCCGGTGATTATGGGTTTTTCCGTGAATTATATCAATCAATCCTGCGGGTGTAATCGGTCGGATAGAAACATGAAAGTAGAGTGTGAAATAAAGCAGGAACCAAAATGAGAACCCTGTCCGTCGCCCGGCTTAACAGGATGAACACTTGGAGATTAAAATTACTGACTTTAAGCAGTAACTTCCAATAAGAAATAAAAGGAAGATGATTGACGACATTTATAATTCCTTGACAACGACAATTATAATTCCCTGTTAGA
>JBNGDF010000066.1:0-2768 GCA_049975265.1 Fidelibacterota bacterium
CGGCGGAATCGTCAAATGAAGTATCCAAATCGCTGATTCCGGTTTTTTTGACGGTTACGGTTCCGCTATGAACCCGACGGTTGTTTGTTAGTGAACCACAGAGATCACGGAGAAAGAATGTGTGTAAATTTTTACTTTTTTGAGTTAAAGACAATTTACCGCCGCAATAATTACAGCTTTCACGAAAGTGAATTATTTTGCACAAATCAACTATATTGTACTACTCTTCTGAAGAATCTTTTAGAATATTTTCATGCAAAGTCCGGGCATCGCTTTTAATGATTCTTGCGTCTGTGGATAGATACTTGGGATGTATATCATCGATTTCCCGGAGCTTTTTCAGAGCTTCTTCTCTTCGGTCTGTTTCCAGATAAATCTCCGCCAGCCAGAGCCGCGGCAGCAACAGTTCCGGGTACATGCGCAAAGCCGTTGACAAACTTTTTTCGGCATTTTTAAAATCCCTTAGATGATAATAACTCAGTCCTTCGTTGATATAAATGTTTTTATCGTTAAAGGTCAATTTGGATTTCTGCAATAACGGCAGGGCTTTTATGGATTGATTGGTGTAAGCATAAGCGGAACCGAGATGAAATAGCAGTTCGCCATTATCGGGCAGGTAGCGCAGTGCCTCAAGGTATTTTTCGATGCCCTGCCCGGTGTACCCGGCTTTGAAAAAAGCGTGCCCCTGGCGCCATTTGATGTAAGCATTTCCTTTTATAGCAATATTGAAAATCGTGTAACCTAGGAATACGACCACAACTAACCGCAACAAAATTGAATTGTGGAGCATAACGGACTTCATTTTCGCACTACCGGTTATTTTTACTCCAATTGAAAGCAGCCCAATCAGGAAAAGGAAAATGGTCTGAACAGCCACATTGCGCAAAGGATTATCAACGATGGAATGCAGGCAGACGACAGACAATGAAACGCCCATTGCTTGGATCAGCGGTTTTGCGATTGAACCGGTTCCGGCGTTATTTTTTAGGTGCAACCAATAGCGCCACAGGATTATGAGAAAAACAATGCCAAGGAGCGCTCCGGTCAAACCGTTTTCCGCTAATACCAGGAGATATTCATTATCCGCCTGTTTCATATTGGCGGCATGACTGAAAAAGGCGGCGTTTTTTATATTATCAAAAAAATCCGCCTGATAGTTCAGATACTCAACCGGGAATCGCTGAAACCCGATCCCGAAGACCGGATGAGCGATGAACATATTCCAGGCAATCCGCCAGACGAATAACCGACCGATCGCTGACTCCCGATTAAGATTGATAAGCCCGTAAAACAGCCCCAGTCCGATCGCCATAACACCCAGGAAAGCAATCAGGGAAATCAAACGGTTTTTAAAAAACTTCTGCCATATTGTTTTAATTAATTTAAAATTGATAATTATAAGGCTTCCCAATAATGCCAGCCAGGCGCCGCGGCTTTCAGTCAGCATGAGGGCGCCGGCGATAATTATCAATCCGACACCGGTGAGAATTTTCCATTTAACTTCCTTGACTATTTTTAAAATGACCAGACAAAATGGAAACAACATGGCTAAATAACCAGCCAAAATGTTGGCATGTCCCAGAGTACCGACGACCTTTGGTCCGAATGTCACCAGGCTATGCGGATGAAGAAAATCCAGCCCGCAATATTGCAGGATTCCATAAAGCGCAATCAGACCAGCGACCGAAAACAGACCCACAGCGATGTTTAAGAAATACCGGAAATATTCCTTTTGACTATCAAAGGAAAGACATTTTATCAGGAGATAGAATAGAACGGTATAAAACGGATGTCTGAGGTTTTCGTATGGGTTATGCAAAAATATACTCGCAAGTAATCCCGGAAGTAACAGGATGGTTATAACAACGGCGTCCAACCAGTTCAGACAACTAATCGTTTTTTTTCCAAATAACAGGATTACAACAACTACAGATACGGCGGCTTGAAAGAACAGTTCTTTGGGGAAATAAAAATCCCACATCATCCGGTTGTAGATGACCAGCGGCATCAACCATACGGTCAATCCCAAGCCATAACCGGCAAACTTATTTCCGGTAATTTTGATAATCCTGTTCACTGTCCAATCAACCGGTCAGATCAGATAAAAATCGGGACACATCTTAATTTCCCGGTTCAATAAAACTCACTTCATCAGGAGGATTCTCTGAGTCGCCGAGTACTTTGGCGTGACCATGCGCACCAGATAAATCCCGCTGACGACGTTGGCCCCGGATTGATTGACGCCGTTCCAGCTAAGCGTATGGTTACCGGCGGCATAACCGGTTTTGGCACTGCGCCAGATTTCACGTCCGGTCAGGTCGTAAATAGCGATCCGGACATCGCATGCTTCCGGCAGAGCAAAACTGATATTTGTCGTCGGGTTGAACGGGTTGGGATAGTTCGGCTTCAGTTGAAATTTACCCGGCAGAATCGCTGCAATTTCCGGTTCGGGTTCTTCGCCAAAGACAATCGGTTTTGCCAGTTCCCAGTCCACCTCCTCACCCATTTCGAATTGTGCCATCTGGGTCAGTCCGTAATCCGGATATTTGGATTTCATTACATCTAATATCGCCAGGGCGCTTTCCTTATCTTCCAGGTCAGCGGCATAGAGATTGAAAAGACTGAACAGCGCCTTGTATTCGGCTTCGCTGCCGGGATTTTCTCTGAGCACCGTTTCGGCTTTTGCCAGCGCCTCGTCAAACCGCCGGTTGCGCAAATCCTCGCCCATCAATAGTTCCAGCGCCATGGTGCGCAGGCTGTCCGAAACG